>DATGMP010000111.1:0-5159 GCA_035293565.1 Alphaproteobacteria bacterium | reverse complement strand
AAATCCGGACGGCTTTGTCGATGATTCGAGGTGGAATGCGTTTCGGGCGAGGTTGGCCCCGGCGTCGATGCCACGCGCGGAGCCGGTTGACCGAGAAGACCAGAATGAGGACGGTCCAGCTTACCAGAAGCCAGCGAGGGCCGAGGCTCCAGAAGAAGCCCGTGGTGAGCAGGCAATTGACAATATTGCCAAGGACGATCGTCGGGATATGACGCCAGAGCAGCAGGACTTGCTCGACGCGAAGCTCGTCGGCCAGTCTTGCCGCGCGCCGGTCCGTCCCGCCGCACTCTGCCTCCTGGTCCAAATGGGCGTCGTCGCTTGGCGCTGCCGGCGATTGCGAAGCTGTCATCCAAAACCCTTTGGCCGCTGAATCCCCCGCTCCGCGGCGGACGCTAGCCGTCGTGGCCTTGAGCCCCCGGTGCCCACTATCGGGCGGTTTAGTTAAGAGGCGGTAATCGGCGACCGTCAGACGGGCGAAGATGCGGCCTATTCGCTCGGCTGCTCGCCTGCAGGCAAGCGCCTGGATGTTGGCGCGTTAGTGAATCCTTAAGCGCTCCCGATGATACTAAAGACAATATGAATCAGTGGGGTGCCGCTAACCGAGAAGTTGTGGCCAATGGAGAGTTTTCGTCATCCGGCTCATATTCTCGTCGTGGACGACGAGCCTAGGATCGCCGAGATCGCGACGGAGATGCTGCTCCATGCCGGCTTCATCGCAAATTTCGCATTGGACGCAGCCGCCGCTATTCAAGTCGTGAAAGACGCGCCGAAGCTCGATCTTCTGTTCACCGACATTGTGATGCCCAAAATCAACGGATTTCGGCTCGCCGCCATGTCGATCACGCTACGTCAGGAGCTGCGCATCCTCTACGCGACGGCCTATGGCGACCTTGCCGGTCAGTTGGTTGCGGCAGGCGAGCCCTCTGCGCATATCGTGAACAAGCCCTATCGCCAGGACGATTTGATCGAGGCGGTGCGGGACACATTGCGGCGCGTCGTCTAGGTCGGACGACCTTCGCGCCGTCGAGGCTTCACGAATACGCGCTGGGGCGCCACCGAAGAGCGGCGGCCTGCCGATTGCGCTACCTCATCCTCCGGACCGACCCGCGCCGGGTTCTCGGCCGGAACGGCACTCAGCCCCGCGCCCGCGGGTGGGCGTTCCGATAGATCGACAGCATCCGCTCGGTCTCGACCTCGGTGTAGCGTTGGGTGGTCGAGAGCGAGGCATGACCCAGGAGCTCCTGGATCGCGCGAAGATCGCCGCCGCCGGCGAGAAGGTGGGTCGCGAAGCTGTGACGAAGCGCGTGGGGCGTCGCGCTGTCGGGAAGCTGGAGCTGCCGCCGCAACGACCGCATCGCGGCCTGCGCCACCGCCGCGTCGAGCCGCTTACCCCTGGCCCCGAGGAACAGAGGCGCGTCACGCCCGCCCTGGTAAGGGCAGGCCGCGACATAGGCTTCGATCGCCTGCGCGACCGCCGGGAGCACGGGGACGACGCGCTCCTTGCGGCCTTTCCCCATCACAGTGAGCGACTCGCCGATCGGCAGCGCGCTCCGGTCGAGCGTCAGCGCCTCGGAAATGCGGAGTCCGCAACCATAGAGCAGCGTGAAGAGCGCCCGATCGCGAAGCCCGATCCACGGCTCTTCGACGAAGGTTTCGGCTGAATCAAGCAGCGCTGCGGCATCGTCGATCGCCAGCGGCTTCGGGATGCTGCGCGGCAGCTTCGGAGTGCTGAGGGCGCCGATCGCCGGGTTGTGCAGCACGCCTGAACGGTCGAGCCAACGATAGAGATTCTTGAGCGCCGAGACCGCACGCGCCCTACTCGTCGCGGCTGCACCGCGCGCGGCGCGGCTTGCGAGCCAGGCTCGGAAATCACCGAGCCCTGCATCGGCCAGATCCGACAGCCTCACCGCATGTCCTCGATGGCCGGCCAGAAAAGCGACAAACGCCGCGACGTCGCTTTCGTATGCCTCGATCGTGTGCGGCGAGAAGCGACGCTCGACCGATAGCCACTGGCGCCAGCGGGGGAGGGTGGCCGCCAGGTCGCCGGCGACGGGGAGGGTGAGGTCGGAGGCGGCGGCGGTCAGCTGGGAAGATCCAGCCAGGCGCGGATTAGCCGCTCGATGACGGCGCCCAGGAACGAGATGAGCTCGGTGCCCTGGCCCTCTTGGAACAGATCCTTCTCGCGGCTGCCGAAGGCCAGCATGCCGACTGGCGTGCGCGCGCTGACCGACAGCTTCAGCAGCGCCTCGCTGCGAATCAGCCCGGCGGCGGGTCCGTAGATCGCGGGATCGCCGGCGATCGCGGATCGCAGCATCGCCTCGCGGCGTCCCAGCCATTTGGCGACGGAGCCCTGTTCAACGATGCGGATGCCCGACGCTGCGACACACGGCACCTCGCTTCCCGTGGCCTCGACCGTCATCGCGATCACGTCGACATCGAGCATGACGGCGAGGTCGCTGGTCAGGATTTCGATCAGCTCGCCGAGGCTCCGCGCCCCGATCAGCGCAAGGACGGCGGCATGGATTCGCGATTGGCTCTGGGCGTTCGATCGCGCCGTGTGGACCAGCGAATTGTTCTCGCCGGCCAGCAGATCGACGTCGCTCTGCAGGCGAGAGACCATGTAGCGCTGGAAATCGATCACGCCGCGCCCGTGATTCGCGGCCGGCGGCGTCAACGCGCGGAGCAATGCCGGATGGCGCGCGACGAAATCCGGATTGGCCTCGAGATAGGCGAGGATCGCCGCCTCCGCAGCGGGATCGGCCGGCGCCTTGGCCGGACCGCGCTTGCGGACCTTGGGATCGGTACCCTCGCTTCGGGTCACATTACCACCGTGCGGCGATCCGGCTCGGGCTCGAGCCTGGGGATGGTTTGGCCGGTCTTGGCCCAGTCGGCGACGAACTGGGCAAGGCCCTTGTCGGTCAACGGGTGCTGGAACAGCTGTCGGATGATGGCAGGCGGCATGGTGGCCACGTCGGCGCCAAGCTTCGCCGCCTCGACCACGTGAGTCGGGTTCCGTACCGAGGCCACCAGGATCTGCGTGTCGAACTGGTCGTACATGGAATAGATCTGGGCGATCTCGGCGATGAGGTCCATGCCGTTCTGCCCGACATCGTCCAGACGGCCGACAAAGGGCGAGATGAAGGAGGCCCCGGCCTTGGCGGCCAAAAGCGCCTGGGCGGCCGAGAAGCAGAGGGTCACATTCACCATCGTTCCGTCGCGCGACAAGGTCTTGCAGACCTTGAGACCCGCGGGCGTCAAGGGCACCTTGACCGCGATATTGGGCGCGAGCGTGCTCAGATACCGAGCCTCGGCCAGCATGCCGTCGAAGTCGGTCGCCGCAACCTCGGCCGAGACCGGACCGTCCACGACCTCGCAAATCTCCTTCACCAGCTCGATGAATTGCCGGCCGGTCTTGGCGACCAGCGATGGATTGGTGGTCACCCCGTCGAGCAGACCGGTCTCGGCGAGGTCACGAATTTCGGCGATATCGGCTGTGTCGACGAAGAATTTCACGGGATGTCCAGCTCGTGGCAGGTTGCGAAAAGCGCGGATCAGCCGCGCCGATTCCTTAAGGCACAATTCTAGAGCATGGCTAAGTCCGACGCCAGTTTAGCAAAGCCCGACAGCGCCGGCCGTCATGCCGTGCTGCTGCCCTATCCTTTTCCAGGGCCTTTCGATTACCTGGTCCCGGCGGGCCGCGATCTCGTCCCCGGAGACTATGTGGCCGCGCCTCTGGGAACCCGCGAAGTCTTGGGCGTGGTGTGGGGGGCGGGCATCGGGGATGTCGCCGACACCAAGCTCAAACCGATCTCCGAGCGGTTCGACGCGCCTCCCATGCCCGAGTCGCATCGTAAGTTCCTCGACTGGGTTGCCGCCTATACGCTCTCGCCGTTGGGAACTGTTTTGCGCATGTCCCTCACGGCGCCCCGTGCGCTCGAGCCGCCGCGCCCGTCGATCGCCTTTCGGGCGGGCCCCTTGCCCGACGATCTGATGCTTACGCCCGCCCGCCGCCGGGTGCTCGAGGTCCTGGCCGAGCGCATGACGGCGGGCCCGCAGGAGCTGGCCGAGGCCGCAGGCTGCGGCGTTGCGGTCGTGCGCGGGCTGGCCGATGCGGGCGCGCTGGAGCCGGTCATGATTCCGCCGCGCTTTCCGGCTGCTTCCTTTGAGCCGGTCGGCCAGCCGCCCATCCTCTCGCCCGATCAGGCGGCGGCGGCCGAGCGGCTCAAATCGAGGCTCGGCCAGGGCTATTCGGCGACACTCCTGGATGGCGTCACGGGTGCCGGCAAGACCGAGGTCTATTTGGAGGCCGTGGCCGCCAATCTTGCCGCCGGCCGCCAGACCCTGATTCTGCTGCCGGAGATCGCCCTCTCGGCCCAGCTCATCGAGCGGTTCGGCCGCCGCTTCGGCGCCGCGCCGGCGGAATGGCATTCGGATGTGACCCAAGCCCAACGGCGCATGGTCTGGCGAGGCGTGGCCGAGGGAAAGTCCAAGGTGGTGGTCGGCGCCCGCTCGGCGCTCTTCCTGCCCTTTCCCGATCTCGGTCTCATCGTCGTCGATGAGGAGCACGACCAGGCCTTCAAACAGGAGGATGGCGTCATTTACCATGCCCGCGACATGGCGGTGGCGCGGGCCCATCAGAGCGGCTTCCCGATCGTACTGGTCTCGGCCACGCCTTCGCTCGAGACTGTCGCCAACGTTGAGGCCGGCCGTTACGACCGGCTCTGTCTCCCGGCCCGCCATGCCGGTGCCTCGATGCCGCCGGTGACGCTTATCGACATGCGCCGAGAGAGGTTGCCGGCCCGCCGCTTTCTGTCGCAGACCTTGGCAACCGCCGTCACCGAGACCTTGGCCGCAGGCGAGCAGGCGATGCTGTTCCTCAATCGCCGCGGCTACGCGCCGCTCACGCTTTGCCGCACCTGCGGCCACCGGGTCACGTGCCCCAACTGCACGTCGTGGCTGGTCGAGCACCGGCGCACCGGGCGGCTCCTCTGCCACCATTGCGGTCACTCGGAGGCGCGGCCGATGTCCTGCTCGGCCTGCGGGGCTGCGGATTCGTTCGTGCCGTGCGGACCGGGCGTCGAGCGCGTGGCCGAGGAGGCGGCGAGTCTGTTCGACGGGGCTCGCGTGGCCATCGTCACCAGCGACACGATCGCGGGGCC
>DATGMP010000110.1:0-7588 GCA_035293565.1 Alphaproteobacteria bacterium | reverse complement strand
ACAGGATGCGGCCCGGCTTGACGCGGCAGACGAAGAATTCCGGGCTGCCCTTGCCGCTGCCCATGCGGACTTCGGCCGGCTTCCGCGACACCGGCACGTCGGGGAAGATGTTGATCCAGACACGGCCGACGCGCCGGATGTGGCGGGTGATCGCGCGCCGCGCCGCCTCGATCTGGCGCGCGGTGATCCGGCCCGGCTCGGTCGCCTTGAGGCCGTAGGTGCCGAAGGCGAGTCTGTTGCCGCTGGTGGCGAGGCCGTGGATGCGGCCCTTGTGCGCCTTGCGGTACTTGCTGAATGCCGGCTGAAGCATGACGGAACCCTATTTCCTCCTCAGGCGCGCGCGGGCTGGGCCTCGGCGGCGCGCTTGTCCTGCGCCATCGGGTCGTGCTGCAGCACCTCGCCCTTGAAGACCCACACCTTGACGCCGCAGGTGCCGTAGGTGGTCTTCGCCGTCGCGGTTCCATAATCGATGTCGGCGCGCAGCGTGTGCAGCGGCACTCGGCCCTCGCGATACCACTCCATGCGCGCGATTTCCGCGCCGCCCAGGCGGCCGGAGCAATTGATGCGGATGCCCTGCGCGCCGAGACGCATCGCCGACTGCACTGCGCGCTTCATGGCGCGGCGGAAGGCGACGCGGCGCTCGAGCTGGCTCGCGATGTTCTCCGCGATCAGCTTGGCGTCGATCTCGGGTTTGCGGATCTCGAGAATGTTCAGCGCCACGTCCGAACCGGTGCGGTTCGACAGCTCCTGGCGCAGCTTCTCGATGTCGGCGCCCTTCTTACCGATGACGACACCGGGACGCGCGCTGTGGATCGTGATGCGGGCCTTCTTGGCGGCGCGTTCGACAACGACCTTTCCGACGCCGGCTTGGGAAAGGCGGCGCATCAGATAGTCGCGCAGCTTCAGATCCTGGTGCAGCAGGTTGGCGTATTCGCGGCCGGCATACCAGCGGCTGTCCCAGGTGCGGTTGATGCCGATGCGGAAGCCGATCGGATTGACTTTCTGGCCCATGGGTTAGGCTTTCTCCTGCTCGGCGGCGTCGGAACGCTCGCTGACGACGACGACGAGATTGCTGAACGGCTTCTCGACCCGAGCCGAGCGGCCGCGGCCGCGCGTGTGGAACCGCTTCATCACCAGCGCCTTGCCGACCGTGGCCTGCGAGACATAGAGACGGTCGACGTCGAGCTGGTGATTGTTTTCCGCGTTGGCGATCGCGGCCTGCAGCACCTTCTTCACGTCATGCGCCACGCGGCGCTCGCAGAACGTCAGGCTGGCGAGCGCTGCGCTGGCGCTCTTCCCGCGAATCATCTGCGCGACGATGTTGAGCTTGCGCGGGCTGGTCCGGATCATCTTCACCGAGGCGAGCGCCTCGGTCTCGGACTGGCGACGCGGATTGCGTGACTGGCTCATCCTTCCCTCGCTCAGGCCCGCTTGGCCTTCTTGTCCGACGCGTGACCATAGAAAGTCCGCGTCGGCGAGAACTCGCCGAATTTGTGGCCGATCATGTGATCGGTCACGATGACCGGGATGAACTTCTGGCCGTTATAGACGCCGAAGGTCAGCCCAACGAACTGCGGCAGGATAGTCGAGCGTCGCGACCAGATCTTGATGATCTCGTTGCGGCCCGAGCCCCTGGCCTTTTCGGCCTTCTTGAGGAGGTAGCCGTCGACGAACGGGCCCTTCCAGACTGAGCGTGCCATCTCTGTCGCCTACTTCTTGTTCCGGCGGCGAATGATCAGACGATCGGTCGCCTTGTTGTTGCGAGTCTTATTGCCCTTGGTGCCCTTGCCCCAAGGCGTGACCGGGTGACGGCCGCCCGACGTACGTCCTTCGCCGCCGCCGTGCGGATGGTCGACCGGGTTCATCGCGACGCCTCGGACATGCGGGCGAACGCCCTTCCAACGGTTGCGACCGGCCTTGCCGATCGACTCGTTCGATTTGTCCGGGTTCGACACCGCGCCCACCGTCGCCATGCATTCGCCGCGCACGACGCGAAGCTCCCCCGAGGAAAGCTTGAGCTGCGCGTACCCGGCATCGCGGCCGACCAGCTGCACATAGGTGCCGGCGGAGCGCGCGAGCTGTCCGCCGCGCCCGGCTTTGAGCTCCACATTGTGCACGATCGTCCCGACCGGCATGTTCTTCAGCGGCATCGCGTTGCCGGGCTTTATGTCGGCCCGCTCGCTCGCGATGATCGTGTCGCCCGCGGACAGCCGCTGCGGAGCCAGGATGTAGGCCTGCTCGCCATCCTCATAAGTCACGAGCGCAATGAACGCGGTGCGGTTGGGATCATATTCCAGCCGTTCGACTTTGGCCGGCACATCGAACTTCCGGCGCTTGAAGTCGATCAGCCGGTAGCTACGCTTGTGCCCGCCGCCCCTCTGCCAAGCGGTGATGTTGCCGAAATTGTTGCGCCCGCCGGTCTTGGTAAGACCCTCGGTCAGGCGCTTCACCGGTTTGCCCTTCCAGAGCTCGGAGCGGTCGACCAGCACCAGCTGGCGGGTGCCCGGCGTGATGGGGCGGAATTGCTTGAGGGCCATCGTTAGATTCCCGTGGTCACGTCGATCGACTGGCCGGCCGCCAGCGTCACGATTGCCTTCTTGACGTCGGAGCGCTGGCCGGACCGGCCGCGCACCTGCTTGGTCTTGCCCTTATGGATTAGCGTGTTCACCGCCTTCACCTTGACGTTGAACAGCGCCTCGACGGCAGCCTTGATCTCCGGCTTGGTCGCCGTGAGCGGCACGCGGAAGGTCACCTGCCCGTGCTCGGAGCCCATGGTCGCTTTTTCGGTGATCACCGGAGCGGTGATCACGTCGTAATGGCGCGGATCGATGCCGGCCTGCTCCGCGACCTTACGGCCGAAGGAGAAACGACGCCTCTTGCGTTCGGTCATTTCAGCCGCGCCTCCAGATCGCTGACCGCGCTCTTGGTCAGAACCAGAGTGTCGCGGCGGATGATGTCGTAGACGTTGGCGCCCTGGGCAGGCAGCACGTCGACAAGCGGGATGTTGCGCGCGGCGCGCACGAAATTCTGGTCGAGTGCCGCGCCGTCGATCACCAGTAGGGACTCCAGACCCATTGCCTTCAGCGTCGCGGCGAGCGCCTTGGTCTTGTGATCCTTCGCGATCGCCTGATCAATCACGATCAGCTGACCCGCCGCCGCCTTGGCCGACAACGCGGTCTTGAGCGCCAGCTTGCGGACCTTCTTCGGCATGTCGTGCTCGTGGCTGCGCACCACCGGTCCGAAGATCCGAGCGCCGCCGCGAAATTGCGGACTGCGAAGCGAGCCCTGACGGGCGCGGCCGGTGCCCTTCTGCTTGTACGGTTTCTTGGTGGTGCCGCTGATCTCGCTGATGCCCTTGGTCTTGTGCGTGCCGGCGCGGCGCTTGGCGAGCTGCCAATTGACCGCGCGGAAGATCAGATCCTCGCGCACCGGAACGGCGAAGACGGCATCGTCGAGATCGATCTCGCCGACGGCCTCATTGGCCAGGTTCTTCACGGGAAGCTTCATGCTCAGCCCTCGCCCTCGGTAGTCGGCGTTTCGGCAGCCGGAGCCTCTGGCGCGGCCTCAACTGCCGGAGCCGCCGCTTCGGCCGACGCGCGGATCGCGGCCGGGAAAGGCAGATCCTTGGATCGTGGACGCTTGACCGCGTCCCGCACCAGCACCCAGCCGCCGTCCGACCCAGGCACGGAGCCTTTGATCATGATCAGGCCCTTGTCCGCATCGATCGACACGACCTTGAGATTGAGCGTCGTCACCTGCTCATGGCCGAGATGGCCGGCCATCTTCTTGCCCGGAAAGGTGCGACCCGGATCTTGGCGGTTGCCGGTCGAGCCGTGGCTGCGGTGGGAGACCGACACGCCATGCGTCGCGCGCAGGCCGCCGAAATTCCAGCGCTTCATTCCGCCGGCGAAGCCCTTGCCGATCGTGATCCCCGTCACGTCGACATGCTGACCGGCGACGAAGTGGTCCACCGTGATCTCCGCGCCAACATCGACCAGCGCATCGGGGCTCACCCGGAACTCGACCACTTTCTTGCGCGGCTCGACCTTCGCCTTGGCGAAATGGCCGCGCATGGCCTTGGAGAGGTTCTTGACCTTGGCCTTGCCGACGCCGATCTGGATCGCCGTATAGCCGTTGGTATCGGCCGTGCGCTGGGCGATCACCCGGCACTCGTCGACCTTCAGCACGGTGACCGGCACCTGGTCGCCTTCGGCATTGAAGAGCCGGGTCATCCCGACCTTCTGGGCGACCAGCCCCGTGCGTTGCTGCTGTTGTGCGGTTGCCATCATCCGCCCTTAGAGTTTGATCTCGACATCGACACCGGCGGCGAGATCGAGCTTCATCAGCGCGTCCACCGTCTGAGGCGTCGGGTCGACGATGTCGAGGAGCCGCTTGTGAGTCCGAATCTCGAACTGCTCGCGGCTCTTCTTGTCGATGTGCGGGCCCCGCAGGACCGTGAATTTCTCGATCCGGGTCGGCAGCGGGATCGGTCCGCGGACCCGAGCGCCGGTGCGCTTGGCCGTGGAGACGATCTCGCTGGTCGACTGATCGAGAACTCGATGGTCGAACGCCTTCAGGCGTATGCGGATGCTTTGGGTATCCATTTCTTCTGTCCTGCTTGCGCCGCGGCGCCCTGCTCGACCGTTGCTACTCGATGATTTTGGCGACGACGCCCGAGCCGACCGTGCGGCCGCCCTCGCGGATGGCGAAACGCAGGCCCTCGTCCATGGCGATCGGAGCGATCAGTTCGACGACGATCGAGACGTTGTCGCCGGGCATGACCATCTCCGTGCCCTCCGGCAGCTTCACCATGCCGGTGACATCCGTAGTGCGGAAATAGAATTGCGGCCGATAGTTGGTGAAGAACGGCGTGTGACGGCCGCCTTCCTCCTTCGTCAGGATGTAGGCCTCGGCGGTGAACTTGGTGTGCGGGGTGATCGAGCCGGGCTTCGCCAGAACCTGACCGCGCTCGACCTCCTCGCGCTTCGTGCCGCGGAGCAGGCAGCCGACATTGTCGCCGGCCTCGCCCTGATCGAGCAGCTTGCGGAACATCTCGACGCCGGTCACGACCGTCTTCTGAGTCGGACGCAGCCCGACGATTTCGATTTCCTCGCCGACCTTGACGATCCCGCGCTCGACGCGACCGGTGACCACAGTGCCGCGACCGGAGATCGAGAAGACGTCTTCGATCGGCATCAGGAATGGCCGATCCTTCGGACGCTCGGGCTGCGGAATGTAAGCATCGACCTGGGTCATCAGCTCGTTGATCGCGTCCTCGCCGAGCGCGGGCTCGCGATCCTCGAGCGCGCACAGCGCCGAGCCCTTCACGATCGGCGTATCGTCGCCGGGGAACTCATACTTGTTGAGGAGCTCGCGAATCTCCATCTCGACCAGCTCGGCGAGCTCGGGATCGGCCATGTCCATCTTGTTCATGAAGACGACGATCGCCGGAACGCCAACCTGGCGGGCGAGCAGGATGTGCTCGCGAGTCTGCGGCATCGGGCCGTCGGCGGCCGAGACCACCAGGATCGCGCCGTCCATCTGGGCGGCGCCCGTGATCATGTTCTTCACATAGTCGGCATGGCCGGGGCAGTCGACGTGAGCGTAGTGGCGGTTCTTCGTCTCGTACTCGACGTGCGCCGTCGCGATCGTGATGCCGCGGGCCTTCTCTTCCGGCGCCTTGTCGATCTGGTCGTAGGCGGTGAAGGTGGCACCGCCTGCCTTGGCCAGGACCTTTGTGATCGCAGCCGTGAGCGATGTCTTGCCATGGTCGACATGGCCGATCGTGCCGATGTTGCAATGCGGCTTGTTCCGCTCGAATTTTGCCTTGGCCATCTTCTACTCCGTGTCCTGCCCAGCGGGCCCGTTAAGTCTCTAGTGGTTGCTCAGATCAGCGTTACTACTCAGGCGAGCTTCGCCCGGACCTCGTCGGCGATCGCCTGAGGCACCGGCTCATAGTGATCGAACTGCATCGTGTACTGCGCCCGCCCCTGGCTCATGGAGCGGAGCGTGTTGACGTACCCGAACATGTTCGCCAGCGGCACCATCGCGTCGATGACGCGCGCGTTGCCGCGCTGGTCCATGCCCGATATGTGCCCGCGCCTGGAATTCAGATCGCCGATGATGTCGCCCATATAATCCTCGGGCGTCACCACCTCGACCTTCATCACCGGCTCGAGCAGCACCGGACCAGCCTTTTGAATGCCTTCGCGAAACGCGGCACGCGCCGCGATCTCGAAGGCGAGCACCGAGGAGTCGACGTCGTGATAAGCGCCGTCGACCAGCTCGGCCTTGAAATCGATCACCGGGAAGCCGGCCAGCACGCCCGACTCCTTGGCCGAAGCCAGCCCCTTCTGCACACCGGGGATATATTCCCGGGGCACCGAACCGCCGACGATCTTTGATTCAAACAGATAACCCGAGCCCGATCGGCCGGGCTCGAACACTAGCTTCACGCGGGCGAACTGGCCCGAGCCGCCGGTCTGCTTCTTGTGCGTATAGTCGATCTCGGCGCGGCGGGTGATGGTCTCGCGATAAGCCACCTGCGGTGCGCCGACATTGGCGTCGACCTTGAACTCGCGCTTCATGCGATCGACGATGATCTCGAGATGGAGCTCGCCCATCCCCTTGATCACGGTCTGTCCGCTCTCATGGTCCACCGAGACGCGGAAGGATGGATCCTCCTGCGCCAGCCGGGCCAGCGCCTGCCCCATCTTCTCCTGGTCGACCTTGGTGCGCGGCTCGACCGCGACCTCGATCACCGGCTCCGGGAATTCCATCCGCTCGAGCACGATCGGCTTGCCCGGATCGCAAAGCGTGTCACCCGTGGTCGTTGATTTGAGCGCTGCCAGCGCGACGATGTCGCCGGCATAGGCCTCGCGTATGTCCTCGCGCGTATTGGCATGCATCAGCAGCATGCGGCCGATCCGCTCGCGCTGATCCTTGACCGAGTTCATGACCGCGCTGCCGCTCGTGAGCGTGCCGGAATAGATCCGCACGAAGGTGAGCGAGCCCACGAAGGGATCGGTCATGATCTTGAACGCCAGCCCGGAGAAAGGCGCGTCGTCGGCCGGCGGACGGGAGTCCGGGGCATCGCTGCCGACCTTGTGCCCCTTGACGGACCCGATATCGAGCGGCGACGGCAGATAGTCTACGACGGCGTCGAGCAGGGGCTGCACGCCCTTGTTCTTGAAGGCGGCGCCGCAGGTAACCGGGACGAAGGCGCCCGCGACCGTGCCTTTGCGGATGCAGGCCTTCAGGACCTCGATCGACGGCTCGGCGCCGCCGAGATAGGCGTCCAGCGCCTTGTCGTCCTGCTCGACGGCAAGCTCGATGAGAGCGGTACGGCATTTCGCCGCCTTGTCCTTCAAATCGGCCGGAATATCGGTCTCGTAGAAGGCGGCGCCCAGGCCTTCATCCTTCCAGACCACGGCCTTGCTCCGCACCAGGTCGACGACGCCGACAAACTCGCTCTCGATTCCGATCGGCAGCTGAAGCACCAGCGGGACCGCGCCCAGCCGGTCGACGATCATGTCGACGGTTCGGAAGAAATCGGCCCCGGTGCGATCGAGCTTGTTGACGAAGCAGA
>DATGMP010000109.1:0-42831 GCA_035293565.1 Alphaproteobacteria bacterium | reverse complement strand
TCCGCGGCCAGTCTCGCCGGCGAAGCGGATTGGCGCGCGGAGATCGCCGCACTGGCGGCCGAAGGCGCGCGCGTCGCGGCCGGTGCATCGTTGCCGGCGCCGGACGCGGCGCGACGCTTGCTCCGCGATCATGGGCTGCCTGCGCCCGACGGCATTCGGGTTGCCGGGCCTGCGGCGTCCAAATCCGTCCTGCGCTGGTGCGAGGCCTTTGCGCCGTCGCTGCTGTCGCGGATTGAGCAACATTCCGGCGCGGGTGCGCTGTTCGACCTTCACGACGTCGATTCGGCGGTCGATGCGCTGGCGCAGCCCAGGGTGCCGCTGCCGGGCGGGGCCTCCCTGATTATCGAGCGGACCCAGGCCCTGACGGCGATCGACGTCAATTCGGGTTCCGAGGCCAACGCGCTTGCCGTGAATCTGGCAGCGGCCCAGGAGATCGCGCGGCAGCTGCGCCTTCGTCATATAGGCGGGATCGTGGTGATCGACTTCATATCGTTGCCTCGCGCCGAGGACCGGTCGCGTACCGAGGTCGCGCTGGCGGCCGCTCTGGCATCCGATCCCGCCCGCACCCAGATCCTGCCAATGTCGCGACTGGGCCTCGTCGAGCTCAGCCGAGAGCGGCGAGGGCCGGAATTGGAGCTGGAGTCATGATCGAAGAAAAGAAGCGCGGCGGCGCCTGTCCCATCTGCGGTAAGCCCGTGGACCCCAATCTGCGCTCGTTCTGTTCCAAGCGGTGCGCCGACATCGATCTCGGCCGTTGGCTGGGCGAGCGCTATGTCGTGCCAGGGCCTATCGCACCCGAAGACGGGGCCGATCGCCCGTCCGACGGGAACCCTGGCGAGGATTGACCGGCCCGTCTGGACAGGCCGCCCTCTTTTGCCTATACCCGCCTCTCCCTTCCGAGCGCCCAGGTAGCTCAGTTGGTAGAGCAGGCGACTGAAAATCGCCGTGTCGGTGGTTCAATTCCGCCCCTGGGCACCATCTTTTCAATGACTTAGCGATGCGTCGAAATCGGGTTAGACAATTGTGTCTTCCGAGTTAGACAAAACGGTTCACGTTTCGGCCTGTTTACGCGCTTCGGTAGTGTCTCAGCTTCAAATCCGAGGTAGGACGACAGGACCAGGGTCGGCGATAACGAGCTAAGCCCCCAACCCCGCCAGTGCGCGCCGGACGGCCTCGGGCTCGCGCTCGATCACGCGCAACAGCGTGAGCGTCGTTCCGCTCGGCTTCCGGCGCCCTTGCTCGATCGCCCGGACGGTCCCGAGCTTAATGTGAAAGGCGCGCGCAAATTCGGCCTGGGACAGGCGCAACCGCGCGCGAAGGCGCTCAAGGTCGAGCGGCTGGTCGCTTTCCGCAGGCTGATAATCCGGCGAGCGCGGGCGCGATCCATGTATACGCAAACATGGACGCGCCCCGTGATTTCGCCAAGGGCAATCATCCGGGCTTCGCCGTACTCGCGGCGGCTGTCCGGCCCGCTCGACGACCGGGCCGTCGAACATGAGGCGGGCAAGATCGAGACTCATCCCGTGCTTTTCCCGGTTGGCTTCGTCCGGCCGACGCATTCACGCGGCTCGAGCCGGCTGCCTACAGGAGACGCGCCACCGATCTCCTCGAGACCGTGCGCGTCGCGCGCGTGGTGAATTGCTCGGGGCCCGGCTGCGACTATGCACGTATCGAGCATCCGCTCGTTCGCAGCCTGCTCGACGCCGGTACGGTCCGGCCTGATCCCTTGAAATTGGGTCTCGACGTCACCTCGGGCTGCGCGCTCAAGAATCGGAAGGGCGCGATTTCCGGCAAGCTGCTCGCAGTCGGGCCGGTGACCAAAGGCGCCTTCTGGGAAATGACCGCGGTCCCCGATATCCGGCGGCAATGCGAATTCCTGGCGACCCAGCTCGGCACGTTGATGAAAGCTTCGCCCGCGGCAGGGACGCGATGGGGGACCTGCGCAGCGAAGTCCGTGCGCTGCTGGGCTGATCAGCCGGTGGGCTCGACATAGTTCATGACGAGATATGCAAGCGTCTCCGCCTTGGAGGGATTGCGATAGGTGTGCGGCTGGTCGGCCTGGAAGAGGATGGCATCCCCTGCCGCGAGCTTGCGGACCTCGCTTCCGATCTCGATCTCCAGCGCGCCTCGTACGACTGCCAGGTTCTCCGTCGTGCCGGGCGCGTGCGCATCGGCGATTTCCGTGCCCCCCGGCTTGAGCCTGAGCTCATAGAACTCGGTCCGATGCTCTTGGTTGAAGGGAAACAGCGCCCTGGAGCTGAACTCTCCGTTGGCCGAGGTCAGGACCTTGGAGTCCTTGGCCGCGAGCGTCCAGATGCGGCCACTCTCCGACGTCGAGATCAACGTCGAAAACGGCACCTGGAATGCGACCGCGATCTTCCAGACAACATTGATCGTGGGCACGCTGCGGCCCAACTCGATTTGGCCCAGCATGGCCCGGCTCACGCCTGACAGCTTGGCTAACCCCTCGAGAGACAGGCTTCGCCGGCTCCGAAGCCGCTTCATGTTCTGGCCCACGACGAGCCCCAGATTCTCGCCAGTCGCCTGGGCCGACTCGGCGCCATGGACCTTCCGCGGCCGGCCACGTTTTGCGGCATGCGCGACCATTACTGTCTCACTTCCCCCTGAAGACGAAAAATTGCTCCCCGTCATAAGGCGGCAAGCTACCGTTCGTCCAGGATATAAGAAGCGGTGACGCGTATGAAAACGTCAGCCTGGCAGGTCGGCGTAGGTCATGACGAGATAGATAAGCGCATCTTCATCCGACGGATTGCGGTAGGTATGGGATTGGTCGGCGTGGAACAGGATCGCATCGCCAGGGCCCAGCCGGCTCTTCACGCCCCCGATCTCGACCTCCAGCTGCCCCTGGACGACGACAAGGTTTTCCCGTGTGCCTGCCGGATGAGCGTCGGCGTCCTCAGTCGCGCCGGCGGCCAGCCGGAGCTCATAGAATTCGGTCTTGCGACCTGAATCGAACGGAAACAAGGCACGGGTGCTGAAGGCGCCCGAGCTCGAAGCCAAGATCTTGGATTCCGAAACCCGCAATATTCTGGCCGTCCCGGCTTCCGATGCGACCAGCAGGGCGGAGAAGGGCAGCCCGAACGCCTGAGCGATTTTGAACACGACATTGATCGTGGGAACGCTGCGGCCAAGCTCGATCTGGGAGAGCATGGCGCGGCTGACCCCGGAACGTTTTGCCAGCTTTTCGAGCGAGTGCCCGTGGCGCGCCCGCAGCCTTTTCAGATTGCGTGCGACGACAAGACTCAAATCCTCTGCGACCTGCGCAGGCCGCCGAAGCCTGCGCCCCTCCCTGCGAAGCGGTATCGGCTCGACCATCAGCCACCTACCATGTCGATGCCGCGCCAGGGCCAATTCGCGAAAGCGAAAAGCACTCTCAGTGGGACGACGGATTCTTCGCTCGCCGCCGCTTGCCCTTGCATGTCCGGCACAGGCGATTCGTACAGGCATCTCCGCCGTCGCTCCGCCGCGAGGTCGATGACGTTGGCCACGTCAGGCCGTACGAGTGGGTGTGGGTTCACAAGCGCTCCGATAGTCGCATCTGCCTTGTCAAATATCACAGACTACTATCCACTATATTGTCAAGACCGAGCATAGCGCAACATCGTTTGCATGAATGGCATCTTCGGCGCGCGGCCTCGCGACGGCAGGGTCCAAAACGGTCGCGCGATCCGGCGGGGTCGATCTAAGGAGAACCGACCACGCTCGCCGGACCGCGAACGAGGGGAAGCTAAATTTGTGACGCGCCTCTCGTCAGCTTGAGATCCGCGGCGTCCGCATGAAGCTCAGGACCAGGGCGCTCAACGTGCTCCCCGTCAGGACAACAGTAACTCCGAGCACGAGCAGCGCCGCCAAGGTGAGGCTGACGGGGCGTCCCGCCACGGTCAAGATCCCGAGGACCACCGTCGCCAACCCAGCTAAGAGTTGGACGCCGGCTGATCCCGACGCCATCTCACTCGCGAGAAGCTCGCCTGTGGACTGGTAGGTCGCCGGTCGGATGCTCGTCTGCAGCAGGTTGAGCTCTCGCACCGAATTGCTGCTCAAAACGAGTGCGCTTCCGAATGCGATGGTCGCGACCGCGATCAGCGATATGGTCGAGATGCCGAGCAGCGCCAGCACGCCCAATACGATTCCCGAGGCTCCGATCAGGAACATCGGAGACAGACCGCCCGTCGCGAACCGTTGAAGCTGGATCGGCTGTCCTCCCGCTTCGGACGGGGATGCGAGGTGGGCATATTCGGAAAGGATCGTTCCGCCTTGGATTAGCAGCGTCGCTCCGAAAACGACGGTTGCGATTCCGGCCATGATTTCCGGGGAATACCCGGTCAAGGCCGTGATCGCCAGCACGGCGGTGGCGATGCCGCCGATCGCGTCGACTAACCCGCCATACGCGGCGGCTTCGGTCGATCTTGTTTCGGCATACGTCGTAGCCATAACCTTCTCCTTCAGTTCATGGCGCCGAATGCGCCATGCTGATTCGACGGATGAAATCGCCGAAATGTTCCGTCGAGGAAAGCTGCGGGTAATCGCAATTTCAAAGGACGAAAATCCAGCATGAAATCTCCGGAAAGAAGTGGGGAGATCGCGGCAGTTCATCCATTCATCGACTTATGAAGGCGGCAAAATCCCGATCGACATTCGATGACCCTTTTTTGCGCCGGAGGATTCATCGAAGATTCGCAGCCGCGGATCATAACGGATGGGGCAAGGTTCCTTCACCGACGGCATTGAACGAGCGGTAAACGCACCAGGATGCCCGAAGATCGCGTGCGCCGCGGCCGATGGACGCAGAAGGTTTATCCGGCGGAAAAGGCGAGGCAGGGCGTGGTTATCCTGGGCAAGCGTTGGCAGTGCGCCGTTTCGTCCTGGACGTAAACTTGTTCTCGACCACAGCCAGATCGTTCAGCTCGAATGCCTCCGCTCGGGCATCTGGGGAACCAAGAGCAGCCGGGGGAGGATCGCGACCTACGATCTCGGCTGAAGCATCGAGGATTTAAATGTCGAAGAGCCGCGACGAGGTTGAGCACGAATACAATCCGGTCACGGGTGGCCGCGCATCGCTCGCCGGACCCGGCGCGATCGCCTCCATCAATCCGGCAACGGGCGAGATAGTCGCGCGCTACGAAGCGTGTACGCCGGCCGCGATCCTGAACGCGATCGAGCGCGCGCATGATGCCTTCAAAGCTTGGCGTAGTCGCACCTTCGCGGAGCGGGCCGAGCTGATGCGCGCTGCCGGCCGTCTGCTCAGAGACGGCGCGCACGATTATGGGCGCCTCATGGCGGAGGAGATGGGCAAGCCGGTCAAAGACGGCATCGCGGAGGCGCAGAAATGCGCGGCCGCTTGCGACTACTTCGCTGAGAATGCCGAGCGCTTCCTGGCAAACGAACTCATGAATACGGGACCGACCAGGAGCTTCGTCGCCTTTCAGCCGCTCGGTGTCGTGCTTGCGGTGATGCCCTGGAATTTTCCGTTCTGGCAGGTGTTTCGCTTCGCCGCGCCCGCGCTGATGGCCGGCAATGCGGCGGTCTTGAAGCATGCATCCAATGTTCCGGGATGCGCCCTCGCTATAGAAGCGATTTTCCGCGGGGCGGGCTTTCCGGACAATCTGTTCCGGACCTTGCTGATCGGCGCTTCGGAAGTGAGCGCGATCATCGAGCATCCGCACATTCGCGCCGTCACGCTGACGGGCAGCGGACCCGCTGGCCGCGCGATCGCGGGCAAGGCCGGCCAAATGTTGAAGAAGACCGTTCTCGAGCTCGGCGGCAGCGATGCCTATCTGGTGCTCGACGACGCCGACGTGTCGCTCGCCGCCTCCGCTTGCGCCAGGGGCCGCCTCGTGAATTCAGGCCAAAGTTGCATCGCGGCCAAGCGCTTTATCGTCGTCGAGAGCCAGCGTGCCCGATTCGAGACTCTTTTCGTCGATGCCATGCGCAAAGCCAGGATGGGCGATCCAATGGACGAGGCCACCGAAGTCGGTCCGATGGCGCGCCATGACCTTCGCGATGCGCTGCACCGGCAGGTGGAAGCGAGCGTCGCCAAAGGCGCGCGCTGTCTTTGCGGTGGCGCGATCCCGGAAGGGCCGGGCGCCTTTTATCCGCCAACCGTCCTCAGCGACGTGCGGCCCGGCATGCCGGCCTACGATGAGGAGATGTTCGGGCCGGTCGCCGCGATTATCTCGGTAGCGGACGAAGCCGCGGCGATCGATGCCGCGAACGCATCGGTCTTCGGGCTGGGCGGCGGCGTGTTTACGCGCGATCTCGCCCGCGGCGAGCGCATCGCCGTCGAGGCGATCGATGCGGGTTCCGTCTGCGTTAATGGGGTGGTTCAGTCCGACCCTAGGCTCCCCTTCGGCGGCGTCAAGGAGAGTGGCTACGGCCGCGAGCTGTCGCATTACGGCATCAAAGAGTTCGTCAATGTGAAGACGATCGTGGTCGCGGAGAGCCGCGGCTCAGGACGAGCCGAGACCGCGCGGCGAAGCGAATGATCGAGGAGGAATGAGATGAGCGCCACGGGATTGGAAGTCGTCGAGAAGACGGAGCAGGCGACGTCGCGCACCTGGAGGCCCCGGGGCGCGCGTTGTGTGGTCGGGAGAGGAAACCGAGGCTGAGCACTCTTCCGCCTGACGGATTGCGTCGACCCATTGCCGATGTGTTGGCCTGAGGGTATGGCGATCGAGCCGGAGCGCGATCGCGGCTGGTACGGAACCGAGATCCTCGCCGAGGTCGTGGACCGATCGCTGCACGCCTTGCTGGCCCGCGCCACCGTGGGTCTCTCTCCCGCATCGCTGTTCGCCGCCTACTTGGATTGGGCGACGCATCTGGGCTTCTCTCCTGGAAAGCGCCTTCAGCTCGGCATCAAGGCCGCCAGGAAAGGCGCTCGTTACGTCGCTTACGCGGCCGGCCTTGCGCTTGACCCAGCGGCGGACTCGATTCCATGCATCGATCCTCTGCCCCAGGACAACCGTTTCCGGAGCGACGCTTGGAAGAGGTGGCCCTTCAACCTGGTCTACCAGGGGTTCCTGCTGAACCAGCAACTTTGGCACAATGCGACCACCGGCGTTCGCGGCGTGACGCGCCACCATGAAAGGATGGTCGAGTTCGGCGCGCGACAAATCCTTGACATGTTTTCCCCGTCCAATTGCCCGCTTCTCAATCCGGAGATCCTCGAACGGACGCTGTCGTCGTGCGGCATGAATTTCGTCCTGGGCGCCCGAAATTTCGTCGAGGATTGGGAGCGGCTCGCCGGAGGAAGAAAGCCTGTTGGAGCAGACGCATTTCGCGTCGGCGCGAACATCGCGGTGACCCCCGGGAAAGTGGTCTACCGCAACCGGCTGATCGAGCTGATTCAGTATGCGCCGGCAAGCGAGGTCGTGCGGCCCGAGCCAATCCTCATCGTGCCGGCCTGGATCATGAAATACTACATCCTCGATCTCTCGCCGGGGAATTCCCTGGTGAAATACCTGGTCGACAATGGGTTCACCGTCTTCATGATCTCCTGGAAAAATCCGGGACCGGACGACCGAGACCTCTCGATGGAGGATTATCGTCTGCTCGGCGTCATGGCGGCGGTCGATACGGTCGGCGCCATCGTTCCCGATCGAAAAATCCACTCCGTCGGTTATTGCATCGGTGGAACCTTGCTCGCGATCTCAGCGGCTGCGATGGCGCGGGACGGCGACGAGCGATTTTCGTCCATGACGCTGTTCGCAGCGCAGACTGACTTCACCGAAGCCGGAGAGCTTATGCTCTTCATCGACGAAAGCCAGCTCAGCTTCCTGGAGGACATGATGTGGGAGCATGGGTATCTGGATTCGGCGCAGATGGCCGGCGCCTTCCAGCTTCTGCGCTCGAATGACCTGATCTGGTCTCGCATGGCGCGCGATTATCTCATGGGCGAAAGAGCGCCGATGATCGACTTGATGGCCTGGAACACGGACGCGACGAGGATGCCGTTTCGGATGCATTCCGAGTACCTGCGGCGGCTCTTCCTGAACAACGAGCTCGCCGAAGGACGTTTCGTCGCCGGCGGCAGGCCGGTAGCCTTGAGCGACGTCCGCCTTCCCATCTTTGCAGTAGGAACCGTTAAGGACCATGTCGCGCCGTGGCGCTCAAGCTATAAGATAGGGCTTTTGACGGAGGCGGAACTCACCTTCGTGCTCACGACCGGGGGACACAATGCCGGCATCGTGTCGGAGCCGGGCCACCAGGGCAGAAGCTTTCAGATCATGACGCGCCCGGCCGGGGGCCATTATGTGGATCCGGAGGCGTGGGCGAGGGCGGCGCCGCGGAAGGACGGCTCCTGGTGGCCGGAATGGATCGGCTGGCTCTCATCACGGAGCGGAGCGCCGCAGTCACCACCGGAAATGGGCGCTCCGGCCGCAGGCTTGCCGCTGCTCGGCGACGCGCCGGGCGAATATGTCCGACGGAACTAAGACGCGCCGCCGTGGCGTCGATCGTCGCGCTCCCAGGTCCGGCGCAACCCCTATTCGCGTTTCAACGCTCCGACCCGTTGTTTCGGCTCTGCGATCGACAGCCGACTGCGCTCAAGGGCGAAGCAGGTTTTGCGACGCGATGAAGGTGTAGATCGAAAGCAGGATCAGGGCGGGCGGCGGGCTGCTGTCCGCCGCCGCGCAAGTCTGCCCTCCATCAGGCGCTCTTGACCTCAATCTTCTTCTGTTGCTGCTGCGCCTCAGCCGTTTTCGGAAGGGTCAAGGCCAGGACGCCATTCTTGAGCTTGGCCTCGATCCGGTCGCGGTCGATGCCCGGCGGCAAATTGAACGACCGCTGGAAGCGGTCGGCGCGGCGCTCGGCGAAATGGTAGCTCCGATCTTTCTCTTCCTTCTCCTCCGTCTTCTCGCCGGAAATCGTGAGCATGTCGCCCGAAAGAGCGACGTTGACGTCGCTTTCGGTCATGCCGGGCAGATCGGCGATGATGTGATACGCCTTATCGTCCTCGGAAAGGTCGACGCGGGGCGCCGCCAATTCGAACGAGGGCTCGGCGCGCCAAACGCACCACCAGAGAAGGTGGAAGGGGCGTAGGCGCCTGAGTAAGTCAAATCACGCATCGGACCGGCGGGCGAACGGTAGTTTCCCGCAGGTTTGCAGGGTGGAAGTCGGTAACCCGAATCTCCACCGGCTTAAGGATGGCTGTAGCCTCCTGGCTTATTCTTCTCCTCAGAAAGTCGCTCGCAGGCCGACGGCGACGGGCAGGCGCGCTGCCCGAATGGCTGGGAACAGGCCGCCAATGAGTCCAATGAAGGCCGCCAATGCGACCCCGACCGCGACGAGTTCCGGCGTCACGATCATGCGGAACAGCGTCTGCGTCAAACCAAAACCGCCGTTGGTCGTCGTGACGATGTTCCCCTGGAAAAACGCGAGCACAAAGAGGGCGCCCGCGAGGCCGCCGAGCATTGCGAGCATCACAGCTTCGGCCAGAATCGAGAGGACCACCGCGCTAGGCCCGAAGCCGATTGCGCGCAGCGTTGCAATCTCGCGCGTCCGGGTCGCCACGGCAGCATACATCGAATTGAGCGCGCCGAAGGTCGCGCCGATGGCCATGATTGCGCCGAGGATCACCGCGACAGGCAGCAGGATCCCGGTCAGCGGCTTGATCTCCTGGCGTAGAAAATCGGGCTCGCGCGTAACGTCGACGGCGAGAGTCGGGTTGGCGGTGAGAGCATCCTTGAAGCGGTCGAATGCGCTTGGAGAGTCGAGGAGCACGGTGACGCTCTGGAACGCGTCCCGGCGCAGCGCTGACGCGATCGTCTCCGCATCGCCGATGAGTTCCGATTCCCGGGCGTCGCCGCCGCTGTCGAAACTGCCGACGATCGTCCAATCGCTGCCTCGCAGCATCAAACGGCTGCCTACAGCCAAGCTGGTGAAGCGGTTTTCTGCGGAGCGACCGACGATCAGTTCGTGAACCGCTGGACGGAACATACGTCCGGAGGCGAGATTGATCTCCGGCCGCACTGCGAGGCCCTCGGCACCGATCCCGCGGAGCGTCATGTTGGCCGTCGTCCCGTCGCCCCGCGGAATATCGACGATCAGCAGGATATCGGCCGAGGCGAGCGGTTTGCCCGCAGAGTCGCGTGCGATGCCCGGCGCATCCGTGATGGTCGTGACCGCTTCGCGCGACAGGACGCTCGGCAACTCGGCGTCGGAGCCCCGGAGCAGGACGATCGCGCGGTCCGGACGTCCGGTTGCCGCCGCCATATTGACGACCCCGGTCACCATCGAAAGGATCGAGATGAGCACCGCCGAGACACCGGCGATGCCGATCACGATAACCGAAGAAGAGCCGACCCGGCCGGGGAGGCTGGCGATATTCATCCGCAGCACGGCGCCCATCTGCGAAAATGCGCTCATCACGTCAACGCTCCGCCAGCGCATCGACGATCGCCAGCCGCTTGACCCTCAGCGCCGGAGGCAGGCCGGCGATCAGTGCGACCAAGAGGGCTGCGGCCATACCCGCAGCCGCGACTTTGGCGGGCAGCTGAAGCGGCACGCCGACGCTGTTGGTCAGAATCGGCACGAGCGGCACCGACAGAGCCAAGCCGAGTCCGGCGGCCACGACGCAGAGGAGCGCGACTTCGGCCAAGACCAACGCCAGAACGCCAAGGTCGGAGAAGCCCATCGTCTTCAGGACCGCGAAATCCGGGATGCGTTCCCGCACCGACTGCATCATCGTGTTGGCGGTAATCAGCAGTAGCGTGAAGAACACGGCGGCCACAATCGCGTCGAGAACGAGATTGATTTCGCCGAACTGCTTCAAAAGAGATTGGGAATATTCCCGCTGCGACTGGGTCTTGGTTTCACCCGGCGAGTTGGAGAAAAGCCGATCGATCGCATTCGCCACTTCGGCAGCCCGCGCCGGATCGGCCACCTGGACCACGAAACGGAGAACCGTCCCCTTGTCATAGGCGCGAGCCTCGTCGAAATACTGGTAGTTCGGAAAGACGAATGCCGACAGGCTAGGAGAATCGGGCGAATCGTAGATTCCGACGACATCGAAGGCCCAGTCGGTGCTGCCGTCGGCCTTGATGATCGAGCTGTGCAGCGGGATTCGGTCCCCGGGTTTCCAGCCGAATGCGTCGGCGACCAGCTTGCCGACCAGCATGCCGGTTCGGGTCGTCTTCAGGGCCGCCACCGCCTCCTTGGACACGCGGATTTCGGGATAGGCGGGCAGTAGCCGATCGCTCTCGATCGGGGTGACTAAGATCGAGTTCTTGGGGTCCTGATAATAGGCGGCGAACTGCGAGAGATAGGCCACGCGCTTGACGCCCGGTACCGCCTCGATTTGACCCAGATACGCGATCGGCAAAGGCTCAAGGAAGCTGAACTTGCTCGAGACCAGAAGACGATCCGCACTGGTGATCACGACGGCGCCGGTGAATGCCTGGTTGACACCCTGCAACAGCCCGAACAACAGGAAGGCGACAACGATCGAGAGGAGCGTAAGAACCGTTCTGAGCGGCTTGTGCCAGAGCGCGGCCCAGACGAAGGGCAGATATTTCATCCCCTTGCCCTGCTTATCTCGATTATTGGCCCCAACAACCGAAGCGAGCATAGATCCGGTTGCGAGCGAGGTCGATGCCCAAGTTGCAGGCTCAAGACTAAATGCGCAGCCTTTATGGCGGCCGCGTTTATATGTCGATATTGTTCGGCGACCGCATCATGGACGCATCCGACTAGCACGCCGCAATCATTCGTTGCATACTCCAGTATGCAAGCGGCGGGGAAATGCCATGGCTGACGGAATGCAGGGGCGGATCAAGGCGCGGAATAAGCGGCGAGGCCGGCCAAAGCTCGATGGGCCCAGCCCGATCGACGTTCATGTTGGGGCGCGCGTCAGAGTGCGGCGCACGCCCGCGAGCCAAGCCGCTGTGGTGCGTTTCGAGTTCGGAAAGCGAGCGCGCCAAAGGCGCTGGAGGCCGCTGACTACGCCGATCCGGCGGTGCGGGCGTTGCCGCGGCCCTAATCGCCCTGTCGGTGGTTCAATTCCCGTCCCTGCATCATCTTTTCAGGCCCTCACTACCTTCCGCACGGCTTCCTGCCAACCCGCCACCAGTCCGTCGCGCGTCGCGGCCGGCATCGTGGGCTCAAATCGCGCGCCGGTCCGGCACAGAGCGGCGAAGGCGGGGGGATCGCCATACAGGCCGATGCCTCTTCCGGCCATATAGGCCGCACCTAGCGCGGTCGTCTCCAAATTGCGGGGGCGCTCGACCGGCCTTGCCAGTATGTCGGCCAAGAATTGCAGCATCCAATCATTGGCGGCCATGCCCCCGTCGAACTTCGCGGCGTTCAGCGCGACGCCGTCATTGTCGATGGCGGTGAAGAGATCGAGCGTCTGGTAGCAGACGGCTTCCAGCGCGGCGCGTGCGAGCTCCGCGGCGCCGGTTGCGCGAGTGAGACCGAAGATGGCGCCTCTTGCATCCGGATCCCAATGGGGTGCGCCGAGGCCGGTGAAGGCGGGGACGAGATAGACGCCGCCATTCGACGCAAGCCCGCGCGCAAGGCCCTCGGTCTCAGCTGCCGCGGCGATCACCTTCAGTCCGTCCCGCAGCCATTGCACCGCCGCGCCCGCGACGAAGATGGATCCTTCTAGCGCATAGGCGACCCGCCCATCGAGCCGGTAGGCGATCGTCGTCAACAGCTTGTTGCGCGAGCGGATCGGCGTGCTTGCGGTATTCACGAGCATGAAACCGCCAGTACCGAATGTCGTCTTCACGTCGCCGGCCGAGAAATTGCAGTTGCCGATGCCGGCGGCCTGCTGATCGCCGATAACGCCCAGAATCGGAATCGGGCGCCCGAATAGCGCGGTCGCCGTGACGCCGAAATCGGCGGAACAATCGTGCACCTCGGGCAGCATGACGCGCGGGACGCCAAACAGGTCACACAAATCCTCGCACCATGCATCCTGGTGAATGTCATAGAGGCTGGTGCGGCTGGCATTGGTGGCGTCGGTCGCGTGCAGCCGCTCGCCCGTCAGGCGCCAGAGAAGGAAGCTGTCCACCGTCCCGAATGCCAATCGCCCTGTGGGCGCCAGGCTCCGCGCGCCCTCCACATGATCGAGAATCCAGGCGATCTTGGTCGCCGAAAAATAGGGATCGAGAAGCAGGCCGCTGTGCGCCCGCACGGTCTCGCCTGCGCCTTCGGCCTCGAGCTTGCGGCAAAAATCGGCCGTGCGGCGATCCTGCCAGACGATCGCGTTGTAGATCGGATTGCCCGTTTGCCGGTCCCACACGAGTGTGGTCTCGCGCTGATTGGTGACGCCGATCGCAACGACCTCTCCCCCTTCAGCCTCGGCGGCGCCGAGCGCCTGACGGGCGGTGGAGAGCGTCGTCGCCCAGATCACTTCGGGATCATGCTCGACCCAACCCTCGACGGGGTAGCGCTGCGGAAACTCGGCTTGGGCAGTCGTGACCACCGTCGCGCTCGGGTCGAAGACGAACGCACGGCTCGAGGTGGTGCCCTGGTCGATCGCCAGAATCAGGGGCGTCTTGGGCAATCGCTTTTCCCTGTCGTCGCATCGGAACTCTCGCGCCGAACGCGGCTCGGATGCAAGCCGAGTCCATAGCCGAGTCCATAGCCCGGGGTCGCTGGCGTGCGGTTCGACGCTCCCCTAATCTGTCCACGATTCCTCAGGCGGAGCTTCCGAATGTCCGGATGGAGCGTCACACCTGTCGAGAAAGGCGACGTCCGAGGCTCTCTGCAACGACCAGATGTCGAAGTTGGGCGAGGCTTGGTCCTGACCCATGGCGCGGGAGGCGATCGCAACGCGCCATTGCTCGTGGCTGTCGCCGATGCGTT
Source organism: Alphaproteobacteria bacterium (assembly GCA_035293565.1). Classification (GTDB taxonomy): domain Bacteria; phylum Pseudomonadota; class Alphaproteobacteria; order BOG-932; family Roseiterribacteraceae; genus DATGMP01. The sequence goes on along the minus strand of DATGMP010000109.1, from coordinate 29,004 downwards.
CTGCGAGGCCGGAATGACCGTGCTGCGTTGCGACCTGCCGTTCCGGCAGCGCCGGCCTTCGGGGCCTCCATCGCCGAGTTCCGCCGCCGCCGATCGCACCGGCCTCAGAAATGCCGTCGCCGCCTTGCGCGAGACGGTGAGCGGGCAGGTCTATCTCGGCGGTCACAGCTATGGGGGCCGGCAAGCAAGCATGCTGGCTGCCGACGAGCCGGACGTTGTAAGTGGGTTGCTCCTGCTGTCATACCCGCTCCATCCGCCAGCCAGACCGGAGCAGCTTCGCACGCAGCATTTTCCCAGATTGCAGGCGCCGTCCGTGTTCGTCCATGGGTCGGCCGACCCGTTCGGTTCGATCGAGGAGCTCCGGTCGGCAATCGCAGCCATCCCAGCCCCTTGCCGGCTTATTCCTATCGAGAATGCGCGCCATGACCTGAAGCGCGGACGTTTCGATTTGCGGTCGATCATTGATGCCCTTTGCGGCGGCGCTGAGGAGGTTTGACGAGCCGCATGGGTCGTTCCAGAATCGCCGTCGGATCACGCATCGAATGGAGCGACCTTGGCATCGGTTCGTGAGGATATTCGTTATCTCGGCCGTCTCTTGGGCGACGTCATTCGCACGCAGGATGGGGAGGCGGTCTTTGCCGAGATCGAAGCAGTACGTCGTGTTTCCGTGGCGGCGCATCGTGCGAGCGTCGATGCTTCCGAGCCGAGCCTAGACGCCCGGCTGCTTCGCCTCAGCCCGGACGATACGCTGCGGCTCGTCCGCGCCTTCATGTTGTTCTCGCAGCTGGCCAATCTGGCGGAAGATCGTTCGACGCCTTTGGCCCAATCGCGGGCGACTCTGGCATCGGCGCTGGAAACGCTGGAGAGCGGCGGCATCGACCGCGATCGTGTGGCGGCTCTTCTCGACTGCGCGCTGATTTCCCCTGTTTTGACTGCCCATCCCACGGAGGTGCGCCGCAAGAGCTTCATCGATCGAGAGGCCGCGATCACGGCGCTATTGGCCGAGCGGGATGTCGCCGGCACGCCCAGCGCCCTCATGGAGCCCGGCGAGATCGAAGCCGATCTCTTGCGCCAGATCACGCTTCTCTGGCGGACGCGGCCGCTCCGCAATGTCCGCCGGCTCGTGCAGGACGAGATCGAGAATGCGCTTTCATATTTCCAGTCCAGCTTTCTTCCGCTCGTGCCGCGTCTGCATGCGCGATGGGAGGCGCTGATCGACCGTCCGCTGCCGGCCTTCCTCAAGATCGGAAGCTGGATTGGTGGCGATCGCGACGGCAATCCGAATGTGACGGCGGCGATTCTGCGCTACGCGCTCGATCAGCAGGCGAGGGTGGCGCTCGGCCATTATCTGGATGAGCTCCACCATCTCGGGGGCTTGCTCTCGGTCTCGGATCTGCTGACTCCGATTGCCGCTTCCGTACGCGCGCTTGCCGAGAAATCGGGCGATATCTCGCCGCAGCGGGCAGACGAACCGTATCGGCGGGCGATCACGGGCATCTATGCGCGCCTCGCCGCAACCTACCGGCGGCTGATCGGCACGGACCCCCCGCGGCAGGCAACGGTCGCCGGTGAACCCTATGCGAACGCGGCCGAGCTGCTCGTTGATCTTCGTGCGTTGCGCGGTGGATTGGCAGACGATCTCGGGACGATCGTCGCCGGCGGACGTACCGACAGGCTGATGCGGTCGGTGGAGACATTCGGCTTTCATCTGGCGACGCTCGATCTGAGGCAGAATGCCGATGTTCATCGGCGGGTCGTCGCCGAACTGCTCCGCGTTGCGGGTGTCGAGGCGCGTTATGACGCGTTGGGTGAGGAGGCACGCCTGGGCCTGCTTTTGTCGGAGCTTGCGCATATCAGGCCGCTTTACAGCCCGTTTGCCGCATATTCCGTCGAGACACAGGGCGAATTGGCGATCCTGCGCGAGGCAGCCGACGCGCATGCGCGCTTCGGTCCGGAAGCCATCCAGACCTACATCATTTCGAAGGCAGCGGGCGTACCGGATCTGCTCGAGGTCTATCTCCTGTTGAAGGAGGTCGGCCTCTACCGTCTCGGAGACCCGCCGGCCAGTCCCGTCATGGTGGTTCCGCTGTTCGAGACCATCGCCGATTTGGAGGCAGCTCCGGCTGTGATGCGCCAATATCTGGCGCTGCCTGGGATCCAGGCGCTGGTAACGGCGCGTGGCGGGGTGCAGGAGGTGATGCTCGGCTATTCCGACAGCAATAAGGATGGCGGCTACCTGACGTCGAACTGGTCGTTGCACGAGGGTGCGCTCGCGGTGGCAGAAGTGTTCGCCGCCGCGAACATGCGGCTTCAGCTCTTTCACGGCCGCGGGGGTGCCGTTGGGCGCGGCGGCGGATCATCCTTCGACGCGATCCGCGCGCAGCCTTCGGGCACTGTCGGCGGCCGCATACGCATCACCGAACAGGGCGAGGTGATCGCCTCGAAATTCGGGAATCCGGTTACCTGCGTTGCGAGCCTCGAGGCAATGACGGCGGCTACGGTGTTGGGATCGCTCGAACTGCCGCAATTGGCGTCGGCGGATTTCGAAAAATTCCGCGCGGCGATGGCCGAACTCAGTCGGGAAGCTTTTCGGGCCTATCGCAGCCTTGTGTATGGCGATCCTGGTTTTACGCGCTTCTTCCGGCAGGCGACGCCGATCGCCGAAATCTCGGATCTCAAGATCGGATCGCGTCCGGCCTCGAGGACGAAGTCGGAGCGCATCGAAGACCTACGCGCGATCCCGTGGGTCTTTTCCTGGGCGCAGGCGCGGATCATGCTGCCCGGCTGGTTCGGCGTGGGCGCGGCTTTGGCCAAGGTCGCGGATCGGCCTCTGCTCATCGAGATGGTCGAGCGCTGGCCTTTTTTCGAAACCACTCTCTCCAATCTCGAGATGGTGCTCGCCAAGTCCGACATGGTTATCGCGGAACGCTACGCCAACCTGGTCGAAGACCGGGAAACCCGAGTGAGGATATTCGGCACGATCCGCGCTGAGTGGGAGCGTACGCGCGATCAGCTGCTGGAAATCACGCGGCAAGCGAGCCTGCTCGACCATGCGCCGGCGCTGAAAGAATCCATCCGTTTGCGTCTGCCTTATATCGCGCCGCTCAACCATCTCCAGATCGAGCTGATCCGACGGCGGCGGGCGGGCGATGACGATCCGCGCGTCAGCGAGGCGATCCACTTGACAATCAACGGAATCGCCGCCGGCCTTAGAAACAGCGGGTGACTAGCTGGAGACGGCTTGACCGGGGCACAGAACGGCCCTGCCGACGAACTTACCTTCTCGAAGGCCCATGAGCGCGTCATTGGCGTTTTCAAGCGGCAGGCGCGTGATCGGAATCTTGCCAAGCCCTCCCGCGCGGACCAGCTCGACCAGCTCGCGCGTTTCCTGCAGGTTGCCGACCAGACTCCCCATAATGTTGACTGCTTTGGTGGCGATCAGCGGAAGAGGCCACGGCGCGGCGCCGCCAAAGAGCCCAACCAGCACCAGCGTGCCGCCTCGCGTCAGGCAATTGAATCCCAGTTCAGCTGTCTGGGGGCTCCCGACGAGATCGAGCGCTCCATAGCAGGGACCGCCGACCGCCTGATGGATTTGCGCGATCGCGTCCCGGGCGTTCACGTCGATGGCGGCGAGCGCGCCGGCGGCCAACGCGGCGTCTCGCTTCACGGGATCGATATCGACAACGATCGCGCCGCGGCCGGCCAGCGCCTTGAGGATTCCGACTGCCATGTGCCCGAGGCCGCCAGCCCCGATCACCACGAGTGGATGCCGTTTGATCGTCTCGCCGAACTTCTTGAGCGCGCTGTAGACAGTGACGCCCGAGCAAGCATAAGGCGCAAGTTCCGCAGGATCGAGGTCGCCGATCGGCACCAGATAGCGCGCATGCGGGACGAGCACATATTCGGCATAGCCGCCGTCCCGATTGACCCCGATGTTGCAGGCGTTGAGGCAATAGTTCTCGGCTCCGCTGAGACAGACCTCGCATTCGCCGCAGCCGATCCAGGGATAAACGAGATAGTTCTGGCCTATTTCGATCCCGTGCGCTTCGGGGCCGCATGCGATCGCTTCACCTGCCGTTTCATGGCCGAGCGTCAGCGGGAGCTTCATTCCGCGATCGGCAAGCGACAGCCTTCGGCCATGCCCGAGATCGTATCCGCCTTCCCATATATGGATGTCGCTGTGGCAGATGCCGGCAGCCTTGACCTTGACGACAACCTCCGCGCCGCTGGGCGCTGGGATCGGTTGCTCAAGTTCCTCCAGAGGTTTGCCGAAAGCAGTCACGCTGTAGGATTTCATGGGGGTATAGCTAACCCGTCGTCGCCTCGATCGTCCAGTCCCAGGCGGCGCCGGGACCGCCTTCGGCTGTTTGCGCGTAGGTCTCCGGAATCGACGATCTACGCCTATGTCGGCAGTCGCGACGCGCTCGTGCGCCTATTTCGGAAATCAATATTCGAACTGATAGGTGAGGCCGAGGCTGCTTCCGGGATCATTGTCGGGCGTGAGGCCTGTCGCAGGCGTCCCGCCGCCGGTGCCGAGCTGGGAGACCGCCTTTAGATGCTTGGTGAGGTCGATCTGCACCTGCGCCACCGTGCCGCCCGACGTGTTCTGCTTCGTCCCGACATAGACGCCGTTCGCAACATATTTTCCGGCTTCGATGCTGGCGCCGCTCGTATTGTTCGTGGCGCTGCCAACAGAGAGCCGATCGAGCCCAAGCCCCTTTCGCACCGCAGCCAACGGGTTGCTCAAGCCGCCGGGAGTCACGCCGCTCAGCGAAGCGATGGCCTCCAGAATCTCGGCCATCTGCAGCGGGCTCAGCTGCTTGGTGCTCTGGCCGAAGAGTAGCCGGGCGAGGATCTCGTCCTGGGGCAGAGTCGGGGAACTCGACAGGCTTATCTTCGGCGCGTCGGCATAGCCCGTCACATTGAGCGTGGCGGTCACATCTCCGGCCGAAGTGGTCGCCACGAAGGCGAGCGTGGGATCGAGCTTTCCGTTTGGGCTGGTTCCGTTGAAGCCGATCCGGCCGGACGTGAAATCCAGCGTCTTGCCGGCAATGCTGAACGTGCCGTGACGAAGATCGAAGCCGCCCGCGATCTGTGGCTTGGCGGTTGCGCCGGTGATCGTGAGCTTGCCGCCCATCTCCGCATCGAGGCCATGACCGCGCACGAAGATCTGTTCCGGGGCACGGACTTTGAGGTCGAGATCGATCTCGAGCGGTGGAGACGGAGGCCGCTGCGGCGTCTCGCCGGGATAGACCACGTCCAATGTCGCCACGCTCTTGGGCAAGCTGTCGGGGATATTGATCTCGGCATGATTGATCTTGATATCGCCCGCGAGGGCGACCTGCTGTGCGGCCTGGCCGGTTACGGTGAGATCCGCGTTCAAATCGGCCGTGATGAAATCGCTGGCAAGCGGCCGTGCATTCTTGGCCGAGAGCTTGAGATCGATAGGAAGTCCCGGTGCCGTCGGCGAGATTGTGCCGTTGATCGTCCAGCTGCCAGGTCCCGCCCGACCGGCGAGCGTGTCGAACCGGAGCGTGTCGCCTTCGGCATCGATCCTTCCGTGGATGTCGGTCAGATGAATGCCTTGGGCAAAGTCCTGAACCGAGCCGCCGGCGAGTGTGGCGTTGCCGGTGATGCGCGGGGCCGCAGCGTTGCCGGCTATGGCGGCGTTGAGCGACAGCTTGCCTTCGGCGCTTCGCCCCGCCGGCGCCAGCAACGGATTGAGCACGACGAGATCGACGAAGCCGCTGGTCCGCAGATCGAGTGGCCCGCTCGCCGCGAGCGGTACGGAGCCGTCCAGCTTGAGCGCAGCCTTGCTGCCCATTCCCAGTCGCGCAGCAACTCTCGCGCTGCCGCCGCTCAGAATTGCGCTTGCGTCGAGATTGGCTCGTGGAAGTCCGCGTCCCATGTCGCTGCGCAGCTGGAGATCATGCGCGCTCAGCCGAATATCGCCATTTGGTGACGTTGCGGCCCCGGTGAGCTTCGCATCAAAACCGATCGTGCCCTCCGCTGCGAGATCGGATGGAAGGAAGGGGGCGGCGAGCGATGGGCTGGCGTTGCGAACGGAAAGCGTGAAGGCGAGGGACGGCGACAGCTTTCCGGCTCCTGTTATGACGGCATCGCCCAACGCGAGGCGCAGCCGGTCAATGGCGATTTCGTTGCCGTAGGTAACGCGCAGGGGCTGCAGAAGCCGGAGCTTCTCGTTGGCATAGCTTGCGTCGAGAGTGGTGAGGCGAACAGCCTGATGCGGGAGGTCGGCTGTGGCGTTGATGGCGATCCGAGCGGGTAGTCCGGAGGATTCGAGATCCGAGGTCAGGCGGACCGAGAGTGCATCCTGCGGTCCGGTCGCGTCGATCTTGGCGCTTCCGGCGACACCGTTCGCGGCGATTCCGGTGGCATCTATTTTCAAGGCGACGATCGGGTGCGCGATGGGATCGTCGACATGGCCGTCCAGGCTAAGGCGATCGATCCGGTTGTTGCCGAAAGCGACTCCGTTGGCATTGAGCTTCACGATGCTTTGAGGCGTCCCGTTCTTCGCGGTGATCGTGTCCAAGGACGCCCGGAGATCGCCCTGCAGGGGCGAGCCGAGAAACGGTTCAAGCTCGTTCAGCCGCTTCATGGAAAGATCGAGGCGGCCGGTCGGCAATGCGGAGCCGGGAGCGAGAGAAAGGTCGCCGTTGGCCTGAAAACTCTTCCAGCTTGCCTTTTCGATCGCGAATCGGGTTGTTCCACTTGCGTCACGTTCGAACTGGGCCGCGACAACGAGCGGAGCGCCCGCGAGGCTTCCCTGCGCGTCGATCTTCGCGGCGGGCAGCGTTGGAAGACCTTGCGCTTCCAGAGAGACCTTCAGCGGGCTCCGCGGAATCCCCGGTGCGGCGATCTCGCCGTCGATCAGCGCGGTGCCTATGAATCCCGTTTCCGGTCCTTTGATGTTCGCGCGCAGCGTGAGGGCTCCCGAATACGGAGGCTGAACCGCCGATAGATCGGGGAGGGAGAGAGACAAATCCGCATTGAAGCTTCCGTTCTTGCGCGACCCTCGCAGCGCGGCGTGGATCGCCTTGCCGTCGACGGCGGCGTGCTCGATCGTCACGTCCTGGCCATTCAGATCGGCGGCGAAGCCGAACGTCACGTCGCCTCCTGCTTTGACCGCCATGGGCTGTCCGCCGGTGACGGCGATTTGGCCATCGGCGGTCACGCGCGTCGTCGAGCCTTTTCGAATCGCGCTGGCCGTTGCCGAGGCATGTCCTTGGAGGCTCAGCCCTTGCGTCGTCGCGAACGGAGCCAAATCCGTCACGATCATGCTGATGGAGCCGTTGATGTCGCCGCCCAGATCCGCACGGCCCTCGATCACGATAAGCGGATGGGACAGCTTGAAGGTGATCGGACGCGCAGGCTGGTCGAGAATTGCGTCGGCATCGAGCTTCAGCGGCTCGGTCGTGAACGGGCTCGGCTGGCCACCGATCCGAAAACCGACGATCTCGGCTTTGGTATTCAGCTTTCCGCCTTGGCCAATGATCTTCGCGCTGATGCGATCGAACCCCGCATTCCCGGCCGTCAAAGCATTGATCTCGAGCGAGGCGTCGGCGTTTGGGGTCGAAAAGGGGCCATGGAAATGCGCGGCGAGCCGCGCCGATTGCCAAGCGAGATCCGGGCCGGGCTTCATCGCGGGCGCCTCGGCTGTAAGATCGAGATCGGCCTTGTTCCCCACGAGATCGACGGTGCCTTGACCTCGCGCCTGCAGTGCGCCGGCATTCAGGGAGAGCGCAGCACGCTCAGCATTGCGAGGGCCGTCGAGCGTGAGGGAGAGCGAAAGCGGGCCGAGTTCGGGCAGATTTCCCAGAGCCGACAATAGACCTTGAGCCGGCTCGGATCCGCTGATGCGGGCCTTCACCGATTTGGAATCCACTTTGCCCTCCAGCTCATAGTTCCCGGGCGCATCCAATCGACGGATCGTCACCGTGCCGTCTCCGTCCTGGAGGGAGTTGAGCGTCAGACGGCCGTCGACCTCGACAGACGCGGCCGCAGTGACGATCGGCGGAGCAAGATCCAGTCGGGTCACGTGGAACGCATCAATCGCGACACGTAACGGTAGGCCCGCACCGCTCGTCGATTTCGAGGAGGACGCGGTGGGCAGGCGGGATAGGCCGACATGGCCCGCTGACAATTGAGCGATCTTTGCCTTCCCGGTCACCAGCAGCAACGGCGACCAGTCGAGGATAAGATCATCCAGCGCGAGCCAATTGCCATCCTTGTCTCGGACCTCGGCGTGCCCCACCTGCAGGTGTCCGGGAAATTCGCCGCGCAATGCGGTGATCCGGACCTCGCCGGCTGTCAGCTTCGGCACGAGGGCTTCGATCTGGCGGCGGCCGCTATCGGTATTCGCGACGACGATGAGAAGCGCGAGCGCCACAACGGGGATTCCAATCAGTAAACTGATCGTCCATAGCGCGATCATCATCCACGGGCGCATCAGAATGCCTGCCCTAGTCCGATATAGAACTCGAAGCTGTCGTCACCGGGCGGCCTGTTGAGCGGAACCGCGAAATCGGCGCGCACGACGCCAATCGGCGAATAGTACCGCGCACCGATTCCGGCGCCCGTCCGGAGCGTTCCGCCGAACGGCGCGCTGCCGGCGCTTACCTGTCCGGCGTCGATGAACGCCGCCGCGCCGAAATCTCCGAAAAGCCGCTGGCGGAGCTCGATCGTCGCTGCATCGATGGCAGTGCCACCGATCGGATTGTGATCGCGGAAGAGCGGTCCGATCGACTGGTATTTGAAGCCGCGCACGGTCGCGCTACCGCCGCCATAGAATCGCTGGTCGGGTGGCAGCTGGAACTGTGACGCGCCCTGCACGCTCCCGATGAGGCCGCGCAATGCAACGACGCTTTTCCCGGGGTCGGTCAAACCGAGCTCGGCGAGATCGAAATAGATCGAACCCGAGATCTGGAGAATAAAGAACGATGCGTTACGGCGTCCGAGTGACTCCGTCGGCGTGACGGTCACCGCCGCCCTGAAGCCATGAGTCGGATCCTGGAGTGGATCGGTGAGACCCGTCGCGTCGTAGGCGAGCGTGATGGGTAGCCCGACCAGCGTGTAATCGCGCGTGATTCCCTCCTGCACGATCTGCTCCTGCTCAGCGGAAATCCCGACGCTGCCCGTCAGTTCCTTCGTAATCTTGCGATGGAGCGCTACAGCGGCGGTGACGGCCCGTTGGTTATAGGCCTGCAGGTCCTGCTTCAGCGCGCCGAGATCATATTCCAGAGACTGATCGCGAATCAGGAAATCCGGCTCGATGAGCTGCGCCTGCAGATTGTATCCGAGACCCTTCTGAGCGGTTCCCCCGAGCCCCGTCGTTCCGGCGGACAGGTTGAGCTGCTCGGCATTTCCGAAGAGGTTGCGGTCAGACCAGGTTGCTTTGAGGCTGCCGCCAAGGTCGGTCGAATAGGCGATACTTGCGCCCACGGCGTGCAAAGGCCGCTCCTGGAAATCGAAGGTGATCGGAATTGTTCCGTCCGGCGCGATCTCGGTACCCGCGCGGGCCGACACGCCCGAGAAGACGCCGATCGACGCCAGATCCTGGCGAGCGGCTTCGATCTTGCTGGGTTGGAAGAGATCTCCGGAATGGAGCATGAGGCGGCGCTCGACGAATTCTCGATTGACCGATTGAAGGTCGACCAGATCGATTGCGCCAATCCTGGCAATGCGGCCAGGACGTGCCTTGAAGGTGATGTCGAGCGTCTGTCGGGCAGGATCGAGGATTGCGATCGGTGGATCGACCTCGGCGAGGGCGTACCCATCCTCCTGAAGCGCGGTCAGAAGCTTGGCGCCGGCCGCCAGGACGTCGGAGGCGACGGCAGGGTGTCCGGACATCAGGCCAAGCTTTTCCCGCGCGTCCGGCGGGACATCCCCATCGAGCGTGATCTCTCCGAGATGGAAGAGAGGGCCTTTCTCGATCGCGATCTTGACCTCGACGGAGGTGCCTGCGGGGACCGCGTTCAGCCGATCCACCAGAGATGGGTCATCGGCCGGAACACCATCGATCGAAATCGCAATCCGTGACTGGTAATAGCCGAAACCTTCGAGGATCTTTTTGACGCGCTCGACGTCGCCCTTCGCCCGGGTAATCAGCGGGAAGGGACCGACCGGCGCCTTTTTGGCAAGACTAGCGAGCTGAGAACCGTCGGAAAGCGCATCGTCGAGCGACTTGTCTCCTGTCGCCGCGATCGTGACTTTGTAGGGCTGCGGATCGGCCGCGCGGGCAGGGCGCGCTGTCTGGAGGAGCAGCGCCAGGAGGACAAACCAAAGGAGGAGCTGGATGCGCAATCTGGGTTCTTTGGGTAGGGATTGTACGGCAGACGCTCTCGACTCAACGCTTGGCGCGGGCATTGGATCGGTTGTGGATAGCAGGAGGCGAGCTTAGCGTTCGTGTCCTTGGATGAGACGGATGGCAAGAGGGCGATGAATATGCGAGCGGGCTGCCCTTGGCTTTTCGCGGCGGGCCTGGCGCTCGCAGCACCCTGTGCGCGCGGCGAGAGGCCCTCGGCGGTGGCTCTCGACTACAAAATCTATGTCGGAGGCCTGGAGGCGCTGACCGCGACGGTCACGATCGCCTCGGAGCCGGCGAAATATCAGGTGCGAATCGATGCCGTCACCGCCGGAGTCATTGCCAAGATGTTCCCCTGGATCATCAAGATGCGATCCGTCGGCAATGTCACCGACGACCGCCTCCAGCCGGTGCAGCATGAGCAAACCACCAATTTTCAAGGCAAGGACCGATCCGTCTTCCTCGATTATGACGGGCATGGCGGGTTTCTCGATCGCCGCGTCGTGCCGGACGCGCATGAGGACCAACGCGATGAGGTGCCGGCGAACCTGACGCGCGATACCCTCGATATCGTGAGCGCCATCCTTGCGGGACTGAAAAACGTCGATCGGACCGGGAGCTGCGACGGCCGAGTGCCGGTCTTCGACGGCCGCCGCCGTTTCGACCTCATCTACAGCGACGATGGCCATGAGCATCTGGAAGCCTCGGACGCTGCGATGTATCAGGGCGACGCGCTTCGCTGCGAGATCCGGGTCGAGCCGGTGGCCGGCTTTTGGCGGAAGAACCAAAGGAAGTTCTTTACCCGCAAAGTCGATGGCGAGGAGGAGATCGTGCCGATCGAAGTGGATATCGCCCGGGTCGGCACCGACGGGACCGAAGTGCCGGTTCGGATCGAGAGTCCTAGCCCCTTCGGAAGCCTGGTCCTCAACCTACAGCGTGTGAAGAATCTGCCTGAAGAGCATGGCGGCTGATTCTGGATTATTATCCAATTTTCTAATTTAGCGGGCCGTCGAAGGTAATTTGGACGTTGTAGAGGTCGACGATTGTAATTGCGCGGGGTGTACATTCGAGTCGATTTCATTCAAAATTAGTTGCTCCCGCCTGGCCGATCGTTTGGCCGGGCAGGGTTCGAGCGTGTCAGCCCTCGGCCCTGCCGCCATGCGGCTGATCGATCTGTCGCGATTCGTCACAAATTTTGATTTGCCCAGCCGTTGGCTCCTGCTTCATTAACGCTTGGCCAACGATTCGACTGGTGAATCCTTTTATGACCGATCGTCCTCTCGCCGTCGTCGTGCTCGCCGCCGGGAAAGGGACCCGCATGCGCTCCGAGCGGCCCAAGGTGCTGCACCCGGTGGCCGGCAGGCCGATGCTGGCCCACGTCCTAGCGGCCGCCGAGGCGCTTTCCCCGCAGAAGATCGTCGTGGTTCTGGCGCCCGGCATGGATTCCGTCGCCGAGGCCGCACAGCCCCACACGGTCGCGATCCAGGAGGCGCAGCGGGGGACAGCGGACGCGCTGAAGGCTGCGCGCGGCGCACTCGCAGGTTTTGGCGGCGACGTTCTCGTCCTCTACGGTGACTGCCCGCTCATCCGGGCCGAGACTTTGGCCCGCATGCGGCGGGAGCGGTTGGACGAGGCCGTGACCGTGCTGGGCATCCGTGTGCGAGGCGAGAGCGCCTACGGAAGGCTGATCCTCGCCGCCGACGGCACGCTCGACCGGATCGTCGAGACCCTGGACGCCAAGCCCGAGGAGCTGGTCGACCTTTGCAATAGCGGGGTCATGCTGATCGACGGCAAGCATATGTTTCCGCTTCTGGATGCGATCGGCAGCGCCAATGCCAAGGGCGAGTACTACCTGACGGACATTGTCGGTGAGGCCCGCCGTACGGGGTTGGCGGCTCGGGTCGTAGAGGCGCCGGCAGTCGAGGCGCTGGGGGTCAATTCCCGCGCCGAGCTCGCCGAGGCCGAGGCTCAGATGCAGGCGCGGCTCCGCGCTTCCGCGATGGAAAACGGCGCTACCTTGATCGATCCATCCACGATATGGCTCAGCTTCGATACGAAACTCGGGCGCGATGTGACTGTTGGTCCGAGCGTTTTCTTTGGCCCGGGCGTTACCGTCGCGGACCGAGTGGAGATTCGCGCCTTTTGTCATCTGGAAGGGGCGAACGTGGCTGAGGGCGCGATCATCGGCCCCTTCGCTCGGCTCAGGCCCGGCGCGCGGATCGGCGTCGGCGCCCATGTCGGCAACTTCGTCGAGATCAAGAACGCGCTGCTCGATGCCGGCGCCAAGGCCAACCACCTCGCCTATCTGGGCGACGCGGAGATCGGCGCCGGCGCCAATATCGGGGCGGGGACGATCACCTGCAATTATGACGGTTTCAACAAGCACCGGACTATTGTCGGCGCCGGAGCCTTCATCGGCTCCGACACGACCTTGGTCGCGCCGGTCAAGGTGGGCGCCGGCGCCTTCGTCGGTGCCGGCAGCACGGTCACCGACGATGTGCCCGAGGATGCGCTGGCCATCGCACGAGGCCGACAAGCGGTAAAGCTCGGCTGGGCGCGCATGTTTCGCGCTGCACGAACGAAGAAAAAGGATTAGAGCGGATGTGCGGGATCATCGGCGTGATCGGTCGGCAGGATGCGGTTCCGCTGATCATGGACGGTCTGAGGCGGCTCGAATATCGCGGCTACGACAGCGCCGGCATCGCGACGCTCGTCAACGGCCATATCGAGCGGCGGCGGGCGGAGGGCAAGCTCTACAATCTCGACAGGCGGCTGGCGGTCGAGCCGCTGCAGGGCGAGATCGGCATCGGCCATACACGCTGGGCGACCCATGGCGGGCCGACCGAGAACAACGCCCATCCGCATGCGACGAACAAGGTCGCGATCGTCCATAACGGCATCATCGAGAATTATCAGGAGCTGAAGGCGGAGCTTCTGGCGAAGCAGCGCCGTTTTGAAAGCGAGACCGACACGGAGGTCATCGCCCATCTGGTAACCGACTTCCTCGAACAGGGCCTGTCGCCCAAAGAGGCTGCCGAAGCCGCGCTCAAGCGCCTCCAGGGCGCCTTTGCCGTGCTGATGCTGTTCGGCGGCGACCACCAGCTGCTGATCGCCGCCCGGCACGGTCCACCGCTCGCGATCGGCTACGGCAGCGGCGAGATGTTCATCGCCTCCGATGCCGTAGCCCTGGCAAGCCTCACCAACCAGGTCGCCTATCTCCATGACGGCGACTGGGTCGAGGTGACCCGCGAGGGCGCGACCATTCATGATGCGAGTGGCGCGATCATCACGCGGCCCGTGCTGCAGACCGCCGTTTCCGGGATTCTCACCGGCAAGGGCGAATATCGCCATTACATGCTGAAGGAAATCCATGAGCAGCCGGCGGTGATCGGCGACACGCTTGGATCCTTCACCAATCCGGCAACCGGCGAGGTTCAGCTTGGCGCGCTCCCTTTTGATTTCGCGATCGCGCCGCGGATCACCATCGTCGCCTGCGGCACTGCCTATTACGCGGGGCTGGTGGGCAAGTACTGGATCGAGCAGATCGCAAAGATGCCGGTCGAGATCGACATCGCTTCCGAATTCCGTTATCGCGCCGCGCCGATGCCCAAGGGTGGGATCGCGCTCTTTGTCTCGCAATCCGGCGAGACCGCCGACACGCTCGAGGCGCTCCGTTACGCCAGGAGCCAGGGCCAGCACATCCTCAGCATCGTAAACGTGGTCGAATCGACGATCGCGCGGGAAAGCGACGTGGTCCTCTACACGAAGGCCGGGCCTGAGATCGGCGTTGCGTCGACCAAAGCTTTCACCACCCAGCTCGTCGTGCTGGCTTGCCTTGCGATCGCGATCGGCCAGGCGCGCGGATCGATCGATCGGCAGAGGGCCACCGCCATGGCGGCCGCGCTCCGCGAGGCGCCGGCCCGGGTGCTCGACGTGCTCAACCGTGATCACACGATCGAGGCCCTGGCACATCCTCTGTCGCAAGCTCGCGACGTGCTCTATTTCGGCCGGGGCACTGGCTACCCCTTGGCGCTCGAAGGAGCGCTCAAGCTCAAAGAGATCTCCTACATCCACGCCGAAGGCTATGCCGCGGGCGAGATGAAGCACGGCCCGATCGCGCTCATCGACGAGAACGTGCCGGTGATCGTCCTGGCCCCGAAGGACCCGCTCTTCGACAAGACGGCATCGAACGTTCAGGAGGCGCAGGCGCGCGGCGGGCGCATCCTGGTACTGTCCGACAAGGATGGCATCGCGCGGCTCGGGCGGCTGTCGGCTTGGACTATCGAAATGCCCGACGTCGATCCGTTCGTGGCGCCGATCGTCTATGCCATCCCGGTGCAGCTTCTCGCCTATTATGTCGCCGTCGCCAAAGGCACCGATGTCGACCAGCCGCGCAACCTCGCCAAGAGCGTCACGGTCGAGTAGCGCCGCCCGGAAGTCATTCCTGGATCAGTGCTGCCGATGCGCTCTATGATCGATCGGCTCATCGCCGCTGCGCTCGATGGGACCTTGTTCGCCCTCCACATACGTCTTGAAGTCTGCAAGGCGATCCGGATTGAACGTGTAGCGGATGCAGAGCGTAAGCATTGTCGCCTCTCTTGCTCTTAGAGCAATTTTAGCTAGAGCCCGTACAGGACGAGCAGCCCTGCGGCGGCGAGGAGCACGCCGCTTGCGCGCCCGAGTTCGGGGCCGAAGGGGACGATCTTCTCCAGGAGAACGAGGAGCATGATCGCTGCGACCCACTCCAGGTTCATGACGCCTGCGAAGAACAGCAGGCTCATGAGAAGCCAGCAGCAGCCGACGCAATAAATTCCATGCTCGATGCCCATGCGCAGCGCGCCTGCGGCGTCGGCGCGGAAGTGGCGGGCCACGAAATCCAAGGGCGAGCGGCAATGGGCGAGGCAGCTTCGTTTGGGCGGGCTCCATTGATAGAGGCCGGCCGCGACGAGCAGCCCTCCTCCCAGGAACCGGCTGGTGGCGACCATCATCGGCGACATCAATGCCGCGGATTCGAGCGCCCATTGCAGGAAAGTCGCCGCGAGGCTGAAGACGGTCCAGGCGATCGCATAACCCAAGGCGAAAATGCCGGTGGAGGCCACCGGATGGCCGGCGGCGCGCTGCCGGCGCGCGAAGTACGAGAAAACGAGGAGGGTCGGCGCAGCACTCGGCAGCATCATGCCGGCCATCATCGCCGTCCACATCAGCAGCATCAGGAGGAAGTCCGTCGCGGTCCAAGGCTGGAAAGGCATGACCATATCCCGCGGCATCGCCAATATGTCGCGGCCGGCGACGAGCACGACGTATAGCCAGGCAGCGACGGTGATCCCGACGATTCCCGCCAGGACCAGGGCGCGGTCCCGCATCAGGACCGCTTCGAGCGGACCGTTGAGCGAGGGTTCTTGCTCTATCGCACCACTCCGTTCTGCGTCATGTGCAGATAGGCGACGTGGCTGTGCGTATCCTTGAAGTCGAGCGGGACTGCGCCTTTGGCGGCGGTCGTGCCGCTGCCGTACTCGGCATCGACATATTCGAAGCCGCGCTCGAGCGACACTCGGACGCGATGATCGCCCCCCGTGAACGGGTTGGGAATCGGGCGGCCTACCGATTCGATCAAGCCCGGGACGGCGATCCGCGCCCGGCAAGCCTTTTGGTCGATATCGACCTCGATCCGGGCGAATTGCGGTTGGAGTACCGTCGAGCACATCGAATTGAAGACGAAGAAATGCGTTGCGCCAGGCTCCGTCTCCTTGCCGTGCAGGATAGCGGTCAGCGCTTCGCGTTGATCGTGATCGGCTCGTTCATCGATGAAGACCTGTTCGGTCCCGTTTCCCAGATGCACCGGTCCCGGCCACCGAAACGTCACGGCCCAGCAAAGCCCGTCGAGCTTGGTCTTGCCAAAATGGCCCTCATCGATCCGCATGGCCGAGAAGGCATGGCAAAACCCGTTGGTCGGCAACGCGTTGAATTGGCAGGGGCAGCCCCATGCGCAGTTGCAGTTGGTGAATTCCGTGCCTTTGATGCGCCAGTCGACATAAGCCATATCCCGCCTCCCGACCCGGCATTTCCGCTCGCACGAGAATAGCGCGAACGGTCCCCGAACGACAGTTGGAAGCCGGGGCAGCGCCTTCAGCGGCGCCGGTCTTCGATGGCGAGCCCCTGAAGGGCCAAGCGGCTTTCTGCGACCAACATGACCGCGCCGGCGGCGATCGCCAGGGTTCCAATCGTGACCGCCACCAGCGCCAGGCCGGTCAGAGCGGCGGCGATACCCGTGAAGCCGAAATGCTCCATCGCGGCGCCCACCAGACCGCTGAAGGTGCCGGAGGCGAAGGAACCGACCGCGAGATAAAAACAGGTGAGCGTGCGCACCAGTACCCGGGTGCGGCGGCGGATGAAAATATGCTGCTCGAGGAGGTTCATGCGCGCAGGCGCATTGGGCTCGGTTTTGGCGAGCTCGGCCGCCAGTAGGCGCGAGCGGTCTATGGCGCGCGCGAACCGGTTCGAGGTCGACAGCACAAGCACCGACGACGCATTGGTGATCAACGCCGGCGCGGCGATGACAGTCAGGAGTTCGAGCGGGGTCTGCGCCATGAGGGCAGGCTGCTTCGATCGGGCGTCGGAGTCCATGGCCGAGTTCGGGACTGGAATTTCGGCGCGCCGGACCGAACATTAAGACAACGTGGTTCAGACGGAGGCGATGATGGCGCGCGCAGTCTGGAACGGGAAAATCGTTGCGGAGAGCGATCGGTTCGAGCTGATCGAGGGAAATGTTTACTTCCCGCCCGAATCGCTGAAGCGCGAGTATTTCCGCGACAGCATCCACACCAGCGTTTGCCCCTGGAAGGGCACCGCCAATTACTACTCGCTCGATGTCGATGGGAAGATCAACCCGGACGCCGCCTGGGTCTACCGCGCGCCTAAGCCCGCCGCCGCAGCCATCAAGGACCACGTCGCCTTTTGGAACGGCGTTCAGGTGGAACGTTGAGGCTTTCCTGCCGCTCACCTGCTTGAATTCGCCGAATTTCCCTCCATTGTGCACCGACTTCGACAAAAGGGTGCGAGCGGCATGACCAACTATGATTTCGACCTTTTCGTCGTCGGCGGCGGGTCAGCCGGGGTTCGCGCCAGCCGGATCGCCGCGACCCATGGCGCGCGGGTGGGCGTCGCGGAAGAGCGCTATATGGGCGGCACCTGCGTCAATGTCGGCTGCATCCCCAAGAAGCTGCTCGCTTATTCCTCCGGCTTTGCCCACAGCTTCGAGGATGCCCGCGGCTATGGCTGGAAGCTCGACCGGCCGCGCTTCTCCTGGGGCGATCTGATCCGCAACAAGGATGGCGAGATCGAGCGGCTGAACGGCGTCTATCGCCGGCTAATGGATCAGGTCGGCGTCCGGATCTGGGACGCGCGCGCCAGCCTCGTCGATGCGCATACCGTCGAGATCGCCGGGCATCGCCGGGTCTCGGCGGACAAGATACTGATCGCGACCGGCGGCTGGCCGTTCATTCCCGATATTCCGGGCAAGGAGCTCGCGATCAGCTCCAACGAGGCCTTCCATCTGGCGGAGCTGCCCCGGCGGGTCGTGATCGTCGGCGGCGGCTACATTGCGGTCGAGTTCGCCGGGATCTTCCAGGGGATGGGCGCGGAGGTGACGCTGATCCATCGCGGCATGACTATTCTCAGCCATTTCGATCACGAGCTCGGACCGGCGCTGATGCATGAGATGCACGCTCACGGCATCAAAAGCCGTCTGCCCTGCGTCGTGGAACGGATCGAAAAGACGGCGGGCGGCCTAGCGGTTCATTGCGGCGACGGGGCGCCGCTGGAGGTCGACTGCGTCCTGTACGCGACCGGACGAAGGCCAATGACTCGCGGCATCGGCCTCGAAGAGCTTGGCATCAAGCTCGACGTCGAGGGGGCCATCATCGTCGATGAGGAGGATCGGTCGAGCGTGCCGCATATCTTCGCGATCGGCGACGTCACCAATCAGCTCAACCTGACGCCCGTCGCGACCGCCAAGGGGCACGCGTTGGCCGACCGGCTGTTCGCCGGCAGCACGCGGCGCGTCAGCCTCGAGAATGTGGCGACTGCGATCTTCTCTGCGCCGCCGATCGCGACCGTCGGCCTGTCCGAGGTGGATGCGCGCGAGCGCGGCATCGCGATCGACATCTACAAAACGAGCTTCCGCCCGCTGAAGCACCGTCTGTCCGAACGCGACCAGCAGACGTTCATGAAGCTCGTCGTTCGGCGCGATGACGGCCGCGTCATCGGCTGCCACATGATCGGCGACGATGCGCCGGAAATCATGCAAGGCTTCGCCGTGGCGATCACCGCCGGCGCCACCAAGGCGATGTTCGACCAGACGATCGGCATCCATCCGACCTCGGCTGAGGAACTCGTCACCATGCGGACGCCGGTGAAGAGCTGAGGCCGCTCTGAAGCTCGGAAAAGCAGGCCTCGGTTTGACATTTCACCTGCCTTCTTTGTCATTCCCGCTTTCGCCTATAATTCGATCTCCCAGGTCTCGCCGATCACGGTCTCGCCGAAATCATCGTGCGGCTTGCTTTCGACCAGGCGAAACCCGGCCTTCTGATAGATCTGCCGCGCCGCGGTCAGCACCTCGTGAGTCCAAAGCACCATCTTTCGATAGCCGGCACGACGCGCGAAGCGGATGCATTCCTCGACCAGCCGGGCCCCGATCCCGAGCCCGCGCGCGCTCGGCTCGACCAGCAGCATTCGGAACCGCGCCACGGTGTCGGTCTCCCGGACGACGAGGGCCGAACCGACATTCTCGCCGTCGCGCTCGGCGATCCAGCAGCAATCCTTCCGGGCGTCGAAGTTCCGCATGAAGGTCGCGACCACGTCGGCGACCAAGGCCTCGAACGATGTGCCCCAGCCATATTCCGCGGCATAGAGCGCGCCGTGCCGCTGCACGATCCAGCCCATGTCGCCGGGGCCGGGCGGCCGGAGGACATAAGGCGCCCTCGGCGCATCCCCCGGACTGCCGAGGATGGCTTGAACCTCGCTTAGCGAGTCGATCAATCGCGCCCGCCGATCCGACGGCAGGCCCGAAAGCAACGCGGCGACGATATCGCGCGAGCGCTGATCAAGCGGCGCGAACGCCGCGCGCCCCTCATCGGTGAGGGCGAGCAGCGATTCGCGCCCGTCTGCCGCGGATCGGGTTTTTCGAAGCAGTCCCTTCTGCTCGAAATTGCGCAAGATGCGGCTCAGATAGCCGGCATCGAGATCGAGATCGCGGGCGAGTTGAGCGGCCGTCGGCCGATCGCGGCTGGCGAGCTCGTAGAGCACGCGTCCTTCGGTCAAGGAGAATGGGCTGCCCAGATAGCGGTCGCCCAGAACCCCGATCCGGCTCGTGTAGAACCGATTGAACCCCCGAACCGCCGCAACCTCGCTCTCGAGACCCGTCATCGACCCCACCCGGAAAGTTATATGCTAAAGTCAAGGATATTAGTTGATGATATCAAGTATATGCCTGTGGATAAGCGTGGCTCCCAGGGCAAATTTTACATTTTGATGGACCTTTTAGACAAAAGCCGGCTCATCGCTGCTCTTTCAAGTCAGCGGCGGCAGGCGGCTGGACCAGCTAGCCAAAATCTCAAAAACGAAGGGCCCAGCCTTGTGGCCGGGCCCTCGCTTGCAGAAGGAAATGGGCTCGCTTACTTGCCGGCGGAGCCCGTGCCGGTTGTGCCGTCGGTCTTCTCGGTTGATGCCTTCGCCTTCTTGGCCTTGTGGTGATGCTTCACCATGCCGGACTCGTCGGTGGCCATCTTGGTCTTCGCTTTGGCGGCGGTCTGATCCGCTTCGCTGCTCTTGGCGGGGGCGGCGGTGGTCTTGGTGTCGGTCGTTGCCTTCATGTCGGTGGTGGAAGCGCCGGCCTTGCTGTCGGTTGCCGGAGCCGCCGGCTTCTCGGCCGGGGGGGTGGTGGTCGTGCTGGCTGCCGGGCTCGTGTCGGCGGCGAAGGCCGGGATGGCAAGCGCGAGAGCGGCGGCGGCGCTGACGCCGGCGAAGAGCCGGGAGAGGGTGGTGGAACGGACGCTCGAGGACATGTTTCACTCCTGAATGGTGGGACTATGCGCTGGCCTGCGTGGACCCTGGACGCCTTCCCGATGATCCGAAGCTAGGCCCCGATTGCGGCGGGCTCGGGCGGAATCCGGGGCATCTGCGTGGCAGGGTGTGACCGTTTCAAGGCAGCCATGCCGGGCAGGGGGTGGGCCGGGCTTGTCCCGCGCCGCACAAAAGGGGCATATTTCCGGACTTCGAATGATGGAGTGAGTTCAGATGGGCGAGCGTTGGACGCCCGATTCATGGCGCAGCAAGCCAATCGTGCAGGTCCCGACCTATCCGGACCCGGCTGCTCTTGCGCGCGCGGAGGCCACGTTGGCTGCGATGCCGCCGCTGGTTTTTGCAGGCGAGGCGCGCCGGCTCAAGGCTCAGCTGGGGCGCGTGGCCGCGGGGGAGGCCTTCCTGCTGCAGGGCGGCGACTGCGCCGAGAGCTTCGCCGAGTTCAACGCCAACACGATCCGCGACACTTTCCGCGTGCTGCTGCAGATGGCGGTGGCGCTGACCTTTGCCGGCGCGATGCCGGTCGTGAAGATGGCGCGACTGGCCGGACAATTCACCAAGCCGCGCTCCGAGCCGACCGAGAAGCAGGGCGATGTCGAGCTGCCCTCGTATCGCGGCGACATGGTCAATGGCTTGGCCTTCGACCCGGAGCAGCGCATTCCCGATCCCGAGCGCATGGTGCGCGCCTATAACCAGTCGGCGGCGACGCTCAACCTCCTGCGAGCTTTCGCGCAAGGCGGCTATGCCGACCTGCACCAGGTGCATCGCTGGACGCTGGGTTTCGTCGCGCAGAGCGCGCAGGGCAAGCGCTATGAGAGCCTGGCGCAGGAGATCGACCGGGCACTGGCCTTCATGGCGGCGTGCGGCATCACCGGCGACACGACGCCGCAAATTCGCGAAACCGATCTCTTCACGTCGCACGAGGCGCTGCTGCTGCCCTACGAGCAGGCGCTGACCCGGATCGATTCGACGACGGGCGACTGGTACGACGTGTCGGCGCATTTCGTGTGGATCGGCGACCGCACGCGCCAACCGGGAGGCGCGCATGTCGAGTTCCTGCGCGGCATCAAGAATCCGATCGGGCTCAAATGCGGGCCGAGTCTGCCGGTCGACGACCTGCTGCGGTTGATCGATACGCTCAATCCGACCAACGAGCCCGGCCGGCTGACGCTGATCGCGCGCATGAGCGCCGATAAGGTCGAGGAGAAGCTGCCGCCGCTCGTCCGCGCGGTGGCACGCGAGGGCAAGGTGGTCGGCTGGGTCTGCGATCCGATGCACGGCAACACCGTGAAATCGGCGACCGGCTACAAGACCCGGCCCTTCGATCGGATCTTGGCGGAGGTGCGCGGCTTCTTCGCCGTTCATGCGGCGGAGGGGACACACCCCGGCGGCGTGCATTTCGAAATGACCGGCCAGGACGTCACCGAATGCACGGGCGGCGCCCAGGCGATCACCGATTCCGGCCTGTCGCTGCGCTATCACACGCATTGCGATCCGAGGCTGAACGGCGCGCAGTCGCTCGAGCTCGCCTTCCTGATCGCCGAGGAGCTGCAGCGGCTTCGGGCTGCGGCGGAGGCCGGCCGAGTAGCGGTGGCCTGATGCCGTTTGGCCCGTCGGCCAGCGATCTGCCCGAGTGGACTGACGCCTATTTTTCCCGCACCCGCGCGGTCGTCGAGCGGTACGGCGATTCGATCGTTACCTATGCCGTCTTCATGCGCCGCCCGGTGGTAGCCGCGCCCAGGCTTGCAGTCGAATGGCTGAAGGGATTGGCGGCCGAGCGGCGCTTCAAGGTGGAGATCGAGTTCGTCCGTGAAGAGGGTCAGTGGGTCGGCGCCGGCGAGCCCATGCTCTACATCACGGGGTCGCTCGCGCAGCTGGTCGAGACAGAGACCCTGTTCCTCATGAAGATCGGACCGGCTTCCGTCGCGGCCTACAATGCCTTCACGATGTGCGCCGACTTGCCGAGCGTCGCCTTCCTCGCGATGGAGGCCCGGCATTGCGCGGGTCTGGAAATGGAAACTCTGATGGCCTATGCGGCGTCCGTCGGATCGGCGCGGGCGAAGCGCAAGGCCGGCGCGATCGGCTTCGTCGGCAATGCGACGCCGGCAACAGCGCACTTCTTTGGTCGTGATCATGCGCTCGGCACGATGCCGCATGGCCTGATCGGCTATGCCGGCTCCACGCTGCGCGCCGCCGAGATGTTCGTCGAGACCTTCCCGGACCAGAACCCCACGATCCTCGTGGATTATTTCGGCCGGGAGGTGACGGACGCGATCGAAGTCTGCCGGCGCTATCCCGAAATCGCATCCGAGGGGCGGCTATCCTTCCGGCTGGATACGCCCGGAAGCCGATTTCTCGAAGGGCTCGACACGCAGCTCTCCTATGAGGTGCTGGACCGCCATGCGCGCGACGCCATCCGCGGCTACCGCACTGAGGACGAGCTTCGCCATCTGATCGGGCCGGGCGTATCGGCTGCCGCGATATGGCGCTTTCGCGACAGCCTCGATGCCGCCGGATTCCCGGCGGCGAAGATCGTCGCCTCCTCGGGCTTCGGTCCGGCGAAATGCAAGATGATGGCCGCCGCCGAAGCGCCGATCGATGTGATCGGCACCGGCTCCTTCCTGCCTGGAGAGTGGGGCGAGACCTATGCCACCGCCGACATCGTCGCCTATGACGGCGTGCCCCGGGTCAAGGTGGGACGCGAGTTTCTGCTGCGGCCTTAGTCTTTGGAGTCTTTGGGGTCCGTCGCGGGCGCTTTGCCGGATGGGCCTTCGGACGCCCCCGTCTTGGCGGCGGGCGCCGTTTCCGTGCTGTCAACCGGAGTGTCGGGGGAAATGACGGTGGTGCCTTGGGGAACTTCAAACAGGTTCGGATCCTGCGGGCCTCGGGAGATGTTGGTGAGCTCGATGCGGCCCGACTGATCGCCGCCGTCGACCGTCGCCTTGCCTACGACCCTGACGATGATGCCGTCATCGGTCGACCAGACGAGCGTATCGATCTTCAGGCCCGGCGTCGTTTCGGCGTTGACCCGATACTTCGTCGTTTGCAGCCCGGCAACCACCTCATGACCTTGGGGAGTCGCATCGGCGCCATAGAAGGAATCGATATCGGTCGCCGGCGCTCCGGTTTCGCCCGCCGCTTCCGCTGCGGAGATGCGAAGCTCAAGGGCGGTGCGACGCTGCGGGCGAAGCTCGAACAGCTTGCCGAGATCGCGCCGGATGATCTTGACGGTGCCCTGTCCGGCGGAATCCCTGATGTCGCGCCGCTCCTTGTAGCCGTCCACATTGATACGGCCGGTATATTGATGCCCGTTCGCCTCGAAGACGATATCGGCGCTGTACGATGCTTTCGGCAGCGGCAGCTTGTCCGCAAGCGCTTGCCCGGAAACAAGGGCAGCGGTCAGGGTGACGGCAACGGCGAAGGGCTGCATTCCGACTCCGGGCTAGCTGAGGCGAAGCTAACCGTCGTTTTTACAAGACTTGGCGGCCGGGGCCAACCATGTGTCGCATACCCCAATCGGCGCGAGTCAAAAGCGCGGCTTGATGTCGTTCGGACGCAACCGAGTTATGGATAAGGGCATTGATTCGCGACCGGTTCATTCGTTCCGCCAGCCTAATGCCTCGAGGAGGTCCATGCCGCCAAACGCGCGCCGATCATCCGATTCCGGGCAGCCGCCCTTTCCGCCAGGTGTTCATCTGGTGGTCGGCGGCGCCGATAGCGGTCCGCTCGATTTCGAGGCTTTTCGCAAGCTTGCCGATCAGGGGGCGATCGGCCCCGATACATTGGCCTGGTACCCGGCCCTCCAAAACTGGACCGAGATCGCGCAAGTCCCGGACCTGGCTCAGGTGCTGGCCCCTCCGACTTTGGCGGAGAGGCCCGCGGAAGCGCCCGCTCTTGCGCGATTGCCGCGGCGGTTGGGGGCGGGGGTCGTCGACCTCGTCATCTGGCTGGGACTGGTCGGGCTGCTCTCAGTTCCGCTTGGGCTGACACCGATCCTGACCGGGACGAGCGACGACCCCCAGCTCGCGCAGCGCTTCGATCTATTGGCCCAGGGCACGGCCGCGGTCTATTACGTGGTGCCGATGTCCAGGCTTGCGGGCGGGGCGACAGTTGGCTATCGGCTTCTCGGGCTCCGGCTCGTCGCAGCCGACACTCTTGCCCCGCCGGGCGTATTGCGCACCATTGTGTGGTACATCGTGACTTATGTCCGGCTCGTGGGCTGGCTTACCTATTTCTTCGATTCCAAGCGCAGGATGCTCCACAACATCATTTCCAATACGCTCGTGATCGTCGCGCGCGGATCGCGGGCATGAGCGTCACGGTTCGCTTCGCGCCGAGCCCGTCGGGCTATCTTCATGTCGGCAATATGCGGCTGGCGATCATCAACTGGCTGTTCGCACGGCGCGAGGGCGGACGGTTCTGGCTGAGGCTCGACGACACCGACGCGGATCGGAACACGCCGCATTACGCCGATGCGATCCAGCAGGACCTGGCCTGGATGGATCTCGATTGGGATCGCTATGAGCGTCAATCCGAACGCTTGGCTGCCTATGCCGCCGCGGCCGAGAAGCTGAGGAAGGCCGGTCGCCTCTACCCGGCTTATGAGACGCCGGAAGAGCTCGAATCCAAGCGCCGCGCTCGGATCGCGCAAGGCCAGCCGCCACTTTATGACCGTGCGGCGCTGTCGCTGACGGAAGCTCAGCGCAAGAAGCTGGAGGCGGCGGGCCGTAAGCCGCATTGGCGCTTCAGGCTCGACGCCGGCAAGATCGAATGGCCGGATCTCATCCATGGGCCGATCAGCTTCGATGCGGCGCAGTTGGGAGATCCGGTGTTGATCCGCGAGGACGGCCGGCCGCTCTATGGCTTTTCGTCGGTGGTCGACGATATCGAGTTCGGCATCACGCATGTCGTGCGCGGCGACGATCACATCACCAACACGGCCGGCCAGATCC
This sequence comes from Alphaproteobacteria bacterium, assembly GCA_035293565.1. GTDB lineage: Bacteria > Pseudomonadota > Alphaproteobacteria > BOG-932 > Roseiterribacteraceae > DATGMP01. The sequence continues at coordinate 3,651 of DATGMP010000109.1, read as the reverse complement.
AGCTCTTCGAGGCGCTAGGCGGACCGGTCCCGGTCTTCGCGCATCTACCGCTGCTGGTGGATGCGCAGGGCGGCAAGCTTTCCAAGCGCCTGGGCGCGCTCAGCATCCGCGGCTTGCGCGACGATGAAGGCATCGAGCCTGTAACGCTCGCCGCTTACCTGTCCAGGCTCGGCACGTCCGACCCGATCGAGCCGATCGAGGATGTGGTGCCGCTGATCCATGAATTCGACTTCCGCCGCTTTTCCGTGTCGTCGCCCAGGTTCGATGTCGCCGAGCTGAAACGGCTCAATAGCCGGATATTGCATATCCTGCCGTTCGAGCGGGTCGAGGCTCGCCTGGCGGCGATGGGTATGGTCGGCGTCGCGCCGGCTTTCTGGGAGGGCGTCAGGGCCAATCTCGACAGGCTGAGCGATGCCGAGCTCTGGTGGCGCGTGGTCAATGGCCCGGTGCGTCCGGTCATCGAGGACGAGGCGCTGTTGGAGCATGCCGTAAGGCTGTTTCCTCCGGGCGAATGCGACGAGCATTGCTGGAATGTGTGGACTCGAGCGCTCGCGACGACGACCGGGCTCAAGGGAAAGGCGCTCTTCATGCCGTTGCGCAAAGCGCTGACCGCCCTCGATCACGGTCCCGACATGAAGAAGCTGCTGCCGCTGATCGGTCGCGAGCGCGCCTTGAAGCGCCTGTCGGGAGAGGCTGCGTGAGCGAGCTCCGGCTCTATAACACGATGAGCCGCGGCAAGGAGCGATTCCATCCGCTCGATCCGGCCAATGTGCGCCTCTATGTCTGCGGACCGACGGTTTATGACGAAGCCCATATCGGCAACGCTCGGCCTGTGGTGGTTTTCGATATGCTGTTCCGGCTGCTCCGTCATCTCTATGGCGAGAGCCACGTCAAATATGTCCGGAACATCACGGACATCGACGACAAGATCATCGCGCGCTCCGCCGAGAGCGGCGAACCGATCCCGGAGCTGACCCGGCGCACAGCGGCGCAGTACAATGAGGACATGGCGGCGCTGGGCAACCTCGAACCCAGCGCGACGCCGCGCGCAACCCGGCATATCGCGCAGATGACCGGGATGATCGAGACGCTGATCGCAAGCGGTCACGCCTATGCGGCGGAAGGCCATGTCCTGTTCGATGTGTCGAGCTACAAGGCTTACGGCGCGCTTTCCGGGCGCAGCCTCGACGAGCAGATCGCCGGCGCCAGGGTCGAGGTTGCGCCTTACAAGCGCGGCCCCGCCGATTTCGTGTTGTGGAAGCCATCGACTCCGGATCAGCCGGGCTGGGACAGCCCATGGGGCCGAGGTCGGCCGGGCTGGCACATCGAATGTTCGGCCATGTCCGCCGAGCATCTCGGCGAGCGCTTCGATATCCATGGCGGCGGCATCGATCTCATTTTCCCGCACCACGAGAACGAGATCGCGCAAAGCGCCTGCGCCTTCGACCATGGCAGCGCCGATTATCGGATGGCGCAGATCTGGATGCACAACGGCTTCGTGAATGTCGACGGCGCCAAGATGTCGAAGTCGCTGGGCAACTTCACCACCGTGCGGCAGCTGCGCGAACGCTGGCACGGCGAGGTGATCCGGCTCGCGCTTCTGATGACGCACTACCGCGCGCCGCTCGACATCACCGACGCGCGGCTGAAGGAGGCGAAGGCGATCCTGGACGGTTGGCATCGCGCTTGGGGTGAGGCGGGCGGCCCGACGGATGCCGCGCCCGACCCGGAGCTGATCGAGAATTTGTGCGACGACTTGGATAGCTGGGGCGCGATTACCTGGCTCAACGAGATGGCGATCGCGCGCGACAAGCGGCTGGTCGCGACGGCCCGATTTTTGGGATTCTTGAGCTCGCGATCGCCGGAGGCGTGGTTTCAGTGGAGCGCCGTCAGCACCGGATTATCCGATGGGGAGATCGATCGGCTGATCGGCGAGAGGAATGCTGCGCGTAAGTCGAAGAATTTCGCCGAAGCGGATCGCATCCGGAAGGAGCTGGCCGACAGCGGGATCATGCTCGAGGACAAGGCCTCCGGCACCGAATGGCGCAGGGCGTAGATTCACCCTCCGCCTTGAAGCGCGGAGAGGATTCCAAGGGGAAGCGCGGTGTCTGACTCCCCCGTCATCATCCTGGTCGAGCCGCAGCTGGGCGAGAATATTGGGGCGGCGGCGCGCGCGATGCTCAATTGCGGGCTGACGCGGCTGAGGCTCGTGAGGCCACGGGACGGCTGGCCTAACCCGAAAGCAACAGCCGCGGCCTCGGGTGCGGATGCGGTCATCGAGGCGGCCGAGCTGTTCGACGGCACCGCCGCCGCGATCGCCGATCTCAATTTCGTGATCGCCACGACGGCCCGTCAGCGCGACATGGTGAAGGTGGTCCTCACGCCTGAGGAGGCTGCGCGGGAGCTGCATGCGCGCGCCGCGGCGGGGCAGGCGGCGGGCATCCTGTTCGGGCCGGAGCGCACCGGGCTTCTCAACGACGATATCCCGCTGTCCGACGCGGTCGTCACGATTCCGGTCAACCCGGAATTCGCGTCCCTCAATTTGGCGCAGGCGGTTTTGCTGCTCGGCTATTGCTGGCGATGTGCAGGGCAGGAGGTCGCGCCGCGGCGGCTCGAAACCGGCGGCAGCCCCCCGGCGACCAAGGCCGAGCTCGACAATCTCTTCCACAGGTTGGAGGAGGCGCTCGACGAGGGCGGCTTCTACACCAGCGAGGAGCAGCGCCCCTCGATGGTCCGCAACATGCGCAACCTGCTCCAGCGCGCGCAAATGACCGAGCAGGAGGTCCGTACCTTCCACGGAGTCATCGTGGCGCTCCGTGGAAGGCGAGGACGGGACTGAGCGTTACTCCGCGGCCTTGGCCGCGTGCTTCTTGCGGAAGTAGGGAATCAAGTGCTCGCCGATATTGCGGATGGTGGTCATGCTCGCCGCGTGGGGGATGGTGCCCATTTGCACGAGGAACAGGATCTCGTCGGCGCCGGCTGCTTCCAGGCGTTCGACATAGCGGATCGCCTGATCGATCGTGCCGTAGGCATCCTCGTCGACCTGGTAATTGTCGGTGTGAGTCACGGTGACCGGAATCTTCTCTTCGCCCAGATAGGCGACCAGCCGCTCTTCGGAATGCTTCAGCTCCGCGAGCTGCGCGTCCGCGTCCAGATCGTCGATCGACGGCTTCTCGCCACCGGCATACCAATAGCGGATCGACTCCGCGAAGAAGCGCTGGCCGCGGATGCCGATGCGCCGTGCCTTCTCCTTGTCATCCAGAATGACGGCCGGGCAGAGAGCGGCGAGATGCTCGTTCGGGCGGAAGCCGACCTGGTCCTCTTTCTTCCGGTTCTTGAATGCCTCGCGATACATCGCGTTCTTGCGCGCGATCTCGTCCGGGCCCGAAAAGCCCATGACCAGCGCGCCGAGCCCACGTGACCCCGCGACATGCAGGCTGTCGTCGCGCGTGCAGGCCATGTACATCAGCGGGTGCGGCTTCTGATAGGGCTTGGGATTGATCGGCCGCGGCGGGATCGTGATCAGGTCGCTCTTGTGCTCGAAATCCCCGTCGAGCCACATCTTGGGGATCATGTACATGGATTCGTCGACTTGCGGCGTCACCATCTCCAGCGGCGTGTCGAAGGCCCCGGTCTCTTGAACCGTGCCGC
>DATGMP010000108.1:0-6038 GCA_035293565.1 Alphaproteobacteria bacterium | reverse complement strand
CCGCGAAAACCTGATGCGTTCGGCCGAGGAGCTGCGCACCCAGCTCGAGGAGGCCAAGGGCCTGCTCGCCGAAGCCTTCGAGGAATTGAAGAAGGTTGAGCTCTTGGACGAGCGCGACCAGGCGCGCGAGCGCGCCGAGGAGAGCGCCCGCGAGCAGGCCGATCTCGACAGCATCGGCCTGATGCGCGCCCGCCTCGGCGTCATCGCTTAAAAGCAGCAAGATATTTGAAGCACCGTCGAACAGGCCTGGACCGCAACGTCCGGGCCTGTTGCTTTTCGCCACAAACGGTTTGCCGGGGCACCCTTGGGTGGTTTGGTCGACTGGTCTGCCGGAGGATATGCTAGGAAGGGTAAGCTCGCGAGGCACGCGCGGTTCACCTCTCCCCATCGGGGAGAGGTCGGCTTGCGAAGCAATCCGGGTGAGGGGCCGCAGCTCTCTCGATAGACCTTAACCCCTCACCCGATTTGCTGCGCAAATCGACCTCTCCCTTTGGGAGAGGTGGACGATACGGCTCGCACCGGAATGAAGAAGGGTATCGCGGTTGGGGAGCGCCTGTCATGACGCCGGCTGAGCTGGTCGCGCTGATCGCATCCGTCGCGACGCGGGACGAGGCGGCATTCGAGCGCCTCTATGCTGCGACGCGAGCGAAACTCTATGGCGTCGTGCTGCGTATCTTGCGTCGGCAGGATCTCGCAGAGGAGGTCATCCAGGAGACCTATGTCAAGATCTGGAACAGCGCCGGCCAGTTCAACCCGGCGCTGGCTTCGCCGATCACGTGGATGACGTCGATTGCGCGCAACCGCGCCATCGATGTCGTGCGCAAGAAGAGCGAAGCCTCGATCGAAGACGAGCCTGACGCCATGGAGGTTGCCGCCGACAGTCCCGACCCGCTCGCGCGCCGGGAAATGTCGGAGGAGCTGAAACGTCTGCTCGAATGCGTCGGCCGGCTCGAGCCCGACCGGCAGAGGCTCGTGCTTCTCGCCTATTACAACGGCTGGAGCCGCGAGCAGCTCGCCGAGAAGTTCGCAAGCCCCGTCAACACCATCAAGACCTGGCTGCGCCGGGCCATGCTGGACATCCGCGAGTGTCTTGGATTGTGAGATGATGGAATTGACTCGATACGGCAGCGCGCACGCTTCACCTCTCCCCAGCGGGGAGAGGTCGATTTGCGCAGCAAATCGGGTGAGGGGGCTCGGCTCTCACTATCAGCGTAACCCCTCACCCGCGCCTCAGGCGCGACCTCTCCCAAAGGGAGAGGTGATCCGGGTACCCACGCTGATTCTTATCGGAGGCGACAGTGCTAGCTGATGGCCCATAGCGAAGACGATATCGCGCTCGCTGCGGAATATGCGCTCGGCACGCTCCAGGCCGACGAGCGCGCGCGTGCCGAGAGCATGATGGCAGCGGATGCCGCGTTCGCCGCTCTGGTGCGATCCTGGGAGTTGCGGCTTGGGGTGTTGAACCAGATGGTCGGCTTGATCGAGCCGCGCCCGGTCGTGTGGGAGAACATCAAGGCAGCGATTGGCCAAGCTGCGTCGCAAGCGCCGCAGATCGTGGCTGATGCGCCGCCGGCGCCGACGCCCGGGCAAGACGCTGTGCAAGCCCTGCCACCGCCCGTCGAACCGGCGGAGCCGTCACCCGAGTCCGGCCTGCTCTCGCCGGGCCCGATCGTGCCGGCTGCGCCGTCAACCCCCGCCGACCAGTCAAACGTCATCCGCCTCGACCGCGAGGCACGGCGCTGGCGCGGCGTGGCCCGCGTGGCCTCGGCGCTCGCGGCCGCACTGATCGCATTGCTCGGATTGCAGATCTTCGCGCCGGATTATTTGCCGGATGTCCTGCGTCCGGCGCCGCGGACCAAAGTGGTCCAGGTGAAGACTCCGACGGCGCCGCCCGCTCTGCCCGCCGCGCAATATGTCGCGCTGTTGCAGGCACAGGACGGCGGTCCGGCCTTCATCCTCACGGTCGACGGCGCGAGCAAGACCTTCAGCGTGCGCAAGGTCGACGCCGCGCCGGCCGAGCCCGGCAAGTCGTACGAGCTCTGGCTGATCTCCGACAAGCTCGGCCCGCCGCGTTCGCTCGGCGTGATCGGCGCCACCGACTTCACGGTGCGCCCGGCGCTCGCCGCCTACGATGCCGACATCATCAAGAACGCCACCTACGCCGTCACCATCGAGCAGGCCGGCGGCTCCCCCGACGGCAACCCGCATTCCGCGCCGGTCTACACCGGCAAGCTGATCGAAACCGTGCCGCCGCCGGCGGCGGTGCAGCAGCAGCAGAAGCGGTAGCTGCCAAGCGAAGAACGAAGTTCTCCCGGGCCTGCCTCTTCGCGGGGGGAGGGGCTCTATCCGCGGGATCAATCGTAGGGTGGGCAAAGGCGCGCTTGCGCCGTGCCCACCACTGTTGTCCCGAGGCGGCCACTGTTGTCCCGAGGCGGCGGCGCGGTGGGCACGCTTCGCTTTGCCCACCCTACAACTACGCAGCTAGCCGCTCGCCTTGCAGCTCACCGGGCCATTGTCGAGCATGATCTGGTTGCCGCCGCTGTCGGTCAGGATCTGTCCGTCATAGCTCGTCTTGCCCTTGCTGCGCTGCGCCGAGATCACGATTCGAACGCGCGACTTCTGCGTCTCGTCGATGGCGACCAGGAGAAGGTTGTCGTCCCTGAAACTGAACTCTGTGACCCTGGATGGATAGTCGAACTCGATTGCCGGCAGGCCGCCGAGCTTTTTCGGCACATCGAAGCTCAGCTGCTGGCCATCTGCGTAGAAGCAGGTGATCGATTTCGCCGCCGCGGCGATGGCGGTCTGGTGCAAGGTGACAAGCAGCGCAATGCAAAGCGTGACGAATCTCATCGTCGTTCCTGTCGCGTTATCTGCCTCTGTCGCCCCAATCGGGCGTTGCGTTCAGACATGGCGGGGTCTGGGTGCAATATGTGGCGAGAGGACACAATCAGCTTTCGTCTGCGCCTGCCGATTCCTTCTATGGAAGTCGATCGATTGAGGGTTATAGTCGAACTCAAGCGCGCCGCCGCAATGCCGAGCGCGCGGACAACAACACTGAGAACAGAAAATTGGGAGGATCAGATGGCGACCCATCGCGGCGAATGTTTCTGCGGCACGGTGAAGATCGAGGTCACGGGCGAGCCGGAGGGCATGGGCTATTGTCACTGCCGTTCATGCCGGTCCTGGTCCGGCGGTCCGGTGAATGCTTTTTCGCTGTGGAAGCCGGATGCGGTCCGCGTGACCGAAGGTGCCGAGCAGGTTGCGATGTACCAGAAGACGCCGGTCAGTCAGCGTCAATATTGCAAGCTGTGTGGCGGCCATCTCATGACCAACCATCCGCCATTGGGACTGGTCGACGTGTTCTCGGCGACCATCCCGACCCTGGACTTCAAGCCCGGCGTGCACGTGAACTATGCCGAGACGGTGCTTCCCATGAAGGACGGTCTGCCGAAGTTCAAGGATTTCCCGAAGGAGTTCGGCGGGTCCGGCGACATGGCATCGGAATAGGCGCGCCGCGGTCAGCTGATTCTATCCAAACGTCTTGCTGCCAGATGCATACCCCCCAAAAAGAAAACGCCCGTGGGGAGCGGGCGTTTTCCGTAGTCGACTTGGGGGTAGTTGGGTCTTCTACATATCCACGGGGCGACTTTGGGGGGCTGGTAAAGAGCCTCGTGAATTCCTTTAAACTCCTCTTTCAGTCCTCTTTAGCGAACCATCGAGGTGTTTGAACTCGTGACCGCGATCGGCTTGCCGGCCTTGATGACGCGCGCGGTCTGCGTATAGCCGTCATCGGTATTGGACAGGCGGGCGGAGATGGAAAGCCCCGTGACCACGACGGCGGCAACCAGAGCCACGACCACAATCTTCAAATGGGTCGCCCGATCTGCGCTGTAGATCGAATGGTTCATGGAAGTCACCTGCCGCCTTCCCGTCTCTGGCTTCCTGGGATTCTCTGCCCTGTATTTCGTCGAATACTTCAATCAGAAGGTTCGACACTTCGCACGTCACAAACGTAGGAAATGAGGCTCAAGTTCCCAATATCTGATCACAAGTCCGTGATAAGACGTGAAGCGTCGCGACTGGAGGGGCGGGCAGTGCGACAAAAAGGTTAGTTTATTCAGATAATTAACGAATATTCATCTGGGCGGGGCGGTTCCGAGGCGCTGCCTGCCAAAACGGCAGAAAACAGTTGCCTGTGATCAAAAAGCACGGTCCGGAAAACTGCTTCGCGATCAAGTCGCTACGGCCCTGATGACCACGCAGCGCTTTCCCCGCTTACACGCTGCCGACCGTCTTCAACCGGGCGCGGGGATGGATCTCGGCCTGCGACAGCACCGTGGTCTGGGCTCGGAAGCGCTCGACGAGCGAGCGGACGTAAGGCCGGATGCCGGCTGACGTCACGAGCACCGGTGCTTCGCCCTCGCGGGCGGCGCGCTCGAAGGCGTCGCGCACCGCGGTCATGAACTCCGAGAGCTTGGTCGGCTGCATCGCCAGCGTCTTCTCGTCGCCCTGGCCGATCAGCGACTCCGCAAAGGCCTGCTCCCACTTCGCCGAGAGCGCGATCAGCGGGAGGTAGCCGTTGTGGGAGGTATTCTGGGCGCAGATCTGGCGGGCGAGGCGGGCACGGACATGCTCGACCATGGTGGTCGGGTTGCGTGACACCGACAGCGCGTCCGCAATGCCCTCCAGGATGGTCGAGAGGTCGCGGATCGAGATGCGCTCGGCAAGCAACAATTGCAGCACGCGCTGGATGCCGGACACCGTGATCTGGGCGGGCGAGATGTCCTTGACCAGCTCGGCCTGCTCCTTCGGCAGCTCCTTCAAGAGCTTCTGCACCTCGCCATAGGACAACAGGTCGCTCATGTTGTTCTTGAGCAGTTCGGTCAGGTGGGTCGACAGCACGGTCGCGGCATCGACCACGGTGTAGCCCTTGAGCGAGGCCTCTTCCTTCAGGCTGGCATCGACCCAGGTGGCCGGCAGCCCAAACGTCGGCTCGATGGTGTGGATGCCGGGGATCGAGACCTGGCTGCCGCCGGGATCCATGACCATGAACTGGTTCGGCCAGATCTTGCCGGTGCCGGCGTCGACCTCCTTGATCTTGATGAGGTAGGTGTTGGCCTCGAGCTGGACGTTGTCGAGGATGCGCACCGAGGGCATCACAAAGCCCATCTCGATCGCCAGCGAGCGGCGGAGCGCCTTGATCTGCTCGGTCAGGCGGTCGGTGCCGTCGGGACCGTTGACCAGCGGCAACAGCGCATAGCCGAGCTCGATCTTGAGGTCGTCGATCTTGAGCGCGGCCGAGATCGGCTCCTCGGCGGCTGCGGCTGCCGCCTTGGCAGCCGGCTCAGCTGCGGCCTTGGCGTCGGCTGCGGCCTTGGCGCGCTTCTGCTTGCGGGCCTGCCAGGCCAGGGCGCCGGCGCCGCCCGAAAGCGCAAGGAAGGGGATGGCCGGAATGCCCGGCAAGAGCGCCAGCACGAACATCACGGCCGAGGCCATGCCGAGCGCCTGCGGATAGCCGGAGAACTGGCGGATCAGCGCCTTGTCGGCCGCGCCCGAGACGCCGGCCTTGGAGACGAGCAGGCCCGCCGCGGTCGAGACGATCAGCGCCGGCACCTGGGTGACGAGGCCGTCGCCCACCGTCAGCAGCGTATAGGTCTGGGCGGCTTCGCTGAACGAGATGCCCTGCTGGGCGACGCCGATGATGATGCCGCCGATAATGTTGATGAAGACGACAAGCAGGCCTGCGATCGCATCGCCCCGGACGAATTTCGAGGCACCATCCATGGCGCCGAAGAAGCCGCTTTCGTCCTCCAGCGCCTTGCGCCGCTCGCGCGCCGCCTTCTCGTCGATCAGCCCGGCGGAGAGGTCGGCATCGATCGCCATCTGCTTGCCCGGCATGCCGTCCAGATGGAAGCGCGCCGCGACTTCGGCGATGCGGCCCGAACCCTTCGTGATGACGACGAAGTTGACGGTAACCAGGATCGCGAACACGATGATCCCGATCACGAAATTGCCGCCCATCACGAAATTGCCGAACG
>DATGMP010000107.1:0-74280 GCA_035293565.1 Alphaproteobacteria bacterium | reverse complement strand
TCGTGCTGGAGCAGGAGACCGCCGGGATACGGGATATGCGCGTGCCGCACGATGTCGCCGAACGCACCGCCCCGCGCGCCCGACGGGCGGCCGCGCAGGAAGCCGCCGCGCGCGCGGTCGCCGCCGGGCTGGAGGCTGACGATCTTATCGACCGCGACGACACCCGGGATTGCGACGATTACCGCAGCGGCCCGGCCGAGGCGATCATGGCCGCGGTGCGGGCCGAGCTCGACGCCATGCCCGGCGCGGCCCTGGTGGCCCGCCGCTTGGCCGAGGCGCCGGCCGCCATGCTGGCGCCGCTCGCGTCGGCGCCCGAGCCCGCCCCGATCGCCGAGACCCCGCGCGAGCGCCTGCCCGGCGAGACCTCCGAGCAATGGCGCGATCGGCTGCTCGCCGCCCGCATCCGGGCGCTGGAAGCCAAATACGGCACCGGGCCGCCTTGAGCGGGGCGGCTGGCTGGTGTTTGCGACTCTAAATCCCCCTCCCATTGCTGCGCAATGGGCCCCGCCCTCTCCCACTTCGTGCGGAGAGGGAACGATGGCGCATGTTGCGGTAGCGCGGAGCCAAAAGACTCATCCCTCGGCGTCACGAATTGACTCTCGAACCCGGCGCGACGAGGTTAAGGCAGGCGGTTTGAAACGGGGAGGAGCGGGGATGCTTCCGAAGATCTTGATTTCGGCGGATTCGCATGTGGTGGAGCGCGAGAACGCCTTCTACGACATCGATCCGAAATTCCGCGACCGCATCCCGAAGGACACCCATACGCCCGAGCTCGGCGCGGCGCTGATGATCGACGGGCTGTTTCCGATGGGCTATGGCCGGTCGGTGGGCGCCGGACGGCCGCTGCAGGATCTCGGCAAGAAGATCGAATGGGAGGACGTCAACGCGGCGGCCTTCGATTCCGCGACCCGGCTCGACGTCCAGGACCAGGACGGGGTCTTTGCCGAGGTGATCTTCCCCACCGTCGGCATGTTCCTGCACGGTCATCCCGACATCGATTACGCCAAGGCCTGCCTCGACGCCTATAACCGCTGGCTGGTCGATTACTGCAGCAAGGACGAGGATCGGCTGATCGGGGTGGGCCAGGTCTCGCTGCGCACGGTCGAGGACGGGCTGAAGGAGCTCGAAGAGTGCAAGAAGATGGGCTTCAAGGCGGTGATGCTGCCGGGCGAGCCCATGGTCGAGGATTACGACCACCCGATGTATGACGAGTTCTGGTCGGCGTGCGAGCAGCACGGCCTTCCGGTCAATTTCCACATCCTCTCGAGCCGCCGCGAGATGATGGCGGCGCGCGGCAAGACGCGCGGCCCGCATATCTGCGGCCATCACCGCTTCGTGCGCGGCAACCAGGACGTCATCTCGCTCTTCATCTTCGGCGGCGTCTTCGAGCGTCACCCGAAGCTCAAGATCGTCGCGGTCGAGAGCGACGTCTCATGGGTCCCGCATTTCCTGACGCGGATGGACAATTCCTACGAGCGCTATTTCTACATGGAGAACGTCACGCTGCCGCGGAAGCCCAGCGAATATTTCCGCGATCATGTCTATGTGACGATGCAGGACGACTACCCGGTCGGCCAGATGACCCACATCCTGCCGATGGGCAACGTGCTGTGGGCCAACGACTTCCCGCACGGCGACGCGATCTGGCCGTACTCGTCGAAGGTGCTGGCGCGGCTGACCAAGGATATGTCGGACCAGCACATCAAGATGATGGTGCACGACAATGTCGCGGGGCTGTACGGGCTGCGAGTCTAAGCGTCTCGACGGTTCGTTGGTCGGTCTCGGATTCAGCCCCGCTCCTCTTCGCTCTGGGGCGCCAGCAGCCGGCCGAAGGCGACGCCGAACAGCAGCATGAGGCCGCCCGCGCCGCCGACGAGCGCCGCGTGCAGCAGCCAGAAGGACATTGCGCTCATCGTCTCGAGCAGCCCGCCCAGCCAGCCGACCACCATGTTGGACAGGAAGAGGTGCAGGTAATAGACGCCGATCATCAGGCCGGCGATGGCGCGCGGCGATGCGCGCGAGAAGAGGGCGAGGCCCACCGGGAACACGTTCGCGAAGCCGAGATCATTGAAGATGTGGAAGGCGACCGCCCAGCCGAGCCCGATTTTGGTGCCGGTTGCCGTCTCCTTCATCGCCGCAAGAGCGAGCGCCAGGGGCCCGAGCGCCCCGATCAGCGCGCCGATCCCGATCTTGTAGACTTCGTCCGGCTCGCGCCGAAGGGTCGCCCACCAGCGCCAGAACGCGACCGACGCCACCATGGTGATGGTCGAAAGGATGGCGTCGAGCGAGATCAGCCAGGTGACCGGCTGCTTCTCGCCGAAGAATTCGAGATCGAAATGGGCATCGCCCCAAACCATGTAGGCGTTGAACATCTCTTGGTTCCCCAGCGCCGTCGCGGCGAGTATGGGGATGACCAGGATCAGCACGGCGACCGCCTTTATCTCATGCGCCAGGAGCTTCTCGCGGGGCGCCCGGGCGGCCCGCGGCCGGATCGTCTCGCGCGGCAGGTAGCGCCGGCCGGCGAGATAGATGATGAGCCCGAACACCATGCCGACGCCGGCCGCCCCGAAGCCCCAATGCCAGGCGACCTTCTGGCCGAGCGTGCCGCAGACGAGCGGCGACACGATCACCGCGATCTGAATCCCCAGCATGTAGATCTGGAAGGCGTCGGCGCGGCGAAGGTCGCCCGGCGCATAGAGCTCGCCCACCTGGCTCGCGATGTTGCCCTTGAAGCAGCCGACTCCGATGAGCAGGCAGGCGAGCGCGGCGAGGAACGAGCCTTCGAAGGCCATCAGGAAATGGCCGAGCGCCATCAGGCCGGCGCCGATGGTGACCGTCGCCGTGCGGCCCAGCAGGCGGTCGGCGATGAGCCCGCCGGCCAGCGGCGTCAGATAGACACCGCCCGCATAGAGGCCGAAGATCGCGGAGGCCAGCGCCTCCGGCGACAGCGGCCCGTAGATATGCTCGATCGCCGCGCGGAAAGGCGCGAAGCCGGCGACATTCTCGACATGCCCCGGCAGCAAGAGCTGCTGCGTCATGTAGAGCACCAGCAACGCCTGCATCCCGTAATAGGAGAACCGCTCCCAGGCCTCGGCGAAGGACAGATAGGCGAGCCCGACCGGATGGCCGAGGAAGGTACGGTCCTTGCGTGTGGTCGAACCGCTGACGGTGTCTACCGCCATCAGGCCGTTAGGACCTTCCGCGCCCCTTCGACCGCTCTCCGCACGCGCTCGGCAGGCGGGCCTGCATCCGCGCTCATCGGGACCTCGATGCCGAGCGTGATCCCGTCCGGCAGAGCGTGGACGAAGGATCGCAGCGGCAGCGCGCCCTCACCGGGCGGCAAGCGGCCGCCGATGGCCTCGGTATATTGGCGTTCGACCGGCATCTCGGCCGGACCGTCCGAAAGCTGGGCGCGGCCGATCAGGTGCGGCTCGATCTGCGCGAGGTCGCCGGCGCTGAAGCCGCCGCGGAAGAGGTGGAGCGAATCGAACTGCAGCCGCGCCGAGGGCCGCCGGAGCCTGGTGATGAACAGCGCGGCATCGGAGAGCGTCTTCAGCGGCGTGCGGATCGACCATTCGGTCAGGGCCTCGAGCTCGAACGACGCGGCCTCGTCGGCGAGCTGCGCGAAGCGGTCGGCGAGACGGCCGATATCGGTGTCGCGAAAGACCGCATTGATGCATTTGGAGCCGAGCCAGGCCGCGGATTCGAGCGAGGGGCGGAAGCGCGCGACATCGGTCTCGGGCGTCAGCAGAAAACCCTCGACCATGTCGATGCCGATCCCCAGATCCTTGCATCGCGCGCGGGTCTCGCGGCGCATCGGCGTATCGCGGTCCATGCCGAAATCGGGAACGCCTTCGACGGGGTGCACCATGAAGCTGATCGAGGCGCAGCCGTTGGCGGCCGCGAGCCGGGCCAGATCCGGCGGCGAGGCTTCGATCGCGGTCAGGAAGTCGAGGCAGAGCGGATGGGCCATCTTGACCGCCTCACGCCGCCATGAACTGGCCGCCGTTGATGTCCATCGACGTGCCTGTGACCATCTTGGAATAATCCGAGACGAAGAACAGAACCGACTTGGCGCACTCCTCGTCCGGCGGGATGACGCCCAGCGGGATCTCCTTGGCAATGCCGGCCACGATCTCGTCGAACGGCACGCCGGTGGTTTCGGCGCGGTGCTTCAGATGGTTTTCGACCGGCACGCCCCAGAGCCAACCCATGCGGGGCGCGTTGACCCGGATATTGTAGGGGCCGAGTTCGACCGCGAGAAAGCGCGTCGCGCCGTGGATCGCCTCCTTGGCGACCACATAGGCCCCTTCGCCCGGGATCACTTGAACGGTCGAGCGGCTCGACACATTGACGATCGAGCCGCCGCCCTGGCGCTTCATCGCCGGGATCACGGATTTGACCATGCGGAGCGCACCCCAGCAGCTGGCGTCCATCGTCGCTTGCCATTCGCCGAGGTCGTTGTCCTCGAGCTCGTGCCCGTGGCTGAACCGGTAGGCGCTGTTGACGAGGCCGTCGATCCGGCCGAAAGCCTCCAGGGTCGCCGCGGCCAGCCGCTCGCATTGATCCATATTCCCGACATCGCAGCGCTGCGCGATCGCCTCGCCGCCGGCCGCCTCGATCTCGGCCGCGACCTCGCGGATCAACCCTTCCGACCGTGCCGACAGCGCGACCTTGGCGCCCTCGGCCGCCGCGACGGTTGCGAGCTTTCGCCCCATGCCTGGCCCGACGCCGGTGATGATGATGACCTTGTCCTTGAGCAGCATTCCGCTTCGCTCCCTGTTGTCTTGTCCGGATCGTGTCACGCACGGCTGGCTGCGGGAAGCGAAAATGATGACAAAGCGGCGGCCGCTGATAGGATCAGGGCGCGGGAGAAAAGCGGGAGGCGTTCATGGCGGGATCCAAGGACAGGCCGCGCGATTTCGAGGGGAAAGTCGCGCTCGTCACCGGCGCGGCAAGCGGTATCGGCCGGGCGGCGGCGGAGCTGTTTGCGCAGAGGGGCGCCCGGGTGCTTGTCTGCGACATCGATGAAGCCGGCGGGCAGGAGACCGCGGCGCGGATCGACCGCGCAGGCGGCGCCGCTTCGTTCAAGCGGGCCGACGTCACCTCCGAACACGATGTCGAAGCCATGATCGCAGCCGCGATTTCACGCTTCGGCGGTCTCCATTGCGCCTTCAACAATGCCGGCTTTGGCGGCAAGTACCTGCCGTTCCACGAGATGGATCTGGAGGAGTGGAACCGCACGATCGCGGTCAACCTGACTTCCGTGTTCCTCTGCATGAAGCACGAGCTGGCTCACATGGTGAAGTCGGGCGGCGGCGTGATCGTGAACACGGCCTCGGGCGCGGGCTTCGTGCCGGCGCCGGGCATGCCGGCCTACACAGCTTCCAAGCATGGTGTCCTCGGCCTCATGAAGCTCGCGGCCAAGGAATATGCCGCGCACAAGATCCGCGTGAATGCCATCTGTCCGGGCGTCACCGACACTCCGATGATGGCGAGCTTCATCGGCGGCGATCCGGCGATCGAGAAGATGATGAACGACACGCTGCCCTTCGGCCGCATGGGACTGCCGGAGGAGCAGGCCGAGGCGGCGGTCTGGCTGTGCTCGGACGCGGCCTCTTTCGTGTCGGGTGAAAGCATGCTGGTCGACGGCGCCTCGGTCTGCCGCTGATGCCCGAGGGCGCGGGAAAGGAAATGCCGATCCCGCCGCTCGAGCGCGAGGCGCTGCTGGCCGAGGCGCGGCGGCGGACGACCGGGTTGGAGGATTTCGGCGACAGCTGGTTCCTCGAGCCGCTGCAGGTCATGCTCGACGCCACCCATGCCGAAGCGCAGCTCTCTGCGGCCGGCGAAGCCATGGAGGCCGAGCGGATCATCAAATGCCTCATGAACCGCCTTCGGCTCATCGAGGCGATCCGAGCGCATCCCGAAATCCTGGACGAGAAAGTCACCGTCGCGGCGGCGATCCTCGGCCTCTCGCGCACCGGCAGCACCAAAACCCATCGCATGCTGTGCGCGGCGCCCAGCTTCACCGGCATGAATTGGTGGGAGGCGCAGTTCCCATGCCCGTTCGAAGGCGAGGAGCGGGGGCGCCCGGTCGCGCGGCGGGCGGCCGCGCAGCAGCTGTTCGATCTCTGGCTCAAGCTGATGCCGGAGATCATGTCGATCCACCCGATGTCGCTGGACCAGCCCGAGGAAGAGGCGATCCTGATGGATCAGCAATTCGTCGGCACGATGGTCGAATGCTTCGTCTGGGTGCCCTCCTATGCCAAATGGCTGGAGACCGCCGACCAGACGAAGGCCTATCAGGATTTGCTCCTGTCGCTGAAATATCTGCAGTGGCAGAATCCGGCGCGCGCCGGAAAGGCCTGGATCCTGAAGACGCCGTCGCATCTTTCCGCGCCCCAGACGCTGCTCGAGACTTTTCCAGGCTCGGTCATCGTGATGACCCACCGGGACCCGCTGCGCACCATTCCGTCCTATTGCAGCATGAATGCGACGCTGATGCGGATGAAATCGGAGAGGGTGCCGCTGAAGCAGCTCGGTCCCTTCATTTCGGGTCGCTGGTCCTGGATGTTGAACAATCTGATCGCGCTCCGCGAGCGGATCGGCGACACGCGCTTCGTCGACCTGCACTATCAGGATCTCGTCGGTCGCCCGATGGAGCAGGCGCGCAAGGTCTTCGCCAAGATGAACCGTCCGTTGACCGTTGCTGACGAGGCAGCCCTCCAAACCTGGCTCGACGCCAATCCACGCGACAAGCGCCCGCCGCATGTCTACGACCTCGATACTTACGGACTGACCGAAGAGCTGCTGAAACGCGATTTCGCGAAGTATCGGGCGAAATACCTCTGAGCGACCGCTATCCGGAAGAGCGGGCCAAGCTGAAGCCTTTGAGCGACCTTGCCTTCGGACAGCGAAGCTAGCCGCGCAGCTCGGCCAGCTTCACCACCTTCGCCGGAAATTCCGGCAAGAAGCTTTTGGCGCCGACCAGCCGGCCAAGCATGCCGCCCTGGTCGTGGCCGAGCGTCGTGAGCCAGTTCGGATATTTCGGCCCGGGATCCTGGTGCGCAATCACGATCTTGACCGAGCCGTCGGGCTCGTAATGGGCAGTGAACTTGTTCACGCTGACCTTGAAGAAGCGGAAGTCGAGCGATTCCATCCAATAGTCGGAGACCTGCATGTTCCAGGTCTGGCATTCCGGGATGTTCTTGATGTCAATGTAGAGGGCCTCGTCCGGCGCGAGTTTCCAGTAGCTCTGATAGTAATGGATGTTTGCGTCGCCGCCTGCATCCTGGCAACGCTTCTGATCATCTTCCGGGAGAAGATTGAGGTGCAGCTTCTTGTAACGCTCCTGCCACTCGATCGTCATGTTGCCGATGTTCTTAACGAATCGCGCGGCGTTCAGGAGGCCCGCCATGATACGCTCTGGCGATTGGTTGTTGTCGGCCGCTTCGGGATTCATGCACTCGATGTTGAGCTCCGCGATCTTCTCCTTCTTGCGATCGGCGAAGGTCTGACGCACGACGAGCGAGCTCGAATTGCGAGCGAGCGGCAGCCAGTTGCCGGGCTTCTTCTCTGCACTCGCGATGATCTCGAAGCTGCCGTCCGGCCGGAATTCCATCTGTGTCGAATCGATGTACCCGGTGTCGAGCATCTTTTCGATGTCGAGCGACTGGCCCTTCGATCCGATCGAGAACCAGTTCACCGTTCCGCGTGTGCCCGTGATGCGATAGTCGAATCGGCCGTCGATGACACAGTTCTGATAGTAATTGTCCGGGTTATCGTTCAGCAGGTGCTTGGTGTCGTCGGCCAAGCGGAAGAAGGCCGGATATTGCGGATGCGCATAGTCGAGGGCGGATTCGAGGCCGCCGCGCAGCAGCCGCGACAGGAAGCGGTAGCCGATCGCGCGATTGAAAGCATCGCTCGGCACCTCGGGCCGGAGCACGACCTTGCCGGCCTCCTTTAGCAGATCGCAGAACTCGTCCCACATCTCGCCGTTCACGGCTTTGCGGGCTGCATCGCTATCTGCCATCGTCTTTCTCCTGTTCCGCTATGAACGCCAATTCATTTTAGGGCGCCCGAGCAAATGATCCGAGTGATATTTGATCACGCGCGAAGTGAGTAGCATTCACACGTCCGAACAATTCGCCCTTCCCGCGAAGGCGGGAATCCTCCACCAGCGAGACGGCGGACAAATGGATTCCCGCTTTCGCAGGAATGACCACGAGTGCGAGTTTAGATAATCGCCCGTGTTTGCGTTAGCGACGTGCCGAAGCTGTGCACCATGGCGGCGTGCAGACCGCCGGTGCCGCCGCAGACCATCACCTGGACGTCTTTCGGCTCGGGCACGAGATAGACCCGCCCATCGGGGCGAACGCGGTCCTCGTCCTCGAGCTGTCCGCGATGGAGGTGTTCGAACGTCTCGGCCGGCAGGCTGGCGAAACGCCACAGGATCTCCTGCACATCCTCGACTTTTTTGAACTCCTTGCCGACGATCTCCGCGCAGATCGGATTGAGCGCGACGAAAGTCTCACCATACGGTACGGCGGGCGAGAAGCAGTTGGTGCCCGGATAGGCCAGCGACTTCCCGATCATCTCGAGGAATTCCATGGGCTTCTGCGAAGTCGTGTCGACGACGTTCGCGGTACCCATTGCTCCGAAGACGGTTACCGCATTGCCTTTGACGCCGCGGCGTTCGGCAAGCGGCGCCCAAGGCGAGCGTTCTTCCCATTCGCCGACAAGGATGCCGGAAATGCGGCCCGGCGAGCCGAAGGTTGTCTGCGAGGTGACGCCCGGGACCTGTCCCGCGATATTGCGCATGATCAATCTGAGCGCCCGGCCGATCGCAACGGCTTTGGTGGCCGTCCCGCCGAAACAGCCGTGCTTGTATGGAATCTGGAGCTTGTCGCGGATCGGCCCGTTCACGAACATTGCCGGAAAGACCGGCGCGGTCGTCGTGTTGACGCCGTAAAGCTCGAAATCATTATCGCAAATAGCTTCGACCGCCGCGATGAGCAGCGGCAGCGATTCCGGCGGAGCGCCGGCCATCACGGCGTTGATTGCGATCTTCTCGACCGTGCACTCCGATCGCATCGGCGGCATGATCGCGATCACTTCGTCCGGGTAGCGGTTGTTGGCCGCCAGCATGGTCCTGACGCGGGTCTCGGTCGGCGGGACGAGAGGTAGCCCGTCGCCCCATCCCTTCTCCATGGCGAAATCGGTGAAGCTACCGATGTCCAGATCGGCTTCGTGCCGCTGGCTTGCCAGCCAGTCGATCTCGCATCCTTCGGGTCCGCAGTCGCGATCGACCTTGAGACGAGGCGGCGGCTGCGTACGGGTCTTGGCCGGACGGATCGTGATGACGCTCATGCCGCGGCCTTCTTGGCGATGCTGGCGCCCACAGTGACGAGCAGCTTGGGGAAGTGCTCATGCGCGACCGGATCGACATCCTCCTTGAGCCGCTCATTGAGCGGGTAGGGAAGAACATGCACCCTAAGGCCCGAGCGGCCACCGCGTCGCGCGATCGTCTTGGCGAATTCATGGAAATTGGCGGTCGCAATGGCAACGGTCGGCAGTCCCGCCGCCGCCGCGGTCAGCGAGTCGCGCACTGTCCAGCCGGTGCAGGAACCGCAATTGGCGAGGCCGACGATGGCGCAGTCGATCGTCTTGATGAATTCATCGAGTTCTCGGGCTTCGCGCTCGCCTTCCTCGCCCGAGCGGCCGTTGGAGCGCCAATATTTGACCGTCGCGCCGGCCTTTTCGAATTCCTTGGCCCAGATCTCGCTGATCCAATCCCAAGATCGCCACATCCGGTCGACCCTGAACCCGATCGTCTTGCCGGCAAGATCGCCGAAATCGGGTCCGGGCGAGGTGATGTCATCCTCGCGCACCGTGGTCGGATCGAGCACAATACCCTTGGCCATCGCAAAGCCTCCCCGCAATGTCTTCGGTGCGCCCGAATTCACATTCTTGTTGTTGGGGGCGCCTCGGGCGATCTTAGCCCGCCCGGTCGCGGCTGAAAACAGGGTCAATGGGATGAGCCAAAGAAGCAAAGTCCGCTTTTCGGTCCCGGACGGGGCCTGTGACTGCCATGTCCATGTTTTTCTTGATTCTGCCCATTATCCTTTAACGCCGGGCCGCGCTTACACGCCGCCTGAGGCGAGCGTCGAGACGCTGCAAGGCCTTCATCGCGATCTTGGGCTGTCCCGGACCGTGATCGTGCAGCCGAGCGTCTACGGATCGGACAACTCGGCAACGTTGGAAGGCATCCGGCAGCTGGGGATGGAGCGTGCGCGGGGCGTTGCGGTGCTGGACGACCGGATGGGACCGGCCGATCTCGACCGGCTGGCCCAGGCCGGAGTGCGCGGCGTGCGGGTCAATCTCGAAATGATGGGCGAGGTCGATCCGGGCCGGTCGGCGCGACTGCTCAAAGAGACGGCAGCCCGGGTCGCGCCGCACGGCTGGCATATTCAGATTTTTAGCAATTTGGCGCTGATTTCGGCTCTCGCCCCGGTTCTGTTGGACCTGAGGATTCCGGTCGTTATCGACCATTTCGGTGGTGCGAAGGCTGCGGCGGGTCTGGACCAGGCGGGCTTTGGACAATTGTTGAGCCTGATCCGATCAGGTCATGTCTGGATCAAGCTGTCGGCGGCCTATCGCTGCTCGACGCTCGTGCCCGACTATCCCGACATGATGCCGCTGGCGCGCGCGCTCATCGCCGCGGGCCCGGAGCGCACTGTCTGGGGCAGCGACTGGCCACACCCCAATAATGCGAAGGAGCCCGGCCGGGGGCCCACCGATATCGCGCCGCCGCTGCCGATCGATGATGGCAGGGTTCTGAGCTTGCTGGCCGACTGGGCGGATGCGGAGACGCGGCGCCGAATTCTGGTGGACAATCCGTCCCGGCTCTACGGGTTTTGAACAATGACGGGGAGGGCAGAGGTATGAGAGCGTGGCGGGTACATCGATATGGAAGACCATCCGACGCGCTGCGCCTCGACGACGTTCCGATACCGGAGCCCGGGCCAGGGGAGGTTCGCGTTCGAAACCGTGCGTCGGCCTTGAACTACAATGAAATCGACGGCTGTTACGGCCGTTATATCACGGTCAATCCGCCTATTCCCTACACGCTCGGCATGGAGGTGCTGGGCGATGTCGACGCAGCGGGTCCAGGGGCGGAGAAATGGCTCGGGCGGCGGGTGATCGCCTGCGCCAAAGGCGCATACGGCGGCTATGCCGATTATGTAATCGGCGATGCCGGCATGGTCTTCGATGTGCCGTCCGGGCTGGACGATGTCGCGGGAGCGGCCTTCTATTTTCCTTTTCATTTGGCATGGCTGGGCCTGCACGAGCGCGGGCGGCTCCAAGCGGGTGAGACAGTGCTGGTGCACGCCGGAGCCGGCGGCGTCGGGTCGGCCGCGATCCAGCTCGCCGTTGCCGCCGGCGCTCGCGTGCTCGCGACGGCCGGCGGCGCCAAAAAGATCGCGAAATGCCGGGAGCTGGGCGCAGAGATTGCCATCGATTATCGCGAGCAGGACTTCGCGTCGGTGGTTCTCGAAGCGACGCGCGGGCGCGGGGTCGATCTCGTCTTCGACGGCGTCGGCGGCACGGTCACCGAGGCGTCGGTCAAGTGTCTCGCGCTGCATGGCAGGATCATGGTCATTGGCTTCGCCGGCGGGATCGAAGCCGAAGATCGGCCCACATTGACGCCGCGCGCTCTTTGCTTCGGCAGCATCTCGCTGATGGGCGTGATGCTGGCCTATGCGGGCGATCAAAGGGCTGAAAATCCCGCGCCGGGTTTCCATATGCTGCCGCGGTCAGTGGGTGAGCGTGTGCAGAAGTCGCTGGAGGCGTTGCTGGCGGAAGGACGAATTCGACCTGTCGTCGGCAGCGTCGTTCCGTTTGACGAGCTGCCTGCTGCGCTCGATCGTATGGATCAGCGGCTGACGATCGGCAGAACCGTCGTCACGCTGCGCAGCTAATCGAAATTCGCCTGGCCGCCATCGACAGGGATCGTGGCACCGGAAACATACTCGGCGCCGGGACTGCAGAGCAGCACGACGAAACGCCCGATATCGCGTTCGCAGTCACCGACGCGGCCGAGCGGGATCGTTTTGATGAAGGCCGACGTCGTTTCGGGATCCGCTCGCATCCAATCCTCGAAGCCCGGGGAGAGAGCTTCGGGCGCGATATTGTTGGTGCGGATGTTGTCGGGGCCCCATTCGGAGGCCGCTGCGCGGGTTAGCGATCGGATTGCCTGCTTCACGGATCCGTGCATGCCGTATCCGGCCATATCCCACCGAACCGCGGCCGCGGTCACGAGATTGACGATCGATCCGCCGCCGCGGGCCTTCAAGTATGGGTAGCAAGCTTGCATGAAGCGCAGCGTAGCGATCGGCCCTGACTCGAATCCAGCGACATAGTCTTCGACTTTGGCCTCCAGGAGCGTGCCGAGCGGAACCTCTTGGGCATTGTTCACCAAGATATCGATGCCGCCGAACGCTTCGACCGTGCTCGCGACGGTGCGCGTGACGTCGTCCGCGTGCTTCACGTCGCAGACGATTGGAATCGCTCGTCCTCCGTGCGCGGCGATCGCCGCGCAGGTGTCTTTGATCTTCGACTCCGTGCGTCCAGCGACTGCGATCGCGGCACCCTCCTTTGCCATGGCGACGGCTATCCCGCGACCGACACCTTGTCCGGCGCCCGTGATCAGCGCGACTTTGCCATTCAGCATTCCCATCCGTTTCCTCCCTCAGAAAACGCCCGCTTCGAGCCCGGCGGCCATGGCCATTCCGAGCTCTTCGCATTGGCCGATGAATTCTTCCTTGAACTCGCCGCGGCAGATCAAAGGCTCCTGAACAGCGCGCCAGCGCAAACCCGTGGCGATGCTTTCGACGGCACGCCGCGTGCCGGTGCCGTCATGGCCCGCGCGGATATACAGGGCGTAGGGCAGCCCTTGTGTGAGCTCCAAGCATGGGTAGTAGCTGCGATCGAAGAAATCCTTCAGCGCGCCGCTCATATAGCCGAGATTTTCGGTGGTCCCGAGAATGATCGCCTGCGCCGCGAGGACGTCATTCGGGCCCGCTTCGAGCGGCGGCCGCATCACGATCTCGACTCCCTCGATATCGGTAGAGGAAGCGCCGCGCAGAACCGCCTCGCGAAGCTCCAGCGTGCGAGGCGAGGGGGCGTGGGCGACGATCAGCAGGCGTTTCAGGCCGCAAGTCCCAGCAGGGACGCCGCATTGCCGCCTAGCACCGCCTGAGCCTGTTCCGGCCCGAGCTGGTCCCGGAGCCGCGAGATCAGCTCTCGCGTCTGACCGCGGGTGCCTTCAGGGTGCGGATAGTCCGACGACCAGAGGACGCGGTCCGCGCCGATATGGTCCAATTGCTCGATGCCACGCGGATCCTCCATGAAGGTCGCATAACATTGCCGACGCCAATATTCGCTGGGTGGCCGCGGCAGACGCGGATTGAGATAGTTCGCGAACTTCGCATGAATGCGGTCGGCATCGGCGAGTGCCGTGGGAACCCAGCCGATCCCGCCTTCGGCAAAGAGCATACGAAGCCCCGGGTGCCGCTCGAACACGCCCGTGAAGACAAGGTGCGCCCAGAGCTTGCGGAAAGGCTGCGTGGTTTCGGCAAGGAAGGTGCCGAGGCCGCCGGGGCCGTTGCTCTCCGGCGTCTCACTGGTGTGGATGGCGGCAACGAGACCGCTGTCCTCGATCGCCGACCAGATCGGTTCGATCTGCGGCGCGCCATAAGTCATGCCTTTGAGCCTGCTTGGAAGCTGAACCAGGCGGAAGCCGAGCGACTTCAGATGCGCGAGGTAATCGGCGGTGGCCTCCGGCTCATAGATCGTCGGCAGCACCGCCGCGCCGGCAAGCCGGCCGTTCGACTTGGCGCAGAAGTCGGCCAGGAATTCGTTGTAGGCGTTGAAGCATCGCGTCCGAAGGGCAGGGTCCTTCATCGCGAACATGCCCATCGCGCGCTGTGGGAATAGGATCGAGACGTCGATTCCCTCGTCATCCATCACCGCCAGCCGGCCTGGAACGTCACCGCCACCGGGTTGAGCGTCCGAGAAGGCGATCAATTCCGGGAAAAGCAGAAAAACCGGCATGGCTTGTCCATCGACGACCAGCGCCCCGTTTTCCAGTCGCGGCGCCCGGTCCCGGTCTGCGGCCGGCAAGCTTTCGGGGAGCCAGCCTTCCCAGAACTCCAGGGGTTCGACCAGATGCTCGTCGGCCGAAATGATCATGCTCATGCCGTCCTCCCCAACCCTCTCCGCTCCCAGGATACAACTCGACGCCTGGCAAAGTCTTCGGGAATAAAATGCGGGGTATTCCCGGTCTTGCTCCATGACGGCGCCGCTTCGGCGTCTTTCACGAGGAGGGGATCGCATGAGCATCGAGATTGGCCGCAGGGGTTTTTTGGAACTGGCGGGATTGGGTGGAGTGGTCTTCGCCTCGGGGCTGGGGCCGTGGGGCAGGGCGCTTGCCGCGGCCGGTCAGGACTTCTTTTTCGTCCAGCTGACCGATACCCATTGGGGTTATGAAGGTCCGGCCAACCCGGAAGCCAAGAACACGCTGAGGCGGGCGGTGGCGGCGGTGAATGCACTCGAGCGGGAGCCCGACTTCGTCATCTTCACAGGCGACCTCACCCATGCCGCGCCCGACGACACTGAGCGGCAACGGCGCATGTCCGAGTTCCGCGCGATCGTCGGCGATCTCAAGGCAAAGACTGTCCGCTTTCTACCCGGCGAGAACGATGCCGGGCTCGATGCGGGGGCGCTTTACAGGACGAATTTCGGTGCGGGCCATTACAGCTTCGACCATAAGGGCGTCCATTTCGTCGCGATCGACAACGTCTCCGACCCGAACGGCCTGATCGGCGACGACCAGCTGCAATGGCTGGCGGCGGACCTGGAGAAGAGCGACAAGGCGCAGCCGATCGTGGTCTTCGCCCACCGGCCCTTGTTCGACCTTTACCCTCAGTGGGATTGGGCGACGAAAGACGGGGCCAAGGCCCTCCAGATCCTCTCGCCCTACAAGAATGTCACGGTGTTTTACGGTCATATCCACCAGGAAAATCATCGGATCATCGGTGGGACCGCGCATCATGCGGCGGAGTCGGTGATCTTTCCGTTCCCGTTGGCGGGATCGCAGCCGAAGAAGACGCCTATTCCTTGGGATGCGGTGCACCCCTTCCAGGGGCTGGGCTTCCGCACCGTGAAGACCCAGGGCGCGGCATTCGATCTCGCAACCAACGCGATCGCGTAACAATGGGTAGGATTCTCGCCATCATGCTGTTCCTGGCTGCGTCCGCCGCATGGGGCGCAGACCGGGATTCCCTCGAGCGCGGAAAATATCTCTACGACGCAGCCGGCTGTGCCGGCTGCCATGGGGGAGAGAAGGATGGCGGCGCGCCCTCGGGCGGCCTCGGGCTCGATACACCGTTCGGCCGCTTCTATGCGCCGAACATCACGCCAGACAAGGCGCATGGCATAGGCGGCTGGAGCGAAACCGAATTCCACGACGCGGTGCGTCGAGGGGTCGGGCCGGGCGGTGAATATCTCTTTCCGGTCTTCCCGTTTACCGCCTTCACCGGCATGACCGACCGCGACATCGGCGATCTCTACGGATATCTGATGAGCCTCGACCCGGCATCGAAACCGGATAAACCGCACCAGCCGAAGCCGCCCTTCGGCTGGCGACCCTTGCTCTTCTTCTGGCGCGCCCTGTTCTTCAGATCAGGCCCCATTGAGCTCGAGCCGACCAAGGATGCGGATTGGAACCGCGGGAATTACCTCGTCCACGCGGTCGTCCATTGCGAGGAATGTCACACGCCCCGCAATCCGCTGGGCGCGCTCGAACATGGCCGCGCCTTCTCAGGGAATGTCGCGGGGCCGGACGGTCAGAACGCGCCCAACATCACGCCCGATATGGAGACCGGCATTGGCGGCTGGTCGTTGGCCGATATCGAGACATTGCTCAAGACCGGCATGACCCCGGAATCGGACATGGTGGGGTCGGGCATGAAATCCGTTGTGCGCGGGACCTCCAAGCTCTCCGACGCCGATCGCCACGCGATCGCGGTTTACCTGAAAAGCGTGCGGCCCATTCATGTCGAGCTACCTCTGCCCAAGCTTCCTTCGGGCTGATTTGGGCGCGGCCCCCGCCCGTTTCCGCTCGCCTGATCCCTTGTCGCCGGATAAAATCGCCGAGGGCCGGCGGATAAGAGACGCTCGGATGGTCGAAATGGCAGCAACCGGCTTGTGGCGGCGCGCGAAGGGAAAGGACGCTGCCGAAGAACGTTTCGGCCTTATCCTGCTGCCGCATCTGGACGCCGCGTACAATCTCGCGCGCATGCTGACGCGCGACGATGAGGCGGCGCGGGAGATCGTGCAAGAAAGCTGTCTGCGGGCACTTCGCTATCGGGATTCCTATCGCGGCGGTAATGCGCGCGCCTGGCTCCTCGCGATCGTCCGCAGCCGCTTCCTCGATTGGGCGCGGGCGCGGCGGATGGATGTCTCCGATCCGGTGCCCGACGGCGAGACCGAGACGGTTCCGAGCGACGCACGTACCGCCGAGGCGTTGTTGATCGAACAAGCAGACTCCGCTTGCGTGCGGCGCGTGCTCGAAAACCTGCCGCCAGCCTATAAGGAAGTCCTGATCATGCGCGAGATGGAGGAGATGAGCTATCGCGAGATCGCCGACGCCGTCGAAAGCCCGATTGGGACGGTCATGTCCCGGCTCTCGCGGGCACGACGTGCCTTCGCCGAAGCTTGGGTCGCCGAGGCCGCGCGGCAGGGAGAAGTAACGTGAAACCTTGCGGCGTGGATGAGGCGGAGCTCGACGCTTTTTTTGACGGTGAGCTAGACGCGATCGCCATGCGTCGCATGGAGGCTCATCTCGCGACCTGCTCGGATTGCGCTGCCGAAGCCGACCGCACGCGGGCCATCCGTGCAATGCTCAAGAAATCGGACGTCAGCTATAAGGCGCCCGAGAAGTTCGAAGCGGAGATGGCTCGTGTGCTGGCCCACCGCAGCTCAGGCGTGACGCAGGCTCGGCGATGGTCAAGCTTCGCATTCTGGCGCGATTGGGGCTCGGCGCTTGCGACCGCTGCCAGCGCCGCCGCGATCGCGCTGTGGTTCGTCCCTGGCATCCGCGAGGATCCAGTGAGCCGCGACCTTGTGGCTGATCATGTCCGTTCGTTGATGGCGGATCATTTGACGGACGTTACCACGTCGGACCGTCATACGGTGAAACCCTGGTTCGCGGGCAAGACCGTCTTTTCGCCGCCGGTGGTCGATCTCGCGGATCAAGGATTCCCGCTCGTGGGCGGACGACTCGACTATGCCGGCAACCATCCGGTCGCGGCGCTCGTCTACAAGCGCAAGCTCCATATCATCAACGTATTCGTATGGTCGCCCGGACCGAATGAGTCCGGTGCCGCTTCGGGCGTCACAAGCCGCGACGGGTACAATCTGCTGCGCTGGGAGACGGGCGGCCTTGTCTTCACCGCCGTCTCCGATCTCAATGCGCAGGAGCTCCAAGAACTGCGCGACCTCATCACGAAGGCCGCGCAATCCTCGTAAACTACCGGGTCGGCGAGATTCCCATGCGGGCGGCGTTGTTGCGAAGCGCGGTCGCGGCGTCGTGGCCGATTGCCTCGTCATAGCCCCTATGCATGCCGACCAGACATGCCTCGCGCTTGCCGAAGATGACGGACGGCACTGCGCCCGACTCCATCATGATCTGCGAGCTGACCTGGGTCGGCATGTCCTCTTCGAGCGCCACCTTCATGAACAGCTTGACGCCGTCTGCGACCGCCTGCTTCTCCTCCGCGGTGCGGGCCGGCTTGGCGTAAAGGCGGTAATTGTAGTTGCACACGCCAGGCTCATCCATTGGCTCGGTGCGCTGGAAGAAAAGGATGTTCTGCCGTCCGCCGCCGCCGATCACCGTGTTCGGGAAGATCGCATTCACCGAACCCCAGCCGCAGGATTTCGGCCATTCGGACTCCGGCTTGTCCTTGAGTTCCGCCATCTCGGGGCCGGAGGTGATGAAGGCGTGATGCTGGCCGAACTGGATATGAGGCAGGAATCCTCCCCCGTCGGTGCGGAAGGTGGTCGGATGCAGGAACTGCACGTGGTAAGCTTCCATGCCGCCATCGACGGCGTGCTTCCAATTGATCCGCGCCGGTTCCCTGTAACGTGAAACCTGCTCGTAGGAACCGAGATCCATGTCCTCGAGCACGTCCTTCATCGGCCCGAGGAACTCGTCGAAATCGAGCTCCCCATGCGGGTCGGGGTGGACCACGATGACCCCGATCTCTTCTGCTGTCGGCAGCGGGATGAGACCGCGGTTCTTGAGCTGATGCTCTTCGAATGACATGCGGCTTGGCACGCTGGTGAGCGCGCCGTCCAGCGCGTAGGTCCAGCCGTGATAGGGGCAGGTGAAGCCCGCCGCATGGCCGCAGCCCTCTTCGGCCAGCTTCACGCCGCGATGTCTGCAGGCGTTGAGGAAGGCACGGGCCTTCCCGTCCTTGCCGCGGACCAGCAGGATCGGCTTGCCGGCGATATCCGTCGCGAAATAGTCGCCGATTTTGGGCAGATCGGCGCTTAGGGCGATCAGCTGCGGCCGCTCCAGAAATAGCTTCTGCTTCTCGAGCAGGAACCGGTCCTTATCGATGAAGCGGCCGACATCCACCTCCCAGGATTCTTCGCCCAGATAGGGCTTTCCGGATTCGATCAGTTGGAGAACCTGCTTCGCAATCGCGATCCGCCCCGCCCGTTCCATGCCGTTCCTCCCTAGAGTGTCGTCTCGATTTAGTTTAGCATATAAACTGGAAAGGCCAATGCCTTTATTGCCAGCTGGCTGAGGCGTTAGGATCCCGGCCCTGCTGGCGGACGGAGATCATCGGCGGCATGCTCTGCGGCCTTGGCCGCGGCAGCGGCTTCGGCTGCACTCTTGATGGCGCGTTCGGCGGCCGCTCCAGCTTCAGCGACGCCAGCGTCGGCCTTGTCCAGCGCGGCCCGATTGACACGGCTTTGCGAGCAGTAAGGTATGGTGGCGAACGCGGCGAGAAGCGCCGCGCCGACCAAGATCCTGCTTCGGGTCCTCTCCATCAGCCGATGCCGCGTCGTGTGCGGAGCGCCGCGTCGACCGCAGCGACCGCTTCGTGCCAGTCATCGGGCACGACATTACGGAAATGCTCCTTCATGCCGAGCTCGGCAACACGGGCAAGCATGCGTGTGGTCGCATCGGTCATGACGGGTTCGATGCCGGCCTCTTCGAGCGCCTCGGCCGCCATCTCGGCCTCGCCCGAGCGGCGGCCCGCGTGAATCATGCCGCTGCGAATGAGAAATTTCGCGGTCTCCGCGAAGGGCCTTGAATCCATGAATTCGGAGATGGTCTCGAGCACTTCATTGCGGATCCCGTAGCGCTCGGCGCCGACCGCGCATTCATGCAGCAAGGCTTCCAGCCCTTTCATCACCACAGAGCGCAGAATCTTGATGCCGGTCGCGGCACCAAGCCTGTCGCTCACGACCGCGATGCGCATGCCCCACGGCGTGAGAAGATCGTGCGCGCGCGCCGCTCCCGGGCCGCTGGCCTTGATGATGATCCGATGTCCGTCATGCAGCGGCGAGGTCATGATGCCGCCGTCGGCGATCAAGGTCCCTTTTGCCTTGAGCGGTTCCGCCTGCCGAACCTTCACCGCAGGCGTCGTGGAAACCAGGTCAAAATAGAGATGCCGCGCCTCGATGGCGTCGGCGATCGACGCAGCGGCTTCGTCTGAGTTCGCCGCAGGAACCGCGATGATGATAAGGTCGGCATTGGCGGCAAGCTCGTCCGGCGATCCCAGTAGCGCAATCCCGCTTTCCCGGGCGCAGGCCTGCTTGGCCCCGCTGAAAGGGCCGTCGAATGCGCCGATATCGTAGGCTGCGACGCGGTCAAGCCCTTCGGACCGCAGTCCGGTGCCGATTCCCTGGCCGACTTCCCCGAACCCGATTATGCCCAGCCGAACCTGGGTTCTCTCGCTTGGCAAAACTCTCGCTCCCGCTTCGTTTCCCGTGCAGTATCGAGCGCGACCGGTAATAGACAACATGAATCGGCAGCGGAGGGCCAGGGGGAGGGATGTCGAGGCGTTTGGAGCGATGCTTCTCGCTCGACGATTTCGAGAGCGAAGCCCTCCGGCTTCTGCCGCGCTTCATCCACGGCTTCATTTCCGGCGGCTGCGAGACGGAAGCGGGTGTTCGGGACAATCGCGCGGCCTTCGCCGAATACGCTTTCGTACCCCGCGCGCTGGTCGGGGTGCCGAACCGTATTCAGCGCGTGACGCGGTTCGGCCATGAATATGCGGCGCCGTTCGGGATCGCGCCCATGGGCGCAGCGGCCCTCTGCGGCTACCGTGCCGACATCGCCATGGCGCGAGCCGCGGAGGCAGCCCGTATCCCCATGATACTGAGCGCCTCGTCGTTGATCGCGCTCGAAGAGGTGCGCCGCGAAAATCCGACCGGTTGGTATCAGGCGTACATCCCCGGGGATGCTGCGCGTATCGAACCTTTGCTCGAGCGCGTGCGCGCGGTCGGCTACGAGACGATCGTCGTGACCGCGGATGTGCCGGTCGATGCCAATCGGGAGAACAATCTGCGCAACGACTTCCGGCTGCCGGTTGTGGTGACGCCCAGGATCATTCGGGATTGCGCGCTTCACCCAAACTGGGTCTTCGGCACCTTATTGCGCACCCTCAGCCGCCACGGCGTGCCGCATTTCGAGAATATGGACGCAGTGCGGGGACCGCCGGTCTTTTCGAAGAATCTGCGCCGCGATGCGGCCAAGCGCGACGAGCTATCCTGGGAACACATTGCGCTGATCCGGAGGCGATGGTCGGGCAAGCTCATCGTCAAAGGCATTCTATCGCGCGAGGATGCGCGACTTGCCCGGGAGACCGGCGTCGACGGAATCATCCTTTCCAACCATGGCGGCCGTCAGCTCGACGGCGCTATTGCGCCGTTTCGTGTGTTACCCGAGATCGTCGCTGATTCCGGCGATATGCCGGTGATGATGGATAGCGGCATCCGGCGCGGAACCGACATATTGAAGGCGCTGGCGCTCGGTGCCCGCTTCGTCTTCATCGGCCGCCCGGTGCTCTTCGCCGCCGCACTCGCCGGCGAAGCGGGAGTGTCGCGTGCGATTACCCTCATGAAAGCTGAAGTCGACCGCGATCTCGCCCTGCTGGGCCTGCGCGATATCGCGCGGATCGGACCGGATTACGTGCGACGGATCTGAGACGCGTCTGTGGCCGAAAGCAGCCAAACATTTGCTCATGCTGTGCGGAAAGGGCCGGTGCGGAAAGGGCCGGTTGCTTATCGCCCTATTTTCCGGCTTTCCTTCGCCGATATTTCTCGACCATGTAGGCGCCGGCGGCGACAGAACCGCCGTCGACCGGGATCACCACGCCCGAGACATAGGCGGCTTCGCGCGAGGCCAGGAATTCGACGGCGTGGGCGATCTCCTCGGTTTGGCCTAGGCGGCGCAACGGGATGTGCTCGGCACGCTCGGCATAGACATCGGCGGGCCATGAGGAGCGTAGCAGCTCGGTGTCGATCGGACCGGGAGCCACCGCATTGGCGGTGATGCCGAAATCCGCGAGCTCCAGAGACATGGCGCGCACAAGCCCGATGATCCCGGCCTTGGCGGCGCCATAGGCCGCAAGATCGATCGGACCCATCAGGCCCGCGACGGACGCGATGCAGACGATGCGTCCATAGCTGCGTTTTCGCATGTCGCGCGCCGCGGCCTGCGCACAATAGAAAGTTCCCGAGAGATGCACGCGAAGCTGCGCCTCCCAATCGTCCTTCGTGATTTCCAAGAAGGGGCGGGCGCCTGAGGTACCGGCATTGTTGACCAGCACGTCGACCTTGCCCAGCGATTCGATCGCTCCCTCCATAAAGCTTTGGACCTGATCATGGTCGCCCACATCGGCCGCGCCGCACCAGCTTCGCCGTCCGACCGCAGCGATCTCGCCGGCTGTGGCTTCGGCCCAGGCGCCGTTGCGGTCGACGACGCCGACATCCGCGCCGGCGCGCGCAAATCTCAGCGCGATCGCCTTGCCGATTCCACGTCCGGCCCCCGTGACCAGCACGGACTGTCCTGCGAATCCACTCATTTGTCGCTCCCGGTTGTTCGGGTTCTCCGACGCGATATCACCACGAAATCGCGATGGAGACGAGGCGCCCGGTCGGCATCGCAACGAAAAACTTTCAGGCCAAAGATTCTCATAATAGCAGACTATCAATCATTTAGATGAAAGTCGGGCAGCCGACGGCTCCCGGCGGGGAGAAGAAGGAGGCCTGCGCGATCCTTCGGCCGATCAAGGAGCGACAGACACGTTCGACCTTTCGGTCGATTGGACGGATATCCTGAAAAGCGGATTCGATGCGACCTTTTATGTCACGAACTTGACCGACACGGTCTACACGATCGGCGGCGCGGCGCTCATCAACTCGCTTGGTACCGACCAGGCGGTGTATAACGAGCCCAGGATGATCGGAATCCAGCTGCGCAAGAGATTCGGGCCGGGTGCCTGATGCCCATCGCGTCGATCAACGGTGTCGACCTCTATTATGAAGTCGAAGGGGATGGGGATTGGGTCGCCTTCGCGCATGGCGGCGAGGGACTCCATCTCTGCTGGTGGAAGCAGATCACTGCATTCCGGCAGCGCTTTCGCTGCCTTACTTATGACGCGCGCGGCTTCGGCCTCAGCGGCGGAGGCTGGGGCGGATTGCCCGAGGACAGCGCCGCATCCGACCTTCTGGGCCTCCTCGACCATCTCGGCATCGAGCGCGCGTTCCTGGTTGGCCACTCGATGGGTGGCATGGCCGTGTCGGGGGTGGCACAGCGCGCGCCCGAACGAGTCCGCGCCCTGGTGATGGGCGACACGCCCTTCGGCTTCCTGACGGCAGCACTCTCGAAATGGGCCATCGAGATGCTGCGGAAGATTCCGCTCGGTTTCAACGTCTTCGAGCATTTGTTTGCGCCTGGCTTCGCGGAGGCGGAGCCCGAGTTGCACTGCCTTTACACCGGCCTCTGTCGTCTGAACTCCGTCAGGCCGCTGCCAAAGGATACGGGCGACTATCTCGACGCCTATGTGCGCATGCGCGACTCTCCGCCGGTCGATTATTCGCGCTTCGCCGTTCCATCGCTCTTCATCGTCGGCGACAAGGACGAGCTTACACTGCCCTGGCTCATGGAAGAGACGGCGAAGCGGTCGGCGGCTCGCGCTTTCTGGTCATTCCTGGTGCCGGTCACTCCGCTTTCTTGGAGCGGAGTGAAGTTTACAACAAGGCCGTCCTCGACTTTTTCGAGGAGATCGGCGGCGGCCGGATTTGAGCGCCTATCCTCATCTTTTCCGTCCCGGACGGATCGGCACGATGGCGATTCGAAATCGTCTTCTCATGTGCCCCCTGGGCGAGGGGCTCGCAAACTCTGATGGCACGATCGGCGAGCGGCAAATCGCGTATTACGGCGCCCGTGCCCAGGGCGGTGTGGGGCTTGTCGTCATAGGCTCCGCGGTCGTCGCCTATCCGCGCGCTGCCTTCGTCGCCAACATGACGGCGATCTCAGATAAAAAGTACCTGTCCGGACTCGCCGCGATGGCCGCGCGCGTCCTGCGGATCGGCGAATGCGCCGGCGAACGGTTCGTTGCCGGAGCTATGAGAAGCGCCGCGGCGGCAGCCAGCCGGCTCGCCAGGAGCATGGGGTAAGTCCGCCGCGCGGAGTGCCTTCTTGTCTAGTCGTCCCGCGATCGGGCTGCCTGGTGCCATGCTGCGAGCGCGGATGATTGGGTCGGGCCCGTAACTTCGATGCGTTCGCCCATGAAGTAGCCGATCGCAACCCACATACGCTCTGAGCCGAGACGAAGCACGACTTTGCTCGTCTGGTCGCGAACCTTGATGATGTGCTCGCTGATGGGAGTCTTGGTCGACAGGATGAGCCTCCCTGTCCGAGAGATCGTCAGCCGCGATACGCGCTCGGCGGATCGCCCACCAGCTTCGCGGCGGCAGCTTCCGCGGCGATAGGATCGCGATCTGCGATCGCGGCTCCGAGGGCTCGATGGAGCGCCACGTCCTTGAGCTGAGCGTCGCGGGATTGCTTTTCCATCGCCCAGATCCAGAAACGCGTGGCGACGTTCTGCAGTGAGATGATGAAGCGGGCGAGCGTCGGATTTCCGGTTGCGAGCGCCACCCTGCGGTGAAAGGCGCGGTCCATTGCCAGCATCGCTCTGAAGTCGGCTTTCTCGATGGAGTCCTCGGCTCCATCAAAGGCTGTGGTGATGGCGGCAATGTCGTCAGCCGTCGCATTCCTGGCCGCCAAGGCAGCCGTTCGGGCCTCCAACATGTGCCGAACCTCGAAGGCGTGCTCGACCTCACGGATGTCGAGCGGCGCCACCACGGTACCGACGCGTGGGCGCCGAATCACCAGACCTTCCAGGGCCAACCGCCCAAGGGCCTCGCGCACGCCGGCGATGCCGGCCGCATAGGCTTCGGCCAGGCTCTTTTCATCGAGGACGCTCATGGGTGGGAGATCGCCAAGGATGATATCCAGTAGAATCTGCTCATAGACGCGCGCCTTCTGAAGGCCCGCGGACCATTCGCCGCCATGGGCGACGCTGTTTGCCGGGCCCTTCATGCGTGCCGGTAGAGATTTCAGTGCAGACATCGAATGCTCGCGTAACATGTTAGATCGCGCATCGGCGTAGAGCTCTGGCTTGCCGCCGAAATCGCCCGTAAAGCCCTCCCATGGTACCGCGCCCCCCGCCGTCAGTCGAACGCCAGGTGCGCTGGGCCGGCCGGTGTTTTCCACCCGGCTTCTGATGTTTGCAACCCCGCGGGCTGCCGCTGGGCAGGAGAGAGCATGTTTTCGGGGATCATCGAACGAGTAGGCCGCGTAAGTGGGGTCGCATCGGTGGAGAGCGGGCGACAGCTGACAATCGGGACGGGCTACAGCGACCTCTCGCTGGGCGAAAGCGTCGCAGTCAACGGAGCCTGTCTCACCGTCACACGGTGCGAGCCAGCTGGGGAGGCGACATTCTTCGTCAGTGCCGAAACTCTCGACCGGTCCAACCTCGGCAGGCTCGAGCCGGGAGGATGGGTCAATCTCGAGCGGTCCGTGACGCTCGCCACACGACTGTCGGGTCATCTTGTTCAGGGACATGTCGACGGCAAGGCGCGTCTCTGCGCGATCGAGCGGGACGGCGAGGCCCGCCGGATCGCGCTGGAACTGCCGAAGGGCCTGCGTTCCTTCTGTGTCGAAAAGGGGTCGATCGCCGTCAACGGGGTCAGCTTGACCTTGAATGTTGTTGGCGAGCCGGATTCGAGCGGCCGGTTCACGGTCGGGATCATGCTCATCCCCCACAGCTGGGCGCACACCAATCTCTCCCGCTGTACGCCCGGCGACGAGCTCAATGTCGAAGTGGATGTGATCGCCAAATATGTGGAGCAGCTATGTCGGGGTTATTCGACGCCATCGAGCGGCTGAAGGCCGGGCGGATGATCATCCTGGTCGACGACGAGGATCGGGAGAATGAGGGCGATCTCGTGATCCCGGCCCAATTCGCCACGGGCGAGCGGATCAATTTCATGGCGACCCACGGGCGTGGGCTGATCTGCCTGGCTCTCGATGGTTCGATCGTCGATCGCCTGCGCCTGCCGCCGATGGTCGGCGACAACCGGACGCCGCGGAAGACCGCCTTTACGATCTCCATCGAAGCGCGCATCGGCGTATCCACCGGCATATCCGCCTTCGATCGGGCGCGCACGATTCAGGCCGCCGTGGCCGAGTATGCGACCGCCGACGATATCGTCTCCCCGGGGCATGTGTTTCCGTTGCGCGCCGTGCCGGGCGGTGTACTGGCGCGCGCCGGAC
The DNA here is from genome assembly GCA_035293565.1 of Alphaproteobacteria bacterium. GTDB lineage: Bacteria > Pseudomonadota > Alphaproteobacteria > BOG-932 > Roseiterribacteraceae > DATGMP01. The sequence goes on along the minus strand of DATGMP010000107.1, from coordinate 48,356 downwards.
ATACCGAGGGATCGGTCGATCTGATGCGGATCGCGGAGCTGAGGCCCGCCGCCGTGATTTGCGAAATCATGCGCGACGACGGCGAGATGGCGCGGATGCCTGACCTTGTGGCATTCGCCGAGCGCCACGATATTCCGATCGTCTCCATCGCGGCGCTGGCCGCCCATCGGCTCACCTATGAGAGACTGGTGGAGGAGGTCGCGTCGGCGTGCCTGCCGTCGGACCATGCGTCGAGCGGCTTGGAGGCGCACGCCTTTCGAAGCCTCGTCGACGAACGCGAGCATCTGGCGCTCGTCAACGGTCCCCTCACGGACGGAGCGCTCGTGCGCGTGCATTCGGAATGCCTGACCGGCGATGTCCTGGGTTCGCTCCGCTGCGATTGTGGCGCGCAGCTGCAAAGCGCGCTTCGGCGTATCGGCGAAAGTCGCAACAGCGTCCTGGTCTATCTGAACGGTCATGAAGGCCGAGGAATCGGACTCGCCAACAAGATTCGCGCCTATGCCCTGCAAGATCGGGGTCTAGATACGGTCGAAGCGAATATGGCACTCGGCTTTGTCGACGACCTCCGCGACTATGGCATGGCCGCGCAAATCCTGAAGGCCCTCGGCCTCGCGCGGATTCGGCTGCTGAGCAACAATCCCCGCAAGACGGCGGGTCTGAGCAGCTACGGCATCGATGTGATCGAGGAGGTCGCGCTTATCTCTCCGGACAATGTCCACAATGCCGCATATCTTGCGACGAAGCGCGACAAGCTCGGTCATCGGTTCTCGCAGTTTCCCGGTCGAAGCGGAAGCTGAATCTGACATGCCTGGAATCGAGACGCGTCCGAGGCCGATCCGCCTCGCCATCGCCATTAGCCGCTTCAACGAAGAATACACGGACGGTCTTTTGCGCGGTGCGCAAGCTTGGCTTGCGGAACATCGAGTGCCGCTCGCCCCCGAGGATGTCATCGAGGCGCCGGGCGCTTTCGAGCTGCCGCTGATCGCTCAGACTCTAGCGCGGACCGGGCGGTATGACGGGGTCGTCTGTCTGGGCTGCGTGATCAAGGGTGAGACCGCGCATTTCGAGTTCATCAGCCTCGGCGCCAGCCTGGGCCTGATGATGGCATCCTTGGAGAGCGGAACGCCGATCAGCTTCGGGATTCTGACCACCTATGACGATGCGCAGGCGAAGGCGCGCAGCAGCGCGGATTCGTCGAACAAGGGACGTGAGGCGGCGGCAGCTTGCCTCGCCTCGATAGAGACGCTCCGCCGCATCCGCGGCGACTGAGGTCTAATCAGGCGCGCCATGATAAGCTCGCCCGCATGGTCGAGTTGTTTACTTTCCCTGACGATGCGCGCTGGGACGAGGCCGAGGATGCGGTCCTCTTCACCGTCCAGATCGGCGAGTATCGCGGCAATGTCGCGGTGTCGCGCCGGGTGCTGCAAAGCCTTGCCGGACGGCGGCTCAAGCCCGAGGAATGCGTCGAGCAATTCCATATGAACCGCACCGGCTTCGAGCGCGCCGCGGAGGCCAAGGTCAAAGCGCTCGACCTCGATGAAGACGCTAATATTCGAATCCGGGCGACAGATCTTAAACCAAGCCGGACCGGCCCGTAGGCTGGGGGGCCGGGGGCGAGCACGCCGGTTGAACCATCGGCCATCCTGCGCCAGGATCGCGCCACAGGAGGCGAGCGATGGCGAAATACCATTCGGTCGACGACGCGCGCGGCATGATGGGGTTGAGGCTCGTGGTGACGGCGCATGTGCCCGGCATCTGGAGCGAAGCCGCCAAGGGGCTGTTCGACGCCAAGAACGTGCCATACCAGCTGGTCGAGCAGGAGGTAGGGGGCGAGAACCGCGCGCTCCAAGCATGGACGGCGCAGACCTCGGGTCCCGTCGCGATCTGGAATGACGAGCGTCCGCGCTCGACCTGGCTCGAGCAGCTCTATCTAGCCGAGAGGCTGGCGCCCGAACCCAGATTGATTCCAGCCGACTTCAACGACCGCGTCCGGATGTTCGGCCTGATCAACGAGATTTGCAGCGAGAACGGTTATGGCTGGAATATACGGTTGGTTTCGCTTCACCGGACACTGACCAATCCGGCGATCACGGACGAGATGAAGGCCATGTCGCGCCGGCTCGGCGCCAAATACGGCTATGCGCCGGAGCGCGTGGCCGCCGCCGAAGCGCAGATGGCCGCGATCCTCGGCGCGTTGCGCGCACAGCTGGCCGACCAGCGCGCCCGCGGGCGTCGATTCCTGATTGGCGACAGGCTCTCGGCGCTCGATATCTATTGGGCCACCTTCGCGGGCTCGATCGACCCGCTGCCGCCCGATCTCTGCCCTAACCTTCCGGACTATATGCGCGCGAGCTATACGAATCCGACCCTCAAAGACATCGCCGGCCCGGAGCTGTTCGAGCATCGGGACTTCATCTATCGGACCTATCTGAAGCTACCGATGGATTTCTGAAGGCTCACCGCTCGTGCTCGGCGTAGCTCGCCTTGCCGTCCTTCTGCTGGGCGCCGTAGCGACCGGCATGCAGACCGGAATCGTGTTCGACGACTATCCGGGCTTTGCCCATGCATCGGAGCTGCTGCGACGGTCGCTCGGTCCGGTGGCTATGTGGAGTGCGGGACGCCAGATGGCGCGCGCCGAGCACCGGCAGAGCGCGTGTTCGAAGCGTGCTGAGCCGCAGCGCTATTGATCGTGCCGAAGCGCGCCGGGCAGATGTCGGACGGGCATGTCCTCGTCCTCCTCCGACGCCGGCTGCGTCAGCGCCACACCATACGCTTCGAGATGACGGCGGATCGCCGAATATTTCACATCGATGAGCGCCGCCGATCCATTGATCGAGGCGCTCATCCCGAGATCGGAGAGCGCCCCAACGATCTCTTCCTCCATCGCTTCGATCAGCTCGGCCTCGAAGGCTTGCAACAGGCGGGTCAGAGCGAGCTCAGGTGGAGTCGTCATGGCCGCCTCCAGGCGAGACCTTCGCGCAGCAGGGCGCGCCGCATGCGCTTGCGCGTCGAATCATAGTCTGTCTTGGACATGCAATAGACCTCGCGAATTCTCTCGGCCGTGAGCCCCTCACCTAAACCGGCGATGATTTGAAGCGCCTGAGGATCGTGGGCGAACAGACGATCAATTGCTGCTAGCGCCTGAACCGCGGCGAGCCTCTCCTCGGGTTCGACCGAGGGTCCAGATTCGGCGGCGAGCCACGCTTGGGCATCGGCTTCCCGCTGAGCACGGCGCCAGTGCTCCGATCTGATGCTGCGCATGACTCCTGCGAGGAATGCGACGATCGGCAGATCGGGTGGCTTGCGGCGTGAACCTTGAAGCATCCGAAGGATGGCTTCCTGTAGCAGATCCATCCAGCCGATGCCCGGCGGCAAACCGCGCGCATGAAGCCGCGCAATGGCTTTGAGGCGCAGCAGGTCGGTCTCGGAGAGCAGGCGCGCCGACAGCGCTTCTCCGATCGCGGTCTCGCCCAGATTCTGACAGCTCGCCTTCGATTTCAGCGCACGCATCTCCGTTCCACTCGAACAATATGCGCGGCTCCGAGCATGTCGCGGACGGTCCGATGCAAAAATATATTTTGTCCGTGCGGCCCCGCGGCTGGTGCATCTCCCGGTATCGACGCCGGAGGTGATGCTATGCCCGAAAAGCTCATTGCGGTATTGCCGCTTCGCGATATCGTCCTGTTTCCAGGCATCACGATGCCGTTCCTGGTCGGTCGCCCGAAATCGGCTCGCGCCGTTGACCAAGCGGTCGCGAAGGGAACCGACATTGTTTTTATCGCCCAGAAGGAGGCCGCAAGGGAGGAGGTCACGGAGAGCGATCTCTATCGGATCGGGACGGTCGGCCGCATCGTCGAGCACGTGTCCGCCGGCAGCGCAATCAAATTGCTGGTCGAGGGTCGGCGGCGCGCCCGGCTCGTTCGGCTGGTTCCAAACGACGACTTCCTCGAAGGCGTCGTCGAATTGCTCGAAGATCCGGTCCGAGATGCCGGCGCGGTCGGTCGAGTATCGGACGAGATACTGAGCGAGGCGCGGCAATTCTTGGGGCCGTCCGTGACAGACGAAGCGGCCAAACGGCTGAAATTGCCGGACTCCGATGCTAAGGTTGCCGAGCTGCAGGCGCTGCTCGAAGCCGATCTGCTGAGCCTCGAAGAGCGCCTCGAGCGACTTCGCGACCGATTGAGCTAATCCGGTATCTGGTAGCCTGCCGGCAGCGCCCCGATCATGATGATCTGTTTGCAGATACGCTCCTGGATCCGCCAACCGCGCTTCGTCTTCAAGAGCTTATCGAAATAATAGCCGGCGTTGGTGATCGTCTCCTGGCCGCCATCGTCGCGTGGGCGGCCCATCGGGGCCATGAAGCACGAACGGCAGGCGGCGCGCTCTCCCGCAATCTCCGGCGCGATATTGGTAATGACGTGCATGTTGATCGGCCAAGGGGCAAGCGCCCGATCCAGCCAAGCGAGAGTCTCGCGGACAGGGCCCGCCTTGCCGCCGGTCGAGACATAGTCGATGGTGGCGTCGGGCGTGAAGACCTCATCGATCAGCTCCCATCTCCGTTCGTCCACCATCCAGGCATAGCGGTAGAGAAGCTGCTCGATCTCAGCTTTGTCTTCTTGCCTCCCCATATCTCCCCCTGTCGCTTCTGGCGATTGCCTAGAGTCGAGCGAGCCGTTCCTGAAGCTGCTACCCCCTGTGGAACTCAGGCGGCGCGGAGTGATCCCAGGAAGCGCTCGACCTCGGACCGAAGCTTCTCGGTGTGCGCTGCCGAAGATATTTATCGCTTCCAGATTTATGAGGGTAGGCCGTAATCCTTTCGATTACTGCCGTCTAAAGCTCGTTCTTCAATTTATAGGATCGCCCATGCGCGCGAATATCGCTTCGGCAGAGCCATGGAAGAAGCTTTCCTTTCGCGTCGCCGAAACATCCGCCAGAGCGGTCTGGTAATAGGCCGCGGGGTCCGAGAAGCCTTCGAAATGCGGGAAGTCGGAGGAGAAGAGGATCATCCCTTCCGGCAGATCCTCCATGATCTTGGAGAGCGGCGTGTCATTGCCGCCCGAGAGCGGGGTTCCGCGAATGTGCTGAGCCAAATATTCGCTGGGCTTCAGCGGGTACTTCCATTTGCCGAGGAACAGTTCCGCGGTCGGTGAAATGCGGTCGTCGATGTCGCGATACATGAAGGGTAGCCAGCCGACGCCCACCTCGGCCAGCAGCACCGTGAGCTTCGGATGCCGGTGGAACAAGCCGCTATAGATCATCGCGTTGAGCAGCGTCATCGGCGCCACATGGCGGTGCGCGCCGCCGAGCTGGCGAAGGAAGGTGACGTCCTGCCCATTGTTCGCCCAGCCGGGGTCGAAGCGCATATGCTCGAAACCGGTGTGCAGCATCGGCGCCATGCCGAGATCGGTCGCTGCCGACCAAAGCGGGTCCCAGCTCGGATGGACCGGTGCAACACCGTTCACCGGATAGGCGGGGATGAGAAAGATGCGGCTGCCCTTGCCGCGCATCCGGGTCAATTCCTTCACAGCCCAGCCGATATCCGCATAATCGAGGCAGGTAACCGGCAGCAGGCGGCCGCCGGACGCGGCACAAGTGTCGGCGAGCCAGCTGTTGGCGGTGGCCAGCGTCTCACGACGCAGCTCGCGATCTTCGATGAAGGTCGTGTGCGCGATGCCGGACAGGCAAATCACGTTCTGGATCGCGATGCCCTGCTCGTCGATCCATTTGAGCCGAGCCTGGGCGTTGGCGACCTGGAACTGGTTCTTCCCTTCGAATTCCGCGCGCCGCTCCTTTTCACCGGCTTTTTCTTGTCCGAACAGGGTGAGGAGACCCGGCGGCAGCAGCTCCGGGAGGGGTGGTCGCTTTTCTTCGGGAACGTCGCGGAGCAGATCGCCGCAGATCGTTTCGACCGCGAGCAGCGCCGGTTGAAGCTTGGGGAGCTTGGCCGCGAGCTTGGGATAAGGCTCCAGCCAGTCCTCGCCGGGCTCGAAATGCGCGTCGACGTCGATGATGCCCTGCATTCGTGTCCTCCCTGGCGCTTTGCAGTCAAGAATACGCCGATATGAAGCGCAACGCTACGCCTACGTGCCGTTCGCCAAGACCCGTTCGCCAAGACCCGTGACTCGTCGCCTTTTTGGCTCGATAGTCGGGCTCGGAGCAAGTTGGACCGCCAAGGCGGGCGAACAGATGCGAGGAGGCGCGAGCGATGGGGATTCTCGACGGCAAGGTGGCAATCGTGACCGGCGCAGGCCAGGGGGTCGGCGAGGGCATCGCCTTCGCGCTGGCGAAGGAAGGCGCTGCTGTCGTGTGCGGCGGCCGAACCGAATCCAAGGTCGCGCGCACGGCTCATACGATCCAGAAGAATGGCGGCCGCGCGCTCTCGGTCCTATGCGACGTGAACAAGCCGGCCGACATCCAGGCCACCATCGATCGGACGATCGCAACCTTCGGCGGCGTCGACATCCTCGTGAACAACGCGCAGACGGTTCATTTGGGCCTGCTCGACGATCTGACCGATCAGCAATTCACCGAGACTTTCGATTCAGGTCCTTTCGCGACCTTCCGCTTCATGAAGGCGGTGCATCCGCATCTGAAGGCCCGCGGCGGCGGATTCATTATCAATTTGGCGAGCTCGAGCGCGGTACGGTGGGATTCGAAAATCTACGGCATCTACGCCGCGGCCAAGCAGGCGATCCGCTCCTTATCGCGCGCGGCTGCGCATGAATGGGCGGTCGACAATATCCGCGTGAACACGATCGCGCCGATCGCGATGACACCGGGCATGGAAGGCTGGATCGAGAACGACCCGGTCGGCTCGAAAGCCTTCCTGGATACTGTCCCGCTGGGTCGTGTCGGCAACTCCGAGACCGACATCGGCCGTGCGGTCGTCTTCCTTTGCAGCGCGGACTCCGCTTACGTCAACGGGATCACGCTGCCGCTCGATGGGGGCCAAGCCTATTTCGGCTGATTCGAGGAGGACACGCATGGGCATTCTGAACGGCAAGGTTGCGATCGTTACCGGCGCGGGGCAGGGCGTGGGCGAGGGGATCGCGCTCGCGTTGGCGAAAGAAGGCGCCGCGATCGTCGCGGCAGGTCGCACCGAGGCCAAGGTCGCGCGCACGGCCGACCTCATCAAGCAGGCGGGCGGCCGATCGGTGTCGGTGCTCTGTGACGTATGCAAGCCGGCGGATATACAGGCGACGATCGATCGCGCGATCGCCGCTTTCGGCGGTATCGACATCGTTGTGAACAACGCCCAGATCGTTCATCTGGGGCTGCTCGATGATCTTAGCGACCAGCAGTTCACGGAGACTTTCGATTCCGGTCCCTTCGCCGCCTTCCGCTTCATGAAGGCGGTTCATCCGCATCTGAAGGCCCGCGGCGGCGGACACATCATCAACCTGGCTTCGGCGTCCGCGGTGCGATGGGATCCGAAAGGCTTCAGCATCTATGCAGCGGCCAAGCAGGCGATCCGTTCGCTAACGCGCGCGGCGGCGCATGAATGGGCGGCCGACAATATCCGGGTCAACACCATCGCGCCGCTCTCGATGAGCCCGGCGCTCAAGGACTGGATTGCGGCCGATCCTGTCGGCACGAAAGCATTTTTGGACACCGTGCCGGTGGGCAGGGTTGGCGATCCCGAGACCGATATCGGCCGCGCGGTCGTGTTCCTCTGCGGACCGGATTCGGCCTACGTGACCGGGGTCACACTACCCCTGGATGGAGGGCAAGCCTATTTCGGGTGATCGAGTGGGAGCTGCGGCATCATGCCCGCATTTATTGCGGGCATCCACTCGGATCCAGCCGTTTCGCGTGGATGCCCGTACGGGGATGACGATCTGGAACTTGTTAGCCGCGAAGCCCTAAAACGAAATCGGCAATCATCTCCGGCTCATTCAACGGCAACCAAGGGATTGTCGATCCTTCGAGCCTCGTCGGACTCGCCAACGCGACGATGGCCGGATCGTCGGGATAGAGCAACGGCTTCCCGACTTCGGGTCGATGAATCTCGATCTTCGGGATCGGGTCGCGTTTGAAGCCTTCGACGATCACGAGATCGACCGGCGCCAAGCGCGCCAGCAGATCGCTCAGCGTCGGCTCGGGTGCTCCGCGCAGCTCATGCATCAGTGCAAACCGATTGGAAGAGGAGACCAGCACTTCGGTCGCGCCTGCCCGGCGATGGGCGTAACTGTCCTTTCCCGGCTGATCGACATCGAAGGCGTGGTGCGCGTGCTTTATGGTCGAAACCGTAATGCCGCGCGCGATCAGCACGGGGATGAGTTTCGACAGCAGCGTCGTCTTTCCGCTTCCGCTCCAGCCTGCGATGCCGACCAGGCGCGGCATCTCACGCTTTCAGGCTCTGCACGGCCTTCAGCACAGGCGGATCCAAGCCCGCGCCGCCTTGATCGAGATGTGCAAGGATTTGCGCGCGCATCCGGGGCTCCCAGAACTTCTTCAGGTGATCTGCGATCGCGGCGACGGCGTCCCCGTGCGGCTGGCTCTCGAAGAATTTGCCGATTTGGTTGGCCATCATGACCAGCTTCTCAGGCGACATTGAGGGCTCGATCGTATTCGATGCGTTCGGGTCGCGTGAAGATCTCGAAGTCGCGGCCGCGCGCCACGGCGATCAGCGTGATGCCGGCGGCTTCGGCGGTGCGGACGGCGAGCGCGGTCGGCGCAGACACCGCGACCAGGATCGGGGTGCCGAGGCGCGCAGTCTTCTGCACCATCTCGATCGAGACGCGGCTGGTCAGCAGCACGATACCCGCGCCCCTCGGCACGCCCGCTTGGGCCAGTGCGCCCGCCAGCTTATCGAGCGCGTTGTGCCGGCCGACATCCTCGCGTACAGCGACGAGCCCTCGAGCCGGAGTCCAGAAGCCGGCGGCGTGGATCGCGCGGCTTTCGCGATTCAACGGCTGCGATTTCGAAAGGAGTTCCATCGCCGACGAAATCGCCTCCGGTGTGACATGCAGCTCAGTGTTCACGATCGCTGACGGACGCATCGCTTCTTCCAGACTCTCAATGCCGCAGATTCCGCAGCCGGTCGGGCCTGCGAGATAGCGGCGCCGTTCGATCCAGTGCTCCATCCTCCCTTCGGCCAAGGACATGCGAAGCTCGATGCCGAGGTCATCAGTGACGATCTCGAGCTGGGTGATCTCATCCGGCGCCGAGATAATTCCTTCCGACAGGCTGAAGCCGACTGCGAAATCTTCCAGATCGACCGGTGTCGCCATCATCACCGCGTGCGCGCAGCGATCGTAGGTGAATGCGATTGCGGTCTCTTCCGGCACCGTTCTCTCGCCGCGGCGGAACACGCCGCCGACCGACGCGGTGCAAGGCACCTTTACGAGCGGCTTTGGCGGAGCCTGTCGGGTCATTCCGCTGCTTCGACCTCGGCGATCCGACGATTGTGCGCCTCGAGCTCGGTGTAATGGACCTGCCATTCGGTCGGTCCGTTCGAAGGCGAGACCTGTACCGCTGTCACCTTGTACTCGGGGCAATTGGTCGCCCAGTCCGAGAATTCGGTCGTGACGACGTTCGCTTGCGTCTCGGGGTGGTGAAAGGTCGTATAAACCACGCCGGGCGCAACACGATCCGTCACCGTCGCGCGCAGCGAGGTCGCGCCCACGCGGCTCGCGAGCTTCACCCAGTCGCCGTCGCGGATGCCGCGCTGCTCGGCATCGTGCGGATGGATCTCGAGCAGATCCGCCTTATGCCAGGCGACATTTTCTGTTCGGCGGGTTTGCGCGCCGACATTGTACTGCGAGAGAATGCGGCCGGTCGTGAGCAGCAGCGGATACCGGTTCGTCGAGCGCTCGTCCGTCGGCACGTACTCGGTGATCATGAACTTGCCCTTGCCGCGAACGAAGGCGCCGACATGCATGATCGGCGTGCCTTCGGGCGCTTTCTCGTTACAAGGCCACTGCACGGAACCCAGTTCGTCGAGCTTGGCGAACGATACGCCGGCGAAGGTCGGTGTCAGCCGGGCGATCTCGTCCATGATCTCGGAGGGGTGGTCGTAATGCATCTTCATGCCCATTGCGTTGGCAATGGCGAGCGTGATCTCCCAATCGGCCATGCCGGACCTCGACGGCATCACCTTGCGCACGCGCCCGATGCGCCGCTCGGCATTGATGAAGGTTCCGTCCTTCTCGAGGAACGTCGAGCCGGGCAGGAAGACATGCGCAAAGTTGGCCGTCTCGTTGAGGAACAGGTCCTGCACAACGATGCATTCCATCGCGGCCAGCCCGGCCGTGACGTGCTGCGTGTCCGGATCGGATTGCGCGATGTCCTCGCCCTGGATGTAGAGGCCCTTGAACGAGCCGTCGACGGCGGCGTCCAACATATTGGGGATGCGCAGGCCTGGTTCGGGTTCGAGCTTCACCTGCCACAGCGCCTCGAACATCGCGCGCGTGGCGTCGTTCGAGATATGGCGATAGCCCGAGAGCTCGTGCGGGAATGAGCCCATATCACAAGAGCCCTGGACGTTATTCTGACCGCGGAGCGGATTCACGCCCACGCCTCGCTTGCCCAGATTGCCGGTCGCCATGGCGAGGTTCGCCATCGCCATGACGGCGGTCGTGCCCTGGCTGTGCTCGGTGACTCCGAGGCCGTAATAGATCGCCGCATTGCCGCCCTTCGCGTAGAGCCGCGCGGCCGCGCGAATCGTCTCGGCCGGAACGCCGGTCGTCGCGGCAAGCGCCTCCGGGCTGTTGCGCTCTTCGGCCATGAAGGCCGCCCAATCCTGGAACTCGTCCCAGTCGCAGCGCTCGCGCACGAAGGCTTCGTCGGTGAGTCCCTCGGTCACAATGACGTGCGACAGCGCGTTCAGCATCGCGACATTGGTGCCCGGGCGGAGCTGCAGGTGATGCGCCGCCTCGATATGCGGCGTGCGCACCAGGTCGATGCGGCGCGGATCGATGACGATCAGCTTGGCGCCTGCGCGCAGGCGCTGCTTCATATGCGACGCGAAGACCGGATGGCCGTCGGTCGGGTTTGCGCCGATGACGACGATCACGTCGGCCTCGTCGACCGAATCGAAATCCTGTGTGCCGGCCGAGGTGCCGAAGGCGGTCGAGAGGCCGTAGCCGGTCGGGGAATGGCAGACGCGGGCGCAGGTATCGACATTGTTGTTACCGAACACCGCGCGCACGAGCTTCTGGACGAGAAAGGTCTCTTCGTTCGTGCAGCGCGAGGAGGTGATGCCGCCGATCGAGCCTTTGCCGTATTTCGCTTGGATACGCTTGAACTCGGAAGCTACGCGCGCGATTGCTTCGTCCCAAGAGACTTCGCGCCAAGGGTCGGAGATCTTTTCCCGGATCATCGGCTTCAGGATCCGGTCCTTGTGGGTTGTGTAGCCCCACGCGAAGCGGCCCTTGACGCAGGAATGGCCGTGATTGGCCTTGCCGTCCTTGTACGGCACCATGCGCACGACTTCATCACCGCGCATCTCGACCTTGAAGCTGCAGCCGACGCCGCAATAGGCGCAGGTCGTGACGACGGAATGCTCCGGCTGGCCGATGTCGATGACCGACTTCTCGATGAGGGTCGCGGTCGGGCAGGCCTGCACGCAGGCGCCACAGGACACGCATTCGGAATCGAGGAAGGACTCGTCCTGACTGGCGGAGATTTTCGATGCGAAGCCGCGCCCGTCGATCGTCAGCGCGAGCGTGCCTTGGACCTCGTCGCAGGCACGTACGCAGCGCGAGCAGACGATGCATTTGGCCGGATCGAAGGTGAAGTAGGGATTGGATTCGTCCTTGGCCGCATCGAGGTGGTTCGCGCCATTGTAGCCGTAGCGCACATCGCGCAGACCGACAGCCCCCGCCATGTCCTGCAGCTCGCAATCGCCATTGGCGGCGCAGGTGAGGCAATCGAGGGGATGGTCGGAGATATAGAGCTCCATCACGCCGCGCCGGAGCTTCTTCAGCCGCTCGGTCTGGGTCGAGACTGCGAGGCCGGGTGCAACCGGCGTCGTGCACGAGGCCGGCGTCCCGGGCCGCCCGGCGATCTCGACCAGGCAAAGGCGACAGGAGCCGAAAGCCTCCAGCGAATCCGTAGCGCAGAGCTTGGGCACTTGGACGCCGGCAATCGCCGCCGCCCGCATGACGGAAGTGCCTTCGGGGACGGTGACAGGCATCCCGTCGATCGTCAGAGAGACCACACGGTCCGAGCGGCGCTCCGGCGTGCCGAGATCCCGTTCCTCTACGAGCGGCATCGCGCCCTCCTCACTCGGCGTCGGCCATTATCGCGGCCGACGCGGTAAAATCTTCCCGAAAATGCTCGAGCGCGCTCAACACCGGATATGGGGTGAATCCGCCGAGAGCGCAAAGCGAGCCGTATTTCAGCGTCTCGCACAGATCCTCAAGCAGGGCGATATTGGCCTCCGGCGCCTGGCCTTGCCGGATCTTGTCGACGACCTCGACGCCCCGCACCGATCCGATCCGGCAGGGCGTGCATTTCCCGCAAGATTCGAAGGCGCAGAATTCGAGCGCGAAGCGCGCCTGGCGTGCCATATCTACCGTGTCGTCGAACACCACGACGCCGCCATGGCCGATCAACCCGTTCCTGGCGGCGAAAGCTTCGTAGTCGAAGGGCGTGTCGAAGAGGGCGCGCGGGAAATAGGCGCCGAGCGGCCCTCCGACCTGCGCCGCCCGTACCGGTCGGCCGCTGGCCGTGCCGCCACCGATCTCGTCCACCAATTCGCCAAGCGTCACGCCGAAGGCCGTCTCGAACAGCCCGCCATGTTTGATGTTGCCGGCGAGCTGAATCGGCATCGTGCCGCGCGACCGACCCAGGCCGAAATCGCGATAGAAGTCGGCGCCTTCCGCAAGGATCGTCGGCACGGCCGCCAGCGTGAGCACATTGTTGATGATCGTCGGCTTGCCGAAGAGACCCTGATGGGCGGGCAGGGGTGGCTTGGTCCGGACCTGGCCGCGCTTGCCTTCCAGGCTGTCCAGCAGCGAGGTCTCCTCGCCACAGACATAAGCGCCGGCGCCGGCACGGATCTCGATATCGAAGGCGTGCGCCGACCCTCCAACGGAGGCGCCCAGATATCCGGCCTTCCGTGCCTCGGCAACGGCTTCCTCCATGATCCCGATCGCGGCCGGATATTCCGACCGGATATAGACGAACCCCTTGTCTGCGCCGACTGCGATCCCGGCGATGATCATCCCCTCGATCAGGAGGAAGGGATCGCCCTCCATCAGCATCCGATCGGCGAAGGTTCCGGAGTCGCCCTCGTCCGCGTTGCAGACGATGTACTTTTCAGGACTCGGCGCTTCGCGCGCGGTGCGCCATTTGATCCCGGTCGGGAAACCCGCGCCGCCCCGGCCGCGCAGGCCGGACTTGACCACCTCTTCGACAATCGCGGCCGGTCCGAGCTTCAGAGCTTGCGTTAGCCCGCGCCACCCCCCATGGGCGCGGGAATCGGCAATCGAGAGCGGATCGACGATGCCGCAGCGGGCGAAGGTCAAGCGGGTCTGGCGCTTCAGGAACGGAATTTCCTCGGTCCTGCCGAGCCTGAGCGGGTGCGCGTCAGGCGCGTCCAGCAGGGCCTCGGCATCGGCGGCCGCCACCGGGCCGTAGGCGATCCGTCCTTCGGACGTCTCGATCTCGACCATGGGCTCCAGCCAATAGAGCCCGCGCGATCCAGTCCGAACGATCTCAACCGGGAGGTTTCGCGCAGCCGCGGCACGGTTGAGCGCCACCGCGACTTCGTCGGCTCCGACGGCAATTGCGCCCGAATCACGCGGTATAAAGACCCTGAGGCTCATGCGCACGCCTCTTGGATCAAGGCTTCGAGACGCTTGACGTCCAGCCGTCCGATCGGCCTGCCGTCCAGCATGGCCGAGGGCGCGCAGGCGCAGAGGCCGAGGCAGAAGACGGGCTCCAGCGTGACCTTGCCGTCGTTACTGGTTTCGCCCCAGCCGATGCCGAGCTGTCCTTGCGCCTGGGCTGCCAGCGCATCGCCGCCCATGGATTGGCAGGCTTCGGCGCGGCAGAGCTTGAGGCTGTGCGCGCCCGGAGGTTCCCGGCGGAAATCGTGATAAAAGCTCAGCACGCCGTGGACTTCGGCTCGCGATAGGTTGAGGCGATCGGCGACGAGCGCCGCCGCGCGCTCGGAGATGAAGCCGAACGTCGACTGGAGCGCGTGGAGAACGGGCAGGAGCGCGCCCGGTCTGCTGATCTCCTGCGAGATCACCTCGTTGGCCAACACCTCGTCCCAGGCGGCAAGATTCGTCGACATGTGCTGCTTCCTCTACCATGAATCATGGCGCCGAATCTGACAAAGGCAAGAAAACAATTCGATCGTAACGGAATTTGGCTTCCGCCGCTCGACAAGCCAACGACACTGCCCCACTAATGGCCGCCATGACCCGATACCAGCTCGACGATTTCGACCACCAAATCCTGGGCGTGCTCGCCCAGGACGCGCGCATGAGCAACCGCAAGATCGCGCTCGAGCTCGGCGTGACGGAGGGCACGATCCGCGGCCGGCTGAAGCGACTGCAGGAGGAGAATTATATCCGCTTCACCGCGGTTACGGATCTATCCTATCTCGGCAGCCCCCGCTTGGTTTTTATCGGTATCACGGCCGAGCAATCGCGGGTGCGGGAATTGGCGGGCGAGATCGCGCAGATGTGTGGCATCCGCAGCGTAATCATCACGCTGGGCCGCTTCAATCTGTTGGCGGTCGCGATGTATGCCGATCTCGAGGAGCTGGTGGCTGTCGCCAACAACGCCATCCTGGCGCTGCCGGGCGTGCGCCATGTCGAGACGTCGATCTCGGTCAAGCAGATCAAGTACGATCCGCGGCTCGCCAAGATCACCCGGCCCTTCGAGCCTTTCGACGAGGACGACGAGGAGTAGGAGACGTCCTTTACAGGAACGTGTCCGGGATCTCGGCGCCCAGATAGGACGCGCCTACCGACAAGGCGAGACCGTTCGAATTGTTGGCGATGTGCGCGCGAGCCGCTTTGAGGTCGAGCCAGGGGCGGACCATCGGATTATCCAGGAAAATGCCCCGCGCGCCGGCCAGTAGAAGCAGATCGTCGACCAGATCGGCGCAGCGCCGCGCCACTTGCGAGGATTGGTATTTGTAGAAAAGCCGGTCGGCGACCGTAATCTCCCTACCGCCTCTGACAGCGTCCATCATGACGTCGAAATTGCGGAACAAGGTGGTGCGGATCTGCTCCAGCTCCGAGGCGGTGCGCGCCGCCGCGGCGAGCGCGAAAGGATCGGCCTTGGTCGCCATTCCGGTATTCGTCGAGACACGGGTTCTGGCAATATTGAGGAAATCATTGAGCGCGGCCTGAGTAGCGCCGATCGCGGCCGAGGAGACCGCCCGGACGAAGACCTGCGCCCAAGGCAGCTTGAAGATCTCGCCGTCATTCGCCTGCTGGCCGGGATTGCGGCACAGATAGCCGTCGATCGCCCGATGGGTCCGATGCTCCGGCACGAAGACGCGATCGACCTTGATGTCCTGGCTACCGGTGCCCTTGAGGCCGAGCGTGTACCAGGTGTCGAGAATCTTGTAGTCGCTCCGGGGCACTAGGAAGGTGCGGTACTCCGGCGTTCCGCCATTCGGGCCGGGCGGCACGATCGCGCCCAGGAACACCCAATCGCAATGGTCGCAGCCGCTGGAAAAGGCCCACTGACCGGTCAGCAGATAGCCGCCGTCAGCAGGTTCGACCTTGCCCACCGGCTGATAGGAGGAGGAGATCAGGATCGAGGGGTCCTTCGACCAGACGTCTTCCTGGGCCTTCAGCGGGAAAAGACCGAGCTGCAGGGGATGGACGCCGATAACGCCATAGATCCAGGCGGTCGACATGCAGCCCTCGGCCAGCGCCATCTGAATCTCGAAGAAAACCTTGGGTTCCATCTCGAAGCCGCCCCAGCGACGGGGCTTCAGCACGTCGAAGAAGCCGGCTTCCTTCATTTCCCGGACCGTCTCGTCGGGGACCTTGCGTTCGGCCTCGCAGCGCGCCGCACGCTCCTTCAGGGTCGGAATCATGGCCTTGGCCCGCGCGATCAGCGCTTCGGGCTTCGGGTTGATGTCGGCGGCGCGGCCGGTGATCTGCGTGCTCATGAAACCCCCCTCGATATTCTGTCCATCATATAGCATGCGTCCGCCGTCGGATCAATAGCATTCGTAATCATGGGTGCATAAATTTACGCATTTGCGGAGTTTGGAAGCCAGTATAACAAAGTTTCCCGGCGCCCTGGCGGAATGCGCCTACGCATGATAAAGGAGCCGGCGAGGTCATTCGTGACGCATGCGGAGAATGCATGTGCCCGTTCAGGACCCTCGATTGACTGGCTGCTGCACCCTATCTAGAACCGCTCTGGTCCTGGCCCAATAGAGATACTGATGGACTTCCGCTTCACCGAAGAACAAACGATGTTCCGGGACGTCGTCCGCGATTTTCTGGAGCGCGAATGCACGCCCAAGGATGTCAGGGCTCTTTCGGAAGCGGATGAGACCGCATTGGCCGGGCTGAGGAGCAAGGTCGCGGAACTCGGCCTGACCGGATTGGCGCTTCCTGAAGCGCATGGAGGGCTCGGGCTCAGCGAGATCGATGCCGTACTTGCCGCGGAGGAATGCGGTCGGGCTGCCCTACCGCTTGCGCTATTCGAGAACGCCGCCGTTGCCGGTCCCTTGCTGCACGCCGTTTCGGAGACGATGGCTTCCGAATGGTTGCCAAAGGTTGCGGCGGGAAAGGCGACGATCGCCTTTGGTCATCCGATCAATCCATTCGTGATCGATGGGGAGTCCGCGGACCTTCTGTTGCTGGAATCCGACGGCTCGATTCATGCGCTTGCGCGAGACCGCGCGAAGGCGACGCCCGCACCATCCATCGACGAGACACGTCGGCGGGCGAAGATCGATTGGACGCCGTCGGCGCAAACCAAGGTCGCGCAGGCGGGCGATGCTTGGGACCTCGCCTTCGATCGTGCCGCGCTTTACGCAGCGGCGGACATGATTGGTGCCGCCCAGCGGATGCTGGATATGGCGGTGACCTATGCGGGAGAGCGGCATCAGTTCGGTCGCCCGATCGGGTCGTTTCAGGCGGTGAAACACCTGTTGGCCGACGTGCAGGTGAAGCTGACCTTCGCACGGCCGGTCGTCTATTACGCGGCCTATGCCATCGCCAACCAACTGCCTGATCGCTCGCTTCGGGTGTCGCATGCCAAGGTCGCCGCCGGTGAGGCAGCCACTTTCGCAGCTCGCCGAACGCTCCAGACGCATGGTGCGATCGGCTATACTTACGAGTATGATCTCCAACTGTGGATGAAGCGCGTCTGGGCCGACGAACCCTCCTGGGGCACCTCGGCCTGGCACCGTGCGCGGATCGCGAGCGAGGTGCTCGCGCCCAATGCCGATCTCGGTCCCGGCCGGACCTGGAAGGCCTGATAGATGAACCCGGCCAGTCATCGGAGCGAACATGTCTGAAGCCTATATCGTCGACACCGTCCGTACGCCCGTCGGCAGACGGAATGGAGGCCTGAGCAAGGTTCATCCGGCCGACCTGGGCGCCCATACGCTGACCGCTCTGCTTCAGCGCACGGGCATCGACCCGATGGCGGTCGAGGATGTGGTGATGGGGTGCCTCGACACCATCGGCCCGAACGCCGGCGACATCGCCCGCACCTGCTGGCTTGCCGCTGGTCTGCCTGAGGAGATCCCCGGCACCACGGTCGATCGCCAATGCGGTTCGTCTCAGCAGGCAGTGCATTTCGCCGCGCAAGCCGTGATGAGCGGAACCTCCGACGTAGTGATTGCCGCGGGCATGCAGAATATGAGCCTGATTCCGATCTCGAGCTCGATGGCCGCCGGCAAGGCGTATGGCTTCGATGATCCTTTCACCGGCTCGGTCGGCTGGCGCAAGCGCTACGGCTCGCAGGAGGTTTCGCAATTCCGCTCGGCCGAAATGATCGCCGAGAAATGGCAGATCACGCGCGAGGAGATGGAGCGTTTCGCGCTCAAGAGCCATCAAAAGGCGATCCACGCGATCGACAGCGGCTATTTCGATAGCCAGATCGTACCGCTCGAAGGCGTCACCAAGGACGAGGGTCCGCGTCGCGATACGTCGCTCGAGAAGATGGCGGGGCTGCAACCCTTGTCGCCCGGCGGGCGGATCACGGCCGCGGTATCGAGCCAAATTTCGGATGCTTCGGCGGCGATGCTGATCGTCAACGAGAAGGGCCTCAAAACCCACAATCTGAAGCCGCGCGCGCGCATCCATCATCTGAGCGTCCGCGGTGAGGATCCGATCTTCATGCTGACGGCGCCAATTCCGGCGACGAAATATGCGCTCGCCAAATCCGGCATGAAGCTCGATGACATCGACCTCGTCGAAATCAACGAAGCCTTCGCTTCGGTCGTTATCGCGTGGCTCAAGGAGACGGGCGCCGATCCGGAGAAGGTCAACGTGAATGGCGGCGCGATCGCGCTCGGCCATCCGCTGGGAGCCACCGGTATCCGCCTGATGACGTGTCTGCTCAACGAGCTGGAGCGTCGCAATGCGCGCTACGGCCTGCAGACCATGTGCGAAGGCGGCGGTCAGGCCAACGTTACGATCATCGAGCGGCTGAACTGATCCGAGGCCGAGCATCCGATGGCCTCTGCCTCCTCCGAAGATCGCGCGCTCATTCGTGAGTCCGCGCGCGCCTTCCTGGCCGACAATTCACCTTCCGCAGCTGTGCGCAAGTCGATGGAGACCGAGCACGGCTACGACCCCGCTCTCTGGGAGCGGGTTGCGGGTGAGCTCGCCTGGCAGGGCGTTGCGATCGACGAAGCGCATGGCGGGTTGGGCCTCGGTTGGGGCGAGCTTGCGATCCTGATGGAGGAGATGGGCGCGAGCCTCTTCTGCTCGCCTTTTCTTGCGACGATCTGCCTTGCGGGCGCGGTGATCCGCGAGGGCGGGAGCGATGCGCAAAAATCGCAATGGCTGCCGACGATTGCATCGGGCACGCTCACCGCCGCCCTGGCTTATGCGGAGCCGGGCACGAACGACATCCGAACGGAAGCGCGCACGGATGGGGACAGCTTCGTGCTGCACGGGACGAAGCGTTATGTCGTGGACGGGCAGAGTGCGGGGCTTCTGATCGTCGCTGCGCGAAAGCCGGGCAGTACAGGCCAGTCCGGCGTCGGACTCTTTGCTTTGCCGCCTGATACGAAGGGTGTCGGCCGCAAGGCGCTCCCGACATTGGATCAAACACGGCGACAGGCGGAGGTCACGCTTAACGGCGTGCGCGTGTCGCGCGACGCGCTGATCGGCGAAATGGGTGGCGGCTGGCAAATCCTGTCGCGGGCGCTCGATCTGGGCGCCGTCGCGCTGGCGGCGGAGCAGGCGGGAGGGGCGCGGCGCTGTCTCGAGCTTACGGTCGATTACGTCAAGGAGCGGGTGCAGTTCGGCCGCCCGATAGGCTCGTTCCAGGCGATCAAGCATCGCTGCGCCGATATGATGGTGCAGGTGGAATCGGCGGCCAATGCGGCGCGCTATGCCGCTGATGCGGCCGACGCCGGCGATGCCGAATTCCCGCTGCTGGCGTCGATGGCCAAGGCCTATTGCTCCGACGCCTTCTATGCCTGCGCTGCCGATACGATCCAGCTCCATGGCGGCGTCGGCTTCACCTGGGAATATGATCCGCATCTCTATTTCAAGCGCGCGCGGGCGAGCGCATCGCTTCTCGGGGATGCGAATTATCATCGCGAGCGGATCGCCGCGGGGATCCTATGACGACGGATCCGACCGACAGCGCCGAAGATGCCGCGTTTCGCCGGGAGGCGGCGACCTGGTTGACGACCCAGCTCGAGGGTCCCTTTGCGCATGTCCGCTTTCGGGGCGGCCCGGGCGAGGAGGATGAGGTCTTCGAAGAGCGAGTCGAGTGGGAGAAGGCGCTGGGAGCAGCCGGCTGGACCGGCATCTCCTGGCCGAAGGAGCTTGGCGGTCGGGCGGCGACTCTGAACCAGCAGGTGATCTTCTACGAGGAATATGCACGCGCCGGCGGGCCAGGGCGCGTCGGACACATCGGCGAGGGTCTGGTTGCGCCGACGATCATCGCGTTCGGCACCGACGATCAGAAGCGTCGATTCCTGCCGGGCATAAAGAACGGCACCGAGCTTTGGTGCCAGGGCTATTCCGAACCCGCGGCCGGATCCGATCTCGCCAACGTCCAAACGCGCGCGACGCTTCAGGGCGGCGAGTGGGTGATCGAGGGGCAGAAAGTTTGGACCTCGCTCGCGCACAAGGCGAATTGGTGCTTTGTCATCGCCAAGACGGAGCCTAATGCGCCGCGCTATCGTAATCTTTCTTTCCTCCTCGTGCCGATGGACCAGCCCGGCATAGAGGTGAGGCCGATCGTGCAGCTCACCGGCACGTCGGAGTTCAACGAGGTCTTCTTCAGCGGCGCTCGTACTGCGGCGGAGAATGTCGTCGGCGACGCCGGCAATGGCTGGAAAGTCGCGATGGGCCTGCTCGGATTCGAGCGCGGCGCCTCGACCTTGGGACAGCAGATCGGCTTCGAGAACGAGTTCAAGGAAATCCTGACTGCGGCGCGCGCGAACGGCGCCGCCAAAGATCCGGTGATGCGCCAAAAGCTGGCCGATGCTTGGATCGGACTGAAGCTCGTCAAGCTCAATGCGCTCCGCAATCTGTCGGAAGAGGCGCCGCGTCCGGGCATGGCGGCGATCAACAAATTGACCTGGGCCTCCTGGCACCGTGCCGCGGGCGAGCTCGCGATGGACGTGTTGGGGGCCGAGGCCGAGATCCTGGCCGACGCGCCTTACGCGCTGACACGGATGCAGAACCGTTTCCTGTTCTCGCGTTCCGACACGATCTATGGCGGGACAAACGAGATTCAGCGCAACATCATCTCGGAGCAGGCCCTCGGGCTACCCCGTGAGCCGCGGCCCGATAGCAACCGGAACTGACCGATGGATCTGAACTTCACCGACGCTCAGAGGGCGTTCCGCGCCGAGGCGAGGCAATGGCTGGAGGCGAATGTGCCTGCCGAGCCGTTGCCGTCGCTCGATACGAAAGAGGGCTTCGCGCTTCACCGCGCGTGGGAGAAGAAGCTTTATAAGGATCGCTGGTCGGTCGTCGATTGGCCGGCGGAATATGGCGGGCGTGGCGCCTCGATCTTCGAATGGTTGATCTTCGAGGAGGAATATTGGCGCGCGGGCGCGCCGCTCCGCGTCAACCAGAATGGCATCTTCCTTCTCGGTCCGACCTTGCAGCATTTCGGTACGCCGGAGCAGAAGGCGCGCTTCCTGCCGTCGATGGCGTCGAGCGAGCATGTCTGGGCGCAGGGCTGGTCGGAGCCGGGCGCCGGAAGCGACATGGCCGCGATCCGCTCGACGGCGCGGCTCGAAGGCGATCACTACATCCTGAATGGCCAGAAAACCTGGTCCTCGCGCGCGGCTTTCGCCGACTGGACCTTCGGGCTGTTCCGTTCCGATCCGGAAGCGCAGAGACACAAGGGGCTCAGCTTCCTGCTGGTTCCGTTGGATGCCCCCGGCGTGACCGTGCGTCCGATCCCGCAGCTCGATGGCGAGACAGGTTTCGCCGAGATCTTTTTCGACGACGTGAAGGTGCCGGTCGATCAGCGGTTAGGCAATCACAACCAGGGGTGGGATTGTTTCGTTGCGACCGCGGGCGTCGAGCGCGGCCTCTATCTCCGCAGCCCTGGGCGATTCCAGGAGACGGCGCGCCGTCTCGCAGCGCTCTATCGGGAGTGCGGCGACGCCGGGGATCCCGGGTTGCGCGACGCGGTCGTGAAGACATGGATGGACACTGAGGCCTTCTGTCTCGGCACCTACTGGACCGCGTCCAAGCTTGAGGCGGGCGAGAAGATCGGTTCGGAGACGAGCTGCACCAAGATCTTCTGGTCCGAACTCGACGTCGCTGCGAACGAGACTGCGTTGAAGCTGCTCGGACCCGAGGCGGGGCTCATCGGGGATGGCGATCCAAACAAGGTGGGCCCGTCCTGGCTCGACGGATTTCTCTTCTCGATCGCGGGGCCGATCTACGCTGGCACGAACGAGATTCAACGCGATATCATCGCGGAGCGCGTGCTGGGATTGCCCCGCTCGCGATGACGGAATGAATTTATCCAACGAAGGCGACCGGCGATGAAAACACGCGTACCCGCGGTCCAGGGCTGGCTCAATATCGACCCCGCCCATCCGCGCCTCATCGGGACCCGCTGCACGAATTGCGGCTCCTATTTCTTTCCGCGCGAGACGGTGCGCTGTCGTAACCCGAGCTGCGGCGCACGCACACTGGAGGAGGCTGAGCTGTCGCCCAAGGGCAAGCTCTGGTCTTACACCAATGCCGGCTATCAGCCGCCTCCGCCCTATGTGCCGCGCACCGACCCCTTCGTGCCTTTCGCCATTGCCGCGGTCGAGCTCGAGAAGGAGAAGATGGTCATCCTCGGCCAGGTCATCGAAGGAGTCGGCGTCGATGCGCTGAAGGTCGGCATGGAGATGGAGCTCGCGCTCGACACTTTGCTCGAGGACGAGACCACCGAGACCATCACCTGGAAATGGAAGCCGGTCCAGTCGAACTCGTCGGGGGAGCGCGCATAATGGCCAAGGAAGTCGCGATCCTCGGGGTTGGTATGCATCCCTGGGGCAAGTGGGGCAAGAATTTCGTCGAGTACGGCGTGAAGGCCGCCGAAGATGCGCTGGCCGATGCCGGCATCGCCTGGAAAGACGTCCAATTCGTCGCGGGCGGCGACACCATCCGCAACGGCTATCCGGGATTCGTCGCCGGCGCGACTTTCGCGCAGGCTCTAGGCTGGAACGGCGCGCGCGTCGCGAGCACCTACGGCGCCTGCGCGTCGGGCAGTCAGGCGATCGACGTGGCGCGCACGCGCATTCTGGCCGGCCAGTGCGACGTCGCGCTGGTCGTCGGCGCCGATACGACGCCGAAGGGCTTCCTCGCGCCGAACAAAGGCGAACGCGGCGACGATCCCGACTGGTTGCGCTTCCGCGTGCTGGGCGCCGCCAACACGACCTATTTCGGTCTCTATGCCCGCCGGCGCATGGCGATGAACGGCGCGACCCAACGCGATTTCGCGCAGGTGAAGGTCAAGAATGCGAAGCACGGGTTGCATAACCCGAATGCCCGCTACCGCAAGGAGGTATCGGCCGACGACGTGATGGCGAGCGCGATCGTCGCCGATCCGCTACGATTGCTCGATATCTGCGCGACCAGCGATGGTGGCGCGGCGCTGGTGCTCTCCAGCATGGAGTTTGCGCGCAAGCGCACGGCGAACCCGGTCACGATCGCCGGCATCTCGACCGTCACGCCGGTTTATCCCGTCACTGTGATTGAGATGCCGAACTTCTCGACCGATTCAGCCGCCGCAGTCGCGGCGCCGACGGTTCCGTTCCGCGATTCGATCGCGAAGGCGGCTTATGAGGATGCGGGCATCGGGCCGGACGAGGTGAACATCGCCGAGGTCTACGATCTTTCGACCGCGCTGGAGCTCGATTGGTACGAGAATATCGGCCTTTGCAAAGCTGGCGACGCCGAGAAGCTTCTGCGCGATGGCGAAACCGCGATCGGCGGACGTATTCCGGTGAACCCGAGCGGCGGCCTTGCGTGCTTCGGCGAGGCGGTCCCGGCACAGGCGATAGCGCAAGTCTGCGAGCTCACCTGGCAGTTGCGCGGTCAAGCCGGTGCGCGGCAGGTGAATGGCGCCAAGGTTGGCGTCACGGCCAACCAAGGCCTGTTCGGGCACGGCTCGAGCGTCGTCGTCAAGCGCTAGCGACGAGCGCATGACCGACGCGCTGCGCGCCGAGATCGAGGCGCTCGACTGGTTTCACCAGATTGACTTCGGCAATGGCTTGCTGACGCCCGGCCTGATTAAGCGCGACAAGATCCGGCGCATGTCGAACATCATCTTCGACATGCCGCTCGCCGGCAAAAGCGTGCTCGATATCGGCTGCTGGGACGGCGCCTATTCGCTCGAGGCACTGAAACGCGGCGCGGCCCGCGTGCTGGCGACCGACCACTTTGTTTGGCACCACGGGCGCAGCGGCCAGAGGCCCTTCAATCTTGTCCGCGCGCATCTGGCGCCGAGCCTCGAGGTGCGGGACATTGACGTGCCGGACCTTTCGGTCGAGAACATTGGCCGGTTCGATGTCGTCCTGTTTTGCGGGGTGCTCTATCATCTCCGCAATCCGTTCGAGGCGCTCGAGCGCGTCGCCGCCATCGCGACCGAATGTCTGGTCGTCGAGACCCATCTCATCCGCTTTCCCTGGTGGAAGCCTTATATGCGCTTCTGGCCGGGAAAGGAGCTTAACGACGATCCCACGAACTGGTGGTCGCCCAACCGGCTCTGCGTCGAGGCGATGCTCAGGGATCTCGGGTTTAAGCAGATCGGCTTCCGTCATCCCGATTATCGCCGCCGGCGCGGCATCTTCCACGCGCGGCGGTGACCTACCTGGCGGGCGCGCCAGTTTCTTCGACAATGAAGAAGCGTGTCTTGGAGCGGTCCAGGAAATTTTCCTCGTCTTTCGCCACGCGCTCACCCGCGTCGGTCTCGAAATGCGCTTTGATCATCGCGTCGTAGCCCTTCCGATCGGGAAACCATAGCTCGGTCACCGAATCGAAGTCCGGCGCCGCGGTGCCGTCAGCAATGATCGCTCCCGTGAGATCGACATAATTACGTCGATAGTCCGCGATATCGGGAAATAGGCTACGGATCAGAGGAACATGGCGCGTTTCGTAATATTCGATAAAAGCCTCGCGCGAGATTCCGGGCTTGCGGGTTAAGAGCGCGATCACTTTGAACATCCTGCATTCCTCCCATTGGCTAATGCTTCTCGCCGCTCGCGGCATCCAGGAACGCCGGGAGCTCGCCGCCGCCATCGACCGCGAGCGCTGCGCCGGTGACAAAGCGGGCCAGCGACGACGACAGGAAGATGCAGGCGTCGCCGATATCGCTCGGGTCGGCCATCCGTCCGAGCGGGATCGTCGCGGCCACGCGCTTAATTCCCTCCTCGTCGCCGTAATGCAGATGCGACTGCTCGGTGCGGATCAGGCCGGCAATGATGCCGTTGACCCGGACCTTGGGCGCCCAGGCGAGCGCGTGCGCGTGCGTCAGGTTGATGAGTCCGGCTTTGGCCGCGCCGTAGGCCGCGGTCCAGGGGGCCGGGCGCACGACTGTCACGCTCGCGATATTGACGATCGAGCCACCCGTCTCTTGCTCTTGCATGATCTTGTTGGCTGCTTGGGAGACGAAGAGCGGTGCGACGAGATTGAGGCGGATGATCGATTCCGAAAAACGCGGCGACACGGTGGATGGATCGGCGGGCGGCGCACCGCCTGCGTTGTTGACCACCACATCCAGCCGTCCGTAGCGCGACTTGATCTCGGCCATCAGCGCGTCGACCTGCGCGGCGTCGCGCACGTCGGCGGCGATGAAGGCAGCCTCGAGCCCATTTGCCGCAATGGGCGCGTCGGGCGCATTGCGGCCGCAGATCACGACCTGCGAGCCTCGCTCCATGAACCTGAGGCTGATGCCGCGGCCGACGCCGCGTGCGCCGCCCGTAACGAGCGTCACCTTGGCGGAAAAATCGAGAGGATTATCGGTCATCTATTCGCCGTTCTACGCTTTGTTTCTCGTCATTCCCGCTTTCGCGGGAATGACGATCGTCTTATCGGATAATTTCCCGCCGTGCCACCGCGGGGTCACTTATCCAGAAAGACGATATCCTCGCGCGGTGACGCCAGGCGCGCGGAAATCGCGCCATCCACCGGGATCGTCGCGCCATTGATGAAGAACGCCTCGTCGGTTGCGAGGAAAGCGGCGGCGATGGCGATATCCTCGGGCGTCCCCAGGCGGCCGGAAGGCACCTGGCGGGCGAAAGAGGCGCCGCCGCCCGGAAGCGTATCGAGCCAGGCTTGAAAACCGGCAGTGAGCATCGGGCCCGGCGCGATCGCATTGGCGCGAATGCCGAGATGGCCGTACTCGACCGCGATGTTGCGCATCAGGCTGATGACGCCGGCTTTCGCGGCCCCATAAGCCGCAAGCCCAGGCACGGCGTTGAGACCCGCGCCTGACGAGGTGGCGAGGATCACGCCGTTCTTTTGCCGCATCATCACCGGCAAGGCTGCATGCACCCCGTGATAGACGCCGTCGAGGTTCAAGCTGATGATCCGTCGATATTCCTCGACGGAGGATTCGTGCGTCGGCTTGGGCAGCGCGCCGCCGGCATTGTTGAACAGAATGTCCAGGCGTCCGTGCTCGGCGACCGCACGGTCGACCATGCGCTGGACTTCGTCGGCAGAGGTGACGTCCGCCAGGTGAGGGATGGCGCGGCCGCCTTGGGCGACGATCTCGGCCGCGACAGCTTCGATGCCCTCCTGTTTGACATCGTTGACATAGACGACGGCGCCCTCCGCGGCGAAGCGGCGGGCACTCGCCCGGCCGATCCCGCCCGCGCCGCCTGTAACGATCGCGATCTTGCCGTTTAGGCGCTTCTCCATGACGCGCCTCCCTTACGGCATATAGGCGCCGCCGCCGACGCTGATGAGCTGCCCGGTGATGTAGCTCGAGCGATCGGAGGCGAGGAAGAGAGCCATATAGGCGATGTCCTCTGGCCGGCCGAGGCGCGCCATGGGCAGGCCGCTCATATTGAACAAGGTGCCCTTCTGCATCGCGTCCTGCATCTGGTCGGGCTTGCCGAAGGCCTGGAACCCGAAACGGTTCCAGAAGCTACCCTGGCCGACCTGCTCCTCATCATAGGGGACAATCCATCCCGGGCAGATATTGTTGAGGCGCACGCCCTTTTTGGCCCATTCCCAGGCGAGGCCTTTTGTGAAGCTGTTCACGAAGCCCTTGGTCGCGCCGTAGTGCACGACGTGGCTGGCCGCCTCGCCCAGCAGCGACGAATTGGACGAGATGTTGACGATGCTGCCCGTGCCGCGTGACAGCATGTCCTTTGCAACGGCCTGCGTGCAGTTGACGACGCCATCGATGTTGAGCGCGATCTCCCACCGGCGCCCCTCATTGTCGAATTCCTCGAACGGAGCCGGGTGGTGGACGCCGCCGGCGTTGTTGACCAGCACGTCGACCGGACCGAAGCGGCCATTGGCGACCGCGACCATCGCATCGACGCTCGCCCGGTTCGTCACGTCTGTCTTCACCGGCAGGATGGTGCCCGCGATATCCTGGCGCCGGGCTTCCTCGACCAGCTTGCGGCCGGTCTCCTCGTCGCGGGAGGCGCTGATGACGTTACAGCCCTCGCGCGCGAATTCGAGAACGAGCCCTCGGCCGATCCCGCCGCTGCCGCCGGTGATGATGACCGTTTTTCCCTTGAGACCCAGATCCATCGCGTGTCCTCCCTGGCCTTGCCCTCAGTTCCAGCACGCATCGCAATGAAAATCGAGAGGATTCCGCAAGGCCCGGCGCGGAATGCCAGCTAATTCGTAGGCCGGATGGACGCGATTTACGCAGTGTCGTATACCGCGACGGCCGCTTGCGCGGCTTTGTCGGGTGCCGCTATCGGGGAGGACGGATGAGAGCGTTGCTGTGCAAGGAATTCGGCCCCCCGCAGAACCTCGTCGTCGAGGAGGTCCCGTCGCTTAAGCCCGGCGCCGGCCAGGTCATCGTTCGGACCAGGGCCTGCGGGATCAATTTCCCGGACGGGCTGATCGTCGAGGGCAAATACCAGGTAAAGCCGCCTTTGCCCTTCTCGCCGGGGCTGGAGCTCGCCGGGACGATCAAGGAGCTCGGGCAAGGGGTAGCCGGCTTGTCCGTCGGCCAGCGGGTCATCGCTTTTCCGGGCTCCGGCGGCCTGTCCGAGGAAGTGTCGGTCGATGCCGGCAATGTGTTCCCGATGCCGGACTCCATGGATTTCACGACCGGTGCCGGTTTCACGATCACCTATGCGACGTCTCATCATGCGCTGAAAGATCGCGCGCAGCTCAAGGCGGGCGAGACGCTTCTGGTTCTGGGCGCCGCGGGCGGCGTCGGCCTGACCGCCGTCGAGATTGGGAAGGTCCTGGGCGCGCGGGTCATCGCCGCCGCCTCGAGCGCCGAGAAGCTTGCGCTTTGCAAGCAATATGGGGCGGACGAGCTGATCAATTACACGACCGAAGATTTGCGCGGTCGGCTGAAGGAGATTACCGGGGGCAAAGGGGTCGACGTCGTCTATGACCCGGTTGGTGGCGCCTTGGCCGAAACTGCAATCCGCAATCTCGCCTGGATGGGACGGTACCTCGTCATCGGCTTCGCCGCCGGCGAGATTCCCAAGATCGCGCTCAACCTGCTGCTGTTGAAGAGCTCGTCGCTGGTCGGCGTCTATTGGGGTCAGTTCCTCAAGACCGACCCGAAGGCAGGGCGTGCGGGCATGGCCGAGCTATTGTCCTGGTATGAGCAGGGGAAACTCAAACCATACATTTCCGCGACCTATCCGCTGGAGCGAGCCAGCGAGGCGATCCTGGCCGTCACGGGCCGCTCGACCAAGGGCAAGGTCGTCGTCACTGTCGATTGATCCGGCCGCAAGTCAGTTTTTGGGGAGACCGCAATGTCGTCGACAGTGAGTTTCAGCAGGGAAGGCCGAATCGGGATCGCGGTGGTGGACAATCCGCCGGTCAACGCGCTGTCGCATTCGGTGCGGGCGGGCTTGCTCGAGGTCATCGAGCGCGTAGCCGGCGACCCGGAGGTAGACGCGCTCGTGATCGTCTGCGCCGGCCGTACCTTCATCGCGGGCGCGGACATCAAGGAATTTGGTAAGCCGATGCAGCAGCCCGAACTCGGGCTGCTTATCGAGAAACTGGAAGGCTCTAAGAAACCGGTCGTCGCCGCGATGCACGGCACCGCGCTCGGCGGTGGCTTCGAAGTGGCGCTCGCTTGCCATTTCCGTGTGGCGCTCGCCTCCGCCAGGGTCGGTCTGCCGGAAGTGAAACTCGGCATATTGCCGGGTGCGGGCGGCACGCAACGCCTACCACGGCTGGTCGGCGTCGAGACTGCGGTCAAGATGATCGCGGAGGGCAGCGAGATGTCGGCGCCCGAAGCTCGCAAGCTGGGCGCCATCGACGAGATTATCGAAGGCGACCTCAAAGCAGGCGCGGTGGCTTTTGCCGAGCGCGCGCTAGCGGCAGGACGGCCGATCCGTCGGACCGGCGATCTTCCAGTACCAGCGCACGATCCGGCGATCTTCGACGAGCTCAAGAAGAACCTGGCGAAGCGCCAGCGCGGATTCGAGGCGCCGCAGAAATGCGTCGACGCTGTGAAGCTCGCAACGGAGTTTCCTCTCGCCGAAGGGCTGAAGCGCGAGCATGAGATGTGTATTGCGCTGTTGAACGGGCCGCAATCAAAGGCTCAGCGCCACAACTTCGCGGCCGAACGCGAGGTTGCGAAGATACCAGGTCTGCCCGAGGACACATCGGTCCGCGACGTCAAGAAGGTCGCGGTGGTCGGGCCGGGTGTCATGGGCACCGGCATTGCCATTTGCTTCCTCAACGCCGGATTGCCGGTCGTGCTCGTGGGCTCCGATCAGGCGAACGCCGATCAGGGCGCGGCGACCATTCGCAAGATCTTCGAAGGCTCCGTCAAACGCGGCAGCATGAAGCCGGAGGATGTGGAGAAGCGGCTGTCGCTGCTGAAGCCGACCGCTTCCTACGACGAGCTCAAGGACGTCGATCTCGTCGTCGAAGCGGTGTTCGAGGACATGGCGGTGAAGGGCGAGGTCTTTCGGAAGCTCGGTGCGGCCTGCAAGCCAGGGGCCATCCTTGCCACCAATACATCCTATCTCGACATCAACAAGCTGGGCGAGGTCTCCGGGCGCCCCGCCGATGTCGTCGGGATGCATTTCTTCAATCCTGCCAACGTCATGCGCCTCTTGGAGAATGTTCGCGGCGCCAAGACGGCGCCCGACGTGCTGGCGACTGTCATGAAGATCGGCAAGACGATCAAGAAGCTCCCGGTCATGGTGGGTGTCAGCGAAGGCTTCGTGGGCAACCGCATGCTCGCGAAGCGATCGCGCGAGGGCTTCTTCCTGCTGGAGGAGGGAGCCACGCCCTGGCAAATCGACAAGGTGCTCTATGACTTCGGTTTCGCGATGGGGCCGTACCAGGTGGCCGACCTCGCAGGTATCGACGTCCAGTATGCGGCCCGCAAGGCGCGGTGGGCCGGCCTGGGCGAACGGGAGAAGACGGCCAATTTCGTCGACCGCCTTTATGAAATGGGTCGCTATGGCCAAAAGACCGGAGCCGGCTATTACAAATATGACGAAAACCGGAAGGCGACGCCCGATCCGGCGATCGAAGAGCTGATCGCCAAACACTCGGCCGAACGGGGCATTGCGCGGCGTCCGATCGGCGATGAGGAGATCAGGGACCGTCTACTCTACGCCATGATCAATGAAGGGGCCAAAATCCTCGACGAAGGCGTGGCTTACAGGCCCCATGATATTGACATCATATGGCTCAATGGATACGGGTTCCCGGCCTATCGGGGCGGCCCGATGTACTATGCCGATCAGGTCGGTCTGAAGACTGTGTACGACGCGATCGTGAAATACCGCGATCAGGTCGGCGAGCAGTATTTCACGCCCTCGCCATTGCTCGAGCGGCTGGCCAAAGAAGGCAAGGGCTTTTACAGCCCGTGATCGCGCCACGGCCGGCTCGACCGGCACCGAATATTTACTGAAGCGGGACAGGCATGAACAAACAAATCAGCGCGAGCGAAGCGGTCGCCCAGATCAAAAGCGGCATGACGATCGGGGTCGGCGGCTGGGGGCCGCGGCGCAAGCCGATGGCGCTCATTCGCGAGCTGCTGCGCTCCAACGTCAAGGATCTGACCGTCGTCGCTTATGGCGGTCCCGAGGTCGGAATGCTATGGGCCGCGGGCAAGCTCAAGAAGGTGATCTACGGCTTCGTGTCGTTGGATTCGATCCCGCAGGAGCCCTATTTCCGCAAAGCGCGGCAGGCCGGCGCCATCGAGGTCGTCGAGGTGGACGAAGGTATGGTTACCTGGGGATTGCGCGCCGCCGGAATGCGGCTCCCCTTCCTCCCCACCCGCATTGGTCTCGGCACCGACGTCACGACGTACAACCCCGGATTCAAGACGATCAAATCGCCGTACGCGGATGGCGAGGTCTTGCTGGCGATGCCGGCCCTCAATCTCGATGTCGCGCTGGTGCATGTCGATCGCTCCGATAAGCTCGGCAACACGCAGACCTTCGGGCCGGATCTCTATTTCGACGATCAGTTCGCGCGCGCTGCCGAGAAGTGCTTCGTCAGCGCCGAGGAGGTGGTCGACCGGATCGATCTGGCCCATCCCGAGGACGTGCGGGCCAATCTGTTCGAGCGCTTCCTGGTGACCGGCGTCGTCCATGCGCCATTTGGCGCGCATCCGACGTCATTTCCGACCCGTTACGGCGCGGATTGGGGACATCTGAAGGCCTATGCCGCGGGCGCGACGGAAGAGGACGGCTGGAGCAAATACGTCCAGGAATTCGTCGCCGGCGGCGAGGCGGACTACATCCAGAAGGTCGGCGGCGCGGAGAAGATCTCCAAGCTTCCGCTTCCCATTTACTGAGCAGGACCGGACCAATCATGAGCGAAGCGAGCGAATTCTCTCTGGCAGAGTTGCTCATCGTCGCCGCGTCCGAGGCCTGGCGCGGCAATGGCGAGATCGTGGCGTCGGGCATCGGGCCAATTCCGCGCCTCGGCGCCAGCTTGGCGAAGCTGACCCACACGCCCGAGCTCCTGATGACGGACGGCGATTGCCATTTCGTCGAGGAGCCGGTGCCGCTCGGGCCTCGTGGCGACTACAAGCCCAAATATTCGGGATACATGCCGTTCCGGCGTTTTTTCGACGTCGTCTGGAGCGGCAAGCGGCATGTGATGATCGGGCCGGTCCAGATCGACCGCTGGGGACAGTCGAACTTGTCCTGCATAGGCGACTTCCGGAAGCCGAAGATCATGCAGCTGGGAGTCCGCGGCTTGCCGGGCAACTCGATCAGCCACATCAACTCGATGTTCATCGTGAATCATTCGCCCCGTGTCTTCGTCGAGGGCGAGGTCGATATGGTGGGCGGCGTCGGTTACAACCCGAAGCGCTGGCCCGAAGGCGTGAAGCGTGATTTCGTCGATCTTCGCATCATCCTGACAAATCTCTGCGTCATGGATTTCGGCGGCCCGGATCATGCGATCCGCGTGAAGTCGCTGCATCCCGGCGTCGCTTTTGACGAGGTTCAGGCCGCGACCGGCTTCCCATTGCTGAAGGCGGAGAACCTGGGCGAGACTCCGCGGCCCACGGCGGAGCAGATCGCGATCATCCGCAAGCTCGATCCGCACAACATCCGGGCCAGCGTGATCAAGGACAATCCGCCGGGCGTGAAGCGCTAGGAGGGACAATGAGCGAGAAGAAGCCCTACCGCGTCGAGATCGACGGCAAGATCGCCGAGCTGATTATCGACCACCCGCCGGTCAACGCGCTCGACAGCGTCGGCTGGAATGATCTCGCCAAGGCCATCGAGGAGCTCGGCCGTGAGCCGACGACCAGCGTGATCGTCATTCGCGGCGAAGGGAAGGGCTTCTGCGCCGGGGTCGACATCAAAGAGATGGCGGCTCATCCCGAGCGGATCGTTGAGCTCAACGCCGGAAATTACGCGACCTTCAGAGCGGTGCACCGCAATCCAAAGCCGGTCATCGTGGCCGTGCATGGCTTCGTGCTGGGCGGCGGGATCGGTATCAGCGGCGCGGCGGACATATTGATCGCGGCCGAGGATGCGCGCTTCGGCCTGCCGGAGATCGATCGCGGCGCGATGGGCGGGTCGGCCCATCTGCAGCGGCTCTTCCCTGTCCAAAAGGTGCGCTATCTCGCCTTCACCGGCGAGATGATGACGGCGGTCGAGGCCTATCGCTTTGGCACCATCGAGCGCGTCGTGCCGCGCGATCAGCTCCGTGATACTGCGATGGAGATTGCGCGCAAAATCGCCTCCAAGAGCCCATATCTACTCAAGATCACCAAGGAATCTCTCTCGGGGATCGAAGACGGAAATCTCGAGGACAAGTATAGGTGGGAGCAGGGCTTCACCCTCCAAGCCTATCTAAGCCCGGACTCGGTTGAAGCCCGC
This sequence comes from Alphaproteobacteria bacterium, assembly GCA_035293565.1. GTDB lineage: Bacteria > Pseudomonadota > Alphaproteobacteria > BOG-932 > Roseiterribacteraceae > DATGMP01. The sequence goes on along the minus strand of DATGMP010000107.1, from coordinate 15,247 downwards.
AAGGCGTTCGCAGAGAAGCGAGAAGCCAAGTTCGAGAAAAGCTGACAGCGGATCGTCGTCATTCATGAGAAAGCGGAGCCAATGAAAGAAGCGGTCATCGTTTCGGTCGCGCGGACGCCGATCGGGAAGGCCTATCGCGGCGCCTTCAACGACACCGAGGCGCCCGTGCTGGGGGCGCATGTGATCCGGACCGCGATCGAGCGCGCCGGCGTCGATCCCGCCGAGGTCGATGATTGCCGCATCGGCGCCGCCTCGCAGCAGGGAACTCAAGGGTACAATATCGGCCGGCTCTGCGTACATGCCGCAGGTCTGCCGAACTCGATCCCCGGCATATCGATCGACCGCAAATGCGGCTCTGGGTTGATGGCGATCGCCGATACGGCCAAGGCGATCATGGCTGACGAATTCGACATCGCCGTTGCGGGCGGGCTCGAATCCGTCTCGCTGACGATGACCAAGCATCGCAATACCTATCGCGCTGAATCTCAGGCGGTTCTGGAGCATGTGCCGACTGCCTACATCCCGATGATCGAAACCGCGGAAGTGGTGGCCGAGCGGTTTCAGATCACTCGCGATAAGGAAGATGAGTACGCCTTTCAGAGCCAGCAGCGCACGGCGGCCGCCCAGAAGGCAGGCCTGTTCGCCGACGAGATCGTGCCGCTCACGACTGAGAAGCAGCTCTTCGACAAGGAAGGCAATCCGACCGAGAAGCAGGAGGTCCGCCTCGCCCAGGACGAGGGTAATCGCCCGGACACGACGCTCGATGGTCTCAAAGCGCTGAAGCCCGTCTGGAAGGGCGGCCAGTGGGTCAAGGAAGGCTCGCACGTGACCGCGGGCAACGCCTCGCAGCTCTCTGACGGCGCGGCGGCTGTTCTGATGATGAGCTCCGACGAGGCGAAGCGGCGTGGGCTGAAGCCTCTGGGCGCCTATCGCGGTCTCGCCCTCGCAGGGCTGGATCCGGAGATCATGGGCATTGGACCCGCATTTGCGATCCCGAAGCTGCTCAAGCGCCACGGCATGTCTGTGTCCGATATCGGGCTCTGGGAGATCAACGAGGCTTTCGCCTGCCAAGTCGTCTATTGCCGCGACCTGCTCGGCATTCCGAATGACAAGCTGAACGTGAATGGCGGCGCGATCGCGATCGGCCATCCATTCGGCATGTCGGGCGCGCGCATGGTTGGTCATGCCCTGCTCGAAGGTAAGCGTCGCGGCGTCAAGCACGTGGTCGTTTCGATGTGCATCGCCGGAGGCATGGGCGCGGCCGGGCTGTTCGAGGTGCTTTGAGCATAATTCCCTTTCCGGCCCCGCTTTTGGGTGGGAGAGGGGGCACGGTGAGGCTGGCGCGGTGCGGCCTGGTCGGTGTCATTGAATAGGCGGCGCCACCCACCTCACGCTGTCCTCCCCCTGAAGGGCGGAGAGGGTTCTGAAAAGGGCAAGGACAAATGGATTTCGACTATAACGCGAAGACAAAGGAGTATCTGTCCCGCCTCAGCGCCTTCATGGATGAGCACATTTATCCGAACGAGCGGCGCTATTTCGAGCAGCTCGGCGCTTCGGATCGTTGGGAGAATCACGAGCTCGTCGAGGAGCTGAAGCCGAAGGCCAAGGCGGCCGGGCTCTGGAACCTGTTTCTGCCGGATTCCCATCACGGCGCCGGACTGACCAACACCGAATATGCGCCGCTTTGCGAGCTGATGGGCCGGGTGCATTTTGCGCCCGAGGTCTTCAACTGCTCGGCGCCCGACACCGGCAACATGGAGACGATCGAGCGCTACGGCACCGCCGAACACAAGAAGCAGTGGCTGGAGCCGCTGCTCGCCGGCGAGATCCGATCGGCCTTCTGCATGACCGAACCTGCGGTCGCGTCGAGCGATGCGACCAACATCCAGAGCTCGATCCGGCGCGATGGCGACGAGTATGTCATCAACGGCCGCAAATGGTGGACGTCGGGCGCCGGCGATCCGCGCTGCAAGATCCTCATTTTCATGGGCAAGACCAACCCCGAGGCGCCGAAGCACCAGCAGCAATCGATGATCCTGGTGCCGCGGGATACGCCCGGCGTCACCTTCATGCGGCACCTCAACGTCTTCGGCTACGACCATGCGCCGCACGGCCATATGGAGGTTGATTTCAAGGACGTGCGGGTGCCGGTCGCGAACATCCTGCTGGGCGAGGGGCGTGGCTTCGAGATCGCCCAGGGCCGTCTTGGGCCAGGGCGCATCCATCATGCGATGCGCATGATCGGCCTCGCCGAGCGTGCGCTCGAGATGATGTGCAAGCGAACCAAGACGCGCGTCGCCTTCGGCAAGCCGGTGTCGGAGCAGACCGTGACGCTGGAGCGTATCGCCGAATCCCGGATCATGATCGACCAGGCGCGGCTTTTGGTGCTGAAAGCCGCCTACATGATGGACACGGTCGGCAACAAGGAGGCGCGCGCCGAGATCGCGATGATCAAGGTCGCGGCACCCAACATGGCCTGCAAGGTGATCGACTGGGCGATTCAGGCCCACGGCGGCGGTGGCGTGTCGAACGATTTTCCTCTGGCCGATGCTTATGCGACGGCGCGGACGATCCGGCTGGCCGACGGCCCTGACGAGGTGCATCGCAACCAGATCGGCAAGCTCGAGCTCAAGAAATACGCGAACTGGCCGAGCAATTCATGAGTGACAGCGAGTTCGTTGGCACGACGCCGGTCCGCGCCGGACATGGATTCGATGTGGGCGCGCTGGAGCGGTACCTGAAGGCCAATGTCGACGGCTTCAAGGGCAAGCTCGAAGTCGAGCAGTTCAAGGGCGGTCAATCCAATCCGACCTTTCTGCTGAAGCTCGACGGCATCAGCCGCTATGTGCTGCGCAAGAAGCCGGCGGGGCCGCTGCTGCCTTCCGCTCATGCGGTCGACCGCGAGTACCGGGTGATGAAGGCTCTGGCGGGCACGGACGTTCCGGTCGCGCCGATGATCCTCCTGTGCGAGGATCCCGAGATCATCGGCACCGCTTTCTTCGTGATGGGCTTCGTGGAAGGGCGATCCTTCTGGGACCCTCGGCTGCCGGATCTGACCAATGCCCAGCGCGCGTCGATTTATGCCGAGCTCAACCGCGTAATCGCGGCCCTGCACAAGGTCGATTACGCGGCCGTCGGGCTCGACGACTACGGCAAGCCCGGCAATTTCTTCGTCCGCCAGATCGGCCGCTGGACCAAGCAGTACCGCGCATCCGAGACCGGCCGCATTGAGGCGATGGAAAGTCTGATCGCCTGGCTGCCGGAGAACATCCCGCCCGGCGACGAGACGGCGCTTGTCCACGGCGACTATCGGCTCGACAACACGCTCTTCCACCCGACCGAGCCCCGCATACTGGCGGTCGTCGATTGGGAGTTGTCGACGCTCGGTCATCCGCTCGCGGATTTCGCGTACCATGTGATGGTCTGGCGTTTTCGGCCCGAGGAGTTTCGCGGGCTGGCCGGTGTCGATCTCGATGCGCTCGGCATTCCAAATGAATCCCAATACATCCGCTCTTATTGCGAACGAACGGGGCGCGACTTGATCGACCCGGCTGATTGGGACTTTTATCTGGCCTATAATATGTTCCGGCTCGCCTGCATCCGGCAGGGAATCCTGAAGCGGGCACTCGAGGGAAATGCCTCGAGCCAGCAGGCGGAGGAGGTCGGTCGCCGGGCGGGCGAGACGGCCATGTCGGCCTGGCGCATCGTCGAGAACATGGCGAATAAGAAACGCGCGGAGATCTGATTTAATGACCACGCTTCCCAGGACCAAGGTTCAAGAGCTGCTCGGCAGCCGTTACCCGATCATCCAGACCGGCATGGGCTGGGTGGCGACGCCGGAGTTGGTGGGCGCGTCCTGTAACGCTGGCGCATTCGGCTTTCTGTCCTGCGCGGTTTTGGAGGCGAAGGATGTCGGTCCGGCTATCGACCGGGTGAAGGCGATCACGGACAAGCCGTTCGGCGTCAATTTCCACATGTTCCAGCCGGGCGCTGCCCAGATCGTCGAGACTTTCATCGAGAAGAAGGTGGCGGCGGTGAGCTTCGGCCGCGGACCCGACAAGAAGATGATCGCCCGCTTCCGGGACGCCGGGATCAAATGCGTGCCGACCATCGGCGCGGTCCGGCATGCGCAAAAAATGGAGGAGCTCGGGGTCGACATGCTGGTCGTCCAGGGCGGCGAGGGTGGCGGGCATACCGGCTCGGTTGCCGGCTCCGTCCTATTGCCGCAGGTTCTGGACGCGGTGAAGATCCCGGTCGTCGCGGCCGGGGGCTATGCGGACGGCCGCGGGCTTGCGGCGGCGCTGACGTTCGGCGCGCAGGGCATCGCTATGGGCACACGTTTCCTGATGACCAAGGAAAGCCCGGTTCCGCAGCAGACGAAGGACCGGTACGTCGCCGCGGGCGTAGGCGACATCTTCGTCACCGATAAGCTGGACGGGCTCCCCCAGCGGATGATCCGCAACAAGCTGACGGCGGCGCTGGAGAAAGCGGGCCCCTTCGGCATGTGGATCCTGGCGGCATCGAGCGCGCTCAAATTCAAGCGATTGACCGGCGCGACTTTCGGCGATTTGCTAAAGGCGGCGCGCGAGAACGCCCATGGCGGGGATACGAGCTTCGTTCAATCGCTCCTTGCGGCCAACGCGCCGGTGCTGATCCAGCGCGCAACGGTGGAAGGCAAGCCGGACGAGGGCATCATGGCCACGGGCTTGGTTGCTGGCAGGCTCAAGGATCTGCCGAGCTGCGAGGAGCTGGTCAGCCGGATTGTGGCAGAGGCCGAGGCTGCGCTCGACCGAATCTGTGCAATGGCCAATGCGACGGCGAATTGATTTAGGCGAAAGAGGATCGGAATGAGCGGAATCTGCGAGGGGCGTATCGTCATCGTCACCGGCTCCGGCAGGGGGCTCGGCCGGGCTTACGCCCTGGCGTTCGCCCGAGCCGGCGCGAAAGTCGTGGTCAACGATCTTGGCACCGATCTCGGGGGCCAAGGCCGCGACACCGCAACGGCGCAGGCGGTGGTCGACGAGATCGAGGGCATGGGCGGGCAGGCGGTCGCGAACGGCGACGACGTCGCCGACTGGGTGGGCGCGGAGCGCATCGTCAAGACGGCCATTGACCGGTTCGGCGGACTCGATGTTGTCGTCAACAATGCGGGATTCGTGCGGGACCGGATGTTCGTTTCGAGCACGCCCGAGGAATGGGACGCGGTTATCCGGGTCCATCTCCGCGGCCATTTCTGCGTCTCCCGTCACGCGGTCGATTATTGGCGGGCCGAGAACAAGGCCGGCCGGCCGGTGGATGCGCGCATCATCAACACAAGCTCGGGCGCGGGCTTGCAGGGATCGATCGGCCAGAGCGCTTATGCGTCGGCCAAGGGAGGCATCGCGAGCCTGACCCTGGTTCAATCGGCGGAGCTCGCCCGCTACGGGATTACCGCCAACGCCCTTGCTCCGGCCGCGCGGACGCGCATGACCGAGGGCGCCTTCGCCGACAAAATGAAGAAGGTGGAGGGCGGTTTCGACGTCCAAGATCCGGACAATATCGCGCCGACGGTGGTTTGGCTGGGCAGCAAGGATTCGGCTGGCGTGACCGGCTGCGTCTTCGATCTCGAGGGCGGCAGGATCACCATCGAGGATGGCTGGATGGACGGACCCACGATCGATAAGGGCGCGCGTTGGGACCCCGCCGAAATCGGACCGGCCGTGCGTGACCTGCTGGCCAAGCGCAAGCCCCAGAAAAAAGTCTGGGGCACCTGAGTCCATTCGAAGACGAGGAAAAAGATGGGCAAGACGAGGGTTCCGCCGCTGCCATACCCGCAGCCGCATGGTCTCTTGAAGGGCAAGACGGTATTGGTGACAGCGGCCGCCGGCACCGGGATCGGCTTCTCCACCGCGAAGCGCTGTGCCGAGGAAGGCGCGCGTATCTTCGTCAGCGACGTCCATGAGCGCCGTCTGGCTGAGGCAGTTGCTAAGCTTCAAGACGTGACGACGACCCCAGTCCTATCCAAGCTATGCGACGTGACGAAGGAGGCCGAGGTCCGGGCGCTCGTCGATGCGGCGGTCGACGGGATGGGACAGGTCGACGTGCTGATCAACAATGCCGGTCTCGGCGGATCCGCGCCCATCGTCGAAATGACGGATGACCAGTGGAACAAGGTGATCGACGTCACGCTCAACAGCGTCTTTCGTATGACACGTGCAATCCTGCCGCACATGTATGCGCGGGGCTCGGGAGCCATTGTGAACAACGCTTCCGTACTGGGGTGGCGCGCGCAGGAGCTGCAGTCCCACTATGCCGCAGCCAAGGCGGGCGTGATGGCCTTCACGCGCTGCGCGGCGATCGAAGCGGCGGAGCACGGCGTGCGTGTCAACGCTGTATCGCCCTCGATCGCCATGCACGAATTCCTCAACCGCGTGACGTCTTCCGAGCTCTTGGACCAGCTTTCCGAACGCGAGGCTTTCGGCCGTCCGGCGGAAACTTGGGAAATCGCCAACGTCATGGTCTTCCTGGCGAGCGATCTCTCCAGCTACATGACCGGTGAAGTCGTTTCGGTGTCCAGCCAAAGAGCCTGATAACCAAAAGAAACTGGAACCAGCCCAATATGCGTCATGTTTTTAACCATCCCTCTGAATTGAAGAACGCGGTCGGCATGACCTTCGGACCGACCGACTGGCTCGTGGTCGATCAGAAGCGGATCGATATGTTCGCTGATGCAACCGGCGACCATCAATGGATCCACGTCGACCCCGAGCGCGCCAAATCGGGTCCCTATGGAGCCACGATCGCGCATGGTTACCTGACATTGGCGCTCGTGAACCTGTTCCTTCCGGATCTTCATGAGGTGCGCGGCATCTCGATGGGCGTCAATTATGGCGTCGAGAAGGTCCGCTTTCCATCGGTGGTTCGCGCGGGCAGCCGAATCCGTGGTCGTGGCGAGATGATCTCGGTTGAGGAGCGTCCGGACGGATCCGTGCAGTCGATCCTCAGGGTCACGGTGGAGATCGAGGGTTCCGACCGTCCGGCCTGCGTCGCCGACACGATCAGCCGCTGGTTTCCCGCCTGACCTTTTATTAACCATATTTGCGTGGTTGCGGCGCGTTAAGGTTAACAAAAGGCGTGTTTTTTAGCTTTATTCGTTTCGAATCAGCGTCAACGACGTCGATAAGATTTCGGATATTCAACCGGCATTCGACGTAACATTATCGGCTCATTTACTCCGGACCGCTAGCTTTCTAACGGCATTGGATTCGTTCCTTGCTGACTGAAAGCCCGGATTCTGCCTTTGAACTACGTCGCGGAAATCAGCCGATCGTCGCCCACCGCGATTCTCGTGGTGATCGACCAATCCACCTCCATGCTCGATCCTCTCGCATCGGGCGAGGTCAAAGCGCGCTTTTTGGCCGACGTCCTGAACAAGACTTTCTATACGATCGTTACCAACTGCTCGAAGGCGGACGGAGTCCGCGATTATTTCCACGTCGGGGTCGTCGCCTATAGCGGCAATAGCGCCAAGAATGCCTTCGAAGGCCTCTTGGGGGAGGCGCCGCTCCATGTGATCTCGGCGCTCGCGGAGACGCCGCTCCGGATCGAGAATCGCACCCGCAAGATCGTCGGACCGAACGACGAGATCATCGAGCAGCCGATCAAGTTCCCGGTCTGGTTCGAGCCGCGCAGCCGCGGGATGACGCCGATGTGCGCCGGACTCGGCCTCGCCCTGAAGGTCCTTCGCGCCTGGTGCTCGCAGCATCCCACGGCCTATCCGCCGACGGTGCTCCACATTACCGACGGCCATCCGACCGACGGCAACCCCGAGCCTATCGCCAACAAGATCAAATCGCTCAAGACGAGGGATGGTGCCTGCCTCCTGTTCAACTTGCATATCGATCGCGGTGTCGGCGCGCCGCTCCTGTTTCCGAGCAAGGAGGCCGCGCTCTACGACGATTTCAGCAAGATGCTGTTTCGGATGTCGAGCGCGTTGCCGCCGCACGCCGTGAGTGCGGCGAAGCGCAAAGGATACGACGTTGCCGCCGACGCGCGCGGATTTGTTTTCAACGCCGGCATCGAGGCAATCGCCGATTTCTTCGATATCGGCACGCGCCCGGCCGAGATCGCAAATATCTGAGGCACGAGGACAGGCGGGACGAACGAGATGGCATATCACGCAGAGATCAGCCGGGAGAATCCGGCCTGTTTCCTCTTCGTCATCGATCAATCGGGATCGATGGACGAGAAGTCGGAGAATGGCCGCTCGAAGGCGCAGTTCGTCGCCGACGTGCTCAACAAGACATTCTATACGCTCGGCACCAACTGCTCGAAGGCAGACGGTGTGCGCAACTATTTCGACATCGGGGTTATCGCTTACGGCGGCTCAGGCGTGAGCAGCGGCTTCAGCGGTGTGCTCTCTGAGGGGATGATTCACTCGATCGCGGCCATCAGCGAGAATCCCATTCGGATCGAGGAACGCGCGAAGAAGATCGATGACGGCGCCGGCGGCATCGTCGAGCAAAAGACCAAATTTCCGATCTGGTTCGATCCGCAGAATCTCGGCGGGACGCCGATGCGTGCGGCGCTCACGCGGACGCTCGAGCTCGCGGCCGACTGGTGCGACGCGCACATCCATTCCTATCCGCCGACCATCCTTCATGTGACCGATGGCCAGTCGACCGATGGCAGTCCGGAGGAGGTGGCCGACGGGCTGCGCCAGATTTCGACATCTGACGGAAGATGTCTTCTGTTCAATCTGCACGTCACGGTGCAGGGCGGCCAGGAGGTCCTGTTCCCGACGTCGGAGGCAGGGCTGGCCGACGAATATTCGCGGATGCTGTTCCGGATGTCGAGCCCGCTGCCCCGGCATCTCGCCAAGTTCGCGATCGGAAAGGGCTATTCCATCACCGACAATTCGCGCGGTTTTATCTTCAACGGCGACCCGAAATGTATTGTCGATTTCTTCGAGATCGGGACGAGGCCCAAGCTGGTCGCCGACCGGTGAGAATAGATCCACCCGGGCGGATGCCCACGATCCTGACCGTTCCGAAGCTGGACGGCCAGCCGAACGAGGATGCCTTTTGCCGGTCATTTCGCGGAGTCCACGCGCTGAGTGACGGCGCTTCGATCTCATTCGATTCCGTGACCTGGTCGCGGATGCTCGTCCGCCGCTATGTTCGCGATCCCAATTTCGGTCCCGATTGGCTCTCGCATGCAGCGGCCGAGTTCGCGCGGCTCTATGAACGGGACAGCTTGCCCTGGATGAAACAGGCTTCGTTCGATCAGGGCAGCTTTGCCTCGCTGCTCGGTATCCGGATGGAAGATGATGGCAAGCGTATCCGGCTGCTTGCCATCGGCGACAGCCTGGCCGTGTTGTGCGACGGAGATGCCATCAAGGCGACTTTCCCATATGTCAGGGCTGAGGAATTCGAGCGTTCGCCGCAGCTTCTCAGCACGAATCCGGTGGAAAACGCCTTTTTGGCCGAGACTCGATATGGCGAGCTCACCGCCGAGTGGACCTTCAATGGCCTCTCGCGTCCCGCGCTGCTCTGCATGACGGATGCCCTCGGCCATTGGCTTCTGTCCTGGCGCGACACGAAGCGGTCGCCCGTCGCGATCCTTCGTAATCTTGGCGGCCAAGCCGACTTCACGCGCTTCGTTTGCACCGAACGCGCCGCCGGTCGCATGCGGCGCGACGACACCACTCTCATGGCAATCTGGTAGGCACCCCCATGTCGTACCCTCAGATCGTCGATTATAACGAAGCTGTTCAGCACCCGTCGCACGCGTTCTTCGATCCGGAGCTCAAGGACGGATCGGTCAAGGAGAACAGTCTCGGCCTTCCCCTGGTTCTCTCGGGCGGTTTCGCGCTCACCTACACGGTCAGCACGCCGGCGCACAAATATGCAGTCCGATGCTTCCACCGCGAGATCCCCTCGATCGAGAAGAAATACAAGGCGATCGCCACAAAGCTCAAATCGCTCGGCAGCAACTATTTTGTTGATTTCGATTTTCAAGGGCAGGGCATCCGAATACGCCAAGGGAGCTACCCGATCGTCCGCATGGACTGGGTCGAGGGCGATCCGTTGGGCATATGGCTCGACAAGAATTTCGACAAGCCGGCGGTCCTTGCGCGGGCACGCGACGATTTCGGAGCGCTGGCGACCTTTCTCGAGCGCGAGGGCATCGCGCATGGCGACATCCAGAATGGCAACGTCATGTTGTCGACCGAGGGCGTGAAGCTCATCGACTATGACGGCATGTTTGTTCCGGGACTGCCCGCCGGCGACGGGAGCGAGACGGGCCACAAGCATTTTCAGCATCCCGATCGCCGCGCCTCCGACTATGGTCCGAGCATGGACCGATTCAGTTTCATCGCGCTCGATCTCAGCCTGCGGGCGATCATGGAGGAGAAGAATCTCTATGCTCGCTTCCGCGAGGGCGGCGAGACGATCGTCTTCAAGGCAAACGATTTCGTCGACCCGCGCAACAGCGAGATCTTCCGCCTGCTGCTGGCCAACAACAAGCTCGCGGAACAGGTGCGCAATTTTGCGCTGGTGTGCGACGCCGAGATCGAGGCGGTTCCGACATTGGAGGATTTCCACGCCGGTCGGAACATCCCGGCGGCGAAAGCGCCAGTATCGACATCGGCGACGGCCAAGGCGACCAATCGTGTCACCGACTATATAGCGCCGTTCCCGGTCGTCGACGCCGCCGATTTTGCCGCAGCATCGCAACATGTCGGCGATCGCGTCGAGCTGGTCGGGAGAATTGTCGCGGTCGAGCCTGGCGTCGGCCGACGTGGCGGGCACCCGACACCCTTCGTCAATCTCAATTTCGCGCCGTCACCCGGCGACATGGTGAAGATCGCCGTCTGGTCCGAGGGCCTGGAGCATTTGGCGGAGCTGCCGTCCAACAGCCTGGCCGGACGTTGGGTCAGCGTGAAAGGGCTTATCGAGCCGCCGGCGACGGCTCAGCATCGCGGCGATTCCAGCCTCATGGTCACTGTTGAGCAGTTCGGCCAAATGCAGTGGCTGAATGAGACCGACGCGAAATTCAGGCTCGCGAGCATCGGCAAGCCGGTGCCTTCGCGCAATCGCGACATTGTGAAGGCGCTGAAGGATGGCGGTCCCGCCAATGCCGCCGCCTCGACCAATCGCGCAATCGTCGATCGGTATGTGGCTCAGCCGGCCCGGCCACGCGTGCAGGAGCCTGTATTTCCACAAGCCACGCCGGGCATGATGGGCCCGCCGACGTCAGCGGTGCCCGAGCCAAAACCGCCGGTCCCGCTGTCGGGAATTCCGATCGCGCTGCCGCACGCGGTTCAGCCCAGCGCCGTCATACCCGTGACGGTTCGATCTGGAAGAATTCCCCGGTGGATCTGGATCGGTGTCGGAATTGCCGCGCTGGGGTTCGTCCTGCTCGAACCCCGCTCTTTCGATTTCATTGCCCCGCTGATACCGAGGCGCTGACCCAAACGCGCGATACGAAGCACGAAGGGCACGAAAAGAATTCTCTTCGTGCCCTTCGCTGTACGTTGCGAACTATTCTGGTACTCAGGCTGCGCTCGCTGCCATCGGCGTCAAGGTCTGACCCTGAGTCTGAGCCGCTTCTGGGATCGCACGCGGCTTCAGCCCTTCCATGATCGTCTTGTTGATCCCGATCACCCAGGACAGATCCGCCTTGAAGGCGAGGATCTGCGATGTCTCGCGCTCGATGAACAGAGCGATGCTCACAAGCTTGCCGCGAAGATCAGGCGGAAGCCGGTTTTCATCATTCATAAGATCGACCTTGAACGCCGACCAAACACGGCGATTCCACAAGGCGGCTTCCACGATCTTGGCGCCGTTCGTTGGATCGCGCTCCGCGTCCATCAGCGCGGCGGTGACCTGACCCAGCAGACGATATTCAATCGCGCGCGGATCCTCGGCGATGTTCTGCATACGCTGATAAGCGGCATAGGGGACCGTGCTCATGCGTTTCTCTCTCTATCTTGAATGCTGATCGGATAACGGCTCAGTGAGTCGCCGTTGACGGAAACGAGGTTTGAATGCGCCGGAAGATGTCTTGCGCCAGCGTGCCCGTGGGATCGCTCAATCCGTCGTGAAACTTCCGGGCTGCGTCGCGCGCCGCTCCGGCATCGTCGGCCTGACCGATTTCATCCCAAAGCCCGGCCAGCCCGGCGAAGGCCTCGGCAAAGCTGGAATCGGCCAGGAGCGCCAGCCGGAAGGCGTCGGCGGCTTCGATGCGATGGCCGAGCTTCGCCAGAATGCGGCCGAAGCCGGTCCGATAGATCGGGCTGCGCGGGTCCACGTCGAGCGCTCTCATGATGCAGCGCAGTGAATCCTCGTCACGGCCGACCCGCATCATCATCATGCCCAGATTGTACCAGCCGGGTGCATGGTCAGGATCGAGGATGACCGATATCGCATGGGCTTCCATCGACCCGTCGACGTCGCCGATGCCGTCGAGGGCGAGACCCAGATGATCGCGCAGCACCGCCGATTCCGGCGCCACCTGAACGGCTTGGCGGATCAGCTTCTCGGCGGTGGTGCTGTCGCCCTTCTGATGATGGATAAGGCCCAGCAGGCTCAGGATCATGGTCTGATCTGGATCGGCGGCAAGAATGGCCTCGTAAATGGTCTGGGCCTGGTCGAAGCGCCCTTCCTGGTGATGGCGAAGGCCATCCTGGACCCAGTGTCCCAGCGTGTCCGCCATGCTGGGTGTTTGCGCGAGGGCATTTAAGCTCATGATACTTCTCCTGCGACGCTTTGCGCGCCTATCGAGTTTGGACGTAAGTAGTTAACCGTGGACTAAATGGCCGATCAGACCTGCACCTGCAGCAAGTCCTGCAGCATGGTGTTCGCGGCCGAGAGGACCTTGGAATTGGCGTTGTAGGCCTGCTGCGTGACGATCATGTTCGAGAATTCGGTTGCGAGATCGACGTTCGACTGCTCGAGCGATGACGGCGATACCGATCCCGCTCCGCCCTGGCCGGCTTGATTGAGATAATAGGTGCCGCTGTTCTGCGTTTGCAGAAAGACGTCGCCGCTACCCGACGAAAGCTGGGAATCGGCGGTGAAGGTCGCAATCGGAAGCTGGTAGACCTGCTTGATCTGACCGTTCGAGTAATTGACGCTGACCACGCCCGTCTTGCTGACCGAGACTCCGGTCTCCGTTCCGAAGGATGCGCCGTCCTGGGTGACCGAACTCACGCTGTACGGCGCCGAGAGCTGACTGATCTTGCTGATATCGATACTGACGGTCTGCGGCGCGGAGCCGTTGCCCCAGTTGATGCCCGCTACCGATATCGTACCGGAAGCAGGCGCGGTCAGCACGCCGCTCGAGCTGAAGGTGAGGCCGGTCGGTGTACTAACGGCCGGACTTCCCGACGTGGTCGTCAAAGTCCAAGTATTGGCCGCTGTCTTATTGAAGGCAAGTTGGATGGTCTCCGGCGCACCCAAAGAATCATAGACCTGCAGGCTGTAGGAGTAGTTGGTGGCCGGCGCGACGGCGGGCGTATCCGATGCGTTGAGGTTGAGATTGACCGCCGCGTTGGCCGTCGGCGCGACCGATGTCGCGACAGTGTTCAGGTTTACAGGAACGAGGCTCGAGATCGTACTCGTCGAGGCCGGCAATGCGCCGTTATTGAGCGGCCAGCCCATCAAATAATAGCCCTGCGTATTGACCAGGTAGCCCTGGCTGTTCTCGCTGAAGGAGCCCGCACGCGTAAAGGCTGCGGTCTGCCCGGCGGTCGGCGACTGCTGCACGACGAAGAAGCCGTTGCCGGAGATCGCCATGTCGGTCGAGGATTGGGTCTGCTGCAGCAGGCCCTGCTGGTCGATGTTCTGGACCGTGCTGGTGACGACGCCGCCCGAGGAGAAGGATGTGCTCGCTCCCGCCTGAGTCACGAGATCGGCAAATTGCGCCGAGTCCGATTTGTAGCCGACCGTCGAGGTATTCGCGATGTTGGCCGAGATCATCGAGAGCGCCTGGCTCTGCGCGCTCAAGCCCGAAACGCTGGTGTAGAGGGATCCGAAGAGACTCATGTCAATTTTCCTTTCAGTCTATCCATTGATTTGATCGTTCCGGTTACGAGGCGGGTTTCGACACGTTGGTGATGCTGCTTTCAGGCACCTGGTTGCCATTGACGGTGAGGTAGACCGTGCCGTTGTCGGTCTGGACACCCTGGACGATACCGGGGACGGAGGTGGTGCCATTGATCGCGGCGTTTGATGAGTCCGCGGCGACGAGCGAGATGTTGTAGGTTCCGTTCGACACGGGGTTGCCGCTTGTGTCGGTTCCGTTCCAAGTGAAATTGTAATTGCCGGCCGTCGTCTGAGCCGTATCCGACCAGACGACGTTGCCCTTTCCGTCCGTGATTTTGATCGTCGCCGTCGCGGCGTTCGAGGGTAGCGCGTAACCCAGATCGATCGGCTGGCCCGAGTAGGTGAAGCTCGAGCCGGGTGCGTCGACCTGCATCCCGATATAACCAACCGCGGACGCGGCCTGGTTCGCGTTCGTCGCGCTGATCAGCTGTTGAAGATTGCTGTTCGTGTTTATTTGCTGCTCGACCTGACTATACATGACGAGCTGCTGCGTAAATTGCGTCGAATCCATCGGCGCGGTCGGGTCCTGGTTCTTGAGCTGGGTCGTCAGCATCTTCAGGAACGTGTTATAGTTCTGGGTCAGCTGGGCGGTGGCCGCGCTGGTGCTGTTCGTCGTGGTCGAAGTCGCCGATGTGGGAGCGCCGACGGTCATTGCATTCTCCTAGTTAGACTCTGAGGTCGAGGCGTCCGGCCTCGGTCCAGCCGCTGTCGGTAGCGATGACCGACAGATGCGTCGTGCTCGTCGAAGCGTCGTCGGCCACGGCGACAGGCGCCTTGCTCGTGCCGCCGCTCCAGGCTTGCTGGTTCGAATTGCCGTTGTTCCTGAGATTGAAGCTCATCGACCCGGCGTCGGTGTTGAGGCCGGCGCTTTGGAGTGCCTTCTCGAGCGACGCCTTGTCGTTGCGGAGCATATCGAGCGTTTGCGGTCGGTCCGCGGTGACTGCCGCGTGCACCGTGCCGCCTTTATCCAGCTTGAGCCTGACCTCCACGCGGCCGAGTTCGGCGGGATCGAGCTGGACCGTCAGGGAATCCACCCGCGAGAGCCCGGCGCGCTGAACCATCACGCTAACTTGCGCCACTGCGGAGGCGGCTAGCGCGGCGGCGCGCGAGGCGAGCGCGAGGCTCTGTGAATCCTGTGCGGGCGCTATGGCCGCTGC
>DATGMP010000106.1:0-95000 GCA_035293565.1 Alphaproteobacteria bacterium | reverse complement strand
CCGAAGCGCAAGCAGCGGTCGAAGCGACTCGGCGCGTTTATGATCCGCGCAAGCTCAAGGCCGGCCAGTTCGTCACTGTGAATTTCAGCGACGCCGCCGGGTCTTTCCGGGGCTTCGAGTTTCAGTCGGACGACGCGCACGCGGTGACGGTCGATCGCAAGGGCGACGCCTTCGTCGCCTTCCAGTCCGCCGTCCCCCTGACCGCGGAGACGCGCGTGGCGCGGGGCGCGATCCACAGCAATCTCTTCGAGTCGACCGCCGAGGCGGGCGTCCCCTACATTGTCGCCGCCGCGATGATCCGCGCCTTCTCTTATGATGTCGACTTCCAGCGCGAGATCCAGCCGGGCGACCGGTTCGAGGTCATGTACGACAACATGGTCGGCCAGAGCGGCGACCATCCGGGCGACCTTCTCTTTGCCAAGCTGACGCTCTCGGGCAAGGAGCATTCGATTTACGGCTTCCGCCGTCCCGACGGCAGCGTCGATTTCTACGGTCCCGACGGCAAGAGCGTGCGCAAAGGCCTGTTGCGCACGCCGGTCGACGGCGCGCGCCTCTCCTCCGGCTTCGGCATGCGGATGCACCCGATTCTCGGATATACGCGCATGCACAAAGGCGTCGATTTCGCGGTTCCCACCGGGACGCCCATCTATGCGGCGGGCGACGGCACCATCGAGATCGCCGGCTGGGCTGGTGGTTATGGTCGCTATATCCGCATACGGCACAGCAGCACGATGGAGACCGCTTACGGCCATATGAGCCGGATTGCCGCCGGATCGATCACGGGTCATCAGGTCCATCAGGGCCAGGTGATCGGGTATGTCGGGATGACCGGCGAGGCGACCGGGCCGCACCTGCATTATGAAGTCATTCGCGACGGCGTGCAGGTAAATCCCGCGAGCGTCGCGGCCATGCCGCTCAACACGGGTCTTCAGGGGTCCGAGCTCGTCGCCTTCCACCATATGGTGGAGGAGCGCGACCGGCGCTTCGCCCAACTCGTCAGCGGCAGCCAAGTGGCGGCAGCGCGCCCCTAGAGCGTCCCTGGAGCGCCTGCGGCTGAACTCGCCCTAGCCGCCGGCCGCTGCGCAGCGGTTGTGCGGCTCCGGACCTTCGCGAGTCCAGGTTTCGGTACGCCCGAAGAGCGGTATCCCGACATAACCGCGAAGCTTTAGCGTGTTGGGCCCGTCGAGTTGAAACTGCCCCGAATAGGTGTTGCCGCTGTCGGGGTCATAGGCCCAGCCATCCACCCATCTGTTGGGATTGCTCGAGTCGGGCTTGAAGCTGCCCAGCATCAGCAAGCCGCAAAGCGGCGTGCCACGCTTCCCAGCGTCGGGATTTTTCTTGTCCCTGGGGATCTCACCCGGAGGGTGATCGTGCCTCAGGCCGACGAGCGTGCCGCATAAGCCGCTGCTGCACGGCGCAATCTCGACCACAGCCTCATGGTCCGCGGTAACCCAATCTCCGACCGCCGACGGCGCCTGATCCGCCGCCAGCGCGGCGGTCGGCCAGCAAACGCTCGCGATCAACATCCCGAGTAGCCGTTTCATTTCTAATCCTCCCCGAGAAGTCGTTCCAGGATCCGATCCTTGTGAGGCTTGGGCAACGCGGCCACGGCTTCCAACACTCGTCTCAGCTCGGCCCGCGCGGCGTGGAGCCGATCGACGAGGTCGAGCACGACCGGCATCGCCTCATCGTCGATGGCGAGATCGCGGCGGAATTCGGCGATCATGCGGCAACGGGCGCGATCGGCATCGCTGAAGGCGAGATCGGCACCGCCGCGGGCCGGCAGCACCCACCGGCGCTCCACCCAGACGGCGACTTCGTCCGCGCCGACTCCGAATTCGGCGGCGATCTGCTCGACGATCGTCATGATCCCATGCCCGCCGGACCACGGACATCGTAATCGCGTCCGGACCAGCTCTTCACGAATTCCTTCAGCGCAGCATCGGGCTCTTTCGGCAGCACAACCTTCAACGTCACGTACTGATCGCCGCGTTGCGCGCCCTTGAGGGCAATCCCGCGCCCGCGCAGCCGAAGCTTCGTCCCGGTGTTCGATGCGGCGGGAACGCTCATGCTGACCGGGCCGTCGATCGTCGGCACGTTGATTTTTGCGCCGCCGATGGCCTCGGTAAGGGTAACCGGCAGGTCCAGATAGATGTCGTTCCCCTCACGGCGGAAGAAGGGATGCGGCGCGACGGTGATCTCGATGAGCGCATCGCCCGAAGGCCCTCCCCCGATACCGGGACTGCCCTGGCCACGCAGCCGGAGGATCTGCCCGCTCTCGGTTCCCGGCGGCACATTCACGTCGAGCGCGCGCCCATCTGGGAAGGTCAGCCTCTTCTGAGCCCCCTTCGCAGCCTCGATGAAGTCGACCGTCAGCGCATAGGCCACATCGCCACCACGCGTCCGGAATTCGCCGCCGCTGCGAAAATCGCCGCCACGAGCACCGCGTCCGAAGAGATCGGCGAAGAGATCGGACGGGTCGAATCCGGCGCGATATTTTTCGCCCTGGGGTCCTCCAGCATACGCCCGATAATACGCGGCTTCCGGCCGCTCCTGGCCAGTTGCATCGATCTCACCGCGATCGAAGCGGCTTTTTTTCTCCGGATCGCCCAAAAGATCGTAGGCCGCCGAGACGTCCTGGAAGCGCGCCGACGCTTCAGCGTTTCCCGGATTGAGATCAGGATGAAGCTGCTTGGCGAGCTTGCGGTAAGCTTTCTTGATGTCGTCGGCGCTCGCCGTCTTGGCGACGCCCAGCACCGAATAGGGGTCTTTCATGGCGAACCAATATTGTCGGGCGCATGCCCGCTAACAAGGCTCCAGGGGATCACAAAGAACTCGTCGCCCCCGTCATCCGGGTAGCGTCCACGAACGCCAAACACGGCCGCGAGGTTGTCGGGCGTCAGCACCTCTGCGGGACGCCCCTGCGCAACGAGCCGGCCGCGCCCCAGAAGAAGCAGGCGATCGCAAAAGCGGGCAGCCAGCGGCAAATCATGCTGCGCCATTACGACCGATCCGCCTCGTTCGGCAACGCCTCGCAAGACCGTCATCGCCGTAATCTGGTGGGCGGGATCGAGATTGGCCGTCGGCTCGTCGGCGAGCAGAAGGCGGGGCTGACCGGCAAGCGCCCGTGCCAGGAAGGCGCGTGATGCCTCGCCGGCCGAAAGCGTCGTCACCGGCCGAGCACGAAGCCTGTCGAGATCGCAAGCGACGATCGCATCCTCGACCGCCTTCGCATCGGCCTCGGTCGCTCTCCCAAAGGGCGAGCGAAAGGGAAGCCTGCCGAGACTGACGAGATTCTCGACGGTGATCGGCCAGGCGGCCTCGGACGGCTGGGGCAGGAAAGCAACGAGGCGCGCCAGCTCGCCCCGGCCGAAGGACTCGAGCGGGCGCCCTTCGAGCGCGATCTGACCGCCTGCCGGAGGCTCCAACCGCGCCAGCGTTCGAAGCAGGCTCGTCTTGCCTGCGCCATTGGGCCCGAGCAGCCCGACCACTTCACCAGGCGCCACCGACAACGCAACCGCGCCCAGCACCGTCCTTCCACCTCGCGCCACACCGAGTCCCGATGCGACAAGTAGGCTCATACGGCCCCCCTCTGCCGTCGCACAAGCAGGAAGATGAAATACGGCGCTCCGATCAAGGAGGTCACGACTCCGAGCTTCAGTTCGGCCGCGGTCGGCGCGAGTCGCACGACGATATCGGCCAAGAGCAGCAGCAACGCGCCGCCGAGCGCGCTCGCACCCATAACGGCGCCCGGCCGATGACCGACCCATGGGCGGATGACGTGCGGCACCACGAGACCGACAAACCCGATCGTGCCGGTCACGGCAACCGCCGGCCCGACCGCGAGCGCCGTGCCGAGAATGACGCGCAGGGTGAAGCGTTTGATATCCAATCCGAGGCTTTGCGCCGCCGGCTCGCCCAACGTCAGCGCCTCCATCCCGCGGCCCGCCGTCAGCAGCAGCAGCCAGCCGACCGCCATCGGCGGAAGCGCCAGCCAGACGTCCACCATGCTGCGATCGGACACAGATCCCAGCAACCAGAAGACGATCTCGAGGATTGCAAATGGGCTTGGCGCCAGATTGAGCGCCAGCGCCGTCAACGCACCCGTCAAACTGCCGAGAGCGACGCCGAACAGAACGAGGATGGTGGCGCGCGCGCCACGCGCAGCCGCCGCGGCGAGGAGCATTGTCGCCACAAGCGCTCCGGCGAAGCCTGCGACCGGAACAGCGATGGGGCTCACAAGAGATAGGCCACCGTAGAGCGCGAGCACGGCCCCCAGCGACGCACCGCCGGACACCCCGATCAGCCCTGGTTCGACCAGCGGATTGCGCAAGAGACCTTGAAGGGCAGCGCCCGCGAGGCCGAGAGATGCGCCCACCGCCGCGCCGAGCAGCGCGCGCGGCAGCCTGATATCTGCGAGAATCAGCTGATCGACGGGCTGACCGCTACCGATAAGCGCCGCGAAGAGCCGCTGGACCGGGATCGGTTCGGCGCCGATCGCGAGCGACAGCGCAAAGACGAACACCAGCGCAGTCCCCAATAGCGGGAAAACCATCCCCCGGCCGGAAGACATCAGCCGGCCGGCCGCAACGAGGCGAGCGCGCGCCGGATCATCGGCACGAGCGCCGCCGACGCGGGGGCGGGGCAGTCCGTCAAGAATGCCGGGATGCTGAAGCGGGGGACCGTCGTCAACTTATCTCGCAAGGCCGGATGATCGAGGCTATGCGCCGAGAGCGACGGCGATCCGTCGCTCTCGGCGGGAAGGATAATGAGATCGATCGGCGCGGACACCAGCCGCTCCAACGGCAGGCTCGCATAGCCATGGAGTCCCAGGACCCGTCCAAGCGCCAAACCGCCGCTCCGGGAGATCGCATCGTCAATCAGCGTGCCTTCCCCCTCGGTGAAGAAGCCGGGCTCGATCTCGGCCACCAGCGGCTTCCTGGCGTCGGACGTCGGTGGCGGCGGGCCCATTGTCGCCTGCATCTCCGCGATCACCGCCTCGCCCCGCTCCGAATTTCCGAGAAGCGCCGCAGTTCGCCGCACGCGATCCATGATGCCGGCAAAATCGGTCGGCGCCGGCAAGACAGCGACCGGGATGCCCAGCCGTCGAATCATTGTGACCGTATTCGGATCAGAAAATGTATCCGCGAGCACGAGATCGGGCGCGATCCGCGCGATTTCTTCCGCAGAGCCGTGATTGACCGGAATCCCCGCCGCCCTTGCGGCCTCGGCCGACCGATTTTTGTCACCGGCGAGCCAGGTCACCGAAGCTGCTTGGTCCGGTTTCGCAATCGCAAGCAAGTATTGATCGGAACACAAATTGATCGATGCAACACGCTGTGGCGGACCCGCAACAGCCGGGCTACAGCCCCAGAATACCGTCAAAATTAATATGTGCGCCGCAAACAGGGTGAGACCTTGTTGCCACATCCCCGATAAAGCACTTTTTAGTAATATCATGGTATTAGTTCATTTGTGGCGGATCGCTGCAACAACGTTTCCTAAAAGTCAATGAAAAGTTATCCACAAGAAATCCGAAATTCGCGCGTCAGCCATGAATTTTTCGCTGGACAAGGAGCCCGAAGTTTCCTAGGAAGCGGTCGAGGCTCGCAATGAGCTTTGACCCCGTTGTTACTTGCCTGCCAGTCAGACATAGCAAAGAGGCCTTCTGTTGTTCTTCCGGAATCTTTTGTTAGGCATGGTTACCGCAACCTTAATACTTGCGGTGACTTCGGCGCCGGCGAAGGCATGGAATTGCGTGCAGTTCGTGCACCAGGTTTCATCCTTTCAGCTCTCCGGCGATGCTTGGCAATGGTGGCGCGCGGCGATCGGACATTATGACCGGGGCCGCCTTCCGGAGACGAGCGCCGTGCTGGTGTTCGATCGCTCCGAACGGATGAGGCACGGTCATGTGGCCCTTGTATCCAAGGTCATCGACCGCCGGACGATCGAGATCGATCACGCCAACTGGTCGATCGGAAGCTATGGGCGCGGGAAGATTACACGGAATGTCCGTGTCGTCGATGTCTCAGAACGCAATGACTGGACGTCGGTCCGCGTCTGGAACGATGTCGACGACTGCTGGGGCCGCCCCTACAAGACGATGGGCTTTATTTACGCGAACTAGACCCTCGTAGGACTGACGGCTGGCGGCAGTCGCCATCATTCACCCGTGATGCTTGCCTGATTTGTGGCTTTTGCCCGATTTATGGCTCTTCAAGCCTGACTTCTTGGAAGAGGTCTTCAGCGCGACCTGGCTTTTGACCGACGAACCGTGCTTCGGCAGCGTGTCGGCGTAGGTTAGGATCGAATCGCCAGGGACGAGCTGCTGAGCGATGGCTCCCACGGGCGCCATGAGCATCGTAGCAGCGATGGCCGTCGCAAGAAGATTACGGGTCATGTCGATATCCCCTCTCGATTCGTCCGCTCGGATGGCGCAGTTCCAAAAAACAAACGACAGCCGGCTCAAAGAGTGACTCGGATCTCGCGAGCGAATCACAAACCGGCTGTCGATGTCCAACAAACAGTGCCTCGCTGCCAGGCTCAAGAACCTGGCAGCGAAAGCCTAATACCTTATTTCGCAGTCGAATCCGTCGACGAAGAGGACTTCTTCGACTTCTTGGCCTTCTTGTGATGCTTGGCCGGCTTGGAGGCCGCGGTCGAGCTCGTGTCGCTGCTAGCCGACGGAGCCGGCGACGCAGGAGCGGCAGGGGTCTGAGCCTGAGCGAGAGCGACGGCAGGGGCCGCGAGCATCAGAGCCGCGAGCGCCGTGGCGAGGAGACGGGTCATGACGGTTCCTTCCTTATCAGGGCAGCCGATATCGAGACCAATTCTCGATTCAACGGCCACGCCAAGGTAGATATCGGGTCCTTTCCGTCGCGTTTCCCCAACATTACAAATTGTTAATGCCTCAGGCTGTCACGCCGCTAGAGCGACCGGCGGGAAGAGCAGCGTCACGGCCAGGCCCGGCTGGTTATCGTCGAGCGTGATGCGCGCGCCGTGGAGGCGTGCGATCGCCGCTACCAGCGCCAGCCCCAAGCCGCTGCCGGGCGTGGAACGGCTCTTATCGAGTCTGACAAAGGGCTCCAGCACCCGGTCCCGGTCGGCTTCCGGGATGCCCGCGCCCGTATCGGCGACGCTGAGGCTGATGCCGCCCGCCCCTGTCGCGACGGCGAGCGTGATCGTGCCGCCCGCCGGTGTGTGCTTCAGCGCATTGTCGACCAGATTTGCGATGGCCTGGAACAGAAGTTGCCGACTGCCGAGCACCGTGCCTTCAGCGCCGGCGCAGCGCATCATGATCCCGCGCTCCTCGGCAGCGGGACCATAAAGCTCGGCAATATCCGCTGCGATCGCGCCCAGATCCAAGGGCGCCATTGAGGCCCGAGCGCTGCCGGACTCGGCGTCGGCGATCGAGAGCAGCGCCTTGAAGGTGGCGAGAAGCTGGTCGGCATCCTCGATCGTGCGTTCGATCGCCTGTCGTTGCTCATCGCCGCTGCCCGGATCGCGCAGCGCCATCTCGAGCCTGCTCCGCATCCGCGTGAGCGGGCTTCTGAGATCGTGGGCAATATTGTCGGTGACCGTCCGCATGCCGTTCATGAGACGCCGGATCTCTTCCAGCATGGCATTCAGGGTCTCCGACAGACGGTCGAATTCGTCGCCCGACCCCGTCGTCTCGATCCGGTGGCTCAGATCTCCCGCCATGATTCTCTCGGCGGCCTGGTTGATCGTGCCCAGCCGATGCAGCATCCGGCGGCTGATGAGCAAGCCGCCGCCCACGCCCAACAACAAAATGAGCGCCAGCGAGTAATAGCCCGCATCGATCATGACGTGCCGGAAATCGAAGCGGGCATGCAGGTCGCGCGCGACCAGCAGCTTCGATCCGTCCTTGAGCGCGTAGGTCAGCCCGCGCGCTCGGTGCGGGCCATCGTCGCGGTCGATCGCAAAAGAGATCCACCCACGCGAATCAGGTTCGGCCGTGGGCCAGGAATGGATGTTTGCCGCCAATGGCGCGCCGTCTTCGTCGATCAGCAGATAGAGCCCATCGCCGACCCGATCTGGCGCCGTTCGGTCCTCCACCGCGTCGATCAGCCCGGCGAGCCCTTGGGTCGAATATTCCTGAATGAGGGCGGCTGCGTCGGCCTTGGTCGCCTGCTCGGTCTCGCGGTCGATCGTGGCGACCGTCTGCACATAGATGAAGCCGAACAGGGCGCCGACGGAGGGCAGAAACAGCAGGACATAGAGCATCGACAGTCGGAAGGTCGAGCTGCGAAGGAAGCCCGGAAAGCCGCGCGCCACCGGCTTGCCCTCACCCGGCCCGAATCGAATAGCCGGCGCCGCGCATCGTGTGCAGCATCGGCTTGTCGAATCCCTTGTCGAGCTTCTGGCGGAGCCGGCTGATATGCACGTCGATCACGTTGGTCTGCGGATCGAAATGATAATCCCAGACGCCCTCGAGCAGCATGGTGCGGGTCACCACCTGTCCGGCATGGCGCATGAGATATTCCAGGAGACGGAACTCGCGCGGCTGCAGGTCGATCGGCTTGCCGGCCCGCCTGACCTGACGGGAAAGTAGATCGACCTCGAGGTCGCCCAGGGTCAGCCTGGTCTCCACCGAAGCCACGTCGCGACGCCTCAGCAGCGCTTCGATTCGCGCCAAAAGCTCGGAAAACGCGAAGGGCTTCGAGAGATAATCGTCGCCGCCGGCGCGCAGGCCCTTGACCCGGTCGTCGACCTGGCCAAGAGCCGACAGGATAAGGACAGGGGTGGTGATCTTGGCAGCCCGCAGCGCCTGCAACACCGCGAGTCCATCCAGGCCCGGGAGCATGCGATCCATGATGATGGCGTCGAAATTGCCCGACGTGGCGAGGAACAGGCCATCGCGTCCAGTTGCGGCACGATCCACCGTATAGCCGCTCTCGCCGAGGCCCTTCTGCATGTAGGCGGCCGTCTCGTCGTCATCCTCAACGATCAAGATATGCATATCGACCGGACTAGGGTTGGTGCGTCTCTTCCAGATATGAAAGCCCTTTGCGGAATTCCGCCATACCTTTTTCCACTTGCCCGTCCCGGCAGAGACGAGTCCCCGCGTTGCGCGCGAGCCGCGCCTGAAATGCCCGGTGGGGATTGTTCGAGTGGGTCAGCTCGCCGTCGAGCTGTTGTTTTAGCGGCCTGCATCGCTCGTCGATCGGGCCGAGCCGCGGCCGCGGCCTTTCCACTGGCCGGAGGTCGCCCTTCCGCGGCTTTATCAATCGGGCTGCGGGAGGCGCAGGCGACAATGGCGGATTGGTGCTCGCGGCCGACGGCTGATCCACCGTCTGGGCGAGTGCACGCGCCGGACTCGCCGCGGCAAGGACGGCGCAGACGGTGAGCAGCAACCTCCGCATCCCTCGTCCTTTGCGCTTCCCTAACCAATTCACGGCCCGCGGATGTGTCGGGCCTGATGCGACTACAGGAGCATAGGTCGCCCGCATAACCCGACGATGGCGTGCGGATTAATTATCTGTAATGCAGACGCTTAGCGGCCGGCCCTATCCCGCAGCCATGCGGGTTAGGCCGTCGAGCAGGGGCGTGACGGCCCGAAAGCCGAGTTTCTCCGCCGCCCCGCTCGGGTCGCCCAAGGATATGCGGATATCGCCGGTGCGGGCTTTCTCGAAGGCGGTCTTGAGCTTTGCGTGGCGCACCGCCGCCACGGCCCGCGCGAGCTCGAGGATGGTCGTCGACCGACCGGTGCAGACATTGACGACTGCGGCGCCCTGCTTCGCCTCGCCGGCCGCCCGAAGCAACCCCTCCACGACGTCGGCGACATAGATGAAATCGCGGCTCTGGCCGCCATCGCCGAAGATGGTGATCGGTAAGCCGCGGCCGAGCCGGTCGAAGAAGATCGAGATCACACCCGAATAGGGCGAAGCCGGATCCTGTCGCGGGCCATACACATTGAAGAACCGGCATCCGACCGTCGGCACGCCGTGAACTTGCCAGGCGACCCGCGCATGAAGCTCGCAGCCGAGCTTGTCCGCGCCATAAGCGGAAAGCGGCTGGGTCGGCGAGGTCTCGCGGAGGGGAAGGTCGGCCGAGTCACCGTAGACGGCGGCCGAGGATGCGTAGACGACCGGTATGGGGCCGGACCGATTGGCGGCGCGGGCAGCATCGAAGACGGTGATGGCGCCGGTGAGGTTGGAGCGATGCGTCCCCAGCCAATCCTTGTTGCCGCGCTCCACCGAGGCCACGGCCGCCAGATGGAAGCACCCATCCGCATCGCGCATCGCGTCGGCTACGAGGTCCTTGTCGGCCACGTCGCCAACCGTAAGCTCGGCCCGCGAGTCGAGATTCTCGCGCTTTCCGGTCGAGAGATCGTCGAGCACGCGGACCCGGTCGCCGCGCGCGAGCAACGCGTCGACGAGATGCGATCCGATAAACCCGCAACCGCCGGTAACGAGGTAGAGTCCCATGACCTGTCCCTAGTTTCTCCGCTTCTGATAGAACGTCGAAGTTACCGAGGAGCTAAAAGGATCAATGCCGCTCGATCGTTCCGGCGAACCGGCGACCCCGTCGCCCATGATGGCGCAGTATCTCGCCATCAAAGCCGGCCATCCGGACAGCCTTCTGTTCTATCGGATGGGCGACTTCTACGAAATGTTCTTCGACGACGCGAAGGCCGCGTCGGCGGCGCTCGATATCGCGCTGACCAAGCGGGGGCAGCATCTGGGCCAAGATATCCCGATGTGCGGCGTGCCCGTCGTCAGCCATGAGGCCTACCTCGCCCGGCTGATCCGCAAGGGCTTCAAAGTCGCAATCTGCGAACAGATCGAGGATCCGGCCGAGGCCAAGAAGCGCGGCGGCAAATCTGTGGTCAAGCGCGACATCGTCCGGGTCATCACCCCCGGCACGCTGACCGAGGACAATCTGCTGGAGCCCCGTCGCGCCAACTATCTGGCGGCCCTCGCGGAGGCCGGCGGCGCCATGGGTCTGGCCTGGTTCGACCTTTCGACCGGCGAGCTCTGGCTCCAGCCGGCGGCCGAAACCGGACTCGCGGCAGCCCTTAGCCGGATCGATCCGGGCGAGCTTCTAGTGCCTGAAAGGCTGATCCAGCGACCGACTCTTTACGAGCTGTTCCAACCTCTGAAATCCCGCCTGACGGTCGAGCCCGATTCGCGGTTCGACAGCGAGAACGGCAAGCGACGGCTAATGAGCCTCTATGCCGTCGAGACACTCGATGGGTTCGGCCGCTTCGGACGGGCGGAGGTCGCGGCGGCCGGTGCGCTCGCCGCCTATATCGAGCTGACTCAGAAAGGCAAGGTCCCGCCGCTCCAGCCGCCGCGGCGGCTGGCCGAAGATTCGGTGCTGGAGATCGACCCCGCCACGCGGCGCAATCTCGAGCTGACGCGCACGCTTTCGGGCGAGCGCCAGGGCAGCTTGCTTGCGGCGATCGACCAGACCGTCACGGCCGGCGGCGCACGCCTGCTCGCCGCTCGCCTCGCTGCGCCGCTGACGGATCCTGCGACGATCGATCGGCGGTTGGACGCGGTCGCCTTCTTCGAGGCGCGCCAGCCGCTGATCGACTCGGTCCGCCGCATTCTTGCGTCCGCGCCCGACATCGAACGCGCGCTGGGACGGCTGGCGCTCGGCCGCGGCGGCCCACGCGAGCTGGCCGCCATCCGCGAAGGCATCGCCGCCTCCGATTCGCTCCGCGAAGAGCTGCCCGACGGGCTGCCGGATGCGCTCGCCGCCGCCAAATCGGCGCTGCTGCCGCTCGAAACGCTCGTCAGTCGGCTGAGGCGCGCGCTGGCAGCCGAGCTGCCGCTGCTGGCGCGGGACGGAAATTTCATCGCGCAAAGCTATTCGGCGGAGCTGGACGAGCAGCGGCTGCTGCGCGACGACGCGCGCCGCGTCATCGCCGATCTGCAGACCCGCTACGCGACCGACACCGGAGTCCCGTCGCTCAAGATCAAGCACAATAACGTGATCGGCTATCACATCGAAGTGACGGCGGTTCACTCGGAACGGCTCGCTTCGGGCCATGACGGCCGTTTCATCCACCGCCAGACATTGGGCAGCGCGATGCGTTTCACGACCGTCGAGCTCGCCGAGTTCGACCGCAAGATCGCCGAGGCCGGCGATCGCGCGCTCGCGATCGAGCTCGCCATCTTCCAATATCTTGTCGGCGAGGTCACCGGGCACGCAGAGGCGATCGGCGGCATCGCGCGCGCCATGGCGCGGATCGATATCGCCGCTTCGCTGGCGCAGCTGGCACTCGATCGCGGCTATGTGCGGCCGCTGGTCGATCGCTCGACCGAATTCCGCATCGTACAAGGACGCCATCCGGTAATCGAAGCCGCGCTCGCCGCTTCGCCGGAAGGCGGCCGCTTCGTCGCCAATGATTGCGCGCTTCATGCCAACGATCGGCTGTGGCTGCTGACAGGTCCCAATATGGCCGGCAAATCGACCTTCCTGCGTCAGAACGCGCTGATCGCGATCCTGGCGCAGATGGGAAGCTTCGTGCCGGCGCAGAGCGCGCGGATCGGCGTTGTCGACAGGCTGTTCAGCCGCGTCGGCGCGGCCGACGATCTAGCCAGCGGCCGCTCAACCTTCATGGTCGAGATGGTCGAGACCGCCGCCATCCTGAATCAGGCGACGCCGCGCTCGCTGGTGATCCTCGACGAGATCGGCCGCGGCACCTCCACCTATGACGGCATGTCGATCGCTTGGGCGACGGTCGAGCATCTGCACGACCAGGTGCGCTGCCGCGCGCTCTTCGCTACACACTATCACGAACTCACAGTCTTGGAGCGCTCGCTCGCGGCCCTGTCCTGTCACACGATGCGGATCAAGGAATGGCGGAACGAGATCGTCTTCCTGCATGAGGTTGGCCCCGGCGCGGCCGAGCGTTCTTACGGCATCCATGTCGCGCGCTTGGCCGGCCTGCCGCCGCCGGTGATCCGGCGCGCGGAATCCGTGCTGCATCAGATCGAAAGCGGTGGCGACGGCGTGATCCCCAAGCGCATAATGGACGAATTGCCCTTGTTCAGCGCCGCCGCCGCGCTCCCATCCGAACCCGCCTTGCCCTCGCCGTTGGAACCGATCGCGGCGCTGCTCGCCGAGCACGATCCGGACTCCTTGTCGCCGCGCGAGGCGCATGAGCTGCTGTATCGGTTGCGCGGGCTGCTGCCTTAGCGCAGCCCGCGGAAGAACGCGCGCAAATCGTCGACCAGGATCTGCGGCTGCTCCATCGGGGCGAAATGTCCGCCTTGCTGAACCCGTGTCCAGCGGCGGATGGCGTAGTGGCGCTCCATCAGCTTGCGGGGCCACCAGCAGACATCGTTTTCGAAGCGGATGATCCCGGTCGGCACATCGACGGTCGGCGAGCGCGTGTGACTCGGCACCCAGGGATTCGCGCGGCCTTCGTAATAGAACCGCGCGGACGTGCCGATCGTCTCGGTCACCCAATAGAGCATGATCGAGGTCAGGAGATCGTCTTTCGAATAGACGCGTTCGACGTCACCGCCGCAATCGCTCCAATCGCGCCTCTTCTCGACCAGCCAAGCCGCGAGTCCGAGCGGCGAATCGTCGAGACCGTAGCCCAGAGTCTGCGGGCGCGTGCTCTGGATCGCCGAATAGCCATGGCCTTCAGCGAAGAATTTGATCGTGCGTTCGTGAAGCCCCGCCTCGTCGGGCGCGTAATCCGCTGCGGCTGGCATGCCGGTCTGGAAGAAATCGAGCGGAGCGCCGTTGGCGAGATGGATTCCGATCAGGCTATCAGCATGTTTGTGGCCGAGTTGCGCGGTGACGAAGGCGCCCCAATCGCCGCCATGCGCAGCGAATTTCGGATAGCCGAGCACATCGTTCATCAGCACCCGCCAGAGGTCGGCGGTACGCGGCGCATCGACACCCGGCGTCACAAGCGGAGACGAGAATGCGAAGCCCGGCAGCGACGGCACGATCACA
This sequence comes from Alphaproteobacteria bacterium, assembly GCA_035293565.1. GTDB lineage: Bacteria > Pseudomonadota > Alphaproteobacteria > BOG-932 > Roseiterribacteraceae > DATGMP01. Next base: position 81,059 of record DATGMP010000106.1, on the reverse strand, counting down.
TCGAAGGCGTCGGCCGGATCGCCGCCATGAGCTGCGGGATCGGCCAGTGGTTCGATAACCTTCCGCCAATCCCAAAACGTCCACGGCCATCCATGCGAGAGGATGAGCGGCATGGGATTCGGGCCCTTGCCGCGCGCATGGACGTAGTGAATCGGCAGGTCGTCGATCGTGACGCGAAAATGGTCGAAGCGGTTCATCGCCGCCTCGTGCCGCCGCCAATCGTAGCCATCGCGCCAGTAGGCGACGAGCGCGTGCATATAGCCACCGTTCGCGCCATAGGCCCAATCGTCGTTGGCGAAATCCGGCATGAAGCGCGTCCGCGCGAGCCGCTCGGAGAGATCGGCGAGCAACGAATCGGGTATCGCGATCCGAAAATGCTCGGGCATCATTGCGCGGCCGCCTGTCGCGCCGGCAGCACGTCGTCGAACGCGACCGGCAAGGTGCGGATGCCGCGCACGACCGTACCGGTCGCCGCGACAGGACCGTCGGTCAAACGAAGTCCCGGCAGCCTCTCCAGCAGCAATGTCAGCGAGATCTTGAGCTCCTCGCGCGCGAGATGCGAACCCAAGCAGAAATGCGGTCCGCGGCCGAAGGTGGCGTGCGGATTGGCGCCGCGCTCGAGAGAGAAGCGCTCGGGCTCCGGAAAGATCGCGGGATCGTGATTCGCCGCACCGCTCGCGACCAAGATCATGCTGCCGGCCGAAATTGCGACGCCGCCGATCGTGACCGCGCGCTCCGCGAAGCGCGGCAGCATGGTCGCCGCCGCATGCTTGCGCAACGCCTCCTCGACCGCGGCCGAACGATCCTCCGGGCGAGCCAGCAGTCGATCGTAGAGCACGCGATCCGACAGCACCTCCTGCATCAGCGCGCTCATTGTCAGGAAGGTCGTCTCGGCGCCTGCGGGATAGAGCAAGCGCAGAAAAGAAAGGATCTCCTCCTCTTCCAGCTTCCGTCCTTCGATCTCCGCCCCGACGAGCTGCGAGATCATGTCCTCCCCAGGGTTGCAGCGACGCTCCTCCAGCAAGGGCTTCAGGTAGGCATCGAAATAGGCGCGCGCCTGAAGCGCGGCTTCAGGGTCCCACTGATAGCGAATCAGCCGACCGAGCCAGTCAAGGATCCGCGCCTCGTCCTCGATCGGCACGCCGAGCAAACGGCTGATGACATTGAACGGGTAGCGTTCGGTGTAGGCGGCGACGAGATCGAGCGCGCGCCGATCGCCGAATTGATCGATCAATCCGTTCGCGACAGGCACCAGCAGTCCTTCGGTGGCGCGCCGAATTGCGCCGGGCAGAAGCGCGCTGCCCGCCAGCGCACGATTGACCCGATGCTGCTCGCCGCGCATCGCCATCAGGATTCGCCCCATCGCCGGCACGCCGGTCCGCTCATAGGCCGCTGCCGCCGGCAGGCGTCTCTCGTCTGCGAAGGTTTCGGTCACGTCGTCGTAGCGCAGGATGAGCCAGGCGATCTCGCTGATATAGCGCACTGGAACGACCCGGTGACCAGCTTCTCGCAACGCTGCGAGCCGATCATATAAGTCCGGCAGCGGATCGAGGCCGAAATCCACCTCCGGCATGACCGTGGCCGTGCTCTCCACGTCCGATCCCCCTCGCGATCTCCGGCGATATTTACAAACCGACAGTGGCTGAAATGCGCCCGTCCGGCAAGGCGGAGCCGTCGGGCCGCCCAGGAACATCGGGTTCGGAAGTTCGGTTGATTCCAGACGAGGAAGGCGCAGTGCGCCTTCGTGATCTGGAGGATTTGACATGATCCGCCAATGCCTTGTCGGCGCGGCGGCTCTGGGGCTGGTGGCCGGCGTCGCGCCCGCGCAAACGACCAACGGCTCCAACGAGCCAGCGGCCCTCTCGCACGCCGCCGTGCCGTCGGACACGCCCAACACCAAGGCCAGACACCACCGCAAGAGGCCGGTCGAGACCTATGAATGGACCGAGGACACCTGGACCTATCCGGTGAAGCCCCAAGTGGTGGAGCGCTCGACCACCATCGTGACGCCGCCGCCGGTGACGACCACGACGCGCACGACGACCACGACGGTCACGCAGCGCTGAATCGGCCGGGCGCCTCGAAATTGTCCCGGAACAACGGTGGTGGCGTCCGGTTGATCCGGCCGAGGCGTTCAACGCCGTCGAATATGGAGAATTGAAATGATCCGAACTTGGTTGGCGAGCGCCGCGGCCCTGACGCTGATCGCGGGCTTCGCGGCCGCCCAGAGCGTCGAGACGTCGTCTGATACGACGAGCCGCTCATCGGAAAGCTCGTCGGTCGACAGCTCTCACCGGACAACCCATCGCGGCCCGGCCGAAAGCTATGAGTGGAGCAAGGAGACCGACACCGAGACTCATTCGGTGACCCACCCGGTCCAGCCGCCTGAAGTCGTCGAGAGGTCGACGACCACCACCGTCACGCCCCCGGCCGTTGTTGCACCGCCGCCGGTGGTCGAGCAGCATACCCGCCGCACGACCACCACCACCAGCACGTCGGAATGACGTCCGGTCGCTGACGTTGATAGGGTTCGGCGCCGCTGCTTAAGGGCGGCGGCGTAGCGAGGGCCCCGCCGGAACGCATCTTCCAAGATGCGACGCCGGCGGGGCCTTGCTTTCCGGCCTCGCCGGGGGCAAAACATTGCAAGTGCAATGTTCGCGAGCGCCAAGGGTCCATGACGGGGATGCCATGACGAAAGTTCATCTCGATCCATACGATCACGCCTTCCACGAAGATCCGTACCCCTATTACAGGGCGCTGCGCGAGAACGAGCCGGTCTATTACAACGAAGAGCGGCGCGTGTGGCTGCTCACCAAATGGGAAGACGTCCGCAACGCATTCCGAGACTTCAAGACCTTCATCTCGACCGGCGGCGTCGCGCTCGAGGACAACGCGTCGGAAGTGCTGCCTTACCCGATGTTCATCACAACCGACCCGCCCGACCATACGCGGCAGCGGCATCTGCTGGCGCCGCTGATGGTGCCAGAGAAACTGGAGCCGTTGGGAGACTATACGCGTCGGCGGACGATCGAGCTGCTGCAGCCACATCTGCCGACGGGCAAGTTCGATTTCGTGGCCGATCTCGCGGCCTTTCTGCCGATGGACGTGATCTCGAATCTGACCGGCGTGCCGGCGGCGGACCGCGACAAGGTGCGCGGCTGGGCCGACGATTTGATCATCCGCGAGGACAAGCAGGGCGATCTGTCTCAGCGCAACATCCAGGGCTACATGAACCTCGCCGGCTATTTCGAGGAGCACACCGCCAAGCAGGCGGCGGGCGCCCTCGACAGCGACAAATACGGCCTGCTCGGCACGATGCTGAAGGCCGAGGCAAAAGGTCAAATGGATCATAAGGAGGTGGTCGGCGCGCTGATCCTGCTCGCCATCGCCGGCAACGAGACGACCACCAAGCTGATCGGCAACCTCGCCTATCATTTATGGAAGAATCCGGACCAGCGCCGCATGGTCGTCGAGAATCCGAAGCTGATCGGCAACGCCGTCGAAGAGGTGCTGCGGCTCGATGGCTCGTCCCAGATCATCGCCCGGGTGGTGGCGCGCGATGTCGAGATCCGCGGCAAGGTGATCAAGGCCGGATCGCGGGTCGGGCTCTGCATCATCTCCGCCAACCGCGACGAAGCGAAATTCCCCAATCCCGATAAGTTCGACATCACCCGCGCCAGCCGCGACCATATGGCCTTCGGCTTCGGACTGCATTCCTGTCTCGGAGCGGCTCTTGCGCGCCTGGAAGTCCGGATCGTGTTCGAGGAGATCCTGAGGCGAATTCCCGACTACGAGATCGACCCGTCGGGTCTCAAGCTGGCGCACAGCCCGAGCGTGCGCGGCTTTACCAACGTGCCGACGACCTTCACAATCCCGAGCGACCTCAAAACCGCCGCTTAGGCGCGCCGGATGAACCCTGCTAGGATCGTGAAAAACGCGACCCAGGAGGGACCATGAGAAATGGAGGCCTCGGCCGACGCACCTTGCTGCAGCAGGGCGGCGCGGCCTCGATACTCGTTTCGGCGGCAGGGCTCTGGCCCCGCGCCGCGCATGCCGCCGATCCGGTCGTCGAGACAACGAGCGGCAAGGTTCGCGGCATGGTCCAGGACGGGGTTACCGTCTTCAAGGGCATCGCCTACGGCGCATCAACGGCCGGCGCCGGTCGCTTCCTTCCGCCTGTCAAGCCGCAGCCCTGGCCGGGCATCCGCGACGCGCTTGCGGAAGGCCCGCGTGCCCCGCAAAGCGGCGGCAATACGTCCGGGGAACTGGCGCAGGGCGGCCCGCAGCCGCCGCCAGTCTCCGAGGATTGTCTCGTACTGAATGTCTGGACGCCGGGCATCGGAGCGGCGAGGCGGCGTCCGGTCATGGTGTGGCTGCATCCGGGCGGCTTCTGGACCGGGTCGGCCATCGAATTCGGCAGCGATGGCGCCAAGCTGGCTCAGAAGGGAGACCTCGTGATGGTCTCCCTCAACCATCGGCTGAACGTCTTCGGCTATCTTTACCTGGGCGAGCTCGGCGGTCCGAAATATGCCGATTCCGGCAATGCCGGGATGCTCGACATCATCCAAGCGCTCGCCTGGGTGAAGGAAAACATCGCGGCTTTCGGCGGCGATCCGCGCAATGTCACCATATTTGGCGAATCGGGCGGCGGCCAAAAGGTGAGCGCACTGCAAGCGATGCCGCCGGCAAAGGGACTGTTCCATCGCGGCATCGCCGAGAGCGGCTCCTATGTCCGCGGCATTCCGCGAGACACCGCGACGCGCACAGCCGAAGCAGTCATGGCGTCGTTCGGCTTGAAACATAATCAGGTCGACGATTTGCAGAAGGTGCCCGAGGAGCAACTGTTGGCCGCGATCGCGCCTTTGCCCGGCACCTTCATGCCGCGCTATCCGCTGAAGCCGGTCGTGGATCATCGCACGCTGCCGCGACATCCGTTCGATCCGGAAGCGCCCGCGCTGTCGGCCGATCTGCCGATGATCATCGGCACTTGCCGCGACGAGGCCACCATCCTCAAAGGGCTGCTTTCGCCCGATCGCGACAAGCTGTTCGCCATGGATGAAGCCGACCTGCGGCCGCGCGTCCAGGCGTTGATGGGGATCGACAACACCGTCGAAGTCGACGAGCTGATCGCTGCCTACCGCAAGAGCCGACCGAACGCGACACCCTCGAACATCTTCTTCGCGATCGCCAGCGACAAGATCCAGCGCATCCCCGCCATCACTCAGGCAGAGCGCAAGGTCGCCCTCGGCAAGGCGCCGGTCTATATGTATCTGTTCCAGCGCGCGGAGGCGTTGGGCGGCGGCAAGCTGGGTTCTTCGCATGGAGCGGAGCTGCCCTTCGTGTTCCGCAATGTCGCCGATAGCCCGAATCTGGTCGGCACCGATCCCGATCTCCCTGCGCTGCAGGAGCAGGTGAGCGGCGCCTGGATCGCGTTCGCCCATTCCGGCGATCCCAACCATCCGGGCTTGCCCAAATGGGAGCCCTACGGACACGACCGCGCCACAATGGTATTCGACAAAGAAACCGCATTGGCGCGCGATCCCGCAGGCGATGAGCGACTGGCCATACAGACGGCGATCGCGAGAGAGGATTGAGAAGTTCGATGAGCAGCAATGGGATCGCCATGCCTGTCGCTCACGACCCGAAAGGTCGAACCAGACAGACTGGAGCGCGATCGGCGTGTGGCATCGCTCTTGCTCTCGCGATGATCCCTTCCCTCCCCGCTCGCGCCGACTCGCCCGCGCCGATCGATGCCTGCAAACTCCTCTCGGCCGACGAGATCGCGACTGTCATCGGCAAGAAGGTGGGGACGCCGATATCGCGCGAAGGCGCCGAAGCGGAAGGCTCCGCCTCCTCGGTTTGCATCTGGCGCGTTGCGGAAGATTCAGACCGGGCGACGGTCGACGCGCCGCTGCAAGGATCGAACTATGTCATGCTGAACGCCTGGTCGTGGGAGCCTGGCAACCCCGGACCGGCGAAATTCCTCCAGGAGTTCCGCGACGCAGCCAAGTCCAACCTCATCGACATGACGCCGGTGCCGGTCGCGGTCGGCGACGAAGGACTCTATTGGGGCGACGGCGTCGCGGTCCGGAAGGGCAGCAAGAATTTCGGCATCTCGGTTCACCTGCAGGGCGGCAAGCCGACCGAGCAGGCCATGGAGACCGCCCTCGCAAAAAAGGTGCTCGACAGGCTATGAGCGGGTCGAAGGACGGCCAAGCGGCGTGATCTTGCCGCCGGCCCGAGCGATCGCCGTGCGGCCGGCGAGGACCAGACGAACCTTCCGAGCGAGCTCCTGCGCGGTAAAGGGTTTGCCTACGACGGCGCTCTCAGCGACGCCGGCAAAACCCAGCGCGATCGGCAAAGCCGGTCACGATCCCGGGCCGCGCACGGACGGTCTCAGCCTCGATAAGGCGTGAACCAGCCGAGCCGGCAATGCCCCAGCCCGTTTCTAAGGCTGACACTGAACCGCGGTCTGACATCGGCCGGATTGCGGCCATCGACGATAGGGAACGGAGGACCGGATTGCGGCCATGTACAGACCGCTTCGTCCCAATCGTCCTGTCCCCAGTCGAGATACGCTTCGGGACGCAGCCGGTAGCATGTCTTCCAGAGCGTGTTCTCCCATGCGGCGCCATCTTTCATGAAGAAGACGATGTGATCGCGGTCGAGCACCCGGACGCGGTCGACGGCTCGGCTGAACAGGCACATTTTCGTATGGTCGGCTCCGGCCGACGCCGATGCCGGTAGAGCCAACGCGACCATCGGGACCAGAAGCGATAAAAGCATCTTGGGTGACATGGAAGCGCCCTCCATTCATCCGCCTTTGGGACAGACTAGCACATCCCGAAGGCTTCAGCGATCAGCTCGTAAGATCGACGCCGGGCCTGGTGGTCGTGGACGATCGTGACGACCATCACCTCCTCCGCGCCATATTCCCGCGCGACCGCATCGATCTGCGCCTTGACCGTCATGGGCGCGCCGACGACGAACCGGCGGCCGGGGGGTACGGCTCGCGAATCGCCCACCTGCTCCGCCAGAAAGCGGTTCGCCGTGTCGACAGTCGGCACCGCGGCAAGCCGCCCGGTCTGGAGCAGGTAATAGATCATTCGCCCGCTGGCCGAGAGGCGCCAGGCCTCCTCGTCCGTGGGGGCGCATATCGCGGAAATGGCGACCGATGTCATCGGCGATTTCAGATGGTCGACCGGAGCGAACTCCGCGCGGTAGCGGGCCGCGATTCCGGCGCCGCCCGGCTGAATGAAGTCGGCGAACATGTAAGGAAGGCCAAGCTCCGCCGCCCAGATTCCGCTTTGCGGCGAAGAGCCGAGCAGCCAGACTTCGGGGATCTCCGGCACGCCGGGCAATGTCTTGGAAAGCCGGGCAAACGGATGTTCCTCGGGCATCCGGTCGTTCAGATAGGCGATCAGCTCGGCAAGGAGCCCGGGAAAGTCATCCGGCGCGATCTGCCGCCGGTCGCGCTGGAGCGCAAAGGCCGTGCGCTGGTCGGTGCCGGGGGCGCGGCCGATGCCGAGATCGATCCGGCCGGGATAGAGGCCCGACAGCATGCTGAAATTCTCGGCCACCTTGAGCGGACTGTAATGCGGCAGCATCACGCCGCCGCTTCCCACCCGCATGCGCGACGTGGCAGCCGCAATCGGGCCGATCAGCACCTCGGGGCTCGTGCAGGCGATGAGCGGCGTCGCATGATGCTCGGCCACCCAATAACGGTGGTAGCCCAGCCGGTCGGCGAGCTTGGCCAGATCGATCGAATTGCGGAGGGCGTCGGCCCCCGTCAGGCCCTCGGGGACGGGAGACTGATCGAGGACGCTGAGGCGGAACTGTGGAATCGTCATGCGCAATCATTCTAGGGCTGGCGCCCGACGCTTCCAGCGGATACTTCAGAGATGAACGACGACCGCTCTTACGAGCCGCCGCCGTCCGAGCGGGAGGAGGGGACCCGGCAAGGCTGCTCCCGCCATTGCCGCACCGGTGCATTTACCTGAGGTGCGGCACTGGAACGCTTGACTTGGCGCCGGGCAGCCTTTCAAACTCTGGTTCACGTGGGGATTTGAGCGACCGGCTTGCGGACCACGTAAAACATTCCGCTAAAAGGTCAGGCTCGGATTCATTCAGATCGCGCCTCGACCTCCCGGTCGGGGCTTTTTATTGCCGCGCGAGCGGCAGGAGCGGTGATCATGAGTGACGAGAGCGCACGGTCCGGTTTGAAGCCCAAGACGCTGATGGTGCATGGAGGCGTCCATCGCTCGCAATTCGGCGAGACCGATGAAGCGCTCTTCATGACCTCCGGCTATGTCTACACGACCGCCGAGGAGGCCGAATCAGCCTTCGTCAATGAAGGTTCGCGCTATGTCTACTCGCGCTTCCGCAACCCGACCGTCGCGATGTTCGAGGACCGTCTGGCGGCGTTCGAGGGCGCGCCGCGCTGTTTCGGCACCGCGACCGGCATGTCGGCCGTCTTTGCCGCGCTCGCCTGCGATCTCAAGGTCGGCGATCGGATCGTGGCGCCCTATGCGCTGTTCGGCTCCTGTCTCAATATCATCCGCAATATCCTCCCGAATTACGGCGCGACCTTCACAATGGTCGACGGCACGAATCTCGACGAGTGGCGAAAGGCGCTCTCGACGCCCGCCCGGTTCGTCTTTCTGGAATCGCCGGCCAATCCATGTCTCGATATCGTCGACATCCAGGCGGTATCGGATTTGGCGCACAAGGCCGGCGCTCTCGTCGTCGTCGACAATGTGTTTGCGACCCCCATCTTCCAGAAGCCCTTCACGCTCGGCGCCGACATCGTGGTCTATTCGGCCACCAAGCATATCGACGGGCAGGGCCGCTCACTCGGCGGCGCGGTGCTCTGCAGCGATGCTTTCGCCCAGAAGCTGCATCCGTTCCTGCGCCACACCGGGCCGACGATGAGTCCGTTCAATGGCTGGCTTCTCCTCAAGGGGCTGGAGACGCTCGACCTTCGCGTCCGTGCGCAAAGCCAGACCGCGCATGAGATCGCACGCATGCTGGAAGCCAATCCCGCGATCGAGCGAATCCGCTATCCGGGGCTCGAGAGCCATCCGCATCATGCGCTTGCGAAACGCCAGATGGGCGGTTTCGGCAATCTGATCACCTTCGACGTCAAGGGCGGCAAGGAGGGTGCCTTCGCGGTGCTAAACCGGCTGAAGCTGATCCTGATCTCCAACAATCTGGGGGATTCCAAGTCTCTGATCACCCATCCCGCAACCACGACCCACGCCAAGGTGCCGGTCGAAGACAAGCAGAGGGTCGGGATCAACCCGGGCACGATCCGGTTGTCCGTCGGGCTGGAGGATGCCGGCGATCTGACCGCCGATTTACGGGAAGCGCTGTCGCCTTAGCCCTTCTGCAGGCGCGATTCGATGATATGTAATGCGGTATGAAATCGCGCCTGAACCACCCCTGCAAGCGAGTTGACCGGTGAGCGCCGTTTTCGAAACGGCACGCGAGCCGCGAGAAAACCTGTCCGACACGCTGCAGGCGCTCGAAGTCGAGGGCGGCGCGCCGGCGCTTCGCAAGGCGGCGTCGGACTTGCTCAGAGAACGCCTGGAATCCGGCCGGGCCGAGATCGAGGGCCGGTTCAAGCGCTCCAATAACGGCCTCGCCGCCGCTCGCGCCCTCGCCGAGCTCATGGATGAGGCGGTCGTCGCTCTCTTCGATCTGGCCGACAAGCGCGTCTTCGCCGCTGCCAACCCGACCACCGGCGAGCGTGTCGCGCTAGCCGCTATCGGCGGCTATGGCCGCGGCACCCTGGCGCCTTTCTCCGACATCGATCTGCTGTTCTTGGTGCCCTACAAGCGCACGCCGCGGGCCGAGCAGATCATCGAATTCATGCTCTATGCCTTGTGGGACATGCAGCTCAAGGTGGGCCAGGCGGTGCGCTCGCCCGAAGATTGCGTGCGGACGGCCAAGAGCGACCCGCTGATCCGCACCAGCATGTCCGAGCGCCGCTTCCTCGCCGGCGATCCCAGGCTTTACGCCGATTTCCACAAGCGCTTCGTCAAGGGCGTGGAGGCCGTCGATCAGCGAGGTTTCGTCGAAGCGAAACTGGCCGAGCGCGACCAGCGGCATCGCAAAGCCGGCGATTCGCGCTATATGCTCGAGCCCAACGTCAAGGACGGCAAGGGCGGCCAGCGCGACCTGCAGACCCTCGTCTGGATCGCCCACGCGCTCTACGGCGTCACGGACATCCAGGCTCTGGTGCCGGCCGGCATGCTGCGCCAGGAGGAGGCCTCGCGCTTCGCGAAGGCCGATGCCTTCCTATGGGCGGTGCGCTGTCACCTGCATTGGTACACGAAGCGCGCGGAGGAGAGGCTGACCTTCGACGTCCAGGCCGAAATGGCCCGGCGCCTCGGCTACACCGACCATGTCGGAGCGGCGGCGGTCGAGCGGTTCATGAAGCATTACTTCCTGGTGGCCAAGGACGTCGGCAACCTGACCCGCATCTTCTGCTCGGCCTTCGAAGCCGACACGCTGGGCCAGCCGCGTTTCTGGCTTTCCCGTGCCCAAAAGGGACGTGTCGACGGCTTTGCGCTTGAGGGCCGGCGGCTCAATATCGTGGCGCCCGACCAATTCGCCAAAAGCCCGGTCGAGATGATCCGGCTGTTCGCGGTGGCCCAAAGGAGCGGGCTCGACATCCATCCGAACGCGCTCCGCGCAGTGACGCGAAACCTCCGCCATATCGGCCCCGAGCTTCGCGCCGACACAGAGGCGAACCGGATATTTCTCGAGGAGATCTTGACCGGGCCCGGCAATCGCGAGGTCTCGCTGCGCCGGATGAACGACGCCGGCGTTCTTGGGCGATTCATTCTCGATTTCGGCCGCATCGTCGCGCAGATGCAGTTCGACATGTATCATTTCTATACGGTCGACGAGCACACGCTGAACGCCATCGGCATCCTGAATCGCATCGAGACCGGCGAAGCCTCCGAGACCTTGCCGCTGGCCTCCACCTTGATCGGACAGATCGCATCGAAACGAGCGCTGGCACTCGGGGTCTTCCTGCACGACATCGGCAAAGGTCGCGGCGGCAATCATTCCGAGATCGGCGCCGCCATCGCCGAGCGGCTGGGGCCGCGACTGGGCCTGACGGCCGAGGAGACCGAGACCGCGGCCTGGCTCGTCAAATGGCACCTCGCCATGTCGGGCACCGCGACCAAGCGCGATCTCGATGATCCCAATACCGTCGAGGGCTTCGCCGCGCTCGTCCAGTCGCCCGAGCGTCTGAAGACCCTCACCGTGCTGACGACCGTCGACATCAATGCCGTTGGGCCGGGGCGCTGGAACAATTGGAAGGCCGGGCTGATCGAGGATCTTTATCTGAGGACCGCGGACGTGCTGGCGGGCGCCATCGGCTCAAGCGCCGGCGCGGATCGCGTCAAGGCCATCCAGGCCGAGGCGCGGGCGCTTCTGCCCGAATGGGACGACGCGCAGTTCGCGCGTTTCATGGCGCTGGGCTCGCAGAGCTATTGGCTGGCGTTCGACGCGGCTACCCATGCGCGCCACGCCAGGCTGGTCAATGCGGCCGAGCGCGACGCCCAAAAATTGGCGGTCGAGACTCGCGTTGACCCGGCGCGCGACGCGGTCGAGGTCACGATACATGCGGCCGACCACCCCGGCCTGTTTGCGCGGCTGGCAGGCGCGTTCGCCGTATCGCGGCTCTCGATCGTCGACGCGAAGATCTTCACGCTCGCCAACGGCACCGCGCTCGACACGTTCTGGGCCGAGGATCCCACCGGCGACGAGATTTCCGCCAGCAAGCGCGCCAAGCTGGTGGTGATGATCGAGCGTACGCTGGCCGGCGCGCTGAAGCCGCCGGTCGAGCTGGAGCGGCTCAAGTCGCGTCTGCCCGACCGCTCGCGTCCTTTCAAAGTGACGCCGCGCGCGCTGATCGACAACGAGGCGAGTTCGACCCACACGATCATCGAGATCAATGGCCGCGACCGGCCGGGCCTGCTGCATGACGTGACGATGGCCCTGACCCGTCTGAACCTTCAGATCGCCACCGCCAAGGTTTCGACATACGGTCATAAGGCGATCGACGTCTTCTATGTAAAGGACATATTCGGCCTGAAGGTCACCGATCCGGCCAAACACAAGCGGATCCGCAAATCGCTGCTCGCCGCGCTGGCCGATCCCGGCGAGCGGGAGTAGCGGCACCTTTTACTGTTCGCTCCCGACGCGGGAGGGATTTCGATACCGCCGATAGACGAATTCGGCCGCCTCTGCCGCCGAATCTTCTGCTGCGATTTCCACCATATGCGCATGGTGCTGCGACAGGCCGCAGGCAGGATCGGTTTGCGCGGCGTCGCCGAGCAAAGCGAAGGCTTGGCAGCGGCAGCCGCCCCAATCGATCTCGCGGCGATCGCAGGAGCGGCACGGCTCGGGCATCCAGCCTGTCCCGCGGAAGCGGTTGAAGGCGGACGAATCGCGCCAAATTTCGCCGAGGCTGCGCTGACGCACATTGTCGAATTCAAGACCTGCGATCGTCTCGGCTGCATGGCAGGGCAGAACCTTGCCTGACGGCGAGATGTTGAGGAACCGCCGCCCCCAGCCGCCCATGCAGGATTTGGGCCGGCTGGCATAATAATCGGGAACGACAAAATCGATCACCAACACGCCCCTCAGCCTCTCGCGCGCGGCCTCGACGGTTGCGACCATCGCTTCGAGCTGAGCGCGCGACGGCATCAGCTGCGCACGATTGAGTATCGCCCAGCCGTAATATTGAACGTTCGCGATCTCCGCCCGATGCGCGCCGATGGCGACCGCGAGATCCAACATCGCTTCCAGATGATCGGCATTCTGTCGATGGACGACGAAGTTCGCGGTCAGCGGCAGCCCCGCGGCTCGCACGAGCTTGGCGGCCTCAAGCTTCTTCTCGTGCCCGCCGGTATAGTGGCCGATCCTGTCGCCGCCCGCGGCCTCGGAATCCTGGAAGCTGAGCTGCACATGCTCGAGTCCGGCCTCGACCAGTCGCTTCATCCTGGCTTCGTCCAGAAGCACGCCCGACGTGATCAGGTTTGTGTAGAGGCCGACCTCGGTCGCGCCGGCAACGAGCGTTTCCAGGTCCAGCCGCACGGTCGGTTCGCCGCCCGAAAAATGGATCTGCATGCAGCCGAGATCGGCGGCCTCGCGAATCGCCCTGAGCCATTCGTCGGTCCGCATCTCCTGCGCAACCCGCTCGAGCTCGAGCGGATTTGAGCAGTAGGGACATTGCAGCGGACAGCGATGCGTCAGCTCCGCCAGCAGCGCCATCGGCGCTTCGATGAAGGTCAAGCCGCCATCACCCCCTTGTCGGCGAAGTCCTGAATCAGCTTCAGCACATCCGTCTCGATAACGTCCCGCGGCGCCCCTTCGAAAGCACGGCAGAGATCGCCGACGATTGCCTCGACAGTCGCCGCTCCGTCGCAACGGGAGACGATGGCGTGCGCGATTGCGTCGAGCATGAAGGAGCGCTCGGGCGCCTGGATCGTCCAGCTGTCTCGCGCCTTATCGAAACGCAGGCGCGTATGCGCCGCCAGGCGCGGCACGGAGTCGCGTTGGATCACAGTTCGCTCGGTCATTGCCGATCCTTCGGCACGAAGGCGCCCGGCGGAATCAAGCCCGGCGTCACATAGGCGTGGTGGAGCGCGTCGAGCTGAGCCCACAGCACGTCGGTCTTGAAGCGAAGCGCGGCCAGGCACGCCTCCTGCCGTTCACGTGTCCTGGCCTCGCGCAGCACATAGGCAAGCCCGAACGCCACATCCTGCGGCGCCTGGACAAGCCTCGTCCGGAAATAGGCGAGCGTTTTGTCGTTGGCGAACGGATAATGCTCGAGCAGCGCGGCGATCCGCGTCCTGTGCAGATCGGGCGCGAAGAGCTCGGTCAACGATGAGGCGACCGCCTCCAAGGTCGACTTGTCGCGCACGAAGTGCACATAGGCGTCGCAGGCGAATCGCGTCCCCGGCAACACGCCCGCGCAACTCGCGACATAATCGCGGTCGAGGCCGACACCCTCCGCCAGCATGAGCCAGCGGGCGATGCCGCCTTCCTCCTTGTCGCTGCCGTCGTGATCGACGATCCGCCCGATCCATTCGCGCCTGAGATCGATATCCTCAGCACGCCCCATCAAGCTCGCATCCTTCAACGGGATCGATCTTTGATAATAGAAGCGATTGAGGACCCAAGCCTGGACTTGGCCCTGATTCAGCGCGCCCTCGTGCAGCATGCGATGAAACGGATGCTTGTCGTGATAGCGTTCCGCGCCGATCCGGCGCAGCCGCCGCTCGAACTCATCCTTCGGCAGCAGCGAATCGGTCATAGCGTCAGCTCCATGCCGTCGAACGCCACCTCCCAGCCGGCTTCCCGCGCCGCCCGGCATTCGGGCGAATCGTCGATCAGGAGCGGGTTGGTGTTGTTGAGGTGGATCAACACCTTCCGCCGCACGCCGAGATCGGAGAAAGCCGCGATCGTACCCTCGGGGCCCGAGCAGCTCATATGCCCCATCCGCAATCCGGTTTTGGATCCGACTCCTGCGCGGATCATCTCGTCGTCCCGCCAAAGCGTGCCGTCGAAGAAGACCAGAGCGGCACCGCGAAGACGCTCACGTAGCTCCTGCGGCATGCCGGCGCAGCCGGGAATGTAGAAGAGCGACGGCCCCCCCTCTGTCCTGAGCTCGAGCCCGATCGTATCCCCCTCGCCGGAGCCGAAGTCAGGCAAGGTAGGATCCTCCAGCCAAAGGGCGATCTTGCCCGGAACCGCGAAAGGGGTGACCTCGATCCCGAGCGGCACGCCGGCCTTGTCGCGCAGCGCGGCGGGCGTTTCGAGCGGCAGCACACGCCGGTCGACGAGCGTCGGATTGAGAACGTTGAAGATGCTGTTCCGGGCGAGGACACCGAGGACACGCTCATGGCCATAAATCGCGAAGGGATGTCCCTCACGCAGGCTGAGCAAGCCGGTCACATGGTCGACGTCGGCGTTGGTCAGCACGATTGCCGCTATCGGGTTGGAACGCTTGGGTCCTTCGGCGTCGGGGTGGAGCTGGGGTCGCTCGGCGGCCTGCTGACGCAGGTCGGGCGAGGCGTTGAGCACCGCCCAGCGCCGGCCGTCGGCACTGACCGCTATCGATGACTGCGTGCGGGAGCGAACCTTGGGATCGCCGGCGCGAGCGCGCCGGTTGGCCTCGTCATTGCAATTCCACTGGGGAAAGCCGCCGCCGGCCGCCGCTCCCAATACCACGATGCGAAGCACGGCTCACCGCTTGCGAATGACGAGAAATCGAGCGAGCGGCCTTGCCGGCTCCGCTCGATCACGAAAAGAGAAAAGTCTCAGATCTCGGCGCAGGCGTAGCAGTTGATTTCCATGCCGACGCTGATCTCGATCACCCGCGGGGTGGTCCATGCCATGTTTCGGTTCCTCCAAGCTTGTCTTTAGTCCTGGCGCGATTTGAGGCGCGCCTGCCCATTCGACGATACCGGCGCCGATACGCGGCGGCAAGCACCGTCAGGTTGTGGAACTGAGCTGAATCGTCACGACAATTCCACAGTCGCGCCCCCGATCGGCCGCATTTAACCTTTATTAAAATGAGGACGGTATCGTCAGCTCATGTCTATCGGGAGTCGTCCCATGCAGACGGTTCAGAGCTCGGTCAAGGCATCCCGTTCATCGCGCGGTTTCATGCGCGACCTGATGCGCGACTGGCGCCGTTGGACCAAGGCCGAGCGCGTGGCGGCAAGTTGCCTGGTCGCGATCATCTTCCTCGGCGCCTCGCTTTTCATCATCTCGACCATCGCTTTAAACCCCGTCTGATCGCGCCGATCCGGGCGCTGGTCATTCCCCATGAATCCCGCTAGGGCTTTCGGGCATGAGCTTTGCCCGCGCCGTTTCGACCGTGGCCGGGCTGACCCTGGTCAGCCGGGTTCTGGGCTTCATCCGCGACGTCCTGCTAGCAGACATTCTGGGCGCCGGGCCCGTGGCAGACGCCTATTTCGTCGCTTTCAAGCTGCCGAATTTCTTCCGCCGCCTGTTCGCCGAAGGCGCGTTCAGCGTCACCTTCGTCCCTCTCTTCGCCAAAACCGCCCATGCGGAAGGCGAGAAGGCCGCCGAGCGTTTCGCCGAGGAGGCGCAGGCCGCGATGCTCACGATTTTGATACCAATGACCGCGGCCTTCCTCGCCTTCATGCCGCTCGTGATGCGCGTTCTGGCGCCGGGCTTCGTGCCGGGGAGCCCCCGCTACGAGCTCGCGGTCGCGCTCTGCATGATCACATTCCCCTACCTGACGTTGATCTCGATTACCGCCCTGCAAGGCGGCGTGTTGAACGCGCTGGACCGCTATGGCCCCTTCGCGGCAGCGCCGGTTCTATTCAACATCTGCATCATCGGCGGGCTGTTCCTCACGCCCTATTTCAAGACCGCCGGCCACGCGGCGGCCTGGGGCGAGTTCGCGGCCGGCTTCGTCCAGGTCGCCTGGATGATGGGCTCCTGCCGACGCGCCGGCATCAGGCTGCGGCTGCGCTGGCCGACGCTCACGCCCGCCATCCGCCGCCTGTTCGCCCTCATGACGCCGGCCGCGATCGGCGCCGGAGCGGTACAGATCAACATCTTCATCGACACCATGATAGGCTCGTTGCTGCCGGCCGGCGCGATCTCGCACCTCTATTACGCCGAACGGCTCTATCAGCTGCCGCTCGGAGTGATCGGGATCGCGGTGGGGACGGCGCTGCTGCCGATGCTGGCCCGGTACGTCAAGTCGGACGACCGGGCCGGGGCCCGTGCGCTGGAAGCGCGCGCGATGGAGGCCTCCCTTCTCCTTTCCCTCCCTGCGGCCACAGCGCTCGCAGTGGCCGGCCGGCCGATCATGATCGGCCTCTTCTCGCGAGGCGCCTTTGCGCCCGCCGACGCCATCATGACGGCGGGCGCACTAGCGGCCTATTCGGCTGGCATACCGGCCTACGTGCTGGCTAAGACGCTCTCGACCGCCTATTTCGCCCGCGAAGACACCAAGACCCCGCTCAAATTCAGTTTGATCACGGTGGCGCTCAACACGGCGTTGGCGCTTACCTTCGTGCTCGTGCTGCATTGGGGCATCGTCGGCATCGCGGCCGCAACCGGAGTCACGGCCTGGCTCAATGTCGGCATGCTCGGCTGGGGATTGCACCGCCGCGCCTTGCTGGGCCTCGACGACCGGCTGACCCATGCGCTGCCCCGGATCCTGCTGGCGACGGCAGCCATGGCTGCCGCGCTTCTCCTGATCCAGGAGCCGTTCGCCGACTGGTGGGCGGCCGACCTATCGCGCCGCGCCGCGGCTCTCGTGGCGTTGGTCGGCGGCGGGCTCGCGGTCTATGGGGGCGCAATCATGGCGACCGGCGTCGCCGGGCCGGGAGATCTCAAGGCGCTGCTCAGGCGCCCGAGGGTCGCGACCTGATGGCGGCTTGACCCTAGGCCGCCGGAGACCGATAACCCGGTCCCACCCGGACCCCTCGCCCAGAGCCTCCCTTGATCCGCATCCTTTCCGGCATGCAGCCGACCAATCAGTTGCACCTCGGCAATTATCTGGGTGCGCTGAAGAACTGGGTGGCGCTCCAGGATCAGGGAGAAAGCCTGTTCTGCGTGGTCGATCTGCACGCGATCACACAGCCTCAAGACCCCGCCGCGCTCGCCCAGTCGACGCGGGAGATCGCAGCCGCCTATATCGCGGCTGGAGTCGATCCCAAGCGGGCGTCGATCTTCGTGCAGAGCCATGTGCCGGCCCACACCGAGATGGCGTGGCTTTTGAGCTGCTTCGCGCGGGTCGGCTGGCTCGACCGGATGACGCAATTCAAGGAGAAGGCCGGCAAGGACCGCGATGGCGCGCTGGTCGGCCTCTATACGTACCCGGTCCTGATGGCGGCCGATATTTTGGTCTACAAGGCGACGCATGTGCCGGTCGGCGAGGACCAGAAGCAGCATTTGGAGCTCGCCCGCGACATCGCCGGCGCCTTCAACTATCGCTACGGCGTCGATTTCTTCCCGTTGCCCGAGCCGCAGATCCTGGGCGAGGCGACGCGGGTGATGTCGCTGCGCGACGGCTCCAAGAAAATGTCCAAGTCCGATCTCTCGGACATGAGTCGGGTCAACATGACCGATACGCCCGAGCTCATCGCCCAGAAGATCCGCAAGGCCAAGACCGACCCGGATGCCCTGCCGCATTCCCCAGAAGGGTTAGAGGGACGGCCTGAAGCAGACAATCTGCTGACCATCTATGCGGCGCTGACCAACAGCTCGAAGGGTGCCGCGGTCGCGCGTTTCGCCGGAGCGCAGTTCTCGACACTGAAGGCCGAGCTGGCCGATGCCGCTATCGCCGCTCTCGGACCGATCGTCGAGCGGATGAACGCGCTGCTTGCCGACCCGCCGGCCGTCGACGCGATCCTGAAAGAGGGTGCCGAAAAGGCGAAGAGCATTGCCGCGCCGGTCCTCGCCGAGACCCGCCGTCTAATCGGCTTCCTGCCTGGGTGACCGGGAGTGGCCGCGGGACTAGACTCCGAGTCGGCCTGAAGAGATGCAGATCTACTTGCCTATCGCCGAGATGACCGTCGACCCTCTCGTCATATTGGCGATGGGAGGGCTCGTCGGGCTGCTTTCCGGAATGCTGGGGATTGGGGGCGGATTTCTCATGACGCCGCTCCTCATCTTCGTCGGCGTGCCGCCGACGGTCGCCGTTGCGACGCAATCCAACCAGCTGGTTGCCGCTTCCGTTTCGGGCGTCATCGCCCATTGGCGTCGGCGGAACGTCGATTTCAAGCTGGGCTCGATCATGCTGGTGGGCGGCGCTCTGGGCAGCATGGTCGGGGTCGCGCTCTTCGCGCGACTGAAGGCGCTGGGCCAGATCGATCTCGTGATCTCGCTGACCTACGTGCTGTTCCTCGGCACGGTCGCCGCGCTGATGATGGTCGACAATTTCCGCGTGCTCGTGCTCCGTCGCAACGTCAAGATAAGGCGCAAGCTGCATGAGCATGGCGCCCTCCATCGGCTGCCGCTCCGAATGCGCTTCCCGCGCTCGCGTCTCTATATCAGCGCCTTCCTACCGCTCGCGATCGGCTTCGTGGGCGGCCTGATGGTGGCGCTCATGGGCATCGGCGGCGGGTTCGCCCTCGTGCCCGCGATGATCTATATCCTCGGCATGCCGGTCGGGCTGGTGGCCGGGACATCGTTGTTCCAGATCATCTTCACAACCGGCATCACGACCTTTCTCCAAGCCGTCACCACGCACGCGGTCGACATCGTGCTCGCCCTGATCCTCATCATCGGCGGCGTTGTCGGCGCGCAGATCGGCACGCGGCTCAGCCACCTGCTGCACCCGGATTATGCGCGGCTCATGCACGCGCTTGTCGTATTCGTCGTGGCGGTGAAGATGGCCTTCGACCTGTTCGCGACGCCGGAGCATCTATTTTCGGTCACGATGCCCACGCAATGAGGCGTACTGCACGCATAGCGGCGTTGATCCTCTGGATCACGGCGACCGTGGCGACCAGCGCGCGCGCCCAGAGCCTCGCCGCCGATCTGTCGAGCCACGTGATCGGGATCACCACCGGATTCGCCGGAGCGGATCTGGTCCTGTTCGGATCCGCCGACCGCCAGGGCGATGTCGCCGTCGTCGTTCGCGGACCGCCGACAACGATCGTCGTTCGGCGCAAGACGCGTATCCTCGGAGTCTGGCTCAACGGCAGGAGCGCCACCTTTCGTGACGCGCCGAGCTTCTACGAAGCCGCCGCGACCAAGCCGTTGACCGAGATCGCGACACCGGAAACCCTGGTGCGCTACGGGATCGGCCTCGACAATCTTCGCTTCCAGCTTACCGAAACCACCGATCCTACGGAGTTCTCGCCATTCCGAGCGGCGCTGCTGCGGGCCCAGGAGCGAACGGATCTCTATCGTCCGGATTTGGCGCGGGTGAGCTTTTTGGGCGAGCATCTGTTCCGCGCCGACATCGTTTTCCCCGCCAATCTGCCGACCGGCGACTACACGGTGGAGGTCGTTCTTCTCTCCGGCGGCCAGGTGATCAGCGCCCAAACGACGCCGCTGATCGTGAGTCGCGTCGGCTTCTCCAATGGCGTGTTCGCGGTCGCTCACCATCATTCGGTGCTCTACGGCACCGGCGCGCTCGCCCTCGCTATAGCCGCCGGCTGGGCGGCTGGCGCGATATTCCGTAGGATGTGACCTATGAGCGAGCAACCAGCATCCCGCCCCGGTGCGCCGCGCGTTTTCCTTGTTGTCGTCGACGACAGCGTCGAGATGCCGGTCGCGCTCTATTACGCCAGCCGGCGCGCGATGCGCACCGGCGGTCGCGTAGCGCTGCTGAGGGTCATACCGCAGGAAGAGACCCATGGCCTCGCCAGCGTGGCGGCGCTCATGAAGGAGGAAGCGCGCCAAGACGCCGAACAGCTCATGCAGCGCATGGCCCGCACGGTCATCGAGGTAACCGGATCGATCCCGGCGATCTATATCCTGGAAGGCTCGGTTCGCGACGAGCTTCTCGGTCTAATTAACGACGATCCGACCATCTCGATCCTGGTGCTCGCCGCCGGAATCGGGTCCGAAGGGCCGGGTCCGCTCGTCACGTATCTCGCGAGCAAGGCCGTGGGACGGCTGAGAATCCCGATCACGGTCGTGCCCGGCAGTCTGACGCGCGAGCAGATGGATGCGATCAGCTGAAGCTTGATCCAAAGCGCCCGACGGGCCATGTGTGCTAGTAACAGGACACGGTTTTTGCCGTATCTCCGCGAATCTGAGGGCGTTGCCATGTTCATCCAGACCGAAGAGACCCCCAACCCCGCCACTCTGAAGTTCATCCCCGGCCGCACCGTGATGAACGAAGGAACCGCGGATTTCCGCGACGCGACCGCGGCCGGGCGTTCTCCGCTCGCGCGGGCTCTTTTCGAGATCGACGGCGTCGCCGGCGTCTTTCTTGGCCAGGATTTCATCTCGGTCAGCAAGACCGGAGGTGCCGAATGGTTCACGCTGAAGCCGGCCGTGCTGGCCGCGATCATGGATCATTTCACCTCCGGGCTCCCGGTCATCGAAGCCGGTCAGGAGAGCTCCGGAAGCGAGGACGATGACGAGGTCGTGCTCCAGATCAAGGAGCTCCTGGATACGCGGGTCCGGCCCGCCGTCGCGCAAGATGGCGGCGACATCATTTTCCACGGCTTCGAGGATGGCGTGGTCTTCCTGCACATGCAGGGCTCCTGCTCCGGCTGCCCGAGCTCGACCGCCACGTTGAAGGCCGGCATCGAGAACATGCTGCGCCATTACATTCCCGAAGTCGTCGAGGTTCGCGCGGTCGATTTCTGACCGTCACGCCTCTGCCCGACACGATGCGAATTCTGGCTTTCGACTGCGCCGGGGCGCAATGCGCCGCGGCTGTGCGCGTCGGGTCGGAGACTGTCGCCGAAAGACACATCCGATCCGAGCGCGGTCACGCCCAGCTGCTGATGCCGCTGCTTCAGGACATCACCGCCGAAGCAGGGCTTGCCTTCTCTGATTTTGATCGCTTCGCGGTGACCACCGGCCCTGGGTCCTTCACCGGCATCCGCGTTGCGCTGGCGGCGGCGCGCGGGCTCGCGCTCGGCACCGGCAAGCCCGTCATCGGCATCGATGTCTTTGCCGTCGTAGCCTCCGAGGCAGTGCAACTGGGCATACCGGGACCGAGGCTTCTGGTCGCCGTCGAATCGCGCCGCGCCGAGTGCTTCCTCCAGCCATTCGACGCGGGCGGCGAGCCGATCGGTGCACCGATTATGCTGGCTCCCGAGGCTGTGCCCGGCTGGCTAGGCCCCGGACCGATCGCCGTCGCCGGCGATGCGGCGGGAAAGATCATTGCCGCCCTGCCCGGCGCCGTCGACCTCAGCGTCCACGGCTTCGCGCCCTCGCCAAGGACGTTGGCGCGACTTGCCGCCAAACGGCCGATTGACCACGCGCCGCCGCGGCCATTCTATCTGCGCGCGCCCGACGCAATCCCGATTGCCGCACGCGCCGCTCGCGGTCGGTTCGCCGGAGTTCCGTTGACGCCCGCGATGAGCGAGGTCGCTGCCGCCTTGCATGCGACGTCCGGTCTGCCCGAAAGCTGGGCGGCCGAAGCTTTCGCCGAGCTTCTCGCAATCTCCGGCACCGAAGGTTGCCTGGCAACCGACGCCAGGACCGGCGAGCCGGTGGGCCTCGCCCTCTGGCGCATCGTCGCAGCGGAAGCGGAGCTCCTGACGATCGCGGTGTCGCCGGAACATCGCCGGCAGGGTGTCGGCCGATTCTTGTTGACTGAGCTTCTCGCAGCCTCGGCCAGCCGGGGAGCAGGGCGCATGGTGCTCGAGGTCGCGGTCGATAACCAACCCGCTATCGCCCTCTATCGTGCCTTCGGGTTCGCGCCATGCGGACGCCGATCCGGCTATTACCGCACGCAATCTGGGACCGTCGACGCGGAAATCCTCGCCCTTGATAATCTCGCTTCGGCTGAGCTTCGGCTCGTTGCCGAACCGACGCCTTGATTTAGAGGCCGTCATGCTACGATCTTGCTTGATCAGAATGCGATTCCTCATATGCTCTAACGTTTCTTTCGCTGCTCAAATCATGACCGGGACAGCATAGAAAATTATTGCCGGTTTTCGATTTACCTCATACCGCCCCGCGACTATATTCCGTCGCGACGAACCAATAGGGGCGAATTGCGATGACGCGCGCTGCCGACCACGGCCTTCTGGCGCTGACGACGGACATCGTCGCGGCTCATGTGTCCAACAATCATATTCCGATCGCCGAGCTGCCCAACCTGCTGGAGCAGGTGTACAAGACGCTCTCCAACGCCGCCGAACCGACCGCGGTGGCGGCACGGCCGCAGCCCGCCGTTGCGATCAAGAAGTCGGTGCAGCCGGATTATCTGGTCTGCCTCGAGGACGGCAAGAAGCTGAAGATGCTGAAGCGGTATCTAAAGACCGCGCATGGCCTCAGCCCCGAGGAGTACCGGAAACGTTGGGACCTCCCGATCGACTACCCGATGGTGGCGCCCAACTATGCCCGTCAGCGCAGCGCGCTGGCCAAGGAGATCGGGCTCGGAACCCGCGCCAGGCCTTCGAGCTGACGCGCCGTCCAGACCGGGCCGGCGGCCGCCCGATCGCGAAAACTGGAAACGGCGCACGTCGGGATGTATGTTGGCCGGACGGATGACCATGCCAACGATCGAGAATTGCACCTCGCCGCGCGCGGCTTGGACGTGTGCGGCCGTCCTACTTCCTCGTTTCGACGGAGCGCAGCCGGACAATGTCGCACGTTAGCGCCGACTTAGGCCGCCTAGGCTCGATTCGGTCCGGGAGCCTGGAAGTGCGGCTCGCCCAGACTTTGGCTGAGATCGAGGCGGCGCAACGCCTCAGATATGACGTGTTCTATCGAGAGATGGCCGCTCACCCGACCCCTGCGATGGAAGCCGCGAATCGCGACTTCGACGAATTCGACACCGTTTGCGACCATTTGCTGGTGATCGATCACAACCGGCCGGAGGAGGACTGGGTGGTCGGCACCTATCGGCTGATCCGGCGCGAGATGGCGGCTCGCCGCGGGAGCTTCTATTCCGCGAGTGAGTTCGACATTGCGCGAATCATCGATTATCCGGGCGAGGTGCTCGAGCTCGGGCGGGCCTGCGTGGCGTCTGCCTATCGTGGCAGGGCGATCAGTCTGCTTTTCCGCGGCATCGCCGGATACGCGGCGCGCTACAACATCGAAATCATGTTCGGCTGCGCCAGTCTCCCCGGCACCGATCCCGAAAAGCTCGCGCTGCCTCTGTCTTACCTCTATCACTACTATCTCGCTCCGCCTGCGCTGAGAGCAGTCGCCAGGCCTGAGCGTTATATCGATATGCGTCGCGTCGCCACCGAGGAGATCGATCCCGCCCTGGTCCTTTTCGAAGTATCGCCGCTGCTCAAGGCCTATCTGCGGCTCGGCGGCTTCATCGGCGACGGCGCGGTGATCGACCATCAGTTTCAGACGACGGATGTGTGCGTGATCGTTAAAACCGATCTCATCACCGACAAATATGCCCGGCACTATCAGCCGATGGCGCGCGAGGTACCGTCGGCAACCGGTCTGGACGAATGAACGGCTCGCGTCTGCTTGGATTTATCCGCGTCGTTCCGTTCCTCATCTTCACCTTCGCGATGATGCCGGTTCAGGCGATCCTGCTTATGTTTGCAGGCGGAGCCAAGCGCCGCTTCCCGCGATTCTACCACCATTGGGCGACCAGGCTTCTGGGTCTCGATATCGTAACTCACGGAACGCCGTCTGCCGCCCATCCGACCTTGTTCGTCGCCAATCACAGTTCTTATTTCGACATCACGGTGTTGGCCTCGCTTCTCGAGGTTTCCTTCATCGCCAAGTCCGAAATGAGCCGTTGGCCGTTCTTCGGACGGCTGGCCAAGCTGCAGCGCAGCGTCTTCGTCGATCGTAGGCCCGGCAACGTGACGAGCCATGCGAACGAGGTATCACGGCGGCTTGCCGACGGCGACAGCCTGGTGTTGTTCGCCGAGGGGACCACGTCGGACGGCAACCGCATCCTGCCGTTCAAATCGGCCCTCTTCTCAGTCGCCGAGCAGGCTTCGCCCGAGCGGCCGCTCACCATCCAGCCGATCACGATCGTACCAACCCACCTGGACGGCATACCGCTCGGTCGGTCCTTGCGTCCGATCTATTCCTGGTTCGGCGATATGCCGCTCATGAGCCACGCCTGGGCGGCGCTCTGCACCGGGCGGCTGACCGTATCGGTCGAGTTTCATCCGGCCTTTGCGGCGAGCGGGATTCCGCGCAAGTCGCTGGCCGAGCGATGCCACAAGGCGGTTCTCGCGGGATTCGCCCGCGCCATCTGCGGGCGTGATGAGGAGCCGCTGGACCTTTCGGACGATACAGAAGGGGTCGAGGGGGAGGAGATTGAAGTCGCCGCCTGATTTCGCCCGCGTGCCCGCCCCGAAGACCGTGCATGTGCAAACCTGGGGCTGTCAGATGAACGTCTATGACAGCCAACGCATGCTCGACGTTCTGGCCCCGCTCGGCTATCGCCCGGTCGAAGCCCCAGACGGCGCCGACATGGTGATCCTCAATACCTGCCATATCCGCGAAAAGGCGACCGAGAAGCTCTTTTCAGAGCTCGGCCGGCTGCGCGCCCTCAAGCGCGCTAAGGAAGAGGCCGGCGGCCGAATGATCCTGGCTGTGGCCGGATGCGTCGCCCAGGCGGAAGGCCCGGTGATCGCCGAGCGCGCACGCTACGTCGACCTCGTGGTGGGGCCGCAAAGCTATCAATCGCTACCTGAGCTAATCGCGCGCGCCGCCCGGGCGGGCGGCGAAGCGATCGTGCTCACCGACTTTCCCGCGGAGCCCAAATTCGACCATCTGCCCGCCGAGATCTCTCCGCGTGGCGTGTCAGCCTTCCTCGCGATCCAGGAGGGTTGCGACAAGTTCTGCAGCTTCTGCGTCGTTCCCTACACCCGGGGCGCCGAATATTCCCGGCCCGCCGCCGACGTGTTGGATGAGGCCCGCCGTCTCGCAGCCGGCGGGGCCCGCGAGATCACGCTCCTCGGCCAGAATGTCAACGCCTATCACGGCGATGGGACGGATGGGCGGACATGGAGTCTGGGACGGCTGATCCGGGCGGTGGCCGAACTCGATGGCGTCGCGCGGATTCGCTACACGACGTCCCATCCTGGCGACATGGACGATGAGCTCATCGCCGCGCACCGAGATGTGCCGGCCTTGATGCCGTTTATCCACCTGCCGGTGCAGAGCGGCTCCGACCGAATCCTGGCTTTGATGAACCGAAAACACGACATCGCCAGATACAAGGCCGTCGTCGAGCGCCTGCGCGAGGCTCGTCCGGACATAGCGCTCTCGAGCGACTTCATCGTCGGCTTCCCGGGCGAGAGCGACAGGGATTTCCGCGCGACCGTCGATCTGGTCGAAAGCATCGGCTTTGCCCATGCCTACTCCTTCAAATACAGCCGCCGCCCCGGCACGCCCGCGGCCAACGTGGCGGCGCAAGTATCCGAGGCGGTCAAATCGAATCGACTGGCGATTCTGCAGGAAGCGCTGATCCGGGGACAGGAGCGGTTCAACGAGGCAAGCTTGGGCAAGACCCTCCCGGTGCTGCTCGACCGGCCGGGCCGGCGGCCGGGTCAACTACAAGGCCGTAGCCCCCATATGCAAGCTGTTCACGTGAAGGCGCCCGCCCATTTCATCGGGCGGATCGTTCCCGTGCATATCGAGACCGCGCGAGCGCTCAGCCTCGGCGGACGCGTGGCCCCGGAGAAGGACGACCAAAGGCTGGAGGTCGCTTGAGCGCGGTTCCGGATCGCAAGATCCAGATTACTTTCGACGACAATCGCCGCTTGCCGCTGCTTTATGGCGAGCACAATGCCAATCTGATACGGCTCGAACGGCAGATGGGCGTCCGATTGACGGCCATGGGCAATGTCCTCGACATCTCGGGCCCTAAATCCTCAGTCGAATCGACGCGCAAGCTGTTGGCTTCACTCTGGCAACGCGCTTCGGCGGATGTCCCGATCGGGCCCGCCGAAATCGACGCCGCCATGCGTCTCGCAAATTCGCCGGACTTAACCGACGATAGTCGCGCGGACGTTCCGGTCATCCGTACCCGGCGGCGCGCTGTCGCCGCCCGCGGCCAGAACCAGATCCGGTACTTTCAAGCGATGGAGCGGTCGGAGCTCGTGCTGGCCGTCGGGCCTGCGGGCACCGGCAAGACTTATCTGGCCGTCGCTCAGGCCGTCGCCTCTCTACAGAGCGGAAGGATCGACCGGATCATCATCTCCCGGCCGGCGGTCGAAGCCGGCGAGCGGCTGGGCTTTCTGCCGGGCGATCTCCGCGAAAAGATCGATCCCTATCTCCGGCCCATTTATGACGCGCTGAACGATCTTCTGCCGGCCGAGCAGGTCGAGCGCAGGATCGGTCTCGGCGAGATCGAGATCGCGCCCCTCGCCTTCATGCGCGGTCGAACACTGTCCCATGCTTTCGTCATCCTGGACGAGGCGCAGAACACCACGACAGTCCAGATGAAGATGGCGCTGACGCGCCTCGGCGAGGGAAGCCGGATGGTCGTCACCGGCGATATCGGGCAGATCGATCTGCCCGCCGGCGTCAAGTCGGGGCTGGTGGACGCGATCGAAACACTCGATGGCGTCGAGGGGATCGAGATCGTTCGATTCAACGATCACGATGTCGTCCGACTGCCCGTTGTGGCCCGCATCATCCGCGCCTATGCCGAGGCAGGGAAGGCGAAACAGCCCAGGAAGACCACCGACGGAGGCAGAAGGTGAGCGCGACCGATCTACGACTGATCGTCGAGGTCGAGGACGCGCGGTGGCAGGAAGCATTGCCGGACGTCGAGCGTATCCTTGGGCGATCGATCGGGTTGGCGCTGGAGAGGACCCGGTCCGACGGGAGGCCTATCGAGGTCGGTGTCCGGCTGGTCGATGACGGTACCATCCAGGGGCTCAATCGCGACTGGCGCGGCCGCGACAAGCCCACCAACGTCCTGTCCTTTCCGTTGGGCGCTCCCGATCAGACCGGCGATCCGGCGTTGCCCTGGCTGATCGGCGACATCGTCATGGGGTTCGATACGGTCCTCGGCGAGGCCGAGGCGGAGGGCAAACCGCTCGGACATCACGTCGCCCATCTCGCGATTCACGCAGCCCTGCACCTCACCGGCCATGATCATGAGGGCGAGGCCGAGGCCGCGCTGATGGAACAGGCCGAGATCGCGCTTCTCGGCCGCCTCGGCATTCCCGATCCCTACGCCGAGCGCCAGGCCGGAGGGCCGGTCTGATGGCCAATCTGAGAAGCCTTTTCCGTGGAGCGGGTCCTAGCCGTCCCGAGGCGCTGCCGCCTCTGGCCGAAGATCCCGACGCGCCGCCGACGGCCGAGCAGTCGCATGAGAGGACCCTGATCTCCAACATCCTCGAGATCCGCGACCAGCCGGTTTCCGACCTGATGATACCCAGGGCCGATATCGTCGCGGTCGACGCGTCGATCGACCGTGACGCGCTCATGCATATCCTAGCCGCGCACCCGCACAGCCGTTTTCCGGTCTACCGCGAAACGCTCGATGACGTGACCGGCCTGGTCCACATCAAGGACATCATCGCGGCGATCGCCGAGCATAAAGATTTCACGGTTCCCGATCTGGTGCGGCCAGTGTCGATCGTGGCGCCCTCGATGCACGTGCTCGACCTGCTGCTCGAGATGCGCAAGACCCGCCAGCACATGGCGCTCGTGGTCGACGAGTTCGGCGGCATCGACGGGCTGATCACGATCGAGGATTTGATCGAAGGCATCGTCGGAGAGATCACAGACGAGCACGACCGCGAAGTCCGGGCCGAGATGATCGAGAAGCCCGATGGGTCGCTGCTTGCCGATGCACGTGTTCCGATCGAGGCATTCGAGGCGCGTGTCGGCTCGGTCTTGGACCAGGACGAGCGCGACGAGGTGGACACGCTGGGCGGGCTCGTCTTCTCGCTCGCCGGCAGGGTGCCCAGCCGCGGCGAGCTGCTCACGCATCCATCAGGGCTCGAATTCGAGATCGTCGAAGCCGATCCGCGGCGGATCAAACGTGTCCGCGTGAGAAATCCCCCGCCGCCTGCGAAGTGACCTCCTTGTCGCAAGCTTCGTCGCCGGAATTCGGCTGGAGGCCGGCCGCGTGGCTGCGCAATCTCGCGGGCTGGCGCAGAGCCGTAACCGCCATCGCCGCCGGTGGCTTCGCGACAGCGGCGCTTCCGCCGGCAGACATTCTGCCGGCGCTCTGGATCGCGGTACCCGCGTTCATCTGGCTGCTGGACGGGGCCCGCACTTGGCGCGGTGCTTTTTGGATCGGCTGGTGCTTCGGCTTCGGTTATCTGGCGGTCGGGCTTTACTGGCTCACCTTCGCGCTGTTCGTGGATATCGCCCGATATTGGTGGCTAGTGCCTTTCGCCAGCAACGGGCTCTCCGCGGGGCTCGCGATCTATTGGGGCGGCGCCGGAATAGTCGCCTGGTTGGTTCCGGCCAACCGGCCGGTCGCCCGGGCGATCGCGGTCGCGGTCGCGCTAAGTCTCGCGGAATGGCTGCGCGGACATTTGCTGACGGGCTTTCCCTGGAACCTCCCAGGCTATGCCTGGACCGACTTCGCCTGGCTCGGCCAGATAGCGTCGGCGGTCGGCATCTACGGCGTCACGCTGTTAGCGCTGCTGGCGCCGGCCCTCGCGGCGCCGCTGGGCAGCCCTTGCATCAGCCGACACCGGGCCGCGCGGGCCGCTGTCGCCGGACTGGCAATATTGGCCGCAGCGGCAGCCTGGGGCGCCGTACGCCTCCCTTCCGATCCCGTCCCCATTGTGCCGGACGTGAGGCTGCGTCTGGTGCAGCCCTCCATCCCTCAATCCGACAAGGCGGTCGCGTCGGCCTTCGTCGAGAATATACGCCGACAGATCCAGCTCTCGACGGGGCCCGCCGAGAAGCGCCCGAATATCATCATCTGGTCCGAAGCAGCCGAACCTTTCCAGCTCGATGAATCACCTGAACTTGCCAAGGCGCTGGGCGCGATCCTGCCGCCCGATGGGCTGCTCATCACAGGCACGATCCGGTTCGTGTCGGACGAAACAGGCAAGCTCACCGCGCGAAACAGCTTGGCCGTGATCGACTCCTCGGGAAGCATTGTCGGGGCCTATGACAAGTACCACTTGGTGCCCTTCGGCGAATATATGCCGCTGTCGCGTTGGATTCCGCTCCAGGGTATCGCGGCCGGCGACGATTCCTTCGGGTCGGGGCCGGGCCTTGTCACGCTGCCGCTTCCAGGGTTCCCATCCGTCAGCCCCCTCATCTGCTATGAGGTGATCTTTCCGCATGAGGTCGCAAACGAGCAGCATCGCCCGCAATGGCTGCTCGACATCACAAACGATGCATGGTTCGGACTGACGGCGGGCCCGCACCAGCATTTTGCGATGATGCGGGCCCGCGCAATCGAGGAAGGGCTGCCGCTCGTAAACGTTGCGAATGACGGCGTTTCGGGCGTCATCGATCCCTATGGCCGGGTGCTGCACGAACTTGGCCTGGGTGCAGTTGGAGTCATCGATTCCGCGCTTCCGCAAGCGATCGCGCCCACTCTCTATACGCGCACCGGCGACCTTCTTTTCTTCACAATGTTAACGATCATTGGCATCATTCCGATTGCCGTCAGGTTGCGGTCAGGAAATTGACCGATAGCATTCCAGTACTGCATACGACAGTATGCAATCTGGTCTGTCTCGCAACGAAGGCATGTTTTGATGCAATTGAAAGTCAGGGATGGAAAACGCCGCGGCGGTCGGCCGAAGATCGACACGCCGAGCCCAGTCGACGTTCATGTAGGCTCGCGGGTACGGCTCCGCCGCACCTTGCTGGGAATGAGCCAGGAAAAGCTCGGAAGCGCGATCGGGCTGACGTTTCAACAAGTCCAGAAGTACGAGCGCGGCGCAAACAGGATCGGGGCGAGCCGTCTCTATGACTTGTCCAAGGTGCTGGACGTGCCGGTCTCCTTCTTCTTCGAGGAGATGCCGTCGGTCTCCGGCCATGAGCGCCATGCGGCGGTAACGGCCGCTGAAGCACGCTCCGAGGGCTCGGAGCCCGATCCGATGGCGAAGCGCGAAACGCTGGAGCTCGTGCGGGCCTATTACCGCATACCCGATGCCCATCTCCGCCGCCGCCTTTTCGATCTGGCCAAAGCGCTGGCGAATTACGCGGGCAATCCGAGGTAGGCGGGCAAAAAGGGGGATGAAGGGGAGGCGACGGGCCGGCCATTGCGGTCGGTCGCCTTGATCAGAGCGGGGATTCCAGGCAGGTTTCGCCCTTCGAATCGTCCCAAGGGTGCCCGCCGTGCCGCTCGCAAATTATCTGTTCACAAGCGAATCCGTATCCGAGGGCCATCCGGACAAGGTCTGCGACCGTATATCCGACGCGGTCGTCGACACTTTCCTGGCCGCCGATCCGCACGCCCGCGTCGCCTGCGAGACGCTCGCAACCACCAACAAGGTGGTGATCGCCGGCGAGGTGCGGGGCCCCCGCTCCGTCGGCTTCGATCTGATCGAGAATGTCGCGCGCCATGCCATCCGAGAAATCGGCTATGAGCAGGAAGGCTTCCATTGGCGAACCGCCGACGTCCAGATTCTCCTGCATGCCCAATCGGTGGACATCGCCAAAGGCGTCGATGCCGCCGGCAACAAGGACGAGGGCGCTGGCGACCAAGGCATCATGTTCGGTTATGCGTGCCGCGAGACTGACAGCTACATGCCGGCGCCGATCTATTATGCGCACTGCATTCTGAAGAGCCTCGCCGAGGCGCGCCACTCCGGCGCCGCGCCGCTGTTGGGACCCGACGCCAAGAGCCAGGTCACGTTGCAATACGAGAATCGCAAGCCTGTCCGGGCCACGTCGGTCGTCGTCTCTACCCAACATGGAGAATCGGTCGACCAAGACGAAGTCCGCGAAATCGTGCGGCCGCATGTGCTGAACGTGCTGCCCGAGGGCTGGATGTGCGACGAGGAGCATTTCTACGTTAACCCGACCGGCCGCTTCGTCATTGGCGGTCCGGACGGCGATTGCGGGCTCACCGGGCGCAAGATCATCGTCGATACTTACGGCGGCGCGGCTCCGCACGGCGGCGGGGCCTTCTCAGGCAAGGATCCGACCAAGGTCGACCGCTCGGCCGCCTATGCCGCGCGCTATCTCGCGAAGAATGTCGTTGCGGCGGATCTCGCCGACCGCTGCACGATCCAAGTCTCCTATGCGATCGGCGTATCCAAGCCGCTTTCAGTCTATATCGACACGCACGAGACCGGGCGGGTCGACGAGGCACGGCTCTCCAAAACGCTGCAGGAGCTGGTCGATCTTTCGCCCCGGGGCATCCGCGAGCATCTGGGCCTCAACAAACCCATCTATGCCCGCACCGCGGCCTACGGCCATTTCGGCCGCGCGCCCGAGCCGGACGGAGGCTTCTCGTGGGAGCGGACCGATCTCGTGAACGCGCTCCGCTCCGCTTTCACCTGAGCTCATCGGAACGACGACCGATGGGCCGCGCCGGACCGCCGGCCGGCCGGGTCTACGGCCGTCGCCGCGGCCGGCGGCTTGGGAGCAAGAAAGCCGAGCTTCTCGGTTCGGACTTTCGGAAGCTCTCGATCCTGCTTCCCGACCCGCCGGAAAGGCTCGATCCCCTATCGCTTTTCGATCCGCACATCCGGTCGGTCTGCCTCGAGATCGGCTTTGGCGGCGGCGAGCATTTGGCCGCTCAGGCCGCCGCCCACCCGGATATGGGCTATATCGGCTGCGAGCCGTTCCTCAACGGTGTCTCGAATCTGCTCGCCCTTCTGAAGGAAGGCGAACAGCGTAATGTGCGGATCTTCTCCGACGATGCCCGCCTGCTGCTCCAAGTCCTGTCCGAGGCCTCCCTTGCGGGCGCTTTTCTGCTCTTTCCCGACCCGTGGCCCAAGCGGCGGCACGAGCGGCGGCGATTCCTGGGTCAGGCGCTGGATTTGCTGGCTAAATCACTGACCGACGATGCCGAGTTCCGTATCGCGACCGATCACCCTGCATTGGGCACCTGGATGGAAGAGGTCATGGCGGCCAGCCCCGATTTCATGCTCGTCGACCGCGCGGCGAGCCGCCCCGAAGCCTGGCAGCCCACGCGATATGAAGCCAAGGCTTTGGCTGCTGGGCGGAGGCCCGTTTATTTGAGCTATCGTCGCGTACGGCGCCCCACAACTTAGGCCGTCCCCAATGCGGAAGGAGCGAAAGGCGGCGGAAACTTCGCGCCTTATTGCTAAAGGTCTGCGCGGGCCGCGCCCTCGCCTATCCTCTTCCGCCTCGGGGAGAAGACCGGGAAAAAGCGAATTCCCTTGCAGTTCCGGCCCGGGGGTTTATATATCCGCCATTCAAATAAGAAATGTGGCTCGCAAGCCGCTGACCGGACGAGGGGCCGGTCGGGCGCGCGGGCTTATTGCTTTTTCGGAGCTCCGCCAGGGCATGGAACAGACCGCGCAGATCGAGCGCCTCATCGGACCGACCGTCGCCGGTTTGGGATATGAGCTGGTGCGCGTCCAAATGACGGGCGGCGCAAAGCGTCCGACGCTCCAGGTCATGGCCGAGCGGCGGGACCGGCGCGCCATGCTGGTCGACGATTGCGCGCGGCTGTCGCGCGAGATTTCGGCCGTGCTCGACGCGGCCGACCCTATCTCCGACGCTTATCTGTTGGAGGTGAGCTCCCCCGGTATCGACCGGCCGCTGGTGAAGCCCGCGGATTATGAGCGCTTCGCCGGCCATGAGGTGCGGATCGAGATCGACCCGCCGATCGACGGCCGCAAGCGCTTCCACGGCACGATACGGGCGATCGAGGATGATGCCGTGAAGCTTGCGGTCGAAGAGAGCGAGGTTCGCCTGCCCTTGAGCTCGATTCGACGCGCCAAGCTGGTGCTGACCGATCGGCTGATCGCCGAAGCGATGAAGGAATCGGAGGAGCAGGGCTCCCCGCACGCGGCGGAAGACGCCGCATCACTGTCTGTCTAGAAGGATCAGGAGAGGTCCGTGATCGAGCTATTGCAAGTCGCCGACGCCGTCGCGCGCGAAAAGAACATCGACCGGGAAGAGGTCGTCGAAGCCATGGAGCAGGCCATCCAGAAGGCCGGCCGGTCGAAATACGGCCATGAGCACGATATCCGGGCGACTATCGACCGGCGCACCGGCGAAATCTCGCTGAAGCGTTATCGCGAGGTGGCGGATTCGATCGAGAATGAAGCGACCCAGATCCCGCTGGAAATTGCGCGCCGCGAGAAGCCGGAAGTGACGGTCGGCGAGTTTCTGGTCGAAGATCTGCCGCCGATCGATTTCGGCCGCATCCCGGCCCAAATGGCCAAGCAGGTCATCGTCCAGAAGGTCCGCGAAGCGGAGCGCCAAAGGCAATATCGCGAGTATAAGGATCGCGTGGGCGAAGTCGTCAACGGCATCGTGAAGCGCGTCGAATACGGCAATGTCACGGTCGAGCTCGGCCGGGCCGAGGCCATCCTGCGCCGCGACGAGACCCTGCCCCGCGAGCATTTCAAGAACGGCGATCGGGTCCGCGCCTATATCTACGACGTGCGCGAGGAACCGCGCGGGCCGCAGATCTTCTTGTCCCGTACGCACCCGCAATTCATGGCCAAGCTGTTCATGCAGGAGGTGCCTGAGATCTATGACGGCATCATCACCATCAAGGCCGTGGCGCGCGATCCGGGCAGCCGAGCCAAGATCGGCGTGGTGAGCCGAGACAGCTCGATTGATCCGGTTGGGGCCTGCGTCGGCATGCGCGGCAGCCGTGTCCAGGCCGTGGTCGGCGAGCTGCAGGGTGAGAAGATCGACATCATTCCGTGGAGCGGGGATCCCGCGACCTTCGTGGTCAACGCGTTGGCCCCGGCCGAGGTGACCAAGGTGGTGCTGGACGAGACCAATCACCGCATCGAGGTCGTCGTGCCCGACGATCAGTTGAGCCAGGCGATCGGACGCCGAGGCCAGAATGTGCGGCTGGCCTCGATGCTGACGGGCTGGGATATCGACATCCTGACCGAGGCCGAGGAATCCGAGCGCCGCACCGAGGAGATGCGGGTCCGCTCGGCGCTCTTTATGGAAGCGCTCGATGTGGACGACGTGATTGCTCATCTGCTGGTCGCCGAGGGCTTCGCCACCGTCGAGGAGATCGCCGGAACGGACATCGAGGAACTGGCGCAGATCGAGGGCTTTGACGAAGACGTGGCAACCGAGCTGCGCGACCGCGCGCTGGTCTATCTCCAGCACCGCGACGCGGAGTTCTCGGAGCAGCGGCGCGCACTCGGCGTCCAGGATGCGGTCGCCGATATCGAGGGGCTCACGCCGGCGATGCTGGTGGCTTTGGGCGAGCAGGGCGTGAAGACCCTGGATGATCTGGGCGATCTCGCGACCGACGAGCTTTTGGACATTGTGGGCAAGGACAAAATGGCGAGCGAAACCGCCGAGCAGATCATCATGGCCGCCCGCGCCCACTGGTTCGACGACGAGCCGTTGGCGCCGGCGGCGGCCGGCGACGAGCTGCAGCCGCAAGCGTAGTCCGAAGCTGTGGGCGGATCTCCTCCGTGGCGAAGGCGAAACCGATCGAAGAAGGGGAGGCCGAGAGCGGCCCCCTGAGGCGCTGCATCGTCACCGGCGAGAGCCTCGCCCCCGGGCAAATGATCCGCTTCGTGGTCGGCCCAGAGGATCGACTCGTCCCGGATGTCGCGGGTAAGTTGCCGGGCCGTGGGATTTGGGTCGGCGCCCGGCGAGAGCTGATCCAGCGCGCGGTCGAGAAGAAGGCCTTTTCCCGGGCCGCGCGGCAGAGCGTCACGGTGGACCCGGATCTGCCAGCGCGTACCGAGCGGCTGCTCGAGCGGCAATGCCTTGACCTGTTGGGCCTGGCGCGCCGCGCCGGGACCGTGGCGGCAGGCTTTGACAAGGTCGAGGCAATGCTGCGCAAAGGGCCGGTGGGCGTCCTGATCGCGGCCAGCGACGGTGCGGAGGACGGGCAGGGCAAGCTTCGGCGGCTGGCGCCGGAAGCGCCGCTGGTGACAGTGCTGCCCGCCGCGTCACTGGCGGAAGCGCTAGGTCGCGAGGGCGTGGTCGTTCACGCGGCGATTGCCCTCGGGGGACTCGCCGAGAAATTCGTCGCCGCCTCCGCGCGGCTCGCAGGTTTGCGTGGAGCGGCGTAGACTAGGTTTGAAGGGTGGTACTGGACGGTCATGAGCGAAAGCAAGGAACAGGAACCGAAGAAAGTCTTGAGTCTGTCGGGACGCGGCAAGCTCGAACTCAAGCGCGGCCCTGAAACGACCTCGCAGGTTCGGCAGAGCTTCTCGCACGGCCGCTCCAAGGCGGTGACAGTCGAAGTGAAGCCGACGCGCGTCGCCAAGCCCCCCGTCGCGCCGACGCCCGTCTCCCGCGAGCCGCAGGAGGCCGACGGCCATACTGCGCGGCGCCCCGAAGCCGCCCCGCCGCGGCCAAGCCCAACGGTTCGCCAGCTTACGGCGGAGGAGCGCGAGGCCCGCGTCCGGGCGCTCAGAACCGCGGTCCAGGAGGTAGAGCGTCGCGTTCCGGAAGCGCCGCCTCCCCATATGGCCGACGAAGACGCGGTCGGCGCCGCCGAGGCACCGGAACCCAAGGTCGAGAGCCGTGCGGCGCTCGATCCCGAGACGCGCCGCAAGCGCGAGCTCGAGGAGCTGCGCCGCATCCAGGAGCAGGAGCGCAAGGCTGCCGAAGACGCGGAAAAGGCGCGCCTGGAATCCGAAGAAAAGCGGAAAAGCGAGAGCGAGGCCGAGAAGAAGAAGGACGAGGAGCGCCGCCGCATTGCCGATCGGGCGGGCGAGTCGGCTGCCGCTAAGGTCGCCGCGCTCTCCGGCGGTCGGGCGATTGCGGAAGAAGACGAGGAAGAGGAACGCCGTGCGAGGGCCAAGCGCGGCGTTCGTGCGCCCGTCCCCAAAGTCCCTGCGCCGTCGCGCGGTCGCGACATGCATCGCCGCTCCGGCAAGATGACCGTCTCCCAGGCCCTCACGGATGAAGGCGATTCTCAGCGCACTCGCAGCCTCGCCTCGGTGCGCCGCGCGCGCGAGAAGGAGCGCATGCGCCAATCGGGCAACGAGGAGCAGACCAAAGTCGTGCGCGATGTCGTCATTCCCGAAACGATCACGGTGCAAGAACTGGCCCAGCGCATGGCTGAGCGCAGCGGTGACGTCGTCAAATCGCTGATGCGCATGGGCGTGATGGCCACCATCACTCAGTCGATCGATGCCGATACGGCGGAGCTGATCGTGGCCGAGTTCGGCCATCGTGTGCATCGCGTTGCGGAGTCCGACGTCGAGCTCGGCATTTCGGGCGATATCGACGCGCCGGAGGCTCTAGTATCGAGGCCGCCCGTGGTCACCGTCATGGGCCATGTCGACCACGGCAAGACCTCGCTTCTTGACGCCATGCGACA
Organism: Alphaproteobacteria bacterium; assembly: GCA_035293565.1. Taxonomy (GTDB): domain Bacteria; phylum Pseudomonadota; class Alphaproteobacteria; order BOG-932; family Roseiterribacteraceae; genus DATGMP01. The sequence continues at coordinate 44,023 of DATGMP010000106.1, read as the reverse complement.
GACCGACGTCGTCTCGACCGAGGCGGGCGGCATCACGCAACATATCGGCGCTTATCAGGTGACGTTGCCGACCGGTCAAAAGATTACGTTCATCGACACGCCCGGCCACGCGGCCTTCACCGAAATGCGGGCCCGCGGCGCCAACGTCACCGACATCGTGGTCCTCGTGGTCGCGGCCAATGACGGCATCATGCCGCAGACGGTCGAGGCGATCGCCCACGCGAAAGCGGCCAAGGTGCCGATCATCGTCGCCATCAACAAGGTCGACCTGCCCGACGCGAATCCCAACCGGGTGCGCCAGGAGCTGCTTAACCACGAGCTGGTGGTCGAGGAGATGGGCGGCGACGTGCTGGCCGTCGAAGTGTCGGCCAAGACCAAGCAAGGCCTGGAGCGGCTCGAGGAAGCGATCCTTCTACAAGCGGAGATTCTCGAGCTCAGAGCCAACCCTAACCGCGCGGCTATCGGCACGGTCGTCGAGGCGAAGCTCGACCGCGGCCGCGGCTCTGTGGCGACTGTTCTGGTTCAGCGCGGCACGGTCAAGGTCGGCGATATCTTCGTCACCGGCAGCGAGTGGGGACGCGTGCGCGCGCTCATCAATGATCGCGGCCAGAGCATCGATTCGGCCGGCCCCGCAAGCCCGGTGGAAGTGCTGGGCCTGAACGGCACGCCTTCGGCCGGCGACGATTTCGTCGTCCTCGACACCGAAGCGCGGGCACGCGAGATCGCCGAGTTCCGCGAGCGCAAGAAGCGCACGGCGCAGGCGGCGATCATCGCCCGCGGCACCGTCGAACAGATGTTCAGCCAGATCCAGGCGGGCGAGAAGAAAGAGCTCGCCATCGTCGTCAAGGGCGATGTGCACGGCTCTGTCGAAGCGATCGTCGGCGCGCTCTCCAAGCTCGGCCAAGATCAGACGGAAGTGTTGCTGCGCGTACTGCATTCAGGTGTGGGCGCGATCAACGAATCCGACGTGACGCTAGCCAAGGCTTCGGGCGGCTTCATCGCGGGCTTCAATGTCCGTGCCAACGCCCAGGCGCGCGAGCTCGCCAAGCGCGATAATGTCGAGATCCGGTATTACTCGGTGATCTACGACATTCTCGACGACGTGAAGTCGGTGATGTCAGGTCTGCTCGCGCCGACGCTTCGCGAGAACTTCCTGGGCAACGCCGAAATCCGCCAGATCTTCAATGTTTCCAAGGCCGGCAAGGTGGCCGGCTGCATGGTTACGGAAGGCTTGGTCCGTCGCGGCGCCAAGGTCCGGCTGCTACGCGACAATGTCGTGATTCACGAAGGTACGCTGAAGACCCTTCGCCGTTTCAAGGACGAGGTTCGCGAGGTGCGCGAAGGCTTCGAGTGCGGCATGGCCTTCGAGAATTACGACAATATCGAGGTCGGCGACGTGATCGAGGCCTTCGACGTCGAGGAAGTCGCGCGCGCCATCGCCTGAGCGGGTCCGCGCCCAAGGGCCACGGGGCCCTCAAGGAGAAGAAACTTGTCGTCACGTCATGTAGGCGGCGCCCGCGCGAAAGGGCGCGGCGAATCCCATGGCCCCAGCCAGCGGCAGCTTCGCGTGGGCGAAGAGATGCGCCACGCGCTCACCGAGATTCTACGCGAGGGTCATGCCCGCGATCCGGGCTTGCAAGATGTCAACCTCACGGTGACCGAAGTCAGGGTGAGCCCCGATCTCAAGAATGCCACGGCCTTTGTGATGACGCTTGGCGGCACCCATGCCAAAGAGGCGGCGGCAGCGCTCAACCATGCCGCGCCCTACTTCAGGGGCCAACTGGCCCACCGCATGCAGCTACGCTACGCCCCCAGGATCACCTTCGCGCTCGACACATCCTTCGGCTATGCCGAGCGGATCGAGGATCTGCTGCGCACACCCGAGGTCCGGCGCGATATCGAGCCAGACTCCGGCTCGTAAGGCGCGAGTGATGCGACGCCGCAAGGGCCGGGCGATTCACGGCTGGATCAATCTCGACAAGCCGGTGGGCCCCACCTCGACCCAGGCGGTCGGGCGAGTGAGACGCCTGACCGGCGCCGCGCGCGTGGGTCATGCGGGCACGCTCGACCCGCTGGCCTCGGGCGTGCTGCCGATCGCGCTGGGCGAGGCGACAAAGACCGTGCCTTACCTCATGGAAGCGCGGAAAATCTATCGCTTCACCATCCGATGGGGCGAGGAGCGCGCGACCGACGATGCCGAGGGACCGGTGACGCGGACCAGCCTCGGCCGCCCGACGGCCGACGACATCGCCTCGGCCCTGCCCCGCTTCACCGGCCGCATCTGGCAGACGCCGCCTGCCTTCTCCGCCATAAAGGTCGCGGGTGAGCGCGCCTATGACCTGGCCCGTGCCGGAGAGCCGGCCGAGCTCAAGCCGCGCGAAGTCGAAGTCCGGAAGCTCTCGCTGATCGAGACCACCGATCTCGATCACGCGCTTCTGGAGGTCGAATCCGGCAAGGGAGTCTATGTCCGCGCGCTGGCCCGAGATCTGGGCCAAGCCCTTGGAACATTTGGGCACGTTTCGGCGCTGCGACGCCTCGCAGTGGGGCGTTTTCGCGCGGAGGAAGCGATTTTTGTGGATTTTGATTCCGATTGCGACGATATAGGGCGTTTGGACGAGCATGTCCTTCCGATCGAGACCGCGCTGGACGACATCCCGGCGTTGGCCCTGACGGAGGACGAAGCGCGGCGGCTGAGATGCGGACAATCTGTCGGTCTCTTCACGCACCATCACCGCGACTGGTTGGCTGAAATGGTAGCCGAACGGCGCGGGCCCGGCATCGCCCTGGCCCTTTCGGCCGGACGCGCTGTCGCGATGGTGCGGATCGACAGAGCGGAAGCGCAGCCGGTGCGTGTATTCAACCTAGAGCCCCAATGAGGAGCACCGATGTCGATTACGACAGAGCGCAAGTCCGAGCTCGTGAAGGAGTTCGGCAAGGCGGCGAGCGATACCGGCTCGCCGGAAGTTCAGATCGCGATCCTCTCCGAGAGGATCCGCAACCTGACGGAGCATCTGCAGACGCACAAGAAGGACGTCCACAGCCGCCGCGGGCTGCTGGTTATGGTCGGCCAACGCCGGCGTCTGCTGGATTACCTCAAGAACAAGCACCGGGCACGCTATGACGAGGTCATTCAGCGCCTGGGTCTGCGCCGCTGAGTTCGCCCCCACGGGCAATTCCGCGACGGTTCGACATGGCTCGCACGCCCCCGGGAATGGTTCCCGGGCCGGCGGAGCGAACGCATGTCCATACGTCGAGAAGACCTATTCGACGCGGGCAAGCGCCGGCAATCGGGCCGGCCGCACGCTCGGGTCCGGATCCGCAATCGGGCGGGCCGGATGACGGCTGGAAAGGAAAATCATGTTTAACATCTATCGCAAGGAATTGAACTGGGGAGGCCGCCGGCTCGTGCTGGAGACCGGCAAGATCGCCCGACAGGCCGACGCGGCCGTGGTCGTAACCTATGGCGATACCACCGTGCTCTGCACGGTCGTGGGCGAGAAATCCCCCAAAATCGGGGTCGATTTCTTCCCCTTGACTGTCCATTACCAGGAAAAGGCCTTCGCCGCCGGCAAGATCCCGGGTGGCTTTTTCAAGCGCGAGGGGCGCCCTGCCGAAAAGGAGGTGCTGATTTCGCGCCTCATTGACCGCCCGATTCGGCCGCTCTTCGCGGAAGGCTTTCGCAACGAGACGCAGGTTATTTGCACCGTTCTCTCGCACGACCTCGAGAATGACGCCGACATTCCGGCTATGATCGGCGCTTCGGCCGCGCTTACCCTGTCGGGCATCCCCTTCATGGGACCGATCGCTGCCGCCCGCGTCGGCTATATCGACGGTCAGTATGTGCTGAATCCGACTATGGATCAGGTCGAGACGACGAAGCTCGACCTCGTTGTCGCGGGCACTGCCGAGGGCGTGCTGATGGTCGAGTCCGAGGCCCATGAGCTGTCGGAAGACGTGATGCTCGGCGCCGTCACCTTCGGCCAACGCGGATTTGCGCCGGTGATCGATCTCATCATCCAGCTGGCCGAGTTGTGCGCCAAGGACCCTTGGCCGATGCCCGAGGTCGCGCCGAGCTACGAGTCGCTCAAGAAGCGCATTCTCGAGCTGGTCGGGACCGATATCGACGCCGCCTACAAGGAGCGCGTCAAGCAGAACCGGCACGAGAAGCTGGCCGAGGCCAAGAAGAAAATGGTCGAAACATTGGCTGCGGAGGCCGATGCCGGACACGACCTGCAGCTCGCCGCGAAGATCTTCAAGGGCCTCGAAGCGGATATTGTCCGCGGACAGATTCTCGACAGCGGCATCCGCATTGACGGCCGCGATACGAAGACCGTCCGTCCGATCGTGGCCGAGGTCGGGGTCATTCCGCGCACTCACGGCTCCGCCCTCTTCACCCGGGGCGAGACGCAGGCGCTGGTCGTGACGACGCTCGGCACCGGCCAGGACGAGCAGATCATCGACGCGCTGACCGGCGAGTATCGTGAGCATTTCCTGCTCCACTATAATTTCCCGCCCTACTCGGTCGGCGAGACCGGCCGCATGGGCTCGCCCGGCCGCCGCGAGGTGGGCCATGGCAAGCTTGCCTGGCGCGCGATTCACCCGCTCCTCCCGAGCAAGGAGGAGTTCCCGTACACGATCCGTATCGTATCGGAGATCACCGAATCGAACGGCTCGTCGTCCATGGCGACAGTCTGCGGCTCGTCGCTCTCGCTGATGGATGCTGGCGCCCCTCTGCCGCGTCACGTGGCCGGCATCGCGATGGGTCTGATCAAGGAAGCCTCCCGCTTCGCGGTCATCTCAGACATTCTGGGCGACGAGGACCATCTGGGCGACATGGATTTCAAGGTCGCCGGCACCGATCACGGCATCACGGCGCTGCAGATGGACATCAAGATCACCTCGATCACCGAGGAGATCATGCGGATCGCCTTGGCGCAGGCCAAGGAAGGCCGGATGCACATTCTGGGCGAGATGGCCAAGGCGATCGACCATGCCCGCGCCGGCGTCAACGAGAACGCGCCGCGCATCACCGTCATCCATGTGCCGAAGGACAAGATCCGCGAGGTCATCGGCACCGGCGGCAAGGTGATCCGCGAGATCACCGAGACTACGGGCGCCAAGATCGACATCGAGGATGACGGCACGGTCAAGGTGGCGGCGACCGAGGCCAAAGCTGCCGAGCGCGCGATCAACTGGATCAAGGGAATCGTCGCCGAGCCGGAACTGGGCGTGATCTACACCGGTAAGGTCGTGAAGGTGGTCGACTTCGGCGCCTTCGTAAACTTCCTGGGGTCCCGCGACGGGCTGGTCCACATCTCCGAACTCGCGCCGCAGCGGGTAGCCAAGACTACCGACGTCGTCAACATGGGCGATGAGGTGAAGGTCAAGGTCATCGGCTTCGACGACCGCGGCAAGATCAAGCTGTCGATGAAGGCGGTAAACCAGGAAACCGGCGAAGATTTGACCCGGCAAGCGAGCTGAGACGTGTGAGTGAGGCGGGCTTCCCGCCTCACTCTTATTCGTCATCCCGCGGAAGCGGGAATGACCGCGTCCGCGGGAATGACAACGAGAAAAATACCCCTCTAAATCCGGCGCGCGTTCCCCATATAAGCGGCAAGAAGGACCGGACGGAGCATCGATGAGACAGCTGAACCCGATCAGGCTTTCCGGCGCCGAGGTGCTGCCGCTCATCGAGGGCGGCAAAGGCATTTCGGTGTCGAATGGCGAGAGTTCCGGCGCCTGGGCGCTGGCGGGCGGCGTCGGCACCTTTTCGGGCGTCAATGCCGACAGCTATGATTCGCACGGCAACGCAATTCCACAGCACTATTATGGCCGCACGCGCCGCGAGCGGCACGAAGAGCTGCTGCACTACGCCATCCGTGGCGGCATTACCCAGGCCCAGATCGCGCATGAGCAGTCGCGGGGCCAGGGCCGCATCCATATGAACGTGCTGTGGGAGATGGCGGGCGCCGAGCGCGTGCTGCACGGCGTGCTCGAGGGGGCGCGCGGCCTCATCCATGGTGTCACCTGCGGCGCAGGCATGCCCTACAAGCTGGCCGAGCTCTGCGCCGACTACAGCGTCTATTACTACCCGATCGTCTCTTCCGGCCGGGCCTTCAACGCCCTCTGGCGGCGGGCCTACAACCGCTTTCCCGAATGGCTCGGCGCCGTGGTCTATGAGGACCCGTGGCTGGCGGGCGGCCATAATGGCCTTTCCAACAGCGAGGACCCGCACCACCCCGAGGCACCGTACCCGCGCGTCCTGGCGCTGCGCGAGGTGATGCGCGGCTACGGCCTGGGCGAGGTTCCGATCGTCATGGCCGGCGGCGTCTGGTACTTGCGCGAATGGGAAGACTGGATCGATAGCAAGGAGCTGGGGCCGATCGCATTTCAGTTCGGCACGCGCCCGCTGCTGACGCGGGAGAGCCCGATCTCCGACGCGTGGAAGGAGCGGCTGCGCTCGCTGAACGAAGGCGACATCTTACTCAACAAGTTCAGCCCGACCGGCTTCTATTCGTCGGCGGTCGTGAACCCGTTCATGGGCGAGCTCCGCGAGCGGTCGGAGCGGCAGGTCGCCTTCTCGGTCGAACCGGTGGGCGACCATAATGTCGAGTTCCCGATCGGCCGCCGCGGCCGCGTCGTCTTCCTGACCGAGCACGACCGCTCGCGCGCCGAGGCGTGGGTGGCGCAAGGCTATTCGCAGGGCATGAAGACGCCCGACAACACCGTGATCTTCGTGACGCCCCAGAAGGCCGACGAGATCCTGACGGACCAGATCAACTGCATGGGCTGCCTCTCGGCCTGCCAATTCTCCAACTGGGCCCAGAATGAAGCCGGCTCGACCGGCAAGAAAGCGGACCCCCGCTCCTACTGCATTCAGAAGACGCTTCAGAACATCAGCCATTCCGACGATGTCGAGCACCAGCTGATGTTCGCCGGCCACAACGCCTACCGCTTCAAGGACGATCCGTTCTACTCGAACGGCTTCATCCCGACCGTGGCCCAGCTGGTCGAGCGGATCCGCACTGGGGATTAGCTGTCAGGTCCTTCTCCGACCGATCACCGAGAGCGTATCGGTCGACGCCAAGGCGCTGATACCGCGTAGACCGTTGAGTTTTGGCCTTTTGTGGCTGACACGCCGTAAACCGATATCCCTATCGTCAGGCATTGCCGCCTCCTGGGCGTTGGCAAGTCGATCGTGGACTTCATGACACGCATAGTCCCGCGAGCGCGCCGGCACGGCAAGTCTCGATAAAATCGCGGGGAGCCATGGGGTGGAAACGGCTGAGCGTCCCGGGCGGCGTGGGAACGGCTGCGATTGAAACGAACCATTGCTGCGCCCAGATCAGTTCAATTCCTTCACCGGAACTCCTGTGATGGCCGTTCAACTCAATCACACGATCGTCTGGTCCTCGAACCAGAGCGCCTCAGCAAAGTTCTTGGCGGAGATGCTAGGGCGGCCGGCGCCGACCCGCTTCGCCCACTTCGACGTCGTGGAGCTGGACAATGGCGTCTCGCTTGATTTTGCGGACGCCGAGGGCCCGATCCGGCCGCAACATTATGCCTTCCTGATCAGCGAGGCTGATTTCAACGCTGTTGTCGACCGCATCAAGGCTCGGGGCCTCGAATACTGGGCCGATCCGAGGGGCAGCCGACCCGGCGAAATCAATCACAATGACGGCGGGCGAGGCGTCTATTTTCGCGATCCGGACGGCCACTACCTGGAAGTGATCACCCGACCTTACGGCAGCGGCGGCTGAGCACGGACGACAGCCTCAGTTGCGGAGCGAAAGACTCCCTACCGCTTCTTCTCCACGAAAGCCATCAGCCGCGCCATTGTCTCCGGCAGCGCGCAGCGGGCGGCGATGGAGCGAGCTTCGGCGTTGAGCTGCTCATCGAGAGTCGCCGAGCGGCTGGAACGGAACAGGGTCTTGAGGGCGCCGAGCGCACCGGGCGCCGCATCGGCGAACTGGCGCGCGATGCGCTCGACCTCGGCGTCAAACTTGTCATCGTCGACGACCTGCGAGACGAGTCCGATCTCGGCGGCCTGGTCGGCCGTCAGTGTCGGGTTGGTCGCCATGATCCAGAAGGCCTTGCGGGCGCCGGCCACGCGCGGGAACCAATAGGTGCCACCGGCATCAGGGGTGAAGCCCGAGCGCGTGAAGGCCGAGTTGAACTTGGCCGATTTCTTGGCGATCACCACGTCGCAACCCGCGACAAGGCTGAAGCCGCCGCCGGCGGCCATGCCGTTGACCGCCGCGATCACCGGCGCCGGCGCGCGCGCGAGGCTGAGGATCGCAACATGAATGCGGGTCGCCATGTCGAGCACATGGGCCTGGATGTCGTCCTTGTGCGCGACGAAATGATTGATGTCGCCGCCTGGGCTGAACACGTCGCCTTCAGCCGTGATCAGGATCACGCGCGCATCGGGATGGATCTCGGCCTCCAGCGTCGCACGGCTGAACTCCTCGCAGAACTTCATGTCCATCGCATTGTGGCCCTTCGCATTCACGAAGGTGATCCGCGCGATCCCGTCCGCAATCGACAGGCTTACGCGCTCGCCGCTCATAATCTGCATACTTTCCCCCTATTGCTTGTCCGCCGCGTCGCGATGCTCGGGGGCCAGCACGCCCGGCCGCACGATCCGCACCTTGTCGATGGTGCCCCGGAGCACAAGTTCCAAAGCCTCCTCCCAGCGGTCATCATAAGCGCCGCTGCGGATCCGGACGCAAAGCTCCGTCGTGAGATCCGGCAGCGAACCCTCCTTGCCGAGGAAAGTGGCGAGCCTCCGCTGCTCCTCTTCGTCGAAGGCGGCGCCCAGGCGCAGCTCGCGCTCGCAGATGCCGAGCAGATAGGAGGAGACCTGCGCATGGTACTTAGTCTCGCCCTCCATCTTCGGGCCGGCGTCGTCGAGGAATTGCTTCACGGTCGATAGCAGATCGTTGATCGAGGGCCGGTCCTGGCTCATGCGATTTCTCCGTCAGCAATACCGGCCGGCGAGCGTCATCAGGAGCTCGTACTCGACCAAGCAAGTGTTGCGCCCCATCGCCGCGAAGGCAACGCCGCGGCGCCCGCGATGCGTATGCCCATGCGCCTGCATGATGTTGTAGATCGCCCAGCGCACAAAGCCGAAAATCTCCCAGAAGTGCACGGCCTCCGGATCGATGCGCTCGCCGCCCGCCGCCTTATAGGCCGCGTAGAATGGCTCGCGTAGGCCGAGGCCACCGACAGGGAATTCGACTTGCCCGAAGCGCCAGGAGCGCGTGCAAAGCCAGCCGATATCCTCGATCGGCCGGCCCAAATGCGCGCACTCCCAGTCGAGCACCGCTGTGACTCCCTCAGGGCCCACCATGAAATTGCCAGTCCGGAAGTCGCCGTGCACCAGCGCGCGCCGGCCGGCCGGCCGCTTGTTGCGCGCCAGCCAGCGGAAGCCGAGCTCGATTGCGGGATGCGCTTCGGCATAGGAGTCGTAGCGCTCGAGGAATTTGCCGACGATATCGCCGCTATCCGGCGCGGATTCCAGAAAGCCAGCCTTGGCGACATCGATCGTATGGAGCTGAACGAGAATGTGCGCCAATTGCCCGGTGAGCTTACCGCGCATCTCGGTGATATCCTGCCTGCGTAAGATGCGCTGCGGCATCGTCTCGCCCGACACGAACGCGGTCACGAAGCCGTTCCCCATCCCGTCGGCCGCATCATATTCGAAGACGGGCTCCGGCACCGGCACGCCATGATCGAAGGCGAGCTTCATCGCGCGGAACTGGTCGACAGTCGCGAGAAACGGACTATCCTCTGCGGTGTAAGTCTCTTGCCGCGAGACCAGCCGGCGCGACGTTCCGTCTTGGACGAGATCGAACAGAACGGTGCGGTTTACGCCGCCAAGAGTCGGCACGACGATGTTCTCGATCCGGGCGCCGTCGCCGAAGCGCCGCCGGACCGCGCGTCGGATATCGTCGAACGAGTCGGTCATCGCCGCATGAATGGCTCAGAGCGGAAAGCCGACGAGCCGGCCATCCTCGATGCGCTCGATGTACTCGGTCATGCCGTAGCCGGCGACACCGTTCCAGGTAAACTTCGTATAACCCTCGGCGATACGCGACACGAGCGTCTGCTCGCCGACCTGGCGACGGTTGCGCAGCGGCGCCATTGTCAGCACCTCGCCTGTGATCAGCTCGCGACGCGTCGCAGTACGCACGCCCAGCGTTATACGCGCCGGATCCTGCGCGTCGGACCATTGGGTCGTCACATCCATGTCGACAACGTCCTCATACTGCCCGTCGACCAGCAGCACGCCGACACGGCGCGCGCGGCCGCCCTTGTCGGTGATCTTCAGCAGCATGAAGGCGCGGCCGTCCGGGAAAGTCGCGATAAACAGCCGATACCAATAGATGCTCTGCCAGTAGCGGGGCCCCCAGGAATGGTCGCGCCAGCCGAACCCGTCCAGTTTCCATTCCTCGCCGCCCACCCGGATCGCGCCTTCGACCTTGGTGTGCTGGTTGAAATGGTTCAGCGAGAAATCGCGGCCGTACATCGTCTCCTGCGTCGGCGAGGTCGGCCGGCCGCCATGAATCGGCGAGAGGCCGGTGTGTGCGAAAACCACCGAAGCCGACGCCTTCCGCGCTTCACCGAGCCGCTTGGGCTCGCGCAACAGGTTGGGATCGTCGAGCAGCACCACCTCGCCGTCATAGCGCATCGTCATGCGCTCGAAAGGCTCGACCACGTCATATTCGAGCCCGCCGGCCGCGAAGCGCTCATTGGCCTTGATCTCCGGCCGCCCGAACCGGCAGGCGACACGCCCACCGGGGAGATAAAGGCAGACCGACAGCTCGGCATAGCCCTCATTCACGCGGTTGCCGAGACGCATCCAGCCGCCGACCGTGCCGTCGGGCTTGAAGGCGTTGGTGTAGACGCTCTCGTTGAAGTTGGACGAAGCGTCTGGCCGATGCGGGTATTCGTCCTGGGGTTCGAGGATGAATTCGCTCATGGGTTGCCTCCCAACGCCCGGTCGCTTCTACATCCGGAAAACGCCGTATCCCTGCTGTCCCAGCGGCGCGTTCAGCGACGCGGAGATCGCCATGCCGAGCGCGTTGCGCGTGTCGACCGGGTCGAGGATGCCATCATCCCACACTTCCGACGTCGAGTAATAGGCGCTCGTCTGCGTCTCATAGGCTTTGAGCGTCTGCGCGCGCACATCGGCCAGGATCTCGGGTGTCACGGCCTCGCCGTTGCGTTCGAGTTGCCGAAGCTTCACCTCCGCCAACGTGTTCGCCGCCTGCTCGCCACCCATCACGCCGATCTGGTGATTGGGCCAGGTGAAGAGGAAGCGCCCGTCATAGGCGCGTCCGCACATGCCGTAATTGCCGGCGCCGAACGAGGCGTGGCACATCACGGTAAATTTCGGCACATGCGAGCCGACCTGCGCCATGATCATCTTGGCGCCGTCTTTCGTGATCCCGGCCGTCTCGTATTCCTTGCCGATCATGAAGCCGGTGATGTTCTGCAGGAACAGAAGCGGCGTGTTGTTCTGATTGCACAGCTCGATGAAGTGCGTGCCCTTCAGCGTGCTGTCGTTGAACAGAATGCCATTGTTGGCAAGGATGCCGACCTTATAACCCCAGATGTAGGCGAAGCCGCAAACCAGCGTCGTGCCATAGGCCGGCTGATATTCATGAAAGCGGCTGCCGTCGACGATGCGCGCAATCACTTCGCGCATGTCGAACGCCTTTTTGATGTCGTCCGGGATGATGCCATAGAGCTCGTCCGGATCGTAAAGCGGCGCCTCGGGCGGCTCCTGCTGGATCGCCCATTTCTTGGGCCGCTCCCACTGGGCGACGATGTCCCGCCCGATCGCGATCGCCTCGTCCTCGGACGATGCGGGATAGTCGCAGGTGCCGCTGATCTGGGTGTGCAGATCGCAGCCGCCGAGCTCGTCGGATGTCACGATCTGGCCGGTCGCCGCCTTAACCAGCGGCGGGCCGCCCAGGAAAACTGCGCCGGTCCCGCGAACGATGACGTTATAGTCGGAAAGGCCCGGGATGTACGCGCCGCCGGCCGTGCACTGGCCCAGCACCAGCGCGAGCTGCTTCACATTCATCTTCGATAGTACGCACTGATTCCGGAACATCCGGCCGGCGTAATATTTGTCCGGGAACAGATCGGACTGAAGCTGCAGCTGCCCGCCGGCCGAATCGCAGAGATGCACGACCGGCAGCTGGTTCTCGATTGCGATGTCGAGCGCGCGGACGATCTTCTTGATCGTCAGCGGATACCAGGCGCCGCCTTTCACGGTCGAATCGTCGGCATGGATGACGACTTCGCGGCCGGAGACAATGCCGATACCGGTGATGCAGCTGGCGCCGGGCGATTCACCGCCATAGGCGCGATTCGCCGCCAGCGTCGAGAATTCGAGGAAAGGCGTGCCTGGATCGAGGAGCTTCTCCAGCCGCTCGCGCGGCGTCATCTTGCCCTGCTTCGCGAGCCGATCGAGATCGCGCTGTGGACGCGCATGTCGCGCCGCCTTCTGTTTCTCGTGCAGCTCGGCCGCCAGCTTCTTGTTGAAGGCATAGCGCCGGCGGAACTCGGGATCGCCGGTGTTGAGGGACGATTTCAGAATGGTCATTTGGAGGCCTCACCCTTCGCCGGGGCTTCGGTGTCTTGAACGAGAGGAACGAGCGACACGAGCAGCGCGCCGCGCTCGAACGCCGTCTCGGCTGCGACATGCACCTTGTCGACGACGCCGTCGCGCGGCGCCACCAGGCTAACCTGCAGCTTCATGCTTTCGATCGTGACCAGCTTGTCACCGGCCGCGACGCTGGCGCCCGCCTCGGCATGAATCGCGATCATCGTGCCCGGCATATCGGCATGGATCTCGTCGTCGCCCTTGCTGTGCACATGGGCGCGGAGCTGCGCTTGCGGCAAACCGATGATGAAGGTGCGCCCGCCCATGCGTACATGCACCTCGTCGCCGACCGTGCAGCGCCAGCCAGAATAGGATCTGCCGTCGACCGTCACCGCGAAGGCGCCATCGGGGCCGCTCGACTCCAGGACAGTACGAACCGCATCGCCATTCTTGATCTTGAGTGACGGCCGCCGCTCGACGATCTCGATCGTCACATCCTGCTCGGCCAGGAGCATCTGATAGGACATCGTATCTGCTCCTAGTTCCGCCAGTAGCCGATCGAGGCGTAGGGTTCGGGGATCTCGAACGCGATCCGCCGGAAATCCGGGTCGGAAAAGGCCGCCGCGAGGATGGCCGCGGTCTCCTCCTCGGACGCCAAAGGCGGTGCCGCGAGGTCAGCCGCCTCTTGCGCGAGGAAGCCTGTGTGCAGCTTGCCTGCGAGGAATTCCTTGTTGCGCATGATGCGCGCCAGATAGTCGATATTCGTCGGCACGCCGAGCAATGCGAGCTCCTGTAAGGCCCGCTCCATGCGCTTGGCCGCTTCGGCGCGGGTCGGACCATAGGCAATGAGCTTGGCCAGCATGGAGTCGAAGGCCGGCGTCACTGCCTGGCCTTGCACAATGCCGGCATCGAACCGGACGCCCTCGCCTTCCGGCACGCGCAGAATGCCGACCTTGCCGGTCGCCGGCCGGAAATCCTTCTCCGGCTCCTCGGCATTGATCCGACATTCGATCGCGTGACCGGTCTGCTTCAGATCCTTCTGGGAAACCGGCAGGCCCTCGCCCGACGCGATGCGGAGCTGCGCCTCGACCAGATCGATGCCGACGACCATCTCGGTCACCGGATGCTCGACCTGCAGCCGCGTGTTCATCTCGAGAAAATAGAAGGCGCCATCGGCGCCCAGGATGAACTCGATCGTGCCGGCATTCTTGTATTTCGCGGCCGAAGCCAAGCGCACCGCCGCGGCGCAGATCTCATCGCGCAGCTTGCCCGGCAAATTGGGCGCAGGCGATTCTTCAACGATCTTCTGATAACGGCGCTGGATCGAGCATTCGCGCTCGAACAGATGGACGACATTGCCCTTGCCGTCGCCCAGCACCTGGACCTCGATGTGGCGCGGCAGCTCGACCAGACGTTCGGCATAGATGCGGCCGTCGCCGAAATAGCGCTGCGCCTCGCTGGCCGCGACCCGGATATTCTCCGCGAGCTCCCCGGCGGTCCGGACGATCTTCATGCCCTTGCCGCCGCCGCCTGCCGAGGCTTTGATCAGAAGCGGGAAGCCGACGGCGGCCGCCTTCTTCAGGAAGCTTTCGAGATCGCCCTCCTGCATCGCGCTGGGCGCCACCGGCACGCCGTTCTCGGCGGCGAAGATGCGGGAGCGGATCTTGTCCCCCATCAGCCGCATGACCTCGGCCTCGGGCCCAATGAAAATGATCCCGGCAGTGGCGACCTTCTCGGCGAAGCCCGCATTTTCGGATAGGAAGCCGTAGCCCGGATGAATGCCGTCGGCGCCGGTCGATTTGCAGATCGCGATGACCTGATCCTGGTCTAGATAGGCGGCGGTCGGGACGTCACCCTCCAGTCGGACTGCCTCGTCCGCCAGCTTCACATGGGGGGCAAGCCGGTCTTCATGATGATAGACGGCGACGCTGCCGATCCCCAATCGACGAAGCGTGCGGATGACCCGGCAGGCGATCTCGCCCCGGTTCGCGATCAATACTTTCTTGAGCATGAGCTTATCCGATACGGCGCAAAGCGGTCGGTTCCTATTGAGTTTAACTCATTCCAGATGGCCCGGAGACCTGTTCGGGGAAGGCGGTAGCATAGAGCGGGCTTCAAGGGCAATCGTGAAACCCATGGACAGGATCAGGCCCGCTCACTAGCTTTCGCGGATCATGGGGAATTTCAAATGAGTCAATCTCAGCCGGCCCGCACGGCATTAACCAACGCCTCGTCGCATTTCGACCTGTCGGACGATCAGCGCGAAATGCTGGATGCGGCCGATCGCTATGCCCGGAACGAGCTTTTCCCCCTGGCCGAGCGAATGGACAATGAGGAGTGGTGGCCGGACCACATCTTTCCGCAGCTCGGCAAGGATGGCTATTTCGGTATCACCGTACCGCCCGATTATGGCGGCGTCGGTGGCGACCTCTTTACCAGTGCGCTCGTGCTGCAGGCATTTTCGCGCTGGAATCACGCGCTCGGCCTCTCTTGGGTCGCGCACGAGAATTTGTGTCTCAACAATATCTACCGCAACGCGAACGAGGCGCAGAAGCGCAAATATCTACCGGGCCTGTGCTCCGGCAAGCTGATCGGCGGCCTCGGCCTGACCGAGCCCGGCGCCGGATCGGACGCGCTGGGATCGATGCGGACGACCGCCAAGCGCGACGGCGACCATTATGTGCTGAACGGGTCGAAGATTTTCATCACGAACAGCCCAGTGGCGGACGTGCTTCTGGTGTATGCCAAGACGGCGCCCGAAAAAGGGCCGCACGGCATTTCGGCCTTCATCATCGAGAAGGACTATCCCGGCTTCCGGGTCGCCCAGAAGCTCGAGAAGATGGGCTTTCGCGGCAGCCAGACCGGTGAGCTGGTCTTTGAGGATTGCCGCGTTCCGGCCGAGAATCTGGTGGGCGACGAAAATCGCGGCGTCTCGATCGTGATGAGCGGCCTCGACCTCGAGCGGGCGATGATCACGCCGATCCTGCTCGGCATCTCGGAGCGCGCCTTCGACCTCGCGCTCGACTACGCGAAGACACGGCAGCAATTCGGCAAACCGATCGCCGAATTCCAGATGATCCAATCCAAGCTCGCCGACATGTATGTCTGGGTCGAGACGATGCGCACCTTCAATTACCGGGTGCTCGCCGCCGCGAACGACCTGGAAGTCGGCGCCGGCGGCCGCGGCGAGATTCACGCCCTGACGGCGGCCAGCATCATGTATGGCGCCAATATGACCAATCGCGTTCTGGACGAGGCTGTGCAGATCTTCGGCGGCTACGGCTATATTTGGGAGTCGGAAGTGAATCGGCTGTTCCGCGCGACGAAGCTGTTGGAGATCGGCGCCGGGACAACCGAGGTCCGGAAGATGATTATCGCCGGCGAGATTCTGAAGCGATAAGGACAGAAGCGGACCAGGCAAGGGGAAGGATTTATGGGTGTCTCGCATCTGCTGAGGCGAATCGTACAGATTCGGCCACATGATATCGCCGTCGTTTTCGGCCATCGTCGCCGGAGCTGGGCCGAATACCACGATCGCGTACGGCGCTTGGCCGGCGGGTTGCAGTCGCTGGGTGTCGGCCCGAATGATCGCGTTGCGCTGCTGATGATCAATACCGACCGCCACATCGAGACGATGGTCGGTGCGCCCTGGGCCGGCGGTGTAGTCGTCAATCTGAATTACCGCTGGAGCGTGGCCGAGCTCAGCGAAGCGATCGACGATTGCACGCCCAAAGTGCTGATGCTGGACGACGCCAATCTCGAAACCGGGCTGAAGCTGGCCGAAGGGCGCGCCGATCGGATGAAACTCGTCTATGCGGGCGACAGCACCTGCCCGAAGGGCATGGTCGCGTATGACAAGCTCGTCGATGAATCCGCGCCGGCACAAGACGCCGGCCGAACCGGTGATGATCTTTTCACGATCCTCTACACCGGCGGCACTACGGGGCATTCCAAAGGCGTGATGCTCTCGCACGACAACCAGATCTCGTGCTCGCTGTCGAGCATCGCCGATGGGCTGTTCACGGAAAGAGCCGTTTATCTGACCGCCATGCCGATGTTTCATGCCGGCGGCATTTGGCCCTTCATCTCTTGCATGGCGAGCGGCGCGCGTACGGTCTTGGTGCCGGGGTTCCAGCCGGAGCAGGCGCTTGAGATCATCCAGCGCGAGCGCGTGACCGAGGCGCTGCTCGTGCCGACCATGATCCAGATGCTGATCGAGCATCCTTCCTTCAAACAGTACGATACCAGCAGCTTCACGACGATTATCTACGGCGCGTCACCGATCACAGAGGCGCTGCTCGACCGGGCCATCGTCGCATTTCCGCAATCGCGCTTTGTTCAGTGTTACGGCATGACCGAGCTGTCGCCGCTCGCCTGCGTTCTGCACAATGAAAATCTGCATGGCGAAGCCCGCAAGCGCGGTCGCCACCGCGCCGCGGGCCGCTCCACCTACGCGGTCGAGGTCGAGATCGTCGATGAGAATGACCGGCCGGTGCCGCGCGGCACGGTGGGCGAGATCGTCGCGCGCGGACCCAATGTGATGCTCGGCTACTGGAACAAGCCCGAGCAGACCGCAGAGGCCAAGCGCAACGGCTGGATGCACACCGGCGACGGCGGCTACATGGACGAGGACGGCTACGTCTATGTCGTAGACCGCGTGAAGGACATGATCATCTCGGGCGGCGAGAACATCTATTCGATCGAGGTCGAGAACGCGATCGCCCAGCATCCCGGTGTGAGGCAATGCGCGGTGATCGGCATTCCGTCCAAGGAATGGATCGAGACGGTGCACGCCATCATCGTACCCAATCCCGGCCATGTGCTGAGCGCCGAAGAGATCATCGAGCACTGCCGGGCGAGGATCGCCCGCTACAAATGCCCGCGCAGCGTCGAATTCCGCGAGGAGCCCCTTCCCCTTTCGCACGCCAACAAGATCTTGAAGCGCGAGCTGCGCGCCGAATATCTGAAGAAGCACGGCATCGTCGCCAACGCCGTGTCGGTCGCTTAGGCTTTCGGCGCGGGCCTCACGCCAAGCCGCACGGCAGCTTCCATGATCTTCTGCGACTGCTTGAAATGCGGCATGTCGATCATCTTTCCGTCGAGCCCGATCGTACCCGCGCCAGGGTTGGCGGCGAAGGCGGCGATGATGCGCTCGGCATGCGCCACCTCTTCGTCGGACGGCGTGAAGGCCCGGTTGATCACCGGCACCTGGTCCGGATGGATCGCGATCTTGCCGAGATAGCCGGCGCGACGCACGCGCCGCGATTCCTCCTCGAGGCCGGTTGAATCGCGGAAGTTCGTATACACCGTATCGATCGGCGCGACGCCGGCCGCGGCGGCGCCGGCAAGGCATAGAGTCCGGGCGAGCTCGAAGAGCGGATCGTAACTGCCATCCGGCCCGCGATTGGCGCTGGCGCCGACCACTGCAGCGATGTCCTCCGCGCCCCAGGTCATCATGGTGAGCCGCTCGCTGGCGCCCACATAGGTGCCGAGCGCGAACATCGCCTTGGCGGTCTCGGTGGCGACCGGCATCGTCTTGATGCGTCCGATCGGAAGGCCGGCGGCCGATTCGAAAGCGCTCAGATAGTGACCGAGCAACGCGATATCGGCGCCGGAATCGGGTTTTGGCAGCATGATCCCGTCCGGCCCTCCCGGCACCACGCCCGCAAGATCCGGCAGGGCCAGCGGCGTCGCGAGCGGATTGACGCGAACCCACAGCTCCTGCTTCGAGCGGTCGGGGTGGGCCTGGAGAAACTCTCGGACCATCCCGCGCGCGAGCGGCAGCTTCTCCTGAGCAACCGAATCCTCGAGGTCGAGGATCAGAAGATCGGCGCCCGATCCGAGCCCCTTCGCCAGCTTCTTCTCGCTGTCACCCGGAACGAAGAGGAGTGACCTGGGAATCATGCCGGCTTCTTCTTCATCAGCGCGGAGCGGCGGCAATAAGCAACTTCCTGGCCATGCTGGTTGAAACTGCGATGCTCGAACAGGACGATGCCCTCGTTCGGCCGCGACTTGCTTTCGCGCTTCTCCAGCACCGTCGTTTCACTACGCAGCGTGTCGCCGATCCGGACCGGGTTCGCGAATTTGACGCCATCCATGCCGAGGTTGGCCACTGTCGTGCCGAGGGTCGTGTCGCCGACTGATACGCCGATCATCAGCCCGAAGGTGAAGATGCTGTTGACCAGGATGCCGCCGGCCAGGCTGCCATTCGCCTTGCAGAACTCGATGTCGAGATGGAGCGGCTGCGGGTTGTGCGTCAACACCGTGAACAGCAGGTTGTCGGTCTCAGTGACCGTGCGGGTGATGTCGTGGACGAATTTCTGCCCCTCGTAGAATTCGTCGAAATAGAGACCGGCCATTGTTTCCTCTCTCTTGTTGTCATTCCCGCGAAAAGCGCGGATCCATACACGCGTTAGCGAAGGCTTCGCCATGGATTCCCGCTTTCGCGGGAACGACGAAGCAGATCAGAACGCGACTTGGTCCGCCCCTTTGAGTCCCAGCAGGGCGCGTGCCTCAGCGGGGTTGGCGATATCGAGGCTCAGCTCCTCAAGGATGCGGCGGATTTTCGAGACCTGCTCGGCATTCGACTTCGCGAGCTGACCCTTGCCGACATAGATGCTGTCCTCCAGACCGACCCGAACATTGCCGCCGTGGATGCCAGCCAGGGTCGTGAACATCATCTGATGCCGACCAGCAGCCAAAACCGACCATTGATACTGATCGCCGAACAGCTTGTCGGCGATGCGCCGCATATGGACGAGATTGTCGGGATCGGCGCCGATTCCGCCCAAGATCCCGAAAATCGACTGCACGAAGAGCGGCGGCTTCACCAATCCTCGATCCAGGAAATGGGCGAGATTATAGAGATGGCCGATATCGTAGCATTCGAACTCGAATTTGGTGCCGCAGCCTTCGCCGAGCTCCTTCAGCACCCGCTCGATGTCCTTGAAGGTGTTGCGGAAGATAAAGTCCCGCGTCATTTCGAGATATTCAGGCTCCCAGGAATGCTTCCATTGCCGCGGCTTGTCGAGAGCCGGATAGAGGCCGAAATTCATCGAGCCCATATTGAGCGAGGCCATCTCGGGCTTGGTGCGCATTGCCGCGGCGGTCCGCTCCTCCAAAGTCATGCCGTGGCCGCCGCCGGTCGTAATGTTCACCACCGCATCGGTGGCCTGCTTGATGCGCGGCAGAAATTCCATGAAAACCGCCGGATCGGGCGTCGGCCGGCCATCGCTCGGGTTGCGCGCGTGGAGGTGGAGAATCGATGCCCCGGCCTCCCAGGCGCCGATCGCCCCTTCTGCCACCTCGTTGGGGGTTATGGGCAGATAGGGCGTCATGCTCGGCGTGTGGATCGAGCCGGTGACGGCGCAAGTGATGATCACCTTTCGATTTGCGGCAGCCATGGCGTTTCCCCTTGCGGCTGGACTGAGCCGGCCTTGGACGGCTAATTGATATCGAGCCGCGCTGCGGCCTTCGGCGGCAAATTAGATAGGCGCGCGAGGAAAACCAAGGCCCGGGGCCGACATCATTGGAGGCGGAAATGGTAAGCGATCTGGAACGGCTGGAAGCTATCGAGGCGATCCATCAGCTGAAGGCGCGATATTTCCGCTTCATGGACACCAAGGACTGGGCAGGCCTCGAGACGATCTTCACGGACGATTGCGTCTTCGACATGCGCTCGGAGGCTCGCGACAAGAGCCGCGCGGCCGAAGGCCTCGTCATCGGCGCCAAGGCGATCGCCGCAGCGATGCGCCATGCCGTGCAGGATCTGGTAACCGTCCATCACGGCCACATGCCCGAGATCGAGGTCACGTCGCCCTCCACGGCGACCGGCATTTGGGCTATGGAGGATGTGCTGCGCTGGCCCGAAGGCGCGCCGATGAAAACGCTGCGAGGCTATGGTCACTATCACGAGACCTATGAACGGGTCGGTGGCCGCTGGCTGATCAAGGCTCTGAGGTTGTCGCGGCTCAGGGTCGACGTGACCTGAGGCTCACTGGACGATCTCGCCCGCCTCCAATCCCCAGATCTGGTCGCGCGGGAGCCAGCCGCGATAGCCGTTCGCCTTGACCTCGCACCAATCCGGATTGCATCGGGACAGATGCGCGACGACACCCGGCTCGAGCTCCGCCACGATACCGGCGTCAGGTTTCGGATCCTGGCGTAGCGGGCGCACGGCACCCGTGACGAGCACGCTCCGTCTGCTGGACAACATTCCCTGATGGACCCACCCGACAGTCCCTTCGGAATCGCGAATCTTGCGCCAGGTATCGAAGGCGGCCAGAATTTCGACCGGCAGGCCCTTGCGCATGAACACCCATTCGATGGGAAAATCGGCGCCGGGACCGGTGCGCAGATTGACCTTGTCCGATCTGAGCGAGGCGAAATGGGCCGTCGGCTTTTGCTCATCCTGCTGCAAGGACGGCGTCTCCGCCAGCACGGACGCTGAAAACGCCAACAGCAGAAGAAGCAGCAGCAGCGCGAACCGCGCCATCGATCTGACCATCCTTATGCGACTCGGGGGTATGCAGGGCGGCGCAATTGTCGGTCCAATGGACTCGCGGCTGCAAGAGTTCTCAGTGTCGTAGCCTATGCCCGATCTCCGCCACATCCGCAGGATTCAAGAGCAGCGACGGCGGTCTTGTCCGCAGGAACAGAGGGAAGCCGCTATAGATCCCGACGAACTTCGCAAGCGAGCTCATGAGCCAGGCCAAGGCGGCGCCGTTGGGGCCCAATAGGGGAACCAGGATAAGGATTCCGGAGAGCAGGACAGTGACGGCCATCGCCTGGATTCCGGCAACCACGCCGGGTCGGCCTGCGGCAAAGAAGAACTGGATGGAAAGCACGTTGACCGCATCCAGAACCGTGGCGGCGGCAAAGAAGCGAACCGGCCCAATCGCCGCCGCGAAGCCCGAACCGAAGAAGAGGCGCAATACGATCGGCGCCGCAAAGACCAAGACAATGGCTGCCAGGGCGACCACCACCAGATTGACGCGGATCGCAAGGCCCGTCAGCGCCTTTGCCTCTTCCAGACTCCGGCCGGCGGATTTCGGGAATAAAGTCGTGCCGATCGACGCCTGAACGATCGCCAAAGGCTGCGCCAGGCTTTGCGCGATCACGTAAACGCCGAGCGACGACGGCACCAGCAACCCGACGAGCAACGCCTTTTCGGCCTGTGTTCCGAGCACATTCAGAAGATCGCCGCCCCAGACGCGCGCGCCGTAAGAGAGCAGCCTTCGCGCAGCCGAAATACCGATGCCTCCAGGCCATGGGCAGGCGCGAAAGGTGATCCAAATCGTCCAGCCGAGAACCGGCACCGATGGGAGCAGATAGGCGAGTGCCGCGCTGCGTGGAGAAAGCACACCGGTGCCAAGAAGCCCGAGAAGGGCGATCAGAGTAAGCAACGGCGCCGCAATACTGATCCGGTTGAACAAGCGGAATCGGTCGGAAGCTTGCAGCACGCCGATCAGAATGGTCGAGATGGTGCTGACCGGGGTCAACACCAGCCCCCATCGGGCGAGCCGCGTCACCCCGGCATCGTAGCGGCCGAGCCAATGGGGAATGATGAGTATCCCGACGGTCGCGGCGATGCAGCCTCCAACGACGCCAAGCAGCAGCGCAGTGGGGATCAGCCCCACCCCGCGGGAACGATCGGTTCGGATGTTGTAGATCAGCGCCTGCGGCAGCCCCATGAGCATCGCCCAGGCGAAAAGCTGCGGCCAGACGACGACGGCCGTCAGCTCGCCACGCCCGGACGGACCGAGAGTCCGCGCCGTCAGCACCGCCGTGCCGAAATTGATAATCAAGACGATCGCGCTTTGGACCAGGGTTTGGAGCGCGGACGCGATTCCCGATCGCTCCGACGTCATCAGCCTCAGCCCGTGCGAGGCCAACGCGCCCAGGAGCCTCCGAGGAAGGGCTCCGTGCCTATCGGGAATCGACAAGGGATCCGGCAACGGACCGTCCACAGCCATCTTGACCAGCGCGGTGCCTCAGGATGCCGGCGGTTGCGCGCCGATCGACTTTGCCCCCGCCGTGCAAACAAGCCTCAGCCAACCGCAAATCCTTCTCGCACAATAGATAAATGCCGCCGAAGCCTGGCCCATGGACGGATGCCGAGTCGAGCGGCCAGGTCGGCAGCCTGGTCGATCTTATCCTCCTAAAGCCCCGGAATTAGGAGATTTTTTCATCTTCCGAGCGCCCCATTCATCTTCGCAGTTCGTTAATGCTAAAGATGCGCGCAGTGGACCACGCTCAGCACCATCTTAGATTGCTCATCGCGGCTGCGCTCGTTGGCGTAATGGCGGGGACTGCGACTTCAGCGGGAGCAGCGGTCGATGCCCAATACGATGCAGCGATCGCTGCGGCGAGGGCCGGCCGTTATACCGAGGCGCTTCCAATCATAGAGGGCCGCTATCGCCGTGATCCTCAGAACCTGTCGATCGCCTACGACTATTTGACCGTATTGGGCTGGGCTCACCGCCAGTCCGACGCAATCGCGGTGTTCGAGAAGCTTCCGCGAGAGGGCGCCCTGCCCGCCTTCGTCGAACAGGCCGCAGCGCGCGACTATCGCGATCTCGGCCAATTCGACAAAGCGTTGGCGCTCTACCGGCGCGGGCAGCGCGAATATCCCGGCCGAATGCTGTTCATCGCAGGCGAGATTCTGACGCTCGCCGATTCCGGCCATGCCGAGGACGCGCTGTCTCGGGGCAAATCGCTGCTTCCGGCGCATCCGTACAATCTGGAGATTTTGTCCGCCACCGCTTATGCCGCCTACAAGGCCGGCGAAGCGGCCGACGCGACGGCTTTGGCACGGCGCGTCCTCGCTTTGGATCCCGCAGACCGCGAAGCCCGGCGCGAGCTGATCCTGGCGTCCGAGCAACTGGGAGACATCGAGCATGCATGGCTGTTGGCGCGGCTTTCGCCCGACCTCTTCTCAGCGGACGAAAGACGCCGGCTGGGCGGCAATCGGGCGGCGCTGCTCGTGCGGGAGGCTGGAGCGACCGGCCTGGGCGACGACGAGCGGTATCGTCGGGCCGATCGTGCCATCGATGCGCTGGACGCGCGAATCGGCGATCTTTCGATGGAAGGTCCGGAGGCGACCGCAGAGCTTCGCCGGGCGAAATTCGACCGCATCCTGGCGCTTTCCGATCGCGATCGCTTCGACGATGTGATCGCGGCCTACGAGGCGCTGGAAAAAGAGCACCTCCCGGTGCCCGCCTACGCACTGAGAGTCGTCGGCGACGCCTACATGCGGGTCCGGCGACCCGAGGCCGCCAGAACGGTGTACGAAGCCGCACTTGCCGATTCGCCCAGCGATTTCCAGTCAAATCTCGGGCTCTTCTATGCCGAAATCGAGTCGGAGGATTTCGATGCCGCGCTCACGACGGTCGATGGGCTCGCCTGGCGCGAACAGCGGACGGTCGGCGCACGGGCGAATCCGGACTGGCTGCGCGCACAAATCGCCGCAACTATGGCGAAGGTGTATGCCGGGGACACGGACGAGGCGCAAGAACGCATCGAAGCCTTGCTCGCCGCCGAGCCGGACAATCCCGCATTGCTGGATACGTACGGAACGATTCTGGAGGACAGAGGTGAACCCGTGGCCGCGGAGCGGAGCTTCGCCAAGGTCGAGTCCATCCGCCCGGGTGATCACGACGCGGCCGTCGGCGAGGCAAACGTCGCCGTCGATCGCGGCGACCGTACGGCCGGGTTCGCAGCCACCGACAAGCTCGTGGAAGCAAGGATTGCGCAGGACCTCGACCCCGATCACGCGACGGCTCTTCTCCGCCAACGCGAAGAGACCCTGGAACGCCCTGAGCTCAAATTTTCGGCCAATCAGCTTTATCAGGCGCAGCGCGCGCCGCTCGGCGGCGACACGTTCAACCTCGAGACGGAAATCTTCTCCGCGCCGATCGAGGACTCGTATCGGCTCTACGCCGATTATCAGTTTGCGACCGTCG
This sequence comes from Alphaproteobacteria bacterium, assembly GCA_035293565.1. Lineage (GTDB taxonomy): Bacteria > Pseudomonadota > Alphaproteobacteria > BOG-932 > Roseiterribacteraceae > DATGMP01. The sequence goes on along the minus strand of DATGMP010000106.1, from coordinate 19,441 downwards.
CACTGCCCGAGGGCCGAGTTTCGGATCATCACATGGCGGCAGGAGTCGAATTCACCGCCCGAGATTTTGGCGCCAGCGGCGAAGTTACCGAAGATCTGATTCCGACCGCACATATCGGCGGGAAGGCTGCGGTCTCATGGGCTCCGGACGATGAATGGCGGCTCTCGTTGCTGGCACAGGCTTTTTCGAGCGATACGCCGCTCAGGGCACTAAGACATGAAATCACCGCGGATTCGGCGACATTTCACGTGAGCTGGCGCGCCGATGACATGCAGTCCTATTCCTTGACCGCCGAACTGCTCACCTTCTCTGACACCAATTTCCGCTCATCGATGGATATCAGCACCACGCAGCGATTGATCACCGCGCCACATTTTACGTTGGATGTCGTCCCCGAGCTGTATGCTTCCCGCAACACCTTCCATAATGCGCCCTATTACAATCCGCTCTGGGACGCTGAGGCCGCCATCGGGCTCGATGCCACGCAGATCCTCTATCGGCGCTATGATTTCGTGTGGTTGCATCACGCGACAATGGTGCCCGGGATCTACTGGGAGCACGGTTTCGCTCCTCACCCGGCCGCGGCTTTCGTCTACGAGCATCGCCTGAAGCTCGGTGACGACTGGTCGGGCGGCCTAGGCGTCAAGCTGGCGCGGCATCCTTATGACTCTGTTGCAAACGACAGCATCTCGATTTTCGCGAATCTGGATTGGAGGCTGTGATGGCGATTGCGTCACCATGCCCCCTCACACCGCTGCATCTCAATAATCCAGCTTTTTTATTGCCATGTTAGATCACTTTCTTAGCGTTTTATCAGTGGGAGCCGTAGTTACCGCGATCGCCTCCGGCCGGCTTCTTATCGCTTTCGTATTTTTCTATCCCCTATTCATGTCGTTCATCTGGATATGCGGCGGCATTTACTATTACTTTCACTGGGAGACGACAGACCAAACTCCCGATGAACCGCCGAAACTTCGCGATACGCCCCTCGTATCGATCATCATTCCTTGCTTTAACGAGCAGGACAATCTCGAGGAAACCATCGAGTCGGCGGTCGCGCAAAACTATCCGGATTTTGAGATTGTGGCCGTCAACGACGGCTCGCGCGACAAAACGGGGCCGATGCTGGATGCCTTGGCGGCGAAATACGAGCGGCTGCGCGTCGTCCATCTGGCGCGCAATCAGGGCAAGGGCGTAGCGCTTAGAACGGGGGCGCTGGTGTCGCGGGGCGAATTCCTCGTTTGCATCGACGGCGACTGCATCCTCCATCCCAACGCTACCGCTTACCTCGTGCAGCCCCTGATCGACCATGTCCGCGTCGGCGCTGTCACCGGCAATCCGCGCATCCGGACTCGTTCGACGCTCCTCGGGCGCATTCAGGTGGGGGAATTCTCATCGATCATCGGCATGATCAAGCGTGCGCAGCGCATCTATGGGAGGATCTTCACAGTCTCCGGCGTCGTGGCCGCATTTCGCAAACATGCTCTTCACCGCGTCGGGTACTGGAGCATCAACATGGTCACCGACGACATCGACGTCAGCTGGGAGCTGCAGCGTGATCACTGGGGAATACTCTATGCGCCCAACGCGATCTGTTGGATTCTGATGCCGGAGACGCTTCGCGGTCTTTGGCGACAGAGATTGCGATGGGCTCAAGGCGGCGCCGAGGTATTTCTCAAGAATATTCGCAGCCTATGGCGTTGGCGGCTGCGGCGGATGTGGCCGCTTCTCATAGAATATCTGCTGAGCGTCTCTTGGGCTTTCGCCTTCCTGCTGTCAGTCCTTCTATGGATTGCGGGCCATTTTATCTACCTGCCGCCGGGCCTTTACGTGCCGACGATCTTTCCGCCCACCTTTACCGGATTGGTCCTGGGGTTCGCTTGCCTGATGCAATTCGTCGTCAGTCTGGTGATTGAAGCCCGCTACGAGCGTGGGCTCCGACGGGCCATTTTTTGGACGATCTGGTACCCGATGTTCTACTGGGTCATCATCGTCGCAACCACGGTGGTCGGCTTTCCCAAGGCACTGCTCAAGCGCCGCACCGCCCGCGCGGTCTGGATCAGCCCGGATCGGGGAATCAGGCGGCAATGAAGGAACCGATCATCCGGGAGGGCGCGTCTCGCCCGCTTTATCTCAGATTGATCGACATCGTCATGACGCTGCTGATCTGGGCCTCCTACATCTATTTGCTTAGAGGCGTCTTCCTGTTCATCGCTAGCAGCGCCGAAGACATTGCCCACGGAAGCAAAATTTCATTGGGAAGCGGCATAGTGGCGGTCGGCAGATCGCTCGGCTCCTATGTCGAGGTCATTGCCGTCAACTCGGCAATCTTCATCGCCTGGGCGCTCTACAATCAGCTCATGTATGGCGGCCGCAACCGCCGAAAGAGCGCGGACCCGGTCAAGGCGGCCGAAATCGGGGCCTTTTTCGGTTTGACCGGGGCTCAGGTCGACGAGTGCCGTCAGGCGCGTCGGCTCGTCGTAACGCACGATAAGGCCGGCGCAATCCTGGAATACCAGGTCTCTTCAATCACCAAAGGGGATTAAGCGGCGCGACGGCGCCCGGCCAGCATCGGCCACAACATCAGGATGCCGACGCCCAGCATCCAACCGGACGGCGCCTCGGGCAACAGAGCAACCAAACTCACCGCGTCAAGGCCCGCGAAATTATTCCCCACGTCGGTCGCGTTGAGGAAAGCGATCGTCGTGGAGTCGCTTACCGCCTCAAAATCGTAAGAGAACGTCTCCCAGGTTACATCGTCCGGCGTGTCGGCGCCGTTGGCGTAAACGCCGACCTCGCTGCTGCCGCCGCCGGTGAGATCAAGCCACAGTGAAACCGAGGCCGGTCCGGGATAGCCGGGGGCCTGATCATACTGATGCCCGACATCAAAGGTCAGCTGGTATATCTGTCCCGGGATGGTCGCGACCGTCTGCTTGATGCCGTTGGTCGTGCCCTGATTCCCTTCGCCGGTGAGGTCGATGGATTGATTGCCGTCGGCAGGGTCGAAATGAAGCGTCTGCCCGTCCCCACTGTCGGGCTCGACATAGTTACGGGAAATCACCATGGCGGTGCCGGCCACGCCGCCTTTCCCGATTACCATCCAGCCGTCGATGGTGTCGCCCGGCGTAAAGGCCCGGCAATATGCATACGGACCGCAGACGTCGCCGGCATCGACGACCGAATCCTCGAAACTGCCATTGAGGAGAAGATTCGCACGGGCCGACATGCAGTTGAGCGTGGCCGTTGCGAAAACCAAGGCGAGAATGCGATTCAGCGTTAAAGACATGATCATGTTGTACTAGTGAAACATCCCTTTAACTTATTATTAGCATATTGAGACGGCCACAAAAATCTTAATCGTGGTTAACAGCAATTTTCCGGTGAAGACGATTTCACTATGTGAAAGCGTCTTAAATACCAGTTCAGGGTCTATAGCTCGTTCATCGGCCGGGCATCGCCCGGCCCCGTTGCCATTTTGCCCTTAGGCTGCCCTGGCTCGAGAGTTTGACCCGGCATGACGCGCCACCTGGCTCGCCACCCAGCCATAGGTCGTCTCGATCCCGCTTAGCAGGGACTGAGACGGCGCCCAGCCGAGCTTTTCCCGGATCAGCGCGTTGTCGGAATTTCGGCCCCGTACCCCCAGCGGGCCGGGGATGTGGCGGACCTCCAGGCTCTTGCCTGAGATACCGATAATCATGGCCGCGAGATCGTTGATCGAGATCATCTCGTCGGAGCCGATATTCACCGGGCCTTTGAAGCTCGAGCGGGTCAGCCTCAGCACGCCTTCGAGGCACTCATCGATATAGAGGAAGGAGCGAGTCTGCTGCCCATCGCCCCAAATCTCGATGAAACCGCCATCCGGCGCTTCGGCAACCTTGCGGCAGAGTGCAGCCGGCGCCTTCTCCTTACCCCCCATCCAGGTACCCTCGGGTCCAAAAATGTTGTGGAAGCGAGCGACCCGCGCTTCGATGCCGTAATTACGCGCGTAGGAAAGATAAAGCCGCTCGCTGAAGAGCTTCTCCCAGCCATATTCGCTGTCGGGATTGGCAGGGTAAGCGCTGTCCTCACGCGTCACCGGCGCGTTCGGATCCTTCTGATTATGCTCGGGGTAGATGCAGGCCGACGAGGAATAGAAGATGCGCTTCACGTTCCGGCGCACGCAGGCCGCCAAAATGTTGAGGTTGATCGACGCGGAGTTGTGCATCACGTCAGCGTCATGCTCGCCCGTGAAGATGTAACCCGCGCCGCCCATATCGGCCGCGAGCTGGTAGATCTCGGTGAAGGATCGATCGACGATTCCACGGCACTCGACCGGGTCGCGCAAGTCGGCGACGACGAAGTCGTCAGCCTCGGTCTCGGAGAATTCGGGAAATTTGAGATCGGCGGCTCGCACCCAATAGCCTTGCGATTTCAGCCGCTTGACCAGATGCGCGCCAATGAACCCACCCCCGCCGCAAACCAATGCCGTCTTCATCGGTCCTCACCCTCGGTGTCTCAAGATCGGCGATACTCGCCTTGGGCGCCTATCAAGGACGGGGCTTAGTTAATTTTCCTCCAATCTCTTCAAAATTGCCGCTTCATCAAGCTGGGGCGCACAATCAAAGGGCCGCTTTTCACAATTTTGCGACGATTCGCACAGCGTCGACGTCTGTACGGTCTCGACCAGCGGTGCTCCGATGCCGCCTGCGGACGGGGAGGAAACATGTCTATGATGTCGCCCAGTTCAGGGAGGCGAGATGACCTATAAGGTAATCCAGTGGGGAACGGGCAGCGTCGGCAAGTTCGGCCTGCGGGAAATCCTGAGCAACCCGGAATTCCAACTGATCGGGGTCAAAGTCTATGGCGACGCCAAAGTCGGCAAAGACGCGGGCGACATCTGCGGCCGTCCGAAAACCGGCGTCATTGCCGCGAAGGATTCCGCCGCCCTGCCTCTGAAGGATGCGGACTGCATCCTCTACACGCCCTTGATGGCTGATTACGACGAGATTGCGTCCTTCCTGAAGGCCGGCGTGAACGTCGTCACGACCGCGAGCAACGTTTATCCGAAATTCTACGGACCTGCCGTCTACGATAAGCTCGAGCAGGCGGCGCTCGCGGGCGGCAGCACCTTTCACGGCTCCGGGATCAATCCCGCCTTCATGAGCGAGGTCCTGCCGCTCACGCTTTCGGGCCTCACGCACCGCGCCAAGCGCATTATCGTGCGCGAGGTCTCGGACGTGAATCACTATGCCAGCACCGCGCCCGAAATCATGCTGGATCACGTCGGTTTCGGCAAAACGCCCGAAGCCGCGCTCGGATCCGCCGACGCCTTCCTCAAGGGCATGAACGCCTATTTCGGCGAATCGATTCTCATGATCTGCGACCATCTTGGCGTGAAGCTGGAGCGGATCGACAGCCATCACGAAGTTGCAACCGCGAAGTCGCGCGTCACGCTCGATTGCGGCAGGACGATCGAGCCCGGAACGGTCGGCTGCCGACGCTTCGAATGGCGCGGGATTGTCGATGGAAAAGAGGCGATCATACTTTCGACTTATTGGAAGACGACGATGGACATCGAGCCAGCCTGGGACATCGAATCCAGCCGCCAGGTAGAATGGACCGTCACCGTCGAGGGAACACCTTCGGTCCAATGCAAGGTCGGGATTTGCGCCAGCTTCGACCCGGCCGATCCCAACTACAACAGGCAAGGCGAGGAGGCGGCCGTGCAAGGGACCGCCGTCCATGCGGTGAATGCGATCCCGTATGTTTGCGAAGCCGCGCCGGGGATCAAGACTTTCCTCGACTTGCCGATGATGGGCAGTCGGGGCGCCTTTCGCGGACTCTAATCAGCTGACCGGAAACCAGGGAGACAGGATATGGCTTTGGAACGGCTTCGGCTCGACGGTCGGGTCGCCATCATCACGGGCGCCGGCCGAGGGGTCGGGCGCGGTATCGCTTCGGTGTTCGCGGAGGCCGGCGCGACGATCGTCTGCAGCGCGCGAACCCGCACCGAGATCGACGAGACCGTCGATCTCTTGAAGAGCAAGGGTGGCAAGGCCGTCGCGATCACCGCTGATGTGATGAAGAAGGCGGACCTTCAAACGCTGGCCGGCGAGGCGGTCAAGCAATTCGGCCGCATCGACATTGTCGTCAACAATGCCGGCGGCAACAATTATCATCCGTTTCTCGAGATCACCGAGGAAGATTTCAAGTTCCACTTCGATTGGAATACGACCTCGGCATTCCTGTTGAGCCAGATTTGCGTTCCGCAGATGCTGAAGCAGGGCAAGGGGGCGATCCTCAACATCTCTTCGGGCGCTGGACATATCGGCATTCGCGGGATGATGTCCTATTGCGTCGCCAAGGCTGCGGTCGACCATCTGACCAAATCGATGGCCGAGGAGCTGGCGCCCAAAGTGCGCGTGAACGCGCTGGCGCTCGGCGCCATCATGACGCCGGCGCTGAAGAATACGTTCGACATGGATCCGAGCTTCCGCGAGAAGCTGATCGAGAAAACCCCGATCAAAGCCGTGGGCGATGTGGAGCAAATCGGCTTGGCCGCGCTCTATCTCTGCTCGGACGCCGGCGGCTATGCGACGGGCGCAATCCTCAACATAGACGGAGGCTTGCAGGACACGAACCTGCCCTTCAAACTGCCGGATCTCTAGAGCAACGAGCGGAGGCGAATATGGGGGAGCTCAAAGGCGTCCATCTCACCGAGCGCGTTATCCCAGTTCCGCGATCAATCAGCCCCGCCGCCCAGGCTTCGCTCGCGATGGAGAGGCCCCGCATGCCGCCTTTCCCACCGCTCGAGGACAAGGCCGGCTGGAGGACCTATATCGCAGAGGCCAACGAGGCCCTCGCCGCGACGATGAGACCGGCCGCCGAGGCTCTGCCGGCACGGGTTGACCTGCGGACGATCGCCGGCGTTCCCGTGTTCGTGGCCGAGCCCTCGACCATTCCAGAAGGCAATCGCGACAAGGCGCTCCTCTATTTCCATGGCGGCGGCCTGGTGCTGCTGGGCGGCGAATGCGTTTCCATCTTCGCGCTGATGGAGGCCGTCGGAACGCGTTGCAAAGTGTTCGCGGTCGATTATCGCAACCCGCCCGACCATCCCTTCCCGGCGGCGATCGAGGATTGCGTCGCGGTTTATCGTGGACTTTTGGAAACCTATCAGCCGCGGCAGATCGTGATCTCCGGCGCCTCGGGCGGCGGCAATCTGGCCGGTGCGGTGCCGCTCAAGATCCGCGACAGCGGACTACCGCTACCGGCCGCCGTAGGGCTCTTCACGCCCGAAGTCGATCTCACGGAATCGGGCGACACGTTCGAGACCAACCGCGATATCGACGTCGTGCTGCGCAGCGGATTGCCCATCATGAACGCCCTTTACGCCAACGGGCACGATCTGTCGGACCCCTACGTCTCGCCGCTCTTCGGCGATTTCACCAAGGGCTTCCCCCCTTCCTTCATCCAGACGGGGACGCGCGACATCTTCCTGTCGAACTCCGTCCGGCTTCATCGCGCGCTCAAGCGCGCCGGCGTCCCGGTCGAGCTGTTCGTCGGCGAAGCCATGCCGCATGGCGGCTTCGGCAACGCGCCGGAGGATCTGGAATGGCGGGCCGAGTTCCAGCGCTTCTTAGCCGAGCACGCCGGCTGGGCTGCTGCTTAGCGCGTCCCTCGGCGTCGCAGGCGCGCGACGTTTCGGGTGGCGGCGTGCCATGGCTCGACGGATAGAGCCACGCCGGGCGATCAATTGAAGGCTCTTCGCCGGGCGGCCGCTAATAATGCATCTGGCCGCCGCGGACCTTCCCACGAAACACCCAATAAGACCAGGCCGTGTAGGTGAAGATGACCGGAAGCAGGAACAGCGTTCCGATCAGAAGAAAGGCCTGGGTCCCCGGCGACGAGGCTGCGTCGTACAGCGAATAGCGATGCGGAACGATATCCGGCCAAAGGCTGATCGCGATTCCGAGATATGACAGCGCGAACAGGCCGACCGCGCAGATGAATGGCCAAAGGTCGCGACCGCCGGAGAGCGCACGCCATTCGGCCCAGCCGAGCGCGGCCGTCGCGATCGGGATCGGCGACAGAAACGCGATATTGGGCCAAGAGAACCAGCGCCGCGCGATCGCTGGATCGAGCGCCGGCGTCCACAGGCTAACGGCAATGATCCCGATCATCACGCCGGCAAAGGCAATTCTTCCGGCGCGCCTGCTCCAGCGTTGCAGCGCGCCTTCGGTTTTGAGGATGAGCCAGCCGGCGCCGAGCAGGCTGTAGCCGGACATCAGCGCGAGCCCGGTCAGAAACGAGAACGGCGTAGCCCAGTCGAACGAAGAGCCGCTGAAGATGCGTCCCGTCACCTGGAAACCCTGGATGTAGCTTCCGAGCACGAGTCCTTGCGCGAAGGTCGCGAGGGCGGATCCGGAGAAGAAGGCATGGTCCCAGAAGCGCCTCAGCGCCGGGTGGCGAAATCGAAACTCGAAAGCGGCGCCGCGAAAGACCAAAGCCAGCAGCATGATCAGGATCGGGAAATAGACTGCCGGAATGATGATTGCGAAGGCCAGCGGGAAGGCCGCCAGGAGCCCCAGCCCGCCCAGAACCAGCCAGGTCTCGTTTCCGTCCCAAATCGGCAAGATCGAGCTCATGATCGACGGCCGGTCGGCCTCTGGCGCAAAGCCGTAGAGAATCCCCACGCCGAGGTCGAAACCGTCGAGCAGCACATAGAGGAACACGGCTAGACCCAAGATCAACGTCCAGAGCGGGACCAGGTCGAGCTGCATCCGCTAAGTATCCGTGCCGGGCGCAGCGATCTGCGACACGGCTTCGAAAGGCACGGGCGGCCGGCCGCTCTCGACCGCGACCACCGCCTCTTCCATAGCCTCCGGCACGCCTCGCCGGACCCGCGCTGCCATGAGCGCGATGCCGGCCGGAAAGAGGACTAGATACACGATGATGTAAAGGATGAGCGATGTGAGCACATCGCCGCCGGTAAGCGAGGGCGACACTGAATCCGTAGTTCTGAGAAGACCGTAAACAGTCCATGGCTGGCGCCCGACCTCCGTGGTCGTCCAACCTGCGAGCACGGCGATGAAGCCGCTCGGCGCGGCCCATTGGCAAAGACGCAGAAACCACGCCGAGTGAAAGAGCCGGCTTCGAATTCTGAGCACCTGCCCCAGGATGACGATGATCAGCATCAAGATGCCGATTCCGACCATCGCGCGGAACGCAAAGAATGGCAGAGCGACCGGGGGACGTTCATCCGGCGGCCATTCCTTCAGTCCGCGGATGCTGCCGTTCCACGAATGAGTCAGGATGAGGCTGCCAAGCCGCGGAATATCGATCGCATCGCGCATGACCGCGTCCTTGTCGTCCGGTATGCCGAACAAGGTGAGCGGAACGGGTTGAACCGTATCGTATCGCCCCTCGATCGCAGCGATCTTTGCCGGCTGGTATTCCAACGTGTTCAAGCCGTGCTGGTCACCGAGGAACATCTGCAACGGGACAATGATGATCAGAAGATCGAGCGCCATCACGATCATCCGCCGCGCTTCCGCAGTGCTCTTGCCGGATCGATGAAGGTAAGCGCCCACGCCCATCACCACCATGGCGGTCGTGATGTAGAAGGCGACGACGTTGTGGGTCAGCCGATAAGGGAAGGAAGGGCTAAAGACGATTTGTAGCCAGTCTTCGGGGTAGAAGCGTCCATCGACGATCGTGTATCCGGCTGGCGTTTGCATCCAGCTGTTGGTCGCTAGAATCCAGAAGGAGGAGAGCAGAGTCCCGCCCGCCACCATCAACGCGGCGAAGAAGTGGGCCCATCGCGGCACCAGCGTGCGCCCGAACAGCAAAATGCCGAGGAATGAAGCCTCGAGAAAGAAAGCCATCAGGCCTTCATAGGCGAGGAGCGGCGATATCACATTGGCGGCAGCGTCGGAAAAACGGCTCCAGTTCGTCCCGAACTGAAAGGGCATAATGACCCCTGACACGACGCCCATGCCGAACGAGATGGCGAAGATTCGCGTCCAAAAGCCCGATAGCCGAAACCAGAGTTCGTCTTTGGTGAAAAGATAGAGCCCCTCGAGCACGGCGATATAGGAGGCGAGCCCCACCGTGAAGGCAGGCAAAAGAATGTGCCAGGCGATCACCCAGGCCCACTGGAGTCGCGAAAAGATCACCGGGTCCAGCGTCATACCGCCACTCCCGTATTCGCGCTGCGGAAAAGGTCGCTATTTATAGGCGATAATGCAACGGCAACGATACATCATATTCTTCGTTCCACGAAGGGCACGCGAATGACTACTTCGTCGCGGGCGGCCTCTGCTCGTGCCCCGACGCCGAGCACGCGCTCGCCATGCGGGGCCGCATCTGGTGCCGCCTATAATCGGTCGGCGAAGCGCCGTACCAGCTCTTGAATGCGCGCCGAAAGGTCGACCCGTCACTGAAGCCGAGCCGTTCCGCGATCTGCTGCAGGGTCAGGCCCCGATTCGCCAGATATTCGCGCGCTAGATCGCGCCGGCAGGCCTCCCTGATTTCATTGATCGACGTTCCTTCTTCGACGAGCCGCCGGCGCAGCGTAGCGCTGCTCAGGTTGAAGGTCTTCGCCAGATCCGGGATGCGCGGAATGCGTGCGCGGGCTAGGATAGCGTTGTTCAAGATATTTCGGACATGATGTGCGATCCGCGCTGTCTTGTATTCCGGCGGCATGACGTCGAATGGAAACATCTCGAGAAGAGCCTCGAGCTCAGGGTAGGAACGGATCGTCGGACGATCGAGGAGGTCTGCATCGAACCGGAAGCAGTGGACAGCGCCACCGAGCTTCACCGGAATTCCGAAGGGATCCATGAAGATGTCCTTTTCGAAAACCGGATCGTAGCACATCTCGACATCATACAGCTCGATCGGGCTGCCGATCATCCAGCCATAGAATTGGTGGAACGATGACAACCCAACGAGATCGGAAAGAAAAGACGCCGTGTTCTTGATCTCGCGCCGCGACTTCATGGCGAATTCGGCCACGCCGCCGGCTATCTGCAACGAAGCGTGGATGCCGCGGTCCAGCATTGCGAAGAATTCCCCTGTCCTGCGAATGGCATCGCCCAGCGTGCGGCAGCTTATGATGCAGTAGAACAGCATGAAGGTCTCATTGACCTCCATTGCGAGCCGCCCGCTTCGGCGATGGGCGTGTGCCTCGAGCGCCAGGATGCATTCACGATAAAGGGCGGCGAACTGACGGCGTGGAAAGGGCTCCACGCGGCTTTGCAGATCCTCGATTGAACAGGCGATCTGCGCGCGCTCGAGGATGGTTGCCGGATCCGCTCCAATGTCCACCGCCTTGGTCAGCAATTCGTAGGCCGCGTAGGCGGGGACGAATTTCGGCGACGATTCAGAGACATGCTTGGTCATGGCGCGGAGACTGGTCATTTCTGACAGGGCAATTTGCCGCTGCCAAGCGAAACTATCATCATCTTTGCCTGAAAAAGCACCTTTTTGTGCCTGCTCCCGGATCTCGCAACAGACCTGGGCAATCCGGTCAGTCACGCGGCGGTCCTTCTGCGCCGCGTCCAGCCGCGGCTCGGCGCCGGTCGCTCGGGTTGAGCGAATATATCATCACCTTTGAGCAAACCTGCCCGCTTCCAGCCTCGCCGTCACGAATAGACTTCCTCTACCGAGAATATCGGCGCGCCCGCGGCTCGTGGGCGGCCGAGCAAGATTGGGAGGGGACCTATGGAGCGGAGCGCATCGTTCCAGTTTGGCCGGATCGTCGCGATTGGAGGCATGGGCCTGCTCGCGACAGCGAGCGATTTTGCGCTCGTCTGTGGCACAGAGCTGCTGTCTATCCGGTCTGCCAATGCGCAAACGACCGTTGCGGGGGCCACGACCGACCAGTCGGTTGGATCGAACCAGACGTTGGAAGAGGTCGTCGTCACGGCGACGAAGCGCGAGCAGAATCTTCAAATCGTGCCGGTCGCCGTGACCGCGATCAGCGCCACCGAGCTGGAGCAGCAGCGCATTGTCGATGTCAACGGCCTGAGCGGCCTGGCACCGAACCTCTCCTCCTACCCGCAGACCAACGGCGCCGCCGTCCCGGTGATCACGATCCGAGGACTGAGTACCGGCACCGGCGGAACCGCGGTGGACACGCCGATCGCCATCTATGTCGACGGCGTCTATATCGGCCGGGCAAACGGATCTGACTTCGACCTGGCGGACATCGAGCGCGTCGAGGTGCTCCGCGGACCGCAAGGCACGCTTTACGGCCGCAACGCCACGGGCGGCGCGATCAACATCATCACGAAAGGGCCCACGGGCCAATTCGGAGCCGCGGAGACTCTTTCTTTCGGTAACTATGCCGAGTTCCGTTCGAAGACCCGGATCGATTTGCCCGAATGGAACGGGCTGTCGGCAGAGATCACCTATATGCACGACCAGTCCGATGGCTGGGTGAAGAACACCCAACCGGGAATCGCGGTTGACTATTCCGGTCTGACGCTGGGTCATGTCGGCACAATCGTCGGGGAAAAAACATTGGGCCTTCGCGACGTCGATGCGGTTCATGCCGCCTTGCGCTATACCGGGATCGATAATCTGACGCTCGATTACAAGGTCGATTATACAGACCAGCGCGATACGCAGGCCGCGACGCAGCTGATTGCGGTCGATCCGCCGTTTCTCGCCTTCTATCAAGGCCTGTCCGGCGTCGCGCCTATCAGGTCGATCATCGGCGGTTATGGCTTCGTCGGGCTCCAGCCTCAGGACTCGGTCCCCAATCCGCTTATGGGCGAGGAACATCTCCGGGAGTTCGCGCAAAGCCTGACTGCGGCCTACAAGGCGACGGACTGGCTCAACTTCAAGAATATCGTTTCCTTCCGCGAATTCGACGACCAATGGCCCAACGAGCTCACTGGCGACGGCGGCGCGATGATCGGCGGCCGGCCTTATACATTCCTGGATTCGATTCAATCCCAGGCTCAGCATCAGCTTACGGAAGAGTTCCAGGTGCTCGTCAACACGAAATTGGTCGACTTAATCGGCGGCGTCTTCTATTTCCATGAAGTGTCGCCATGGTATGACGCAAACATATTCGCGAGCGTCGTTCCTGCGATCGTTCCAGCCAACTTCGCGATTCCGGGGATCTCGCAATCGACGAACGATTCGACATCGGTTTACGGCCACGCCACGTTCCACATCACCGATCAACTGGACTTGACCGGAGGCGTGCGCGCCAGCTGGGATGATCGGGAAACCGACGATCTGTCCGAAACGATCGCCGGTCTCGCGGCCTCCGATCACACGGCGAGCTTCTATCATACCGACTGGCTGATCGACCTGACCTATCGGCCGACACAAGATCTGATGACCTATTTCAAGGTGTCGACCGGATATCTGTCGGGCGGCGTGTTCGCCGGCATTCCGTTCGCGCCGGAGACCATCACGTCGTACGAGGTCGGCGCCAAGGCCGATCTATTCGAGAAACGCCTTCGCGTGAACGGAGCGCTGTTCCACGCGAACCTCAATAACCTTCAGCAACAGCAATATTTCAACGGAATCCTGCAGTTCAGGAATATCGGCTCGTCGACCATCGATGGCGCGGAGCTCGAAGTCGACGCGATCCCGCTTCCGAATCTCACCGTGAGCGGCAGCTGGGGTTTCACGAACTATCACTATGACGTGTTCCTGGTGAACGGCGTGAATGTCGCGAACCAGACTCCCGTGTCGTCAGTGCCGAAGACGACTCTACATTTCTCCGCCCAATACGACCTGCCGGAGACGAGCTGGGGAGCCACGCCCACGTTCCGCATAGACGCCACCTACCGATCCAACATGTATACGAACACGACACCGACAGGCGTCGCCGCGCTCGACAACCAATTCTTCGCCCCTGGCTATTGGGACGTCGGGATGCGCGCGTCGCTCTCCGATATTCCACTGGGTCCCGCCACCGGCACCATCTCGGCGTGGAGCAAGAACACACTCGACGCACGCGTGCCAAACTTCATCCTCAACATCGGCACGAGCGTCCTCGGCCAATACACGGAAGGAAGAACCTTCGGTGTCGACCTGACAGTGAAGTACTGACTCGGCCGACGGTTCGCGCGCTTGGTCGCCATAATGCATTCTTCGCCGTCTCCGCTCTGTTGGCAGCGGGCATGGCGGCCACCGCATTTCGCGGCCGTAGTAATCACTGACGAGAGGTCATCCCCATGGTATCCGATTACGCACCCTTGCTCTCGCCCGGACGCATCGGTTCGCTCGAGCTTCGCAACCGGATGTTCGTCACCGCCATGGGCGCGAATCTGGCCGAAGCGGACGGATATTGCGGCGAAAAGATCACGGCGTTCCATGAAGATCAGGCCAGAGGCGGTATAGCGCTCGTCATGACCGGCGTCGTCGGCGTCTCCTGGCCGCGCGGCAACAACATGCCTTTCCAGGTCGCCTTGTCGGACGACCGCTTCGTTCCCGGCATTCGTGCGATCGCCGACGTCGTTCACAAGCATGGCGCGCGTTACGCGGTGCAGCTGCATCACGGCGGCATGATTGCTCCAGGCGATACGGCCGCGGGACGTCCCTGTTGGGTTCCCTCCGTTCCACCGGTCAAGGCAAGCGATTTGGAGCAAGGCTTTCTGCTCGAAGAGCTCGAGACGAGCGCAACGGGCAGAATGAAAAACGCCACGCTGCATGTCATGACGAAAGACGATATCCGCAACGTCGTTGACGATTTCGCGGCTGCGGCTGCGCGAGCAAAGCGCGCGGGTGTCGACGCGATCGAGATCCATGCTGGCCACGGCTATCTGCTCAACGCCTTCATCTCGCCTTATAGTAACAGCCGCACGGACGAATATGGCGGACCGCTCGAGAATCGCGTTCGCTTTCCCCTCGAGATCGTCCACGCGGTGCGCGAAGCCGTGGGTCGCGACTTCCCGATGTGGATCAAGATCGACGCGCGCGAACATCAGCTGCAAGGCGGAATAACCATCGCAGATTCCTGCAGGACAGCGCGCATGATGGAAGACGCGGGCGCGGACGCGATTACCGTCACCTCCTATCACGACGCTTCGGTCGCCGTGCTGCATTCCGGCTCGCATACGCCCGATGTTCCGGCCTGGAACATTCCGGACGCGACGCTGATCAAGAAATCGGTTGGAATCCCAGTGATCGCATCGGGACGAGTCGAACCCGATGTCGGCGGCAAGGCGATCGCCGAGGGATCCATCGACTTCCTGACGATGGGCCGTAAGATCTTGGCCGATCCGGATCTCCCGCGTCGATTGGCCGAGGGGCGCCCTGAGGACATTAGGCCCTGCATTTATTGTTATACCTGCATCAGCGCCATCTATACCGGCGGTTCCGTGCGCTGCGCAGTCAACCCGCGCACGGCGCGCGAACTCGAGTTTCCGCCGCGCCCCGCCGGAAAGCCGCGGAAAATTGCGGTTATCGGCGGCGGTCCTGCAGGAATGGAGGCGGCGCGCCTTCTCGATTCACGGGGCGATCGGGTGACCCTGATCGAGCGGTCGGATCGGCTGGGCGGGACTCTGCAATTCGCCTCGATTGCCTATGAGCCGAACGAGCGGCTGTTGAATTGGCTGCGAAGACAGATCTCCACGAGCCAGATTGATGTACGGCTCGGCACGGAGGCGACGCCCGAGCTGATCGCCTCGCTCTCGCCTGATGCGGTGATCGTCGCCACCGGCGCGCGCCGCGATGCGCCGCCTGTTCCCGGCGCTGACCGACCCAACGTGCTGAGCGGCGATGAGCTTCGAAGCCTGATCCTGGGAAGCGACCTCGACAAGCTGAGGAGCAAGACCGGGTTGATGACGCGACTAATGTCGAAGGCCGGCGCACTGACGGGCGCGAGCGCCAATCCGGCCGTAATTCGCGAAGCGACCAAGGCGTGGATGCCGCTCGGCAAATCGATCGTGATCGTCGGCGGCGAGCTGGTCGGGCTCGAGCTCGCCGAATTTCTGCTCCACCGCGGAAGATCGGTCACAGTGCTCGAAGAGGCGCCGCGGCCCGGCAAAGGCATCCCGGTCGTCCGCCGCTGGCGGGTGCTCGACGAAATCCGCAAGGCCGGCGGGCTCATCCTGTCTTCGGTGAGCGAGATTGCGATCGGCGATCCCGGGGTCACCTGCATCGATCAGGCCGGGGCGCCGCGCGCATTCGCCGCCGATAACGTAATCCTCGCCAAAGGCGCGCGCGGCGACCTCACGCTCGCCGATACCCTCAAGTCGGCAGGGCAGAATGTCGTTGCGATCGGCGATTGCCGCGGGGTCGGCTATATCGAAGGAGCGATGCGCGGAGCCGCCGAAGCGGTACAGGCCCTCGCCTGAAGGATGACAGCCGGCGGGAGGGCAGTCGTTTCAGACGCCGGGCGCCGATTAGACGCGCGCCGCCTTCCTGCTGCGCTCGGGCGTCGTGCGGCCCCATCTCTGTCGCCGACCTCGGCCAAGACAATCGGCCAGGCTGTAGCGGTCGAGATCGCGATAGAAATTCTCCCCCGCGGCGGCGAGTACGCCCTTGAGGAAGCATGCTGGAGAGAGCGGGCACAGGCCGCCGTCCGCGCGGAAGCACTCGACAATCGGCTGGTAGCTCTCGAACGCCCGCGCGACGGCACCTACGCCGATCTCCACGGCGGGACGGGCGAGCATGACGCCGCCGCCGACTCCGCGTGCAGTCTTGACGAAGCCGGCATCCGCCAGGTTCTGCACCACCTTCTGCAGATGATTGCGCGATATGGCGAGATCCGTCGCGAGTTCTTCGGTCGAGAGCCGCCGGTCGGGCTCCACCGCTAGACGCATCAGGGTCCGGAGAGCGAAGTCGGTCGAGGCAAGCAGTCGCATGGAGCCACCATAAATTGGTATTGACGATACCATAATGGAAGCTCAAGGTAAGTGGTATTGTGTTTACCACTTTACGACGAACAGACAGACGAATGGCCGCGACCGCTCTTATCGCCCTTTCCGGCGCGCTCTGGGTCGCCGCTTTCCTCATGTTCGAAATCGTCTACGGAACGATGCTCGTCACGACGCGGCTGCGCGATTCATGAACGATTCGCGCGATGAGCTTCTGGCGGCGCTGAACGAGCTGCTCGAAGCGGAGCGCGCCGGCGCTCGCGTGACACTCCACATGACCTCGGAAGCGCCGGACGATGCAAAAGAGCTCGTCATGTCGATCCATCGCGACGAGGCGCGTTGGTGCGGCATGCTCGCTGACGCCATCCGCCATCTTCAGGGCACGCCCTCGCGGAAAACGGGCGCGTTCTACGACAAGGCGATGGCGATCAGCGACTTCGAGACGCGCCTGGCCTTCCTCAATCGCGGTCAGGGCTGGGTCGTGCGCAAGCTCGCGGCGCTGCTGCCGACCGTCCGTGATGGAGCAATCCGCGTCGAGCTCGAGGCGATGCTCATCTCGCATGAGCACAACATCGCTCTTGCTGCCGCGAAGCTGCCGACGCCGAACGGATCGTCCTCGCCATAAGGCTCAAATGCATCACCCTTGAAGGAAGCCGGCATGAATGATCGAATTTTGACGCGACGTGGCCTGCTCGCATGCGCCGCGCTGACATCCTTGTGGGGAATGTTCGCGACCATTTCCAAAGCGGCGGCCGAGACCGTTTGCGCCGATCCCAATTTCGGCGATCCGGAGCAGAAGAAATCCCTCCATTACGTCGAGGCGAGCGCCGACCCGCGCAAGACGTGTGAAGACTGTATGTATTTCCAGAGCCAAGGGCGATGCGGCAGCTGCCGAATCCTTTCGGGCCCGGTCAACCCGGCAGGCTATTGCGATTCCTGGAGCGCCAAACCCTAATCTCCGATCCCGGGCTCTTTCAACTCGAACCAACAGGCCGCTGGACGAACCGCTCAGGCCAGGGCATCTCTGCCGATATCTGAGTGCACCCGAGCGTTCGGTCATTCACGCATGGTTCCTTGATATTGCTGCATACGCCGTTGAAAATGCAAGAGAAAATACTCGCCGTAGCGCCGATGATGGATTGGACGGATCGGCATTGCCGGTTCTTTCTGCGCCAGCTTGCGCCGCACGCGGTGCTCTATACGGAGATGGTGACCACCGGCGCGATCCTGCATGGCGACCGACAGCGCTTCCTTGGCTTCGATCCGGCCGAGCGGCCGCTGGTTCTGCAGCTGGGCGGCGCCGACCCGGCCGCGCTCGCACGCTGCGCGGCGCTGGGCGCGGCTTGGGGTTATGATGCGATCAACCTCAATTGCGGCTGTCCGAGCGACCGGGTGCAGTCCGGCCGCTTCGGCGCCTGCCTGATGGCCGAGCCCGAGACCGTCGCCGCCTGCATCGCCGCGATGGCCGATGCGGTCGTCGCGCCGATCACGGTCAAGTGCCGCATCGGCATCGAGCCCTCGCCCGATCCCGCGCGCGACGATTACGATCTTCTGGCCGCTTTCGTCGCCAAGGTCTCCGCCGCCGGCGCCGGCACGATCGCGCTCCATGCGCGCAACGCGGTGCTTTCCGGCCTCAGCCCCAAGGAGAATCGCGAGATCCCGCCGCTCCGCCATGCGCTCGGCTATCGGCTGAAGCAGGATTTTCCGCATCTCACGATCCTGCTGAATGGCGGCATCGAGACGGTCGAGCAGGTGCAGGCCCACCTCCCGCATGTCGACGGCGTGATGCTCGGCCGCGTCGCCTATCATGACCCGTGGCGCCTGACGGAGATCGAGGCCGCGCTCTTCGCCACGCCGCTCCCTGACCGGCATGCGGTCGCGGCGGCGATGGTGCCGTATGCCGAGGCGCGCATGCGCGAGGGCACGCCGCTGAAGTCGATCGCCCGCCACATGCTGGGCCTCTTCCAAGGTCTCCCCGGCGCCCGCCGCTGGCGCCGCATCCTGTCCGAGGAAGCCCACCGCCCCGACGCCACGCCCGACCTGCTGCTCCGCGCCGCCGAAGCCGTGCCGCGCGCAGCGGCGCTGGTCGCGGCTGCCGAGTGAAGCGTTCATTCCGCACGGATTTCGGAACGCACAAGACCGGAAAGCCAGCCCTCAAGGCGGTCCGGTGCCGTATTTGGCTTCCAGCGCCCGGATGCGGGCGGCGAGCAGCCGGTCGCGCCATTGCTCGGAGGTCTCGCCGGGCAGGCGCTCGCCCGGGGTCTCGGCGATCGGGGCCGGCTCGGGCGCGGGTGAGAGCGGCGCCAGCATGGCGGCCGGCGCCTCGGCCAGGCGGCGGGCCACCAGAGCCGCATCGGGCATGGCGTCGAGCTCGGCCCGCACCGCGGCCATGATCGCCTCGGCCGGGCCGCTGCGGTAATCGTCGCAATCCCGGGTGTCGTCGCGGTCGATAAGATCGTCAGCCTCGCGATCGGCGTCAGCCTCCAGCCCGGCGGCGACCGCGCGCGCGGCGGCTTCCTGCGCGGCCGCCCGTCGGGCGCGCGGGGCGGTGCGTTCGGCGACATCGTGCGGCACGCGCATATCCCGTATCCCGGCGGTCTCCTGCTCCAGCACGA
>DATGMP010000105.1:0-53529 GCA_035293565.1 Alphaproteobacteria bacterium | reverse complement strand
AGTCGCCGACCTCAATGCCGTCGCGCCGAACCTCACCGTACGCTTAGGGGCCGGCGGCAACCAATCGCCGAACTATACTTTGCGCGGCATTCTCGGCGCCTCGTCCGCAGCGGGCCAAGACAAGGGCGTCTCACCCTATCTCGACGGCGTCTACCTGCAGGCCCAATCGGGTTCGATTTTCGAGATGGCCGATATCGAGCGCGTCGAGGTGTTGAAGGGTCCGCAGGGCACGCTCTTCGGCCGCAATGCGACAGGCGGCGCAATCCAAATCATTACCAGGGATCCGACCGGCGAGTTCGGCGGGTACCAAGAGCTCACGGGCGGTAATCTTGGAACGTTCCGCAGCAAGACTCACCTGGACTCGCCAGCCTGGGGCCCGATCGCCGCATCGATCACCTATCTCCATTCCCAGCATGACGGCGACGTCAAGAATCTCGGCGCCGGCACGCAATGGAATTATGTTGGTACCGGTGACGAAAGCGGGATCCTGACCTCGCCCAAGCGATTGGGTGACGACGACACCAATGCCGTCATGGCGGCCGTGAAGTATGCGTCGGACGATTTGCACGTCGTCTATAAGTTCGATTACACCCATGACGATTATACGCCGAACGCTGAAGGCGTATCTTATTTGCCGCCGGGGTTCCTTACTCAGCTTGTCGCGGCCAGTCCCAATCCGATGACGCCGGTCACCACCCAGCGACCAAGCGCGGTGAACAATTGGTTCGCGACACCGGGTCTAACCGAAAACTGGGGACATAATCTAACTGCCCAATATTGGGTCAATGACGACATCTCGATCAAAAACATCCTGGCAGAACGGGAAACGAAAAACGAGACCACCTTCCAGCTCGACGGGCTGGGCGGCTTGGTCAATGTCGGCATCCCCGATTTTCTGGGATTTCCGCCCGGGCTGGCGATCCCCTTCGGTCCCGGAGGAAATCCCAGACTGGCCTCCTTCGTAACGGGCGCTCCTCTCGTTTTTCTAGGCAACAACGACTACGAAAGGGAGTGGCAATGGAGCGACGAACTTCAGGTCAACGTCAACACCGATTGGATGACACTTACGGCAGGGTTCCTGCATTTCTATGATCATATTACGAGCGCGGGATTTTCCGGCGGCTACAACACCAGCATCCTTCAGGTCCTCACGGGTCAAAATACCCCGCTCAACGGCACGCCTTTCGTCATCCCGGCAAATCCCGGCTATCGGGGCGCGATCGTGCAGACCTTCTCCAATGCCGTCTACGCGCAGCCGGAATTTCATGTGACCGACAAGCTCGACCTTGTCACCGGCATCCGCTGGACGATGGATGAAAAGAACGGCCATGAGTCCCTTCCCGACCAGACGCTGACTCCCGGCATTTCGCCGATAAAATACAAGCATCCCCAGATCACATATCTCGCCGGGATCAACTACAAATTAGAAGAAGATACTTTGTTATATGCGAAATTCTCGACCGGCTTCGTTTCTGGCGGCTCCCTTTCAACCCTGACCTTCAAGCCCGAAAAGGCGCGCTCATGGGAAATAGGCTTCAAGACCGAACAGTTCGATCGGCGGGTGCGCAGCAACCTCGCGCTGTTCGATGCGCGGTACTCCAATCTGCAATATGACACGTCCGGACTGCTGACGGGCAATCCTGCTACTGCTCTGTTCTCGCAGGCGATCGTGAACCAGGGCGACGCGCACGCGCTCGGCTTCGAACTCGAAAACACGATCGCCGCCTTCAGGGGCGTCACATTTACCGCAAATGTCGGATACACGAACTTCAAGTATGAGCAGGCGACGATTCCCCCAGGCCTTGCTTCGCTGTCCGGCCCGCCCGGGTTCAAACCGTTCCAGCGTCCGAATTTCACGGGCACCCTCGGCGTCCAATATACCAGCGAGCCGATCTGGCAGGATGCCTATTTGACGGCCCGGCTCGACGCGAACTTCCGCAGCGAGACACTGATGACGTCGAACACCATTTCGGCGACCAGCCCGAACGTGTCCGACCCGGCGATCCTCCAGGCCGCCACCAGCCCCTTCGTGTGGCTCGTCAACGGCCGCGTCGCCTTCACCAACATCGATGTTGGCGACAAGCGTGCCGAGGTTGCTCTGTGGGTCCGCAACCTGCTGGACGAGAAAGAGATCACGCAGTTCGTCGGCCTCGGTCCCGTCGGCGCCGCGATCTATGAGCAAGCGAGGACCTTCGGAGTGGACGTGAGGCTCGACTTCTAGAACTCGACTGAATCGCCCTCGCAGTTAACCGCGGGTCGCCGGCCTCGAAGAAATCGTCGTCGCCTGACCAACGAGCATCGACCTCGCGGTCGATTTCTAAAGGCTCATTTCAAGACGCTCTGCGGTTCGCCGCAGAGCGTCGCTACTCCTGAAACATCGCCCCGCCACCTCGCTTATCGATGTGAATAACTGATATTCACAATCCATTAGGGGCAGCCGCCGTCACAACGCATGCTATTCGTGCCCCGCTAAGCGAATTGGCCGCCGGTCCAGGCGCATAAGCTTAAGGGAGTACACGAAAATGAACGCTCGATATGTCGCCGCACTTTTGGGATCGACCAGCCTTCTAGCCATCGGAACCATTGCCCCGGCACGCGCGCAGGAAGCGGCGCAGCCCGCGGCGTCGGGTCCTTCGGAACTGGAAGAAGTCGTCGTGACGGCGCGCCGGCGCGAGGAGCGCGCACAGACCGTCCCGATCACGATGACGACGGTCTCGCAGATCCAGATGGAGACGCAGGAGGTTCACAACCTCAACGACCTCGCAAAGGATATCCCGGGATTCACGCTGTGCTGCGGGAGCTCCGCTGGCAACGCGACCTTCACCTGGCTGCGCGGCGTGACCGGCGTTCTGGGATATTTCAATCAGGCGCCGGTCGATCTCTACGGCCCTGCCCTCTATTTCGATCTCGAGAATGTGCAGGTCCTGAAGGGACCGCAGGGCACCCTGTTCGGTCTGGCAACGAATGGCGGCGCGGTGCTCTACGAGTCCAAAAAGCCGACCAACGATTTCGAAGGCTTCGTCCAAGCCGAAGGCGGCAATCTGGGCCATTACCAATTTCAAGGTGCGGTCAACATCCCGATCGTTCCCGACAAACTGCTCGTGCGCGTCGGGGGCGAGATCAACGAGACCGACGGCTATATTCACGACATCGGCGACAACAAGGATCTCGCCAACGAGGACTATTACATAGGGCGCGTCACCGTGACGGCCCGTCCGACCGACGATTTCGAGAACACCACGGTCGTCAACTATGTCTGGGACAGCAGCAATTACGCCGGCAGCGAGTTCATTCCGTATGAAGTGAATCCCGGCACGGTTTTCGCCCAGATTCCTTTGCCGATCGTCGGCGCGGTTCCGCTGACCCTCGGAAACGGTCCGGCGCTGGCGGCTTTGGAAAACCCGGCCACGGCGACGCAGACATTCTTGCAGCTTCTGTCGATTAAGAGCGCTGGTGGTCAACCTTCTTTGTCGTTCTTTCCGAACATCGCCCAGCTTTATGCGCAGCAGCGGCAGCTCGGCTGGTACACGATCGCGGGCACGACGATTCCGGGCGGTCCCTACACGCGCGATCAGCGCTGGAACATCGTCAACACGAGCACTTTCGACATCAACGACAATTTCTCGATCAAGAACGTGCTGAGCTATCAGGAGATCCTCCTCGAACAGCGCTCTTCGACGAGCCTCCTATCGATCCCGATGCTGGCGCAGACTCAGGCAACGGTTCCGCATCCAGGTCCGGAGGTCCAATATGCCGATGATCTCCAGCTCACCGGCAAGCTTCTCAACGATGATCTGACCTTCACGTTAGGCGCCTTCGAATTTCTGTCCTGACCGCAGCTGACCTTCAACACTGGCGCCTATTGGGCAGGCCGAGGGCCGCATGTCATTTCGTACAACTGCACGCTCGGAACCTGCGCAGGCGAAGATGAAATCAGCCACCGCAACACCTTCGCGCTCTACGGCCAGGGCACCTATAATCTCTCTTGGCTGCTGGACGGTCTCAGCTTCACCGCGGGCTACCGTTACACCTGGGATCATGTCTATGTGAACGATACGACTTACGACACGACGGGAGCGCTGACCTCGGCAAGCTCAGCCTCGGGCGACTTCCACGCGCCCAGCCTTTTGTTCGAGCTGCAATACCGCTTCGCGCCGAGCAGCATGGTCTATGTCAGCTACAATAAGGGCTTCTCGAGCGGCGGCATCAATCCCGGTCAGCCCGCTCCGCCCTTCTCTCAGGTCTATCAGCCGGAAGTGCTGAAAGAGGTTGAGGTCGGGATCAAATCGGATTGGGATCTCGGATTCATCGATCTCGGTGGCGTCAAGGGGCGGAGCAATTTGGCTGCCTATTACGGCGACTACCTCAACATCAAGCAGAACGTCACCGCCCTCTCGTCGGCCGGGCAGCTGGGAGTCTTCACACTCAACGTCGCCTCGGCTTACACCGAGGGTGTGGAGGGTCAGTTTACGATCCAGCCGATCGAGGACCTGACACTCGGCGCCGACGTCTCCTACAATCACGTCGCATTCACGAACTTTCCGTATCCCACCTCCGCCGGAATACTCGACTACAGAGGGGCGCCGCAGTCTTACAATCCGTATTGGACGTACACGCTGAGCGGCACTTATCATCTCCCGATCAATCATGACTACGGCGATATCAGCATCGGCGCGAACTACAGCTGGATCGGCAAGCGCAGCAACACCATCATCCTTCCGCAGCTCCCGCAGAATATCGATCCCGAGATCAGCGACCTCGACATGAACCTCAACTGGAAGGATGTTTGGGGCAAGCGGGGCTTGGACGCTCGGCTTTGGGTGACGAACCTGCTGCAAGAGCAATGGGGCGAGGGTTCACTTGCGGCCTACCAGGCGCTCGGCATCTATGACCGCAGCGTTGCGAAGCCGCGCGCATACGGCATCACGGTGCGTTACGAATTCGGCGGCCCGTCGCAAAGCGAGCCGGAAACGCCCCCGGCCGCGCCTCCGGCGGTCCAGGCGCCGGCGCCGGTCGCGCGCTCCTATCTCGTCTTCTTCGATTTCAACAAGTCGGCGCTGACTCCGCAGGCGACCCAGATCGTGGACGAGGCAGCGAAGAACGCAGGTCCGGCGCATGTGACCCAGATCACCGTGACCGGTCATACCGACACGGTCGGCTCGGATGCCTACAATATGCGCCTCAGCCGGCGCCGCGCAGAAGCGGTTGCAGCGGAGCTGGAGAAGGATGGCATTCCTTCGTCCGAGATCGAGATCGTCGCCAAGGGGAAGCGTGATCCTCTGGTGCCGACCGGCGACGGCGTCCGCGAGCCGCAGAACCGGCGGGTCCAGATCGTCTATGGCGGGGCCGCCTCTTAGGATATTCGATGGGAGAACGACATGGCGCTCTTGGACGGTAAGGTCGCGATCGTCATCGGCGGCGCGACGGGGATTGGCGCCGCCACCGCGACGCGGCTTGCCGCCGAGGGTGCCAAAGTCGTGATCGGCGACATCAATCTCGGTTCCGCGCAGAA
This sequence comes from Alphaproteobacteria bacterium, assembly GCA_035293565.1. GTDB lineage: Bacteria > Pseudomonadota > Alphaproteobacteria > BOG-932 > Roseiterribacteraceae > DATGMP01. The sequence goes on along the minus strand of DATGMP010000105.1, from coordinate 48,017 downwards.
CGTCGCCCAGCGAATCGCCGAAGGCGGTGGTAGCGCTATCGCGCTCCATTGCGATATCGGTAACGACCAGTCGGTTGCGGAACTGGTGGAGGCGACCGTCGAGCGGTTCGGGGGCCTGGATTGTGTCCATATCAACGCCGCCGACCTGTCGATCATCGGCGTCGACTATGATGCGCTAGCGGTATCTCTCGATATCTTCGACCGGACGATCGCGGTCGATCTGCGCGGACATCTGCTCTGCACGCGCCACGTTGTGCCGGAGCTTCTGAAGCGCGGCGGCGGCGCGATCGTCTATACCGGCTCGGGCGCCGCCTATATCGGTGAACCGACGCGCGTCAGCTACGGAGTCGCCAAGGCAGGCGTCCACGCCTTGATGCGCCATGTGGCTTCCCGTTGGGGCAGGGAGGGGATCCGCTCCAATGTGGTCTCGCCCGGCCTCATCCTGTCCGAAACCGCGCTCGCCAACCTGACGGTCGAGCAGCAGAACATGCAGCTGGCGGAGGCCAGGACCACACGGCACGGCAGGGCCGAGGACATCGCGGGCACGGTGGCCTTTCTGATGTCCAAGGACGGCGAATGGATAAACGGTCAGGTGATCACCGTAGACGGCGGCAGGACGATGCGATGAAAATTGAGGCTTGAAGCGCTCTGTCGCGAGAACAATCGGGGGGATGGACCAATGGAGGGGATGACCGAGGGCGAGGAAACGCGGGCGATCGAGCAGATCAAGCAGTTGAAGGCCCGATATTGCCGCTGCCTAGATACCAAGGATTGGGAAGGATTTCTGTCGGTGTTTGCGCCGGATGCCGATATCGATTCCAGCGACGCCTATACGCCGCGCGACCATACAGGCGCCATGATTTTGATCGACGGTGTGTCGCCGCCCGAGCCTAATCCTGCCTGGCGCTCCCACGACCCCGGAAAATTCGTCCGGGATCTCAGCCAGACGCTCGAAGGCGCGATGACCGTCCATCACGGCCATATGCCCGAAATCACAATCACCTCGCCCACGACAGCTGACGGCATCTGGGCGATGGAAGACCGGATCCGTTGGCCGAAGGGATCCCCCATCCGGGAGATGCATGGCTACGGCCACTATGTGGAGACCTATGTGCGGTCCGCCGCCGGATGGCGCATCAAGACGCTGAAGCTGACCCGCGTGCGGATCGACACGATCGCCTGATTCACGGGACCAGACGGACCCATCATGGCAGCCAAAAAGAAAACGCCGCGACTGAAAGTCGGTATCATCAGCGCGAATTGGGGTGTGCAGGCGCATCTTCCCGCCTGGCGTGCGCTCGACACCGAGGTCGAGGTCGTCGCCATCTGCACGGCGCATCAGGAAACCGCCGAAGCCGCCGCCCGCGCCAGCAATATCGAGCGCGCTTATTGGGATTATCGCGCCATGTGCGCGGATCCCGATCTCGATATCATCGATTGCGGCACGCGGCCGTCGCTCCGTTATGACATGGTGATGAGCGCGCTTCGGAACGACAAGCACGTCTATAACGGGATCCCCTTCGCGGTCGATCTGCCGCGGGCGCGCGACATGCTCGCGCTGCAGCGCGATCGCAAGAAGGTCGGCGTGGCCGATGCCTTCATTCAGGCGATCCCAGCGGTGGCTCATATGAAGGAGCTGATCGAGGACGGGTTTCTGGGCGAGCTCTATTTCGTGAGCTCTTACTTCAACCAGCAGCTCTTCAATCGACCGAAGCGAAATTTCCCCTATAACTGGTTCGCCGACCAAGCCTATGGCGCGAACGCGCTCCGCAATTTGGGCTCACACATGCTGCACCCTATGGTGCATCTCTTCGGCGAGGTCGAGGAAGTGGTGGGCCAGGCTGATATCTGCCGCAAGGAATGGAAGTTCGATGATGGCGGCACGATCCGGCCGCAAGTCATCGACACGTCGACGGCCATGCTCCGCTTCAAGAATGGCGGCATGGGGCAGATCGCGACATCCTGGGTAGCGGCCGACGGTCCGGGCTGGATGCTCGAGGCGTTCGGCAGCCATGGACGGCTGCTCGCTTATGCGCCTTCCTTTCCTTTGCCGGCAACGACGAAGCTGTTCGCGGGCGCAGTCGGCGCCAGCTACACGCCGATCGCCAAGGAGGTCGATGTCCCCGAAAAGCTCTCGAAGGTGCCGGGGGCCAAGCTCGACGCCAACGCCCACCGCTCGCCGATAATGCCAATGGCGCGCGTGTTCGCCGACATGGTGCAAGCGATCCGCCTCGGCGGGGATGGCGCGCCCAGCTTCGCGCAGGCCTGCCATGTGCAGCGGATCGTCGAAGGCATTCACCAGTCGCTCGAAACCCGCTCCTGGGTCAATATGCGGGATGTGCGATAGTTTTGCGCTCGATCTCGACGCAGCTGTTTCGTCATGCCCGCGGCCCAAAGGGCCGCTTCTTTGCGTCGCGCACGAAGTGGCGCTTTGCGCCAGGGGCAGGCATCCAGGCGGGGTCTCGATTGCCCCGGCCTGGAGCAACATCACGGGCCAGACTTTTGTCGCGGACGGCGGTTTTCTGATGGGCTAGAGCGGCGCGACGTCGAAGTCGAATTTCACGACATCGACGGCGATCGCGGGCGATAGGTTCCGCACGCCCTTGATCGCGGCGACGCGGTTCAACAGAAAATCCGAGAGCTCGGCGAATTCATGCGCCACGACGAGGATCTCGATATCCTTGGCGCCGGTGACGAGGTTGATCGACACGATCTGCGGCAGCAGCGCCAGCTCCTCCGCGACCGCTTCAGCGGACCGGCCCTGAACCTCGACTCCGATCGCGAGCAGGATGTTGTAGCCGAAAGCGGCGAAGTCGGTGGCGGCGACGATCTTCATCGCCCTCGCCTCCTCCATCTGGCGGATACGGGCGCTCACCGTCGCAGCGGAAATCTTCAGGATGCGCGCGATCTTCTGGTTGGTCGCGCGACCATTCGCCTTCAGGATCTCGAGGATCTTCCGATCGGTCTCGTCGAACTGATAGCGATCCGCGGGGCGCGCGCTTGCGGGCGCGGTGTCTCCGTTCCCCGCCCCTCGCGCGCGCAACATCAGACCTTGGCGGTCGCGGCCTTCGTCTCGGCCACGCTCTTATCCCAGCCGCCATAGGCGACGAAATGGGGGTTGCGAAAATCCGGCTTGCCATAGAGCAGGGGCTCGCCGGCTTCCGTTTCGATGCGCCCGCCGGCGCCGAGCAACACCGCATGACCGGCAGCGATATCCCATTCCATCGTGGGACCGAGCCGTGGGTAAAGATCGGCGTCGCCGCGCGCCACCAGGCACAGCTTGACCGAGCTGCCGGCCGGACGCCGCTCCGCGACCTTGAGGCCGTCCAAGAAGCGATCCATCGCCTCGCCGTCGCCATGGGAGCGTGACGCCACGATCGTCAGCCCTGCGGTCGGCGGCTTGCGGACCGCGATTTCGCGCGCGGCAGCGCCACCGACGCTGAGCGTAGCGCTTCCCGGCCCTGCCGCGGCGTAAGTCTCGCCGGTCACCGGTACATGCACCACGCCGAGCGTCGGCACATGGTCTTCGACCAGCGCGATGTTGATCGTGAACTCGCCGTTCTGCTTGATAAATTCCTTGGTGCCGTCCAGCGGATCGACCAGCCAGAAGCGGCTGCCGCGCACCTCGGGGCTGACCCCTGCCGCCGCTTCCTCTTCGGAGATCACCGGGATGTCCGGCGTGAGCGCCCGGAGTGCGGGAAGAATGACCTTCTCCGACGCATGGTCCGCGGCGGTCACGGGGCTACCGTCGGCCTTCCACACGGCCTCCGGCGCGCCGTAGAAGCGCATGGTCGCGCGGCCGGCTTCTTCGGCCACGCGCTTCAGCTCGGGCAGCAGTCCTGCAAGCGGGTGGGTCATCAGGACGCTGGCCGCAGCAATCCGAGCTCTTCGAGCTTCTCGACGATTCGATCGGCGGCCTCCTCGGCTGAGAGCTTGGTCGTGTCGAGCCGGAATTCGGGATTCTCCGGCGCCTCGTAGGGCGAGTCAATGCCGGTGAAATGCTTGATCTCACCCTTGCGCGCCTTCTTGTAGAGGCCCTTCACGTCGCGGCTTTCGGCGACCGCCAGCGGCGTCTCGACATAGACCTCCAGGAACTCGCCCGGTTCCATCAGCTCGCGCGCCATCCGCCGCTCGGCGCGGAACGGGGAGATGAAGGAGACCAGCACGATGAGCCCGGCATCCACCATCAGCTTCGATACTTCGGCGACCCGACGGATGTTCTCCACGCGATCGACGTCGGTGAAGCCCAAGTCACGGTTAAGCCCGTGCCGAACGTTGTCGCCATCCAGCATGTAGGTGTGCCGGTTCATCGCGAACAGCTTCTTCTCGACCAGATTCGCGATTGTCGACTTGCCGGCGCCGGACAGGCCGGTGAACCACAGCACGCAGGCCTTCTGCGACTTCTGCGCCGAGCGCGACTGCTTGTGGATGTCGACCGCCTGCCAATGGATGTTCTGGGCACGGCGAAGCGCGAAATGGATCAGGCCCGCGCCGACCGTCTCGTTCGACAGCCGGTCGATCAGGATGAAACCGCCGGTATCTTTGTTCTCGGTGTAGGGATCGAAGGCGATCGGGTGGTCGAGCGAGATGTTGCAGACGCCGATCTCGTTGAGCTCCAGCCCTTTGGCCGCCAGATGCTCCAGCGTATTGACGTTGACCTTGTGCTTGATGGCCGAGATCGTGGCGCTCACCGTCTTGGCGCCGATCTTGAGCAGATAGGGCCGGTGCGGCAGCATCGGAATCTCGTTCATCCACACGATCGTGGCCTCGAACTGATCCGACACGCCCGGCGGCGAATCCGCCTTGGCGAGAATGTCGCCGCGGCTGATGTCGATCTCGTCCTTGAGCGTGATCGTTACCGACTGGCCGGAGACCGCTTCATCGATCTCGCCGTCGAGCACGATCGACGCGACCGTCGATTCCTGGCCCGAGGGCAGAACCTTCAGCTTGTCGCCCTTGCGCACGGAACCGGCGGTGACGACGCCCGAGAAGCCGCGGAAATCGAGGTTCGGACGATTGACCCATTGCACCGGCAAGCGGAACGGCGCGTCCGGGTTTTCGGTCGTGATCGGCACCGTTTCCAGATGCGGCATCAGCGGCAGGCCCGTGTACCAGGGCGTATTCTCGCTGTTGTGGGTGATGTTGTCGCCTTTGAAGGCCGACATGGGAATGGCCGTGATGTCGGTGAGCCCGATCTGCTTGGCGAACGCCGTATAGTCGGCCAAGATCTTGTCGAAGACCTCTTGGGAATAGTCGACCAGGTCCATCTTGTTGACCGCGAGCACAACCTGCTTGATGCCGATCAGCGACACCAGATAGGAGTGCCGGCGGGTCTGCACGAGCACGCCCTTGCGCGCGTCGATCAGGATCACCGCGAGATCGGCGGTGGACGCGCCCGTGATCATGTTGCGCGTGTACTGCTCGTGGCCGGGCGTGTCGGCGACGATGAATTTCCGGCGATCGGTCGAGAAGAAACGGTAGGCGACGTCGATCGTAATGCCCTGCTCGCGCTCAGCTGCAAGACCGTCGACCAGCAGCGCGAAATCGATGGCCTCGCCCTGGGTGCCCATCTTCTTGGAATCGGCCTCGAGCGCGGCCAGCTGATCCTCGAAGATCATCTTCGATTCGTAAAGCAGCCGGCCGATCAGCGTCGACTTGCCGTCATCCACCGAGCCGCAGGTGATGAAGCGCAGCAGGCTCTTGTACTGATGGGACTCGAGATATTTCTCGATATCGGTCTCGATCAGGTTCGATACGTGCGCCATCAGAAATACCCCTCCCGCTTCTTCTTCTCCATCGACGCGGCCTGGTCGTGGTCGATGGCGCGGCCCTGACGTTCGGACGTGGTCGTCAGCAGCATTTCCTGGATGATTTGCGGCAGCGTGGTGGCGTCGCTCTCGACCGCGCCCGACAGCGGATAGCAGCCCAGCGTGCGGAAGCGGACGCTCTTCATCATCGGCTTCTCGCCGGGCTCGAGCCGCATCCGCTCGTCGTCGACCATGATGAGGAGACCGTCGCGCTCGACGACCGGCCGCACCGCCGCGAAATAAAGCGGCACGATCGGAATGTTCTCCAGATAGATGTACTGCCAGATGTCGAGCTCGGTCCAATTGGAGAGCGGGAACACCCGGATCGACTCGCCCTTGTTCTTGCGCGCGTTGTAGACCCGCCACAGCTCCGGACGCTGCTTCTTGGGATCCCATACATGGTTGGCCGAGCGGAAGGAGAAGATGCGCTCCTTGGCGCGGCTCTTCTCCTCATCGCGGCGGGCGCCGCCGAAGGCTGCGTCGAACTGGTACTTGTCCAGCGCCTGCTTCAAGGCCTGGGTCTTCATGATGTCGGTGTAGGCCGAGCCATGGTCGAACGGGTTGATGCCCTGCGCCTGGGCTTCGAGGTTCGTATAGGAAATCAGGTTCAGCCCCAGCTCTTTCATCTGCTGGTCGCGGAACTCGATCATATTCCTGAACTTCCAGCCCGTGTTGATGTGCAACATCGGGAAGGGCGGCTTGCCAGGATAGAAGGCTTTCATGGCGAGGCGCAGCATCACCGAGCTGTCCTTGCCGATCGAGTACATCATCACCGGGTTCTCGGCTTCCGCCGCCACTTCCCGCATGATGTGGATGCTTTCAGCCTCGAGACGCTGAAGGTGGGTTAAGCCCGACATGTCGACGTCAATTCCCCAACGGTAAGTGAGCTCGTCCAACGCACCCCGGCTCGGCGCGAGGCAGTCGAGCGGCACGCGGCTTAACGGGCTCGAGCAGGGTCGGATGGGCCAGACAGATAGTCCTATCTGCCTCGCGGATCAATATCGGTTACGCAAGCACGCGGTATTTTCACCATTATTCTCGAAGATGCGTAGCGCGTCGATTGACCTGGAACGCAATTCCAACTTGACTCCAACGTATTTTCTTAGTCCGGCGACGGCACGACCCAGGGCGGCATATTGTAAACGAAGCAATTCTCCTCGATCCGCTCGGTCATCCGCCAGCCGTCGGGCGTGCGCACATGCTTGTCGAGGTACCAGAGGCCGCAATAGAAGACCTGTTCCTCGCCCTGGTCCGACTTGGCGACCATTGGATTGAAGCAGATCGTCTTGCTGGTCGCGGTGTCGCCGGTGATTTTGATCTGCGCGTTGCCGACCATGTGATAATAGCGCGGGAACGCCGCCAGCGATTTCTTCAGCCAAGCCTTGACCTGGGGATACTTGCCCTTGATGCCGCCATAGACGCTGTAATCGATGAACGCGTCCGGCGTGAAAACGCGGTCCAGCGCGTCGAAATCCTTCTGATCGATCGCGGTCGAGTAATCGTGCATCAATTGCTGGATTTCGAGCCGATCGGAAATCTCCTGCAGACTCAGCATGGCGTCTTCCCCTAGGGCTTGTCATATCGCGAGCCCCTCCATCGGCGGCCCGAAGCACGCGACGTTAGAGAATGTCGGAAGCCCGGGCAATCGGTCCCTCCAGGCCCCTCGACGCTGATCTCGATCTGCACAAGTGCGTAATTTTTATCACCCGTGATAACGCAAATCGCTTGTTGTTCCGCAAATCACCATATATTCTCGGAATGAGATTGGATACAGCCGGCGGGGCGAGCGCCCGCGGCGCACGGCAAGGGGAACGACATGACGGTCTCGTCCTGCGGATATGCGGTCATCGAAGCCACCGACATCAAGGCCTGGCGCGGTTTCGGCACGGATGTGCTGGGCCTCGCGGCGATCGACGCCAAGGATGGCGGCGTGCGGTTCAGGATGGACGACCGGCCCTTCCGCATCGCCGTCGTGCCCGGCAAGCAGGATCGCTTCGTCGCGACCGGCTGGGAGCTGCCCGGAAAGGCCGAATTCGACGACGCCCTGGCCCGCCTTGCAAAGGCGGGGGTCGAGGTGACCAAGGGCTCCAAGGAAGACGCGGCCGATCGCAGAGTGCGCGAGCTCGCGCGTTGCCAGGACCCGAGCGGCAACCGCCTCGAGCTTTATCACGGCCGGGTACTCGACTACGGCCAGTTCGTCTCGCCCGCGGGCGTGAGCGGCTTCGTCACCGGCGATATGGGCTTCGGGCATGTCGTGCTCCCGGCGCCACAGGTCGAAGCCTGCCGAGACTTCTATAAGCAGCTTCTGGACTTCGGCGACACGGACGAGATGCGGGTGCCGATCGGGGTACCGGACCATCCGGGCTTGGCCCTCTATTTCCTCCATTGCGACAATCCGCGCCACCACAGCCTCGCCCTCTTCGAGGCCGAGATCCCCACCGGACTGGTCCATCTGATGATCGAGGCCAAAACGCTGGACGATGTCGGCCGCGCCGTCGATCGCTGTAAGCGGCATGGCGCGCCTGTGTCGATCTCGCTCGGCCGCCACAGCAACGACCGGATGGTGTCCTTCTATGTCAAGACACCCGGCGGTTTCGATGTGGAGTTCGGCTGGGATGGCTGGCAAGTCGATTGGAGCAGCTACATCCCGACCAAGAGCGAGATCTTCAGCTTCTGGGGTCATCCCGAAATGAAGGGCGGCGCCTGATCGACCCGCGGGAATCCGCCCCGTCCTTGTAGGGCCGCTTTCATCGTGCTTGAGTAGCGCCGCCGCGCCCAAGCGGCTCCGGAAGACCGGGAGGGCAAGCAGCTCCATGATCGACTTCAAGGGGAAGACGGCGCTCGTGACCGGCGGAGGCGCCGGCATGGGGCGTGCAATCGCGGAGACGTTCGGCAAACTGGGCGCCGCGGTGGCGGTGGCCGAAATCGAGCCGAAACGGGCCGCTGCCGTACGCGACGCGCTCTCGCAGGCCGGCATCGCCAATCTGGTCGTCGAAGCCGACGTCCGCGATACGGCCCAAATGGCCGCGCTCGCCAAGCAGATCGAGGAGCGCTTCGGCAAGCTCGACATTCTGGTCAACAATGTCGGCGATTTTCTCGGCCTCTCGGGCCCCTTCTCCAAGTCCAAACCTGAAGACTGGGAGAAGCTTTACGAGATCAACCTGAAGCACCTCTTTCTCGTGACCCACACGATGCTGCCTCTGATCCGTAAAGCGGGACGCGGCAGCAGCATCATCAACATCTCCTCGATCGAGGGCTTCCGCGGCATTCCGAACAACGTGGTCTACGGCGCCTTCAAGGCCGCCGTCACCGGCTTTACGCAGAGCCTGGCGGTCGAGCTCGGGCCGGAGGGCATCCGGATCAACACGATCGCGCCCGAGACGACAGACACGGAGCAGGTCCAGATCACCAACTGGACGAAACCCGAATATCGCGACAATACCGAACGCTGGATCCCGCTCGGCCGCTTCGGCGTTCCGCAAGACGCGGCCGGCTGCGCGGTGTTCCTGGCGAGCGAGCTCTCCGCCTGGGTCAGCGGCACGACGATCCACATGGACGGCGCGGCGCTTGCGGCGGCAGGCTGGTACCGGACACCGACCGGACGCTGGACCAATGTGCCGGTGATCACGGATCAGGGTCTTATTTTCTAGGACGTTCCTACCTTGCCAAATCCATCCGACGAACTCGCGGATCAGATCCCCCTCCTATCGCGCGAGGGGCACACCGGGCCACGTTGTTGGAGTGTTTTCCAGCTTTGGCCGGGCGATGGGCCATCGCGAGGGCAATGATGATTTCTCTTCCTTCACGCGCCGAAATCGGCGCGCTCGTCGCGACCGCAGCACTGCCCGATCTGATGGCCAACGCCGCGGCGCTGCGCGACGCGGGCTTCGGTCGAATCCACACTTATTCCCCCAAGGTTTTCATTCCGCTGACCCATCTCTGCCGGGATGTTTGCCATTACTGCACGTTCGCGCACCCGCCGAAGCGCGGCGAGGCCGCCTACCTCAGCCGCGAGCAAGTGCTGGACATCGCGCGCGCGGGTGCCGCGGCGGGATGCACGGAGGCGCTCTTCACGCTGGGCGACAAGCCGGAGCTTCGCTATGCGGCCGCTCGGACGGCGCTCGCCGAGCTCGGTCACGAGACCACCCTTACCTATCTCGCCGAGGTCTGCGAGCTCGTGCTCAAGGAGACCGGCCTGCTGCCGCACGTGAATGCGGGCGTGATGGACAGCGCCGACATCGCGATGCTCCGCCATGTCTCGGCCAGCCAAGGGCTGATGCTGGAGAGCGCGTCGGAGCGTCTGTGCGAAAAGGGCGGTCCGCACTATGGCTCGCCGGACAAGGTCCCGGCGCGACGGCTGGAGACGATCGCCAAGGCCGGCGAGCTTCAGGTGCCTTTCACGTCCGGCATCCTGATCGGTATCGGCGAGACTCGTGACGAGCGGATCGACGCGCTTGTCGCGCTGCGCGACCTGCATGCGCAACACGGCCACATCCAAGAAATCATCATTCAGAATTTCCGCGCGAAGCCCGACACGAAGATGGCGGGGGCATCTGAGCCCGATCTCGACGAGCTTCTGTGGACGATCGCCGTCGCGCGGCTGATCTTCGGCGCGGAGATGAGCATACAGGCGCCGCCCAATCTCAGCCCCGGCGAGTACGGCAAGCTGATCGATGCCGGCATCAATGATTGGGGTGGCGTATCGCCGGTCACGCTCGATCATGTGAATCCCGAAGCGCCCTGGCCGCATCTCGAACAGCTTCGCCGCGAGACCGCGCGCGGGGGGAAAGTCCTCGCTGCGCGGCTGCCGGTCTATCCCGCTTATCTGCGCGACATGGATCGCTGGCTGGACTCGCGCGTCGTGACGCCGACGCTTCAAGCCGCCGATGGAGATTGGCTGGCGCGCATGGATGCCTGGGCGCCCGGAATCACCGTGACGCCGACTCTTCCTAGTCGCTCAACGGACATGCTCGCCGATCAGCGCGTCGCCGACATCGTTGCCAAAGCCTTCTCGGGAGAAGCGCTCGGCGAAGATGAGATCGTCGCCCTGTTCCGCGCCCGCGGTGCGGATTTCGAGCTCATCTGCGAGGCGGCCGACGCACTTCGTGCGAAGGTCTCCGGCGATGTCGTCACCTACGTCGTCAATCGGAATATCAACTACACCAATATCTGCGGCTACAAATGCCGCTTCTGCGCCTTCTCGAAGGGCAAGACTCACGAGGCGCTCCGCGGCCTGCCCTATGATCTCGACCGCGCCGAGGTGATCCGGCGCGCGCACGAGGCCTGGGAGCGCGGCGCGACCGAAGTCTGCATGCAGGGCGGCATCCATCCCGACTACACCGGCAACACCTATCTCGGGCTCTGCCGCGTGCTGAAGGACGCGCTGCCGGATCTCCATATCCACGCCTTTTCCCCGCTCGAGGTCCAGCAGGGCGCCGCCACGCTCGGCCTGCCGGTGCGTCGTTTCCTCGAAATGCTGAAGGAGGCCGGACTCGGGACCTTGCCCGGCACGGCCGCCGAAATTCTGGACGAGCCTGTGCGCCAAGTGCTCTGCCCCGACAAGCTCAACACCGATGAATGGCTGAGCGTCGTCGAGACCGCGCACGAGGTCGGATTCCGCACGACCTCGACCATCATGTTCGGCCATATCGACGGGCCGGAAAATTGGGCGCGCCACATTCTGCGTATCCGCGCGGTGCAGGAACGCACGGGCGGCTTCACCGAATTCGTCCCCTTGCCCTTCGTGCATATGGAAGCGCCGCTCTACCTCAAAGGTCGGGCGCGCAAGGGGCCGACCTTCCGCGAGGCGGTGCTGATGCATGCGGTCGCGCGCCTCGCCTTCCACCCCGTTATCACCAACATCCAGGTATCCTGGGTGAAGCTCGGCCGGCAGGGTCTGCTCGCCTGCCTCAATGCCGGCGCCAACGATCTGGGCGGCACGCTGATGAATGAAAGCATCTCGCGTGCCGCCGGGACGGAGCACGGCCAGGAGCTGCCGCCGGATGACATGGATGCGCTGATCCGCTCGATTGGTCGCGTACCGCGGCAGCGCACGACGCTCTACGGCGCGGTCTCGGAAGAACGACAGCGCGCCGGCCGAAATGCGGCCCCGCTTGCACCGGTCGTTCAGACGCCGCCGCGCCGCGTGCGCGTCGCAGCGGAATAGTCACACTCACGAAAGAGATTCATCGATGACGGATACTCGACTCACGCTTGCAGTGCTGGGCGGCACCGGCGCCGAAGGGAGCGGCCTTGCCTTCCGCTGGGCCCATAAGGGCCACAAGGTAATCGTCGGCAGCCGCGCCGCCGAGAAGGCACAGCAAGCCGCAAGCGAGCTGAATGCGAGCCTTGGGCGAGACATCGTCCGCGGTGCCGATAATCTTTCGGCGACCGGAGAAGCCGATGTGGCGATCCTGACGGTGCCCTACGCGGCGCAGCGGTCGACGATCGAGGGCGTGCGTTCTGCGCTCGTCGGCAAGATCCTGATCGATGTCACCGTTCCGCTGGTTCCACCCAAGGTCAGTCGCGTGCAGCTGCCGGCGGATGGCTCGGCGGTGGAGAGCCTGCAGAAGCTTTTGGGTCCCGAAGTAAAAGTGGTTTCGGCCTTCCAGAATGTCTCGGCGCATCACTTGAAGGACCTACACCACACCGTCGAATGCGATGTGCTGGTCTGCAGCGATGACAATGATGCGGCCGAAATCGCCATCCGCCTTGCCAAGGATGCCGGCCTGCGTGGGATCTACGCGGGCCCGCTTTCCAACTCGGTCGTGGCGGAGGGGCTGACCTCGGTCCTGATCGCAATCAATCGGCGCTACAAGGTCCCCGCGGCTGGCATCCGTATCACGGGCATTCCGGATTAACCTGCCATGAGCGGATCGGCGACGCTCACCCTCACGGCTCTCGCAGGCGTCCCCAATGTGACGGACGGCGACAACCTCGTCGCGATCATCCTATCTGCGCTCGAGGCTTCCGCGCTCACGCTGCAGACGGGCGACGTGGTGGTGCTCGCACAGAAGATCGTGTCGAAGTCCGAAGGCCGCACCGTCGATCTCGCAACGATCGAGCCCTCGGACCGCGCCCGCGAACTGGCGGCAGTCTCGGACAAGGATCCCCGGGTTGTCGAGTTGATCCTGCGTGAATCCACCGAAGTTCTGCGCTCGCGGCCGGGCGCGATCATTGTCGCCCACAGGCTGGGCTTCGTCTGCGCCAATGCCGGTATCGACCAGTCGAATGTGGGCGCTGGTGGCGATGATCGCGTGCTGCTGCTGCCGAAGGATCCCGATGCGTCGAGCGCCGCGATCCGTCGCGAGCTGAAGCGCCGCACGGGGGCTGATGTCGCGGTGCTCGTCATCGACAGCATCGGCCGGGCTTGGCGAAACGGCACCATAGGCACCGCGATCGGTCTGTCCGGCTTGCCTGGCCTGCTCGATCTCCGCACTCGTCCCGATCTCTTCGGCCGGCCGCTGCAAACAAGCGAGCTCGGTCTTGCCGACGAACTCGCCTCGGCCGCATCGCTGATCATGGGACAGGCCGCCGAGGGACGCCCCATCGTGCTGGCGCGCGGCGTGCCCTATGATCGGCGCGAAGGCACGATGCGCGAGCTGATCCGTCCCAAGGAGATGGACCTATTCCGCTAGATGAGACCCAAGGCGCTCTCGACCGGGCGTTCACGGCGATCCTGGAGCGGCAGACCATCCGCCGCTTCCTGCCGGATGCGATTCCGGCCGCGATCCTGGCACGCCTCGTCGAGGCCGCCGGCCGTGCGCCCTCGGCCCACAACCGGCAGCCCTGGCGCTTCAGGATCGTGAGCCAGGCTGGTGAAAAGGCGACGCTGGCACGCGCGATGGGCGCCCGGCTGCAACGCGACCGCGAAGCCGACGGCGACGATCCTGAAGCGATTCGGCAGGATGTCGAACGCTCCGGGAGCCGTATCAACGGCGCGCCCGTCGTGATCGCCGTGTGCCTGACGCTCGAGGAGATGGATCGCTACCCCGACGCGAAACGCAGCCGCGCCGAGCTCATGATGGCGGTCCAGAGCACCGCCATGGCTGCGCAGAATCTTCTGTTGGCCGCTCACATTGAAGGGCTCGGCGCCTGCTGGATGTGCGCACCCCTCTTCTGCGCCGAGGCGGTGCAATCGGCACTTGCCCTGCCGGAAGCTTGGCAGCCGCAGGGGCTGATCCTTCTGGGCCGACCGGCCGAGCCGGGCCGCGGCCGACCGCGCAAGATGATCGCCGACATCGCGATCGGGCTCGATCCATGATCCTCGCTCTGGCCGGCGGCGTGGGCGGCGCCAAGCTCGCGGACGGGCTCGCCCAGATTCTGTCGCCAGACGAGCTCACCATCGTGGTCAACACCGGCGACGATTTCGAGCATCTGGGTCTCAACATCTCGCCCGACCTCGACACCGTGATGTACACGCTGGCCGGTCTCAACAATGTCGAGCAAGGTTGGGGTCTTGCCGGCGAAACCTGGAGCTTCATGGCCGCGACCAAGCGGCTGGGCGGCGAGACGTGGTTCAATCTGGGCGACCAGGACGTCGCCACCCATGTTGAGCGGACGCGGCGGCTGCGCGCGGGCGAATCGCTCTCGGCCATCACCGGCGATCTCTGCCGCAAGCTCGGCATTCGCCACCGGGTCGCGCCGATGACCGACGACATCGTGCGCACGATGGTGGAGACGGACGGAGGGACGCTGCCTTTTCAGGACTATTTCGTCCGCCTCGCCTGCAAGCCGGTGCTGAAGCGGCTGGAATTCGCAGGCGCCGATAGCGCGCGGCCGACACCTGCCTTTCTCGAAGCGCTCCGTTCGCCCGCGACCGAAGCCGTCGTCATCTGTCCCTCCAACCCTTTCCTCAGCGTCCTTCCGATCCTCTCCCTGCCCGGGATCAAGCAGGCGCTCGCCGAGCGTCAGGCGCCGGTCGTAGCGGTCTCGCCGATCGTCGGCGGGCAAGCGGTGAAAGGGCCGGCCGCGAAGATCATGCGGGAGCTTGGGATGGAGGTGTCGCCGGCCGCCGTGGCAGCCTTTTATGGGGAGCTCCTGGACGGGCTGGTCATCGACAGGGCCGACGAAGCTCTGGCAGAAGGCTGGCATGGACCAGCGATCCATATCACCGACACGATAATGCGCGACCGCAACGACAAAGCGACGCTGGCGGCAGAGACGCTGCGCTTCGCAGCCGCCCTCGAGAAGCGCGCGTGAGCCTCTGGGCGATCATCCCGGCACGGCCGCTCGAGGAAGGCAAATCCCGCCTCGCCTCGGCTCTGTCGGACACCGAGCGCCGTCGCCTGAATGAATCCTTCTTTCGTCAGACGCTGGAGATCACGGCGGCCATCGTTGGACCGGATCGGACGCTCGCTATCAGCCGATCCCTCGCGATGCTCCAGTTTGCGCAGTCCCGCGGCATCGGCGCGATCCTCGAGGAGACGCCGCATGGCCTGAACGAGGCCCTGGCCCAGGCGGCCGCGCATGCCCGCGATCGAGGTGCGTCAGGCGTCCTGTCGCTCAGTTGCGATCTCCCCTTCCTCATGCCCGACGATTTGCAGGCCCTGATCGCTGTGGCCCGCGAGGGTGACGGCGTCGCGATCGCAGGAGACCGCGCCGGCGCCGGTACCAACGCCCTGCTCGTCTCGCCGGTGGGCGCCATCCCCTATCTCTATGGCTCCGGCAGCTTCGATCGCCATCGCAAGGCCGCAGAGCGCGCCGGATTGGCTGTCCACATCGTCCGGCGGCCCGGCCTCGCCTTCGACGTCGACACGCCCGACGACCTGGAGCAGATGGAAGAGATCGGCCGCGAGCGTCTGCGCCTCCCGCTGCATGCCGCGGAGTAATCTCCACTCCATTGATTCAAATCAGTGTCGCGTCGTTCCGCACGTTGTAAGCGTACGTGGGGTCTTTCCGGGTTGCGCTTTCCGGTGAATCTGAGAGATTTGTCGGCCGAAAGCATGCGAACCCTCTATCACCTCTGGCTATCGCCCTTTTCGCGCAAGATCCGCATCGTTCTTGCAGAGAAAGGGCTGCCCTTCGACCTGGTTCTGGAGAAGGTCTGGGAACGCCGGGACGAATTTCTTGCGCTCAATCCCGCGGGCGAGGTCCCGGTATTGGTCGATGTCGACGGCACGGTGCTCGCCGAAAGCCAAGCCATCGCGGAGTATATCGACGAGGCTTATCCCGAGCGGCCGCTCATCGGCCCCGATACGCTCGCCCGCGCGGAGACGCGGCGGCTGGTCGCCTGGTTCGACATCAAGTTCAACGCGGAGGTGACGAACAACCTTGTCGGCGAGAAGCTGATGAAGCGGGTCCTGCGGATCGGCGAGCCCGACGCCGCGGCGATTCGCGCCGGCCTCGCGAATATCCATTATCATCTCGATTATATTGCCTACCTCTCGGAGCGCCGGCGCTGGCTTGCGGGGGATCATTTCTCGCTGGCCGATATCGCGGCGGCGGCACACCTGTCGTCGGTCGACTATATAGGCGACGTGCCGTGGGGCGACCATCCGGCCGCCAAGGACTGGTTCGCGCGGCTCAAGTCGCGCCCCAGCTTTCGGCCGCTGCTCGCCGACCATGTCCCGGGCGCGCCGCCTCCACAGCATTATGCCGACCTCGATTTTTGACTCCGGCTGCCCCGATTTCACCTCAATCGGCCAGTAAAAGGCGCAAAACAGCACGCCTGAGGAGATCAACATGCGCTCCACGGTTCTGATCGCGACCATTGCACTGACCGGCCAGGTCGCCTTCGCGCAAAACACCCCGATCATCGCCTATCCGCCGCAAAACGACACCGTCTCGATGAGCCTGTCGCTGGAGGATTGGGTTACGACGCAAACTGCGCGCACCGAGCTCGCCGTCGACGCCGCGATGCCGGGCGGCGACGCCGGCAAGGTCCGCGGCGAAATCCTGAATGCCGTCAAAGGGCTGGCGCAAGGCGCCGAATGGCGGTTCACCCGCTTCGATCGCGAGCAGGATCCGAGCGGACTCGAGCATTGGCATGCGGTGCTGGAGGCGCGCCTTCCCGAGAGCCAGCTCGGCGGCCTCGCGGATCGCGCGAAATCGGCCTCCCGGCCCGGTCTTCAGATCAAGGAGCAAGCGGTCGATTTCTCGCCGACCTTGGCGGAAACGGAAGCGACGCGGACCAAGCTGCGGGGTGAGATGTACAAGCGCGTCAATGAGGCGCTTGCGCAGCTCAACCAGGCGGAGCCCGATCGGAAATACCGGATCGAGAACATCAACTTCGGCTTCGCCCCGCCGCGACCGATCAATTATCCCGCCCGCGCCGCGGCGATGCCGATGATCTCGTCCTCGCCTTCGACCGAGACGGCGGACGTCTCGCTCGCCCAGAAGGTCGAGATGACGGCGAACGTCACCTTCGCAGCGCACGCCTCTAGCCAATAGTGCCGCGTCTTTTCACCTTCGGCCTTGGCTATTCGGCGCGAGCGCTGGCGCGGCGCCTGCAGCGCGATGGCTGGCAAGTCGCCGGGACATGTCGAGCCGCGGAAGGACATGCCGAGCTCAGAGCGATGGGCATCGAGCCCATTCCGTTTGATGGGATGGGGCCGATCGCAGCCTCGGCGCTGGCTGGAACGACCCATCTGCTAGGCTCGATTCCGCCCGATCCTGACGATCCGGCGCTGCGCCAGTGCGGCGCGGCCGTTGCGGCGCTGCCCGACCTCGCCTGGAGCGGCTATCTGTCGACCACTTCGGTCTATGGCGTCACCGACGGCAGCACCGTCGACGAAGAAACGGTCTGCAATCCTGCCAGCACGCGCGGTCAACGACGGCTCGCGGCCGAACGGGCTTGGCAAGCCCTGCCCGTTCCGGCGCATGTCTTTCGCCTGTCCGGCATTTATGGGCCGGGGCGCAGCGTGTTCGACGCGATCAAGGCCGGGCGTGCGCAGCGAATCATCAAACCGGGACAGGTCTTCAACCGGATCCATGTCGACGACATTGCGGCCGTGCTCCACGCTTCGATCGAACGACCGCGTCCGGGCCGGATCTACAATCTTGCTGACGACCTCGCGGCTCCGTCAGCCGATCCGGTCACCTATGCCTGCAAGCTGCTCGGCATCGCACCGCCGCCCGAGATTCCGTTCGGCGAGGCTGTTCTTTCTGATGCCGCCCGCGAGTTCTGGGCCGACAATAAGCGGGTCTCCAACCGACGTATCAAGGAGGAGCTGGGCATAAGCCTCGCTTATCCCACCTATCGCGAAGGTTTGGACGCGATCCTGACGTCGGAAATGTAATTCGGTTATCGTCGTCATCCTCAGACGTCACGCCCGTACCGAAGACGAACCGCCACTCACCATTTGCCGGTGTTCGGCATCGATGCCCAGGGCTCGGCAGGAGGCAGCGCTGCGCCTGCCTGAAGCAGCTCGATCGAGATATTGTCCGGCGAGCGGATAAAAGCCATGCGACCGTCGCGCGGAGGCCGGTTGATCGTGACGCCGGCCTCCATCAGTCGCCGACAGGTCGCATAAATGTCGTCGACCTCGTATGCGAGATGCCCGAAATTCCGGCCCTCGCCATAGATCTCTGGATCCCAATTGTAGGTCAGCTCGACCTGCGCGGAATCGTCATTCGGCGCGGCAAGGAAAACCAATGTATAGCGGCCGCCTTGGTTGTCGTGGCGCCTAAGCTCCTTCAAACCCAGCTTGTTGCAATAAAAATCGACCGAGGCGTCCAAATCGGTCACGCGAACCATGGTATGCAAATATTTCATGACCCCTCACGCTTCATTTGGTATTTCAAAGAGATAGATAACGACACCGGTTCAGCAACCCCTCTACTTCGGAACAACGCCGAAGCCGATTTTGTTTATTCGAGCGAAGGTCCGCAAAGGGTCTTCGCGAAGAACATCCGATGGAGATGACGATGACCAAGAGCCTGCTCGCGGGCGCGGCGGCGCTTACCCTGATCGCTGGCGCGGCCATCGCCCAAGAGGCGTATGCGCAGCAAGCGTATGACAGCACCGTCAGCCGCACAACCACTACCACCACGGCAGTCCCGGCGGTTCCAGTGCCGGTGCCAGCCGAACAAACCACCACCCGGGTCGAGAAAACCTATGACCCTTATAGCGGCACCACGTCCGAACGTACGGTGACTACCCGCACCGATCCGGTGGCAACGACGACAACGACGACCGTGCCGAATCCATATTCGCCGACCGGAGAGACGACCTACACGACCGTGACGCCGTCGTCCCAACAAACGACGACCTATACGGCCACGGTTCCGACCGAACGTAGGACCTATTCGCGTACGACCACGACTCGCGTGGAATAACGCGCAATCCTGAATGGCACGCCCGCCGAGATTTCTCGGTGGGCGTCCTTATCGGGCCTTCGTCTCGCTCGCCATCAGCGCACGAACATGCGCAGCGGCTGAATCGGCGAGCGCCTGCAAATCGTAGCCCCCTTCGAGCGCGGAGACGACGCGCCCCCTCGCATGCCGTGCTGCCACATCGCCAAGCGCGCTCGTCACCCAGGCGAAATCTTCGGTCTCGAGATCGAGCCCGGCGAGCGGATCGCTACGATGCGCGTCGAAGCCGGCGGAGATCAGAAGGAGCTCGGGCCGGAAATTGTCCAGCGCGGGCAGGATGCGTTCCTCGAAAGCGGACCGGAACCGCGCGCTGTCCGCTCCCGGCGGCAGAGTCGCATTGACGATGTTCCCATGTGGACCGCGGTGCTGTGCGGCCCCGGTGCCGGGATAGAGCGGCCATTGATGCGACGAGGCATAGAGCCAGCCAGGTCGTCCTTCGGTGATCGCTTCGGTACCGTTTCCGTGATGCACATCGAAATCGATGATCGCGATTCGCGACAGGCCGTGCCGGTTCACGGCCACCGCCGCGCCCACCGCAATCGAATTGAACAGGCAGAACCCCATCGCGCGCTCGGGCTCGGCATGATGGCCAGGCGGCCGAACCGCGCAGAAGGCCGTCTTGGCTTCGCCGGCGCAAACCGCCTCGACCGCGGCGACAACCGCGCCGGCCGCCCGCAGCGCCGCCCGGTCGGAGCCGGGGGAGAGCAACGTATCGCTATCGATCATCACGCGCCCGTGCTTCGGCGCGGCCGCCAGGATCGCGTCGACGAAGTCGGCGGCATGAACCAGCGCGATATCCGCACGTTCGGCAAGCGGCGCCGCGCGCCGCTCGAGCCCGGCGAAATCGGCATGGTCGAGTGCCGAAAGAATCGCCTTCAGCCGTGCGGGGCGCTCGGGATGCTCATCGCCCGGATTGTGGTCGAGGCAGTCCTCATGAGTGAAGAGAATGGTCATTCAGAGATCGCCTCCCCGCTGATCGGCCAGAGCCGGGCTGCGCCGCGGACGCCGCTGGCATCACCATGCCTCGCAGGCAAGATGGGTGTCGCGATGCCGTCCGAGAAGCACCAGCCGGCGACCAGCGTCGGCAGGTTCTCGTAAAGGCCCGAAAGCTGGGACAGGCCGCCGCCGAGGACGATCGCATCCGGGTCGACGATATTGATCACCGTCGCCAGCGCGCGCGCCAGCCGTATTCGGTGCCGCGCCAGCGTCGCGATGGCGGAGGATTCACCGCCTTCGGCCGCCGCCGCGATCTGAACGGCATCCATCGAAAGGCCCGTCGCCACGCGGTGATCCGCCGCCAGTCCCGGGCCGGAGAGCCAGGTCTCGACGCAACCGGATTTGCCGCAATAGCACGTTCTCCCCGGAAGCTCGTCCGGTTCCGGCCAGGGCAGCGGATTGTGCCCCCATTCGCCTGCAATGGCGTTCAAGCCGGTGATCGGCCGACCGCCGACGGCAATGCCGCCGCCGCAGCCGGTGCCGATGATAACCGCGAAGACGACGTCCAAACCGGCGGCGGCACCGTCAACCGCTTCCGAGACGGCGAGGCAATTCGCATCGTTGGCGACACGAACCGGCCGCCCCAGCGCAGCCGCGAGATCGCGATCGAAAGCCTTGCCATTGAGCCAGGTCGAGTTCGCATTCTTGACGAATCCGCTGCGCGGCGAGATCGCCCCCGGCATCGCGACACCGACGGTGGCACCCGCTTCGCTTTGTGCTTCCAGCCAGGATACAAGCTCGACGATCGTTCTGATCGTGCCGCCATAGTCACCGCGTGGCGTAGGCACGCGCTTGCGCGCAAGCTCGGCGCCATCGGGCCCAAGCGCCAGCCCTTCGATCTTGGTCCCGCCCAAATCGATGCCGATGCGGATCATCGCTTGCGGTGATAGCCCTTGGTAAACCCGCGGGAAAGGAGCGCGTTGAGTTTTTCGCTCCACGCGGCCCACCGATCCTTGCGTCACGCAAGTAACGGCGCGATAGGCGCAGTTTGATCGTGATCAAGTCTCAGCCGAAGGCTCTCGATCCTGCGGGGTTCGCGACAGTTGCAGGTATTGCCGGATCGCACTCTCCATTTCGCGCGGCAAGATCGGCTTGAACATCACAGGTCCAACTTTTTCCGCCTGCACGGCTTGGGAGAAGTAGCCACTCATGAACATGATGCGCAGGTCGGGACGGAGGAGCTTCGCCTGGGCGGCCAAGTCCAAGCCATTGGCGCCCGGCATCACCAGATCGGTGACAAGCACATCGACGTGATGCTCGGCGAGCATCCGCAGGGCTTCGAGAGCGCTTTCCGCCACGAGCGTCTTGAATTCGTCCTCGGGAAGGAAATAGCCGAGCGTGACCCTGACGAGAGGATCGTCCTCCACAAAAAGCACGGTCGATTTCTGCCCCATAAAAGTCACAACGAATTGGAGTCCAGTTCGTTTCATCTTGAAAACTATACACTTATAAAAAGTATTTATCCCGCGAAGGCAGAAATGACGATGAAAGTGAGCTGACAGGCTACTTTCTACCGCCGCTCCGTGTCGGCCAGGCGGCGCCTCATGAGGGAGAGAGGGTGGTCGTCGGTGATCGCGGGCTGATAGGCGACGTCGTAGAAGCTGAGCGCTTCGCGCCACCGGCTCTCCGTTCCGTCGCGTACCTCGACATTGGAGAAGCCGACACGCAGCAAATGAACGTACTGATCGGGCAGGACATGCCCGATCGCCCGGATCTCGCCTTTGTAGCCAAAGCGCTCGCGGAGCGCGCGGGCGATGGTGAAGCCGCGCCCGTCCTTGGAGACGGGGAACTGGATTGCGACGAGCGACGCCCGGTCGAGATACGGCGCCAGATCCTCAGGCTTCGTTTTTGACGACACGATGATACCGAGCGGCGCATCGCGCGCCGCGAGCAAATCCTTGTCGCGCTCCAGGCGGGCGAAGCTTATGAGCGCCGGCCCCGCGGGCAACGGCGCATCGTCATCGACCTTCGTCCAGATATCCTCGACCGCCCGGCCGGCGGCCTCAAGCAGCGCCATACAGAGCTTCCTTGAACGGCGCCAAGCCAACGCGCCGATAGGTCTCGAGGAAGCGTTCGCCGTCATTTCGCTGAGCGATGTAGACCTTCACGATCGTCTCGACCGCGTCGACCACCTCGTCATAGGAGAAGGAGTGGCCGACGATCTCGCCGATCGCAGCATCCTTCACGGCCGAGCCGCCCAGCGTCAGCTGGTAATATTCCTCACCCTTCTTATCGACGCCGAGGATGCCGATATGGCCGACGTGGTGATGGCCGCACGCATTGATGCAGCCTGAGATGTTCACGAAGATCTCGCCGATGTCGTGCTGCCGCTTCAAATCGGCAAAACGCTCCGAGATGCGCTGAGCGATCGGGATCGAGCGTGCATTGGCGAGCGCGCAATAATCGAGGCCCGGGCATGAGATGATGTCGGTGATCAGGCCGACATTGGCCGTGGCAAGCCCCTCATCCTGCAGCACCTGCCAAATATCGAACAGATCATCCTTCCGCACATGCGCGAGGACCAGGTTCTGCGCGTGGGTCACACGGGTCTCGCTGAAGGAATAGCGGTCGGCGAGATCCGCCACCGCCTCCATCTGCTCGGCCGTGCAGTCTCCGGGAACGCCGCCGCTCGGCTTCAGGGAGATCACGACCGAGGTGTAGCCCGGCTGCTTATGGGGATGCGTGTTCTGCTTGGCCCAGGTCGCGAAGGCTGGCACCTCGCGGCAATGGCGCTCGAAGCTTTCGGAAATCGCGGGCAGCGTCTCGAAAGGCGGAGGCGCGAAATGGCGCGCGATCGCCGCGACGATCTCGGGCTCGAGCGCGAACTTATCGCGCGGAAGCCGCGCGAACTCCTCCTCGACCAGCTCGACGAAATGGTCGCGACCCATATCGCGCGCCAGGATTTTGATGCGCGCCTTATGAATGTTCTCGCGCCCACCGAGCGCGTTATAGACGCGCAGGATCGCCTCCATATAGGCGATGAGCTCATGCTCGGCGACCCAATCGCGCAGTTTCACGGCGAGGATCGGGATACGGCCGAGGCCGCCGCCGGAATAGACTTCGAACCCGACCTCGCCCGCCTCATTGCGCTTGGCGATCAGGCCGATATCGTGAATCTTCACCGCCGCGCGGTCATGGGGTGCGCCGGTGATGGCGATCTTGAACTTGCGCGGCAGGAAGACGAATTCCGGATGCCGCGTCGACCATTGCCGGAGGATCTCGGCATAGATCCGCGGATCGACGACCTCATCCGCCGCAGCGCCGGCGAACTCGTCGGTGGTCACGTTGCGGATGCAGTTGCCGCTGGTCTGGATCGCATGCATGTCGACCTCGGCCAGCGCCGCCAAGACATCCGGCACCTTCTCGAGCTTGGCCCAGTGATACTGAATGTTCTGCCGGGTCGTGAAATGGCCGAAACCGCGGTCGAAGCTGCGGGCGACATAGGCGAGCTGGCGCACCTGCGCGGAACTCAGCAGCCCATAGGGGATCGCCACGCGCAGCATGTAAGCGTGGAGTTGCAGATAGAGACCGTTCATCAGCCGAAGCGGCCGAAACTCGTCTTCGGTCAGCTCACCCGCGAGGCGCCGCTCGACCTGCCAACGGAATTCCGCAACGCGCTGCCGCAAAAAGGCGCGGTCGAACTCGTCATAATGATAGATGCCAGCCCGGCTCTGCAGGTCGGCATCATCGTCGGGAATCGTTTGGGCGAGCAGATTCATCGGGCGGTCCTCGGAACTCTACTCTGCGGCGCGCCATTGGGCGCTATCCGGCCCAACGCTCGGTCCGAGCGCCCGGATGCGCTCGCGCATGGTGACGGGCGATGGCGCCGCGGCGCCCGGCTCGACCGCGATATCATAAGGGCCGACAACAATCTGACGCTTGGCCCAGGCATCGGCCCGCGCACGCGCCAGCTCGACCGCCTCGCCCTCATAAAGCTCGGCGTCGGCGATGCTCTCCGACCAGCGATCGCCCGCGGCGAGCCAAACGGCCCGCCCGTCGCGCAGACGATTGGCGGTGAAGACTACCGGTCCGGTCGACCGTCGCTTGCCCGTCGATTCCATCCTCAAGCATCTTTCCAGGAGCGGGACCTGTCGTGCCGCATCTTCCGGCACCGCCTAAGAGCCACTTGGCCGCCCACCCTCATAAAATACACCGCTATATCGCAGAATAGTTTTCCATCTACAGGCAGATGGAGATGAACTGCAAAATGGCAAAGCGGCCCCGTTCCGTCAAGAAGGGCAGGCAAAGAGGGGCGAAAAAGAAGCGTCGAAACGCCTGTTGATGCGCGCAAGTCGGGTCCTTAACGTGCGGCTGATCAAACAATAACGGACCTCGAACGTGTCGACGCCGCCGAATCCAATAACCAGAGCCCCAGCCGAACCCGGCGGAGGCACCCCCTGGGGCGACGGCAGGCGCGGCAATCGCGCGCAGCTGATCGTGGGGGGCGCGGTGGCCCTGGTGTTGATCGGGACAACGGCTTTCGTGCTGTTGCGCGAGCCAAGCTCGGGCCCGCCCGAGACCCCGCCAGCCGCCCAGCCCGCACCCGCGGCTCCGCCGCCGGCAGTATCGCCTCCTGCTCCGCCGCCGGCCGCCGCCGTCGCGCCGCCGGTCGCATCCCCGCCGCCCACTCCAGCGCCTGCCGCAGTCCCCGAGCCCGCCGCGCCGCCCGCGCCGCCGAGCACTGCGGCGATCCCGGAGCCGCAGCCCGAGGCCAAGCCCGTCGCGAAGGCCCCCACGACTGCGCGCCCGGCCGAGCATCGCGCCACCGGCACGGTCTATGCGCTTCAGCTCGGTTCCTTCCTGGTCCCGGCGAATGCGAGCGCTCTCGTCGCACGGCTCAACGCGCACGGCGGATCGGCTTATGAGAAGGCGGAGCCGGATGCGAATGGGAAAACCTGGCATATCGTCCGGTCCGGCGCCTTTGACACAAAGGCGGAGGCCGAGGCCGCGGCAGAGGATCTGAAACGGACCGAAGGCATCAGCGCGTTCCTCGTCCGCACAAAAGCGGACGACGCGAAATAGACGATCGCCGTCAGTTCGTGCTGCCCGCGCCGGGCGACGTCGCCTCGACCTGGATCACCTTGCGCAGCCTGATGTCCTCCGACGAGGCGCCGACGAAAAGATCATAGGCACCCGGCTCCTCGACCCAACCATGGCTGTGGACGTCGTAATAGGAGAAGTCGCGCGGTGACAGCGACAGCTTGATCTCCTTCGTCTCGCCGGGCTTGAGCGCGACCTTCTGGAAGGCCTTGAGCTCCCGCACCGGCCGCGCGACGGGCGGCTCCTCGGCGCCGACATAGAGCTGGACGACCTCCTTGCCGTCGCGGCCGCCCGAATTTTTGAGCGTGAAGCTCACATCGACCGTGCCGCCCGCCTTTACCTTCTCCGGCGCGCGGAGATCGGCATAGTCGAACCGCGTATAGGAAAGGCCGTGCCCGAACGGGAAGAGCGGTTCGATCTTTTTCTTGATGTAATAGCGATAGCCGACGAACACGCCCTCGCCGTAATCTTCATCCCGGCCACCCGGATAGAAGAGGTAGGCGGGGTTGTCCTCGAGCCGCCTCGGAAAGCTCACCGGCAGCTTGCCCGACGGGTTGGTCTTGCCCAGCAGAACATCCGCGAGCGCAGCCGACCCTTGCTCGCCCGGCAACCACATTTCGACGACGGCCGGCGCTTTGGCGATCCAGGGCATCGCCATCGGCGATCCGTTGTTCAGCACGACGATCGTGTTCTTGTTTGCCGCAAGCACATGCTCGACCAGCGCGTCCTGCTCGCCCGGCAGGGACATGTCGGCACGATCATGGCCTTCGCTCTCGGTCTCTTCGGTCGAGCCGACGACCACGATTGCCACGTCCGCAGCTTTGGCCGCGGCGACTGCCGCGTCGATCGTCCCAGTCGGCCGGCGGACGCCAAGCCGCAACAGCCGCGCCGGGTTCCCGTTAGCCCGAAATTCGAGCTCGATCGGATAGGATCGTCCGGCCTTGAGCTCGACCTTGGCGACACGCTGGCCGAGATGGAAAAAATCGAGCACGCCGGACGGCACCATTTCCGTGTCCTTCGAGATCAGCATCTTTCCGTCCAGCGTCAGCGTCGTGTCCGCGAAGGCCATGGTGCTGAACTCATAGTCGCCATCCACCGGCGGCCAGAAGAATCCCTTCCAGCGGGCGGAAAAACGATCTCCTCCGCTGGCCGCGAAGTCGCCGCCGAAGCCCATTTTGAGAAAGTAAGTGTCGATGCCGGTCTGCACCGGGTTGCCGCTGAGATCGGCATTCGCGAAATACTCGAAGGCGAGGCCTTTCTTGTCCCGCGCCGCGGTCGGACTCAGAAGCCGAGCATCGATCGCCGGAGGCGCCGGGTCGTTATCGACACCCTGCGCATAGCTCACCTTCACATTGTCGCCGAGCGCGGCTTTCAGCGCCTCCAGCGGCGTCTGCTCGAAGGCTGGGATGACGTGCGCGCTGCCGCCGCCCTGCGCCACGGCCTTGTCCGCGTCGGGACCGATAATGGCGACCGATTTGAGCGTGCCCGCATCGAGCGGCAGTAGGTTGTGATCGTTCTTCAGAAGCGTGATCGCTTCCTCGGCGACAGCACGCGCGGCTGCGCGATGCGACGGCGTGTCGACCTCGCCCTTCGGCAGCGGCTTGCCGTCGAGTACGCCCGTGCGGAAAATCAGCCGGAGCACGCGGCGCACATCATCGTCGATTGCAGCCTCGCCGATCTCCCCTTTCTTCACAGCCTCCAGCAGGTGCCCTGGATAAAATGCGCCGGGCCCGGGCATCTCCAAGTCAAGGCCGGCTGCTGCTGCCGGCACGGTGGAATGCACCGCGCCCCAGTCGGAGATGACCATACCGTCATAGCCCCAACCTTGTTCGAGCACATCATGGAGCAGCCATTTGTTCTCCGACGCGAAGGTGCCGTTGATCTTGTTGTAGGACGCCATCACGGTCCAGGGCTTGGCCTCCTTCACCGCCCGCTCGAAGGCCGGGAAATAGATTTCACGGAGCGTTCGCTCGTCGACATCGGACGAGCCCTCCATGCGATTGAATTCCTGGTTGTTGGCCGCGAAATGCTTGACCGAAGTGCCGATCCCGGTGCTCTGCACGCCTTCGACGAAGCCGACCGCCAGACGGCCGGCCAGAAGCGGATCCTCCGAGAAGCTCTCGAAATTGCGTCCCCCCAAGGGGCTGCGCTGAATATTGACGGTCGGCCCCAGCAGCACATTGTCCCCGAGCGCCAAAGCCTCTTCGCCGATCGCTTTGCCTTCCTTGGCGATGAGATCCGGGTTCCAAGTCGCGGCAGCGGCGGAGCCGGTCGGGAACACGGTGGCGGCCTCGCCCTCATTCGACCGCACGCCGTTGGGACCGTCTGTGAAGCGAAGCGCCGGAACGCCGAGCCGCGGGATCGGCTGGCTGGAGAAGAACCCGCCGCCGGACATGAGCGAGACTTTCTCTTCGAGCGTCAGGCGGCCCAGCAGGTCGTTAACCCGGGTCTCGAGCGGCGCCTTCGGGTCCTTATAAGGCGGTGGCGCATCGCCTCGGGCGGAGAAAGGAGACAGAAGCCCAAGGAGGACCAAGCCCGTGAGCATCAATCGGTCAGCCATCACGGCTCTCCCTCGTCCCGTTCGTGATCGTCATGCCCGCATTAAATGTACTCGATGCGGGCATGACGACAGTGGGTTTTCTACCATCTCAACGTCAAGCCCATCCACAGATGGACCTCCGGCGTCTTGTGTGGCATGGCTCGTCCCAGGGAGGCGACGAGCATGAGCGGACAAAGCCAAGAGGGCTGGAAGATGCGCTACGCCTCTCATCTGGGGCTGCGCTCGGCCAAGGATCCGACCTTCGCCAATACAGCCGGTTCGCCCGACCCGATCGAGCAGATCCGCTATGCGGCGTCGATCGGTTTCGCCGGAGTCGAGGACAATTCTGCCAAGACTCGGCCCGCCGAGATGCAGGAGCGCATGGGCGCCGAGCTCGCGCGGCTGGGCCTCGAGATGGGATGCTTCGTCAACAACCCGACCCGCTGGAACCAGCCGCTCTGGGGACGGCCCGACGCGGAGGCGCGCGATCTTCTGGCCGAGGACATCAATGGGTCGATCGAGACGGCCAAGCGGTTGAACGGCAGGGTGGCCACGGTGGTGAGCGGCCGCGACCCCGCGATACCGCTCGCTCTGCAGCTCGCCAACATGGTCGAGAATCTGAAACGCTTCGGCGAGGTCGCCGCGCGCGCAGGGCTGACGCTTGCGGTCGAGACCGTCGACAATGAGCGCTGGCCCGGCATGCTGCTGAACCACATCGCCGATGCCTACGCGGTGGTGCGGGCGGTCGACAATCCGGCTGTCATGCTACTGTTCGATGTCGGACATGTGCAGGCGATGGACGGCCAGATCCTCGACAATCTCGCGCGGACATGGGATCGCATCGCGGTGATCCAGGCGGCCGACATCCCATCGCGCTTCGAGCTCGGCAGCGGCGAGCTCAACTGGACGAACATTCTGCGCTTCATCCGCGACCGCGGCTATGCGGGCCTGGTCGAGCTGGAGCATGTGAACTCGAAACCAGGCATCGAGGGCGAACGCGTGATGATGGACCGCCTTCGCATGATCGAGGCGGCAATCTAGGGGAAGAGCATGACGGAAATCACACACCGGACGGTCCGCACCAACGGCATCGACATGCATATCGCGGTCGCGGGCGAAGGGCGGCCGGTGATCATGGTCCACGGTTTTCCGGGTCTCTGGTACAGCTGGCGGCATCAGCTCCCTGCCCTTGCCGCCGCCGGTTATCAGGCGATCGCGGTCGATCAGCGCGGATACGGCCGTAGCAGCCGTCCGACCGATCCGAAGGTTTATGACGCCGACTATGTCATGAACGACATGCTGGGTCTGCTCGATGCGCTCGGCGAAAAGAAGGCCATCTGGGTCGGTCACGATTTCGGCGCGCAGCTCACCTACAATCTCGCGGTGCGCAAGCCCGAGCGCGTGGCGGGCGTGGTCGGCATGGCCTGCCCCTACGATTTCGACCTCGCCGGCCGCGGCGGTGCGGGCTCGGGCACGAAAGAGAAGGGCACGGACTTCAACGCGGAGTTCGCCGATCCGACGATGCGTCCGAGCGAGGTGTTCGCCAAGGCCGCCAAGCAGCACTTCCTGCACCTGCATTATTTCCAGACGATCGGACCGGCCGAGAAGGAGCTCGGGCGCGATCCGCGGCTCTTCCTGACGCGATTGTTCTGGGCGCTGTCGGAGCGCGGCAATCTGCTCGACTGGACCAAATTTCCATCCGAAGGCACGGGCTATCTCGACGTGCTGGCCGATCCGGAAACTCCTCTGCCCTGGCCCTGGTTCAGGAAGGAGGACATGGACGTCTATGTCGCCGAATATACGCGCGAGGGTGCGGACAAAACCTTCATCGGCGGCCTCAACTCCTATCGTGTCGCCGATCGCAATTGGGAGCTCGGCGCGAAATGGGCCGATGCCGATGTGACGCCGCCATCGGCGTTCATCGCCGGCGCATCCGATCCGGTGCTGAAGATGATCCGGCCGGACGCGCTCGACATTCTGCGCGCGCGCAGCCGCGACCTGCGCGATTGCGTCGTCATTCCGGGCGCCGGACATTTCGTGCAGCAGGAGCAGCCCAACGCCGTCAACGATGCGCTGCTGCGTTTCCTCGGCACGCTTGGCGCCAAAGATTGGCAAGTTTGAAGAAGAGGAGGAAAAGACGATGATCATCACCGTGACCGCATCCGGCGGCCTCGATCTGCGCGAGCCGAACGACTTCAAAGGTTTCAAGGTTCTGGTCCAGAAGAAGGGCGCTTCACAAGGCGACATCGCAGCCGCGCTGAAAGGCGTTGCGACGCTGGATGCCGACGGCAAATCGGCCTGGGTGTCGCAAGCCGCGCTGAAAAACTGGAAGGGACAGCCGCAGCCTGACGAGTGGGTCGCCGCATTCGATAAGATGGTCGAGGCGGTGAAGAAATATGGTTGGGTGAACGAGACCGACCGCACCGTGCGCGGTCATATCGAAATGGCGGGGTGACGCGATGACCACGTTGCAGGATCTGGTCGACGAGCGCGCGATCCGTCTCCTCTACTGCCACTATTGCGACGTCATCGACGGCAAGGATTTCGATCGCCTGAGCGAGATCTTCACCGAGGACGCCTATCAGGATTATCGGCAGACGCTCGGCCCGGACGGCATCCGCCAGGGCACCGCGCCGCTCATCGCCGGCGCGCACGAGCATATGGGCAAAGACTCCAATTGCGGCGCGACGCATCACAATGTGATGAATTTCCGCATCCAGGTGACGGGCGACACCGCCACAGCGAAGGTCCATTACTACGCGGTCCATCGCGGCGTGCGGAAACACGAGGGCGCGCTCTATTCGATGTGGGGCGAGTATGACGACAAGCTCGTGCGTACGCCCGCTGGGTGGCGCGTCAATCATCGCATGTACCGCTCCTTCCTGACCGAGGGGCCGGTAGTGACGTTCAAGGAGCCGGAATGACGGCGCGAAGCGCGAGCCGGCGGATAGCCGGGCCGCGAGCATGAGCGAGCGTGGCAAGCGCGCGGACGCGGGCGCCCGCAGGGAACGAGGAAAACAATGATCGTCACGGTCTTTCGCTCGCGGCTGCGACCGGGGAACATCGATGAATATGCGAAGATGGCCGAGGCGATGAGCGCGGCGGCGATGAAAATGCCCGGCTACATCTCGCACAAGGGGTTCACCGCGCCGGACGGCGAGCGCGTGACGATCGTCGAGTTCGAATCCATCGAGACGCACCAGGCCTGGGCCGAGCATGCGGACCACCGCACCGCCCAGAGGCTCGGGCGGGAGCGGTTCTACTCCGAGTACAGCATCCAGATCTGCGAGGTGCTGAGGGCGAATAAGTTCGGCTGAATCCCTCTCCGCCCTTCAGGAAGGAGAGGGGAATCTAAAAGCTCGGAATCTTCGAGAAGAAATCCAGGCCGCCCGCATTGTTCCAGAGATACTCGAAATACACCCCGTGCTCGTTGCGGGAATCGAGCAGCGTGTAGCTGCCCATCGACGCGCGCGAGATGTTGACGAGTTCCCAGCCGCGCTTGACACCGGCCTGGAGCAGCTTGTCGAAATCGGCTTCTGTGCCGTCGACGCCCTGCCCGATATGGTGGAGCTTGAGGCCGAACGCGGGCCCCTCGATGCCCGGCATGTAGACATCCGTCGAGCCGGAAACCGGCATGATGAGCTCGATCATCGTGCCGGCGCGCCAGGCGAAGCCCAGATTGAGCACACAGGTCGCGGGCTTGCCGTAGAGCTCTTGATGCACCTCGGCGCCCTTCCAAATATGGAACTCAGGCACGCCCATCGTCGCCGCGAAGAAGGCCCGTGCCTGGTCGAGATCGTTCGTGACGTAGCCCAGCTGCACGAAGGCCGGATTGATCGACGGCATTGCGGTCTCCCTAGTCGTCGAAAGCGAATTGCGGGCCGTGCGCGCTGCTCACGACGCGCGCGGCGCTGGGCGTCGGGAAATGAGCGGGCAGCAGCAATGTCGAAGTATCTGCGCAGCTCTCCAGCACGCGTTGGCGAGTCCGCATCGCGAGTGCGCTGTCGAACTCGCCGGCGACATGCAGCGACGGCTCGACCGCCTGGATCGGATGGTGAATCGCGTCGCCGCAGAAGATCGCATGGCCCTGTTTGTTTTCGGCATGGATCAGCACGCTGCCCGGCGTGTGGCCCGGCGCGCCTTCGAGCCAGAGGCCGCGACCGAGCTCGCGCTCGATCACATGATCGGTTTCGATAAGCTCCGCCTGTCCGGCCTTCATCACCGGCAGCACGCTGTCCTGGAACGACCAGTAACCGACGGCGGCCTCCTGCCCTTCGTCCGGAGAGATCGTCGCATAGCGCTCATAGTCGAGCCGCGTCATAAGGTATTTCGCGTTCGGAAAGGTCGGCACCCATTCGCCGTCCTCGAGCCGCGTATTCCAGCCGACATGGT
The DNA here is from genome assembly GCA_035293565.1 of Alphaproteobacteria bacterium. GTDB lineage: Bacteria > Pseudomonadota > Alphaproteobacteria > BOG-932 > Roseiterribacteraceae > DATGMP01. Next base: position 15,929 of record DATGMP010000105.1, on the reverse strand, counting down.
CGATATGGAGATGCGTGCAGAGAACGATGTCGATGTCCTCCGGCTTCAGACCCGCGCGCGCGAGATTGCCCAGATAATCTGTCTTCCACATATGGGCGTACTCGACCGGATGCGGGCGGTTCTTGTCATTGCCGTGGCAAGTGTCGATCAAGATGTTCCGTCCACCGGCGCGCACGACGTAGGAATGAAAGCTCCAGACGAGCGCGTCGGATTCGGACGCGACGAAGCGCGAACCCAACGCCTTCCGACCGCGCGCCACCTGCTCGGCCGTTATCCCGGGAAAGAGAAGATCGGCGGGCAGCGCCATGCCGTCCATCTCCACGACCTTCAGAATTTCGAGCTCGCCGAAGCGTTTCAAGCTTCCCTCCTGGTGGAATCACGCCGGCAAAATGAACCGTTCCCTATACCTCTTGAAATCCTGCGCCAGCTGTTCGGCGGAAAGGCCGTACTGCTCGAGGCTGTATTGGTGCGAGGGGCGATTGTCGCGGCCGTTGGCCGCCATCCAGGCGCGCATCGCGGCCTCATCTTCCGCCGTCATGTCGCGGCCCATGCGCTGATAGACCAGCCGCGCGGCGTCGAGCGGCGCCTTCACCAGCTCCTCATATTTGAGATCGACGAAGCGATGCTCGCCGATGCGCTCCCGGGCGTCGAGCAGCCGGTCCATCAGCTTCGAGATGCGCTTGGCCCAATGGTTGCCGAGCCTGACAGGATCGACCTCGTTCGACTGGAACGTGTGCAGCGTATAGGTCATCGACGCGAAGGAGGGCGTCGTCTTCAAGGGATCGCGATGCGTCATGACGATCAGCGATTCCGGGAAGGCGTTCGCCAGCGCCTCCGGCGCAGGCAGATGACTCGGAGTCTTCAGAACCCAGCTCTTCCCGGCGCGCGCCGGATCCTGCCACTGAAGATATTTTAGAATGAGGCGCAGATCCTCGTAAGCGGGCGCGAAGTCCGCCTTGGCGCTCCATTCGGCATAGGACGGAACCCAGAGGAAGGATTCGGGCGAGAGGCCGACGAAGGAGGCCTCCAGCAATGTCGTCTCCTCATCGGGTTGGTCGAGCGACATCGGGTGGATCGACATCAGATCCGGCATCGATTTCAGCCACAGGTCGAGCTTCTCCTGCGCCGCCGCGCGGCGCGCGACCGGTTTGCCGCGCTCCTCACCCTCGAAGGGGACCCAGAACTGGCACTCCCACCAGGCGATCGCGGTCATCGACGGCGCGCTGGACAGCAGCCGGTGAGTCAGCGTGCTGCCCGTACGATGGAGCGCCACGATCGTCGCCGCGACATTGACCTCCTCTTCCAGGATCTCGGGATTGCGCTTGACCGCTTCGACCGTCTTGAGGCGCGAGGTCAGCGAGTTCAGAATCGTCTCGGCTTGCAGCATTTTGCCGGTGTCGCTGAGCCGCGCTTCGCGATGGATCGAGTCCAAAAGGACCTGCATCGGCTCGAAGATCCATTCCGAACCGAAATCGCTGAGGCCCGTCCGCCGCCGCGCTTCCGCGATCAGGGCATCGAATTCGAGCGGCGGCGTCGTTGTGCTCATATCGTCGTCATTCCCCTTGCGGCGAAACCCCCTCCCCTAGCCCCTCCCGCGTTGGGGAGGGGACATGAGGAGCTCGCATTTCAGATCCCCCTCCCCTCGCGGGAGGGGTTAGGGGAGGGTCTTCCTATTTCATCAAACTCGCCACCTTCACGACCCGGCATTGCGGCTGCGGGTCGCTGGTGGCGCTGACCCAGCGGAGCAGCATCGTGCCCGTCCGGTGGTGATCCGTATAGATGAAATTGCCGACGCCCGGATCTTTTTCCGCGACGACGATCGTGACGCTGCCGTCGGGATTGTATTTAGCGCTGTGCTTGTTCACCCAGACGGGCAGCCAGCGATATTCCAGCGACTCCATCCAGTAATTGTCGAGCTGGAAGTTCCAGAAGACGCACTCGGGCACCTTGCTCTCGATGACGAGCGCCTCGTCTTCCGCCAACTCCCAATAGCCGTGGTAATATCGGATGTTCGGATCGCCGCCGCCGTCGATCGACATCTTCTGATGGATAGGTGGCAACTCGTTCGGCCGCTGCTTGAAGAGCGCCGACCAGTCCGCGAAGGTCTTGGCCGTGCCCTGTACCCATTTGGCCGCGGCCTGCAGGTCGGTGTCGAGCTTCTTGGCCGTCAGCGGCGGCGGCGCCTTGGGGCCGTCGATCGCCTCGATCTTGATCTTGCAGGGGATCTCGGTCTTGCGGTCGAGGAAGGTCTCGCGACCGATGATCATCGTCGAATCCGGAGCGAGCTTCAGCCAGTTCCTGTTATGCGGCTTCTGGCTGACGATGATCTCGAAGGTCCCGTCCGGATTGATGTCCATGTCCTTGGCGTTGATCTCTCCGGTCGTCGCCATGGTACCGTCGACCGCGTAGCGATTGGCCTTCGAACCGAAGGTGAGATAGGGCGCGCTGCCGCGCGTGCCGGTGATCTTGTACTCGCGGTCGGGCGAGATCGTGGCGTTGAAGTAGGTGTTGTCGGGATTGTCGGCGCCGATCCGGATCGTCTGGTTGGAGAGCGCATAGAAGCCCGGAAAATCAGGGTCGGAATATTCCACCGCCATGTCGAGCGCGGCGCGCGTGAGCCGCGTCAGCCAGCGCCAGCCCTCGGCCCGATCGAGCACCGTCGCCGACGCCTCCGGCCGGAAGATCGTCTGTCCGGCCGCCTTCAGGCTGTCGCAGAAATCATTCCAGGCGCGCCCGTCCATCACCCGCTGTTCGTGCTCGCTCATCTCGGCCATGGCCTTCCTCCCGCTCCATAAATTCGAATTCCCTTCCCTTCTAAGCCTGGGCGCGGCATGATTCGAATGAGAATTCGTCAAGGACAAATTGAGCCAGATTCAATTCGGTTCGCTCGATCTCAACCTGCTCCGGGTGTTCGACGCGCTAATGGAGGAGCGGAGCGTCACACGCGCCGCCGCGCGGCTGGGCGTGACGCCGTCGGCCGTGAGCCACGCGCTCAACCGGTTGCGCTATTTGCTTTCCGACGAGCTGTTCCTGCGCGGACCGAGCGGCATCCGGCCCACGCCGCGCGCGGCCGAGATTGCGCCGAGCGTGCGGCAGGGATTGCTCCAGTTGCAGCTCGCGCTCGTCGCGACCGAGTTCGATCCCGCCAAGACCGAGCGGCAATTCACGATCATCTGCGGTGATTATGTCGGCGCGGTGCTGCTGCCGGGCGTGAGTGCGCTGTTTCGTACCGAGGCGCCCAACGCGGAACTACGCGTGCGGCCGCCGCTCGGCCGCATTGTCGAGGATGTCGACGCCGGCCGGGCGGATCTGGCGCTGGGCGGCTTCCGGCGAATCCCGGAGCGTTTCGAATCCGAGATCCTGTTCAGCGACAGCATGGTCTGGACCCTGTCGGCCGACCATCCCTTCGCCCAGAAGCAGCTGACTCTTGGTCAGCTCGTCGAGCTACCGCATCTCATTATCGCGCCGGACGAGGATGACGAGGCTGTCGACGGCGTCGTTTCCGAGCACGGGCTCGAGCGCCGCGTGATCCGCGACGACGCCGAGGCGCTGGAACGCGCCTTCGCCCAGCGCGGCATGAAGCGCCGCATCGGCCTCACCATCCCGAACGGGCTCGCCGCGCCGATGTTCGTCGGCGGCTCCGATATCGCCGCGCTGCTGCCGTCGCGCCTCGCGGCTGCTTATGCGAAGCGCTACAAGCTCAAATCCTTCCCGCCGCCCTATGCGGCCCAGCCCTTCGACATCTCCGCCCTCTGGCACAAGAGCCTGGGCGCCCAGCCTGCGTTGGTGTGGCTGAGGGGATTGTTTCGAAGAGTAGCCAATGGACTGTGCGCAGAACCCTCTCCACCCTTTAGGGGGAAGACGGCAGGGTAAGGCCGGTGGCTCAGCCTCTTCGATGAGAGTGCGCGGGCTGCGCGCCGCCGCGACCTCACCCAGTGCTCTCCGCCCCCAAAAGGGGCCGGAGAGGGATTGCGCTACGAGCGCGTCGGCTGCCGCACCGGCAGTCCCGCCGCGCGATAGGCTGCATCGATCACCTTCATGTTCGCCACCCCATCGTCACCTGACGTAATCGGCGCAGGACCGCCGGCGCAGGCGGCGGCGAAGGCTTCGAGCTGGTAGAGATAGCTCGGGCGGCGGCCGAGATTTTCGGTGCGTTTGCCTTTGCCGGTGCGCACGGTGAGGCGATGATAAGCCTGCGGCATCACCGGATTAAAAACGCGCATCTCGCCGTCGCTGCCGGTGACGCGCGCGGAAATGTCGAGAAGCTTCATCGACCACATCGAGACGACGACACGGCCGATCGCGCCCGATGGGAAACGCAGCGTCACATCCATGGCGCGGTCGATATTCGCGTCGCGCAGCTTGGCGTTCGCCGACAGCACCTCCGGCTCGCCGCCGCCCAGCAGCCGCGCCATGTGGATCGCGTAGCACCCGGCATCCATCGTCGCGCCGCCCGCCAGCGCGAAATTGTATCGGATGTTGGAGAAGACGGGCAGCGGGAAGCACATCGCGGTGCGGATCTCGCCGATCGTGCCGAGCTCGCCGCTCGCGACGATGTCCGCCATCCGTCGCGCGAGCGGGTGGTAGCGATAGTGAAACGCCTCCATCAGCACGCGGCCGTTCGCCTTGGCGGCATCGACCATCGCCTGCGCCTCGTCGGCATTGGCGGCGATCGGCTTCTCGCAGAGCACATGCTTGCCGGCCTCGAGCGCCTTGATCGTCCAGACGCCGTGCAGCCCGTTGGGCAGCGGATTATACAGCGCGTCAATCTCGGGATCTGCGATCAGCGCATCATAGCCGTCATAGGCGCGCGCAACGCCATGTTTGGCGGCAAAAGCCCGCGCGCGCTCGGCCGAGCGCGCCGCGACCGCGGTCACGGATACCTGGCCCGCCAGCGCGCGGGCGGGAGCGATCAGGGCCGTGGGCGCGATGGCCGCAGCGCCGAAGATTCCGAGCCTCAGCGTCAGGGTTGCACCGTAAGCGGCTCCCAATGCATGACCCACGCCTCGGCACGTGGCCGCGCGTCCTGGATTTCCGCGACGGGTGCGTTGGGATCGGTGAAGATGGTCCGATAGGCTGGCGCGGGCGACGAGCCCGGCGCTCCGACCTGCGCCCAAGCCTTTGCGGCTTCGGCAGGCGAGCAATCCTGCTCAAAGATCGCGAGATGATACCCGGCGCCCTTTCCCGCCGGGTCACTCGTATAGAGAAAGCGCGCAATCGATGCCGGCGCGGCATCGAGCCCTGCCTTTTTCCACCATGCCTCCGCGGGCGCCGCGCCGGCGGCCTCGCGCCAATCGTTCTGCACGGTGGTCAAAGCGCGCGGCCGAGGACCCGGCCCGCCGCTCGCATTCACCAAGAAGGTCATCAGCGCGAAGCGAGGGCTCGCAATGTCGCCCACCCTGCCCGAATCGTTCAGCTTGTGGGCGCGCGGCCGGATATAGCCCCAAGCCTGTGCCTCGTCGGCATAATTGCCCTCCCACAACGCCAGGAAGGGCGCAGTCGCCTGCCCCGGCCCGACTGCACGATAGCGGCACATGCGTGTGAAGGAGCCCATCTTGAGCGCATCGGGCCCGTGGACTTCGTCATACCAGCGTTGAAATTCCTCCACCCTCCCGGCCGGCGGATCGGCCTGGACGACGAACAGGGTTCGCGACGCCGTCCCCAGCATGGCACTCCTCCCATCAAGTCGGTTGGCGCATGCTATCCCGGCGAGCCCAAACGACAAAGGGCGGCCATTTGGGCCGCCCTTCACCGGTAGTGACTTTCCGGAAGGCTTAGTGCGCTTCGCGATATTGCAGCTTGGCGGCCTTCTGGCAGGTGTAACCGCCATTGCCGCCCTTGCCGTAGTCGCCGGCGCTCTTGCCGTAGAACTTGCCGCGATCCAGATCGACCCAGACCACCTCGTCCGAGCCGCAGGATTGCTGCGCCGCATCTTCCGTCGCGAACAGCCCGGTGGCCGCGAAGGTGGGTGCGGATAGAACGAACATCGCCGCCAGAGGAAGGACGGCACCCAGAGTGCGAAACTTCATTTTATTGTGCTCCCGATTGGTTGTTCGACGAATTGGTGCCACCGCTTCGCGCGTTGCGCGGCGCATGGGGATCCTTCCCCGGGACCCGACGGTACTGCACAAGCCTCCACCATTTTCCCCGGTGTTGCTTGATAGATGGTTAATTTTTTCCACCAGAAGCGCCGCAACCGACGCAGGATCAGCCTAACAAGCGTTTGACTGGGGCGCGCTGGCTGCCATAATTCGGTGAAGCATAACAACGGAAGCGCACATGGCGGGACTTTACGACGAGCGTGACGGCGTCGCGCGATTCTTCAACGTCATCGACGGCAAACAACAGCCGGCACGGTCCAATGAATGGTTGGACAGCGTCGATCCGGCAACGGCCAAAGTGTGGGCACAGATCCCCGCCGGGAGCGCTGCCGATATCGATGAGGCGGTGGATGCCGCCCGGCGAGCATTCCGCGGACCCTGGCGCAAGATGCCGGCGATGCAACGCGCGTCGTTGCTCCGGCGCGTTGGCGAGCTGATCGCCGCGCATGTCGTGGAGCTCGCCGCCATCGAGACTCGCGACAACGGCAAGCCGTTCGCGGAAACGAGCACCGCCGACGTGCCCGCGGTGACGCAGATGTTCCATTACTGGGCGGGTGCGGCCGACAAGCTGCATGGCGAAACCGTCGAGATCTCACCGGCCAGCCTCAACTATATCCGCCGCGAGCCGATCGGCGTGATCGGCATCGTCATCCCCTGGAACTCGCCGATCTCGGTCTTTGCCGCCAAGGTCGGCGCCGCGCTTGCCGCGGGGAACACGGTGGTCGTGAAACCGGCTGAAACAGCCTCCTGCTCGGTGCTCGCCGCCGCCCGTCTCTTCGCCGAAGCGGGATTCCCGCCCGGCGTCGTGAATGTCGTCGCCGGTCTCGGCACGACGGCCGGCGACGCGCTTTCCGCTCATCCCGGCGTCGGCAAGATCACGCTGACCGGCTCGACCGCGACGGCGCGCGCGATCACGCGGCGCTCCGCCGACGCGATCAAGCCGCTCTCCTTCGAGCTCGGCGGCAAATCGGCAAACATCGTGTTCGCCGACGCCGATCTCGAAGCCGCCGCGACCGGCGTCACGACGATGGCGGTCTTCACCGCGGCCGCCGGCCAATCCTGTGTCGCGGGCTCACGCATCCTGGTGCAGCGGCCGATCTATGAGCAGATGATCGAGCGCATCGCGAAGATCGCGCGCGGCATCAAGGTCGGCGATCCCATGGACAAGGCGACCGGCATGGGACCGATCGCGCTCGACCGCCAATTCCAGAAGGTGAAGGACTATATCGCGATCGGCCATTCGGAAGGCGGCGAACTCGTCTTCGGCGGCCGCAGCGGGCCCGAGCTGTTCGACAGCGGCTCGCGCTTCGCGCAGGGCTATTTCGTCGAGCCCACGCTCTTCGCCGGCCTCGGCAACCAGGCGCGCATCTGTCGCGAGGAGATCTTCGGCCCGGTCGCCTGCATCATGCCGTTTGCGGACGAGGATGAGGCGCTCGCGATCGCCAATGATTCGCCCTATGGCCTCGTCTGCGGCCTCTGGACCAACGGTCTCAGGCGAGCGCACCGCATGGCGGCCGCGATCGAGGCGGGCGCTGTCTGGGTCAACACCTACCGCAAGATCCACTGGGCCCTGCCCTTCGGCGGCGTGAAGGACAGCGGCTACGGCCGCGACAGCGGGCTGGAAAGTTTGCGCGGCTATCAGCAGACGAAAGCCGTGTGGATCGATTTGGCGTGATGGTCACGCCTCTCATGCCCGAGGTCGATTTCGGGCTCGATCCCATCGAGGATTTTTACGAACGCACCGGCGCGCTGCAGGCTGCCGGAAAACGTGTGGTGCCGGTGAAGTTCAACGGCGGGATCGGCTGGCTGATTCTCAAATATGCGGACCTGGCGCGCGTCTATCCCGACGAGGAGAATCTGCCCGCCGGACCCGCCTATGAGCGCCACACGGTGCCGATCGAAGGCCGCACGATTCTCGCGATGACCGGCGAGGAGCACCGCATCCACCGAGCGCTCGTGCAGGGCGCCTTCCAGCCTGGCGCGATCCGCCGGCTGGTGGACAGGGCGCTGGTGCCGATTGCGAACGCGCTGATCGATGCTTTCCAAGGCCGCAATGAAGCCGATATCGCGGCCGAGTTTGCGCGCATCTATCCGTTCAGCGTGATCAGCCACATGCTGGCGATCCCGATCGCCGACAATAAGGACGTCATCGACTGGGTCTTCATGATGCTGCGCTATTTCTGGCAGCCCGAGGAAGCGCTCGTAGCGCGAGCCAAGCTCGATGCCTTTGTGCGCCCGATGATCCGGGCGCGAAGAGAACATCCGGGAGAGGACATCGTCTCGCGCCTGATCCAGGCCGAAGTCGAAGGACATCGTCTGACCGAGGATCAGATTCTGACGTTCGTGCGCGTGCTCTATCCGGCCGGCGCCGAGACGACCTTTCTCGCGATCAGCGGTTTGATGTTCGAGATCCTGACGAACCCGCCGGTGCTCGAGCGGCTGCGCGCTCATCCCGAGGATCGTCCGGCGGCGGTGGAGGAATCGCTCCGCAAGGCTGGGCCGCTGGCCATCATGCCGCGCTACACCGAGAGGAACGTCACGATCGGCGGCGTCGATATTCCGGCGAATAGCTGGTTGCTCTATGGCAACGGGCCTTCCGGCCACGACGGGGAGGAATTCGCGGATCCGGAAAGCTTCCGCCTCGATCGCGAGGCCAACAGGCACCTGGCTTTCGGCAAGGGCCCGCACCATTGCCTCGGCGCCACGCTAGCGCGCGCCGAGATGCGGATCGCGCTCTCGCTGCTGCTCGATCGCCTGCCGGGCCTGCGACTTGCCCAGCCGGTCAAACTGACCGGCACCGGCGGCATTCTGCGTGGCGCCTACCGCCTGCCCGTCGCATTCGATCGCGTGCTGCCGCCCGTCGACTATCGCGATTAGCCGCGCAGCGACCTTCCCGGATCAGGCGAACTCGTTGATCCATATCGATAAACGCGCTCGTCTCCAGCCCGACGTTAACCTCATTAGCGGCTTGTTCAGATTTGCGACCCTAGGCTGCAGATTGGGTTGGAATTCCGAATCGGGCGGCTAAGAGCGCAATGACAGAACACCTCTGGGTCTCGGAGGGCTGCGGGCTCGAATGGTTCATCTCGGCTGAGGAGGCTCAAACCTTCGCCGAGAAAATGAAGGGCACGGGCACCAAAGTCCGCGAATTCAGAACGCAGCACGCCAATGGGCGCAATGCTCAATGGTGCATCACGCCATTGCTCGGCACCGAGCCGCGCGGGCGGGTGCAGGTGCGCTGCGCGCCCTATCCCACGACTGTCGACAACGCCTTCCGCGTCAGCAACAGCGGCGACTGCTTCGCGATCTTCGGTAGCGAAGCCGAGGCAAGACTGGCGGTCGCGCTCTACGAGTTCTGCCGCGCGGAAGCGCCCGCACCGGAAAAGCTGGTCGTTGCCGCCGGATTCAAGCCGGACGACAAGGGCGATCCGGGCGTGCGGTCGTTCGTCCGCAAGCTCGACGATGGTGCGCTCAACCTGCTGCTTCATCGTTCGACCAAGCGGCCGGGCATCGGATCGCTCACACTTCAATTCCTGCCGATCGACGGCGCGCGGCCGATCATTCTCGCCAAGATTGACGCCTATCCCGAGCATGGCACACCGCAGTTCGGCCTCGACATCATGGCGGCCCTCTCTGTCGCGGGCGCCCGTCAAGCGCTGGGCCATATGGCGGAGCCGCTTACCGACGGAGAGGAATTCTCCTTTATCGCCGACTTCGTCGAGCCGCAGCGTTCACCCCGGGCGCGCAGCGCGATCTTCTAACCCCCCGGCGAAGAACGCCGCGCATCCTTTGCGCGGTAGCAGATAATCAAACTTGCTATCTTTTGAAGGATAGGTAGCGTGGTGTCATGGCGGCACCGCGGGCCATTTCCACCTTGATTGAAAAGCTCTCCTTTCCGGAGGGGCTGCGCTGGCGTGGCGACACCCTATGGTGTTCCGACATCTTGGGGCACCGCGTGCTCAAGATCGATGCCGATGGCCGTGTCGCCGAGGCGGCGCGCCTCGCCGATCGTCCCTCGGGCCTCGGCTTTCTTCCCGATGGAACACCGCTCGTCGTATCGATGACCGATCGGACCCTGCTGGCGATCAGTCGCGACGGAACGCTTCGCGTCCACGCCGATCTCAGAAAACTATCCGGGCATTTCATCAACGACATGGTCGTCGACAGAAATGGTCGCGCCTATATCGGCAGCCGCAACGGCGGCGGCCCCGCAGCCGCGAGTGACAGCATCATCATGGTGGAAGCCTATGGGCAGGCACGTGTCGTCGCCGAAGGCATGGTCAGCCCGAACGGTTCCGTCGTGACTCCGGACGGCAAGTTTCTGATCGTCGCCGAAACGGCGCTCGGCCGTCTCACCCGCTTCCGGATCGGCGCGGGAGGCGACCTCTCCCACCGCGAGACGCTCGCCGAGCTGCCCGGTCGGCATATCGACGGCATCTGTATGGACACCCAGGGGGCGTTCTGGTGTGGCGGTGGCGAAAGCGGTGCGCTGCACATCGGCGCTGACGGCAAGCTGCTGGATCTGATCGAGCAACCCGGGCGAATGGTGCTCGCCACGGCGCTTGGCGGAGAGGATGGTCGTACGCTGTTCCTCGCCACGACCGGTGTCGTGCTGATCGATATCCTGCGGGAGATCGGCTTCGACCGCGCGCGGGATGCGACGGTCGACCCGCAAGGCCGGATCGACCTTACGAACGTTTCGGTTCCAGGTATCGGCTGCCCTTGAAGACCTCACATCGAGAAGCGGACTGACCGACATGGACGACGAAGCGCTCGACATGGATTTCCTTGTCTTCGGCGGCGGCATGGCGGGAATGACGGCAGCCGCACGCGCCGCCGATGCCGGGCGACGCGTTCTCGTCGTCGAGAAAGGCCCCGAGATCGGTGGCTCGGCGGTGCTTTCAGGTGGGAAGCTCTGGACGGCGAAGACGATCGAGATGTTCGAGCAGGAGACGCCCGGCGGCGACCCGACGCTGCGCGCCGCCGTCTTCGAGTTGTTCGAACAGGCGGTCGCCTGGCTGCGCTCCACCGGCGTGGCCGTTGCGGATGTGTCGTATCATCTGCATTACGGCACGGGTTATGATTTCGACATTGTCGGCTACATCGACTTCTGCCGCCGTGCCGTTGAGCATGCCGGCGGGATGGTCATCCGCAATGCCAGCGCCGATCGGCTTCTCGTCGAAGGCGGCCGGGTCCGAGGCGCGGTCATTATCGATGCGGACGGCGAGACCGTCGTGCACGCGCCCTGGACGCTGCTCGCGACCGGCGGCTTCTCGGCCAACCCGGGACTGCTCGAATGCTTCGTGCATCGGCGCGCCGTCGCGGCGCTCGCGCGATCGAATCCGCACAGCACGGGGGACGGGCTTCGCCTCGGCCTCGCCGCGGGTGCCGCGATCTCGCCCTTCATGAAGGGCTTTTACGGCCATGTGATCCAATCGCCGGTGCAGAAATGGGGACCGCGGGAGTTCCGCGCCTACACCCAGGGCGGCAGCATTCGCGGCATCATGATCAATCGACAGGGGAAGCGCTTCTGCGACGAGTCGCTGGGCGACCATCAGAATGCGCAGCGCATCTTGGAGCAGCCGGGCGCGCGCGTGTTGATCCTGTTCGACGAGGCGGTGCGGCGGCAGGAAGCCGCCACCGTGCTGGCCGGAACCAAGACGCCCATCGACAAGGTTCAGATCGCTATCGACGAGGGCGCCCATGTCGCCGTCGCCGACAGCTGGGAAGCCTTGTTCGATCAAGTACGGTCCTGGGGGTTCGACGGCGACGCGGGGCTGAAGACGATTCATACTCATAATGCCGCGGTTCACGACGGCGCCGCGCCACCCGATTTTCCGCGCGTGCGCGATTACCGATCCTACGTCACGCCGCCTTTCTATGCCGTCGAAGGACAGACCGGAATCACCGCGACCCATGGCGGCCTCAGAGTCGACCGTCAGGCTCGCGTGCTCAACGCGGAAGGCATACCGATCCCGGGCCTGCTCGCGGCGGGCGCCGATGCGGGCAACGTCTACGGAGAGGGCTATGCCGGCGGGCTCGCCTTCGCCGCCACCTTCGCGCTTCTGGCGGCCGGTCACGTCATCGAAACGCCTTTCCGCGGATGATCCGAGCTCATTGGGCCATCGCACTGCATGGCGGCGCGGGCGGCAAGCCCGCCGATATGAGCGCCGCCGAGGAGAGCGATTGTCGGGCCGGCCTGGCGGCGGCCCTTGAAGCCGGCGCGTCGGTGCTGCGGAGCGCCGGCACCGCGTTGGATGCCGTCGAAGCGGCAATTCGCGTGCTGGAGGACGATCCGCACTTCAATGCCGGACGCGGAGCTGTCTTCAGCGCGCGCGGCCGCAACGAGCTCGATGCCGCCATCATGGATGGATCGAACCTCCGGGCGGGCTCGGTGGCGGCCGTCAGGCGCACGCGCCATCCGATTTCCCTCGCGCGTGCGGTCATGGAGAAATCCGAGCATGTCATGCTGTGCGGCGACGGCGCCGACGCATTCTCCAGGAGCCAGCGATTGGAGCAGGTCGAGCCTTCCTACTTTTTCACCGAGAAGCGATGGCGGGATCTGATCGACGAGCTGACAAAGCAGAGCTTGCCGATTCCGCCGCGGCCGCGCGGCGCGCCCAAACCGACCCTCACCGGCTTATCGAAGGCGCAAGCCCATCGTTACGGCACTGTCGGCGCCGTGGCACGCGATGCCGCCGGTCATGTTGCAGCCGGGACGTCGACCGGCGGCACGACCGCGAAGCGCTGGGGCCGAATCGGCGACAGTCCAATCATCGGCGCGGGCACCTATGCTTCGGACCAATCTTGCGCTGCGTCCGCGACCGGCAGCGGTGAGCATTTCATACGCCTCACGGCGGCGCGTGAGATCGGCGCGCTGGTGCAATATCGGCATATGCCGCTTCAAGCGGCGGTCGATGAGGTGGTACAGCATCGTCTCGGTGACCTCGGCGGCCATGGCGGCGTCATTGTAGTCGCTCCGAACGGCAAAATCGCATGGACCTTCAGCACCGAGCTCATGTTCCGCGCCAAGGCATCCGAGAGCAGCCAGCCGGTTGTCTCGATCTACCGCAACGAACCCTGAGCGGTGACCGGTTCTTTTTCCGTTCCTGGCCTGATAGTCTCGCGCCATGGCGATCCGCAAGATCATCCATGTCGATATGGACGCCTTCTATGCGTCTGTCGAACAGCGCGACAACCCGGAGCTTCGCGGCCGGCCTGTCGCGGTCGGCCATGGCGGCAAGCGTGGTGTGGTCGCGGCCGCGAGCTATGAAGCGCGCGCCTTCGGCGTCCGCTCCGCAATGCCGTCGACGACCGCCATGCGCCGATGCGCCGAGCTGGTCTTCGTGCCGCCGCGCTTCGATGTCTATCGCGCCGTTTCGCGCCAGATTCACGCGGTCTTCGCGGAATATACGGCCCTCATCGAACCGCTGGCGCTCGACGAGGCCTATCTCGATGTGACCGAGAACCGGCGCGGCCTGCCGAGCGCCTGGACGACCGCCAAAGAAATCCGTTCGCGCATCCTGCAGGAGACCGGTCTGACCGCATCGGCGGGCGTGTCCTATAACAAATTCCTCGCCAAGCTCGCATCGGGCCAGCGCAAACCGAATGGCCAATTCGCGATCACGCCGGACATGGGCGCCGATTTCGTCGCGTCGCTTCCTGTCGCAAAATTCCACGGAGTAGGCCCCGTCACGGCCGCCAAGATGCAGAGTCTCGGAATCGAAACCGGCGCCGATCTCAAAGCGAAGCCGCTGGCGTTTCTGCAGCAGCATTTCGGCAGGGCCGCGGCCTGGTATCTGAGCATCGCGAACGGCGAGGACGACCGGGCGGTGGTCGCCGATCGTCCCCGGAAGTCCGCGGGATCGGAAACGACCTTCGCCCACGACTTGACCGAGCGGACAGAAATCGAGGCCGGCGTCGAGGCGATGGCCGACGAGGTCTGGACATGGTGCGACAAGGCCAAGGCTTTCGGACGGACCGTAACGGTCAAGGTGAAGTTCGCCGATTTCCGCCAAGTGACTCGCAGCCGGAGCTTTCCGGACGCGATCGACTGTCGCGATCGTCTGTTGCAGGCCAGCCTCGAGCTCGTTCGCACCGTGCTGCCAACCGAAAAAGGAATCCGGCTGCTCGGCGTGACCATGTCGAATTTCGACCAGCCAGCTAGCGGACCCGACGCGCTGCCGTTGTTCGGCGAGCCCGTCGGCACCGGCGCGACGGAGGCGCGCTGATGGCCCAGCGCGGCGGTTCGGCCGACCTGCCCCTCCACGGCGGGCGCGTGCCCGGATGGCTGGGCGAACGCATGACCAGGCTGGGTGCCGTGATCAGCGAGGCGATCATCCTGGAATATGGCCGGGACGAGCTGCTGCGCAGGCTGGCGCACCCATTCTGGTTCCAGTCCTTTGGCGCGGTGATGGGAATGGACTGGCACTCGTCCGGCATCACGACGAGCGTCATCGGCGCACTGAAGCGCGGCCTCACGCCGCTGTCCGGAGAGCTCGGCATCCATGTGTGCGGCGGCCGGGGCAACCATTCGCGCCGGACGCCGCATGAGCTGGTCGCGATCGGCGATCGCGTCGGGTTCGACGGCGCTGCATTGGCGAGAACGAGCCGGCTGGTAGCCAAAGTAGACAGCGCCGCAATCCAGGACGGATTCGATCTTTACCTCCACGGCTTCATCGTCACCGACGACGGACATTGGGTCGTAGTGCAGCAGGGCATGAATGGCGATCGCCGCCAGGCGCGGCGATATCATTGGCTCTCCGAAGGCCTGCGAAGCTTCGTCGACGCGCCGCATGCCGCAATCGACGGGGTGGATCAGGGCGTCATCGTGAATTTGACCGATCGGCGTGCCGCGGCTTCCCGGCAGCGGCAGCTCGACATGCTCGACACGCTTGGGCCCGATCGGATCGAACAAGAGCTCATCAAGCTGGAGAGGCGGCGTTTCGACCCCGAACCTGCCCCGCCACAGCTCCAGTTACCGCATCTTACGATGCCCGCTCGTCACGATGTTCGATCCGAAGACATCATCGCTCGACGTCTGCACGGCAATCTCGCCGCCGCTGCCGAAATGGGGCCGAAGGACTTCGCCGAGCTTCTGCTCGTGCCCGGCGTCGGCCCGCGGACGGTGCGCGCGCTGGCGCAGGTGGCCGAAGTCCTGCATGGCGCGCCCTATCGTTTCAGCGACCCGGCACGCTTCTCGGTGGCCCATGGCGGCAAGGACCGGCATCCCTACCCCGTCCCGCTCAAAGTTTACGATCGCACGATCAGCGTGCTGAAGAGCGCGGTTAGAAAGGCAAAACTCGGCCAATCCGAAGCGCTGGCCGCGCTCAAGCGTCTGGACGAACAGGCGCGCCACCTCGAACGACATGTTTCGGGACCGCCGGTCGAGGCCGTGTTCGCGGAGGAGCGCGTCCGCTCCAACGAATATGGCGGCATGAGCGTCTTCGGGCCGGAGCCCCCGCCCCGTGGAGAGCGGCTCGTCGATGAACCCTAGTGGATAAAATCTGAGGGAAGAGTCGGAAAGTGGATTCCCGGCGCTGCTCGGTCGTGCGAGTCTGCGCGATGCATAGCACCCCCCTCGACTTGAATTTTGCGGATCGGTCTCGCCTTGAGGCGATCGCGGCGGATCGGAACAGCCCGCAGAAGTACGTCTGGCGTAGCCGGATCGTCCTTTTGACGGCGGACGGCAAATGCGCCGCGGAAATCATGCGGGAGGCTGGCGTCGCCAAGACCTGCGTGCGGCGCTGGCAGGCGCGGTTCATGGCGGAAGGGGTGGACGGACTGCTGCGCGACAAGACGCGCCCGTCGCGCATTCCGCCGCTGGCG
>DATGMP010000104.1:0-64164 GCA_035293565.1 Alphaproteobacteria bacterium | reverse complement strand
TGGCTCCGCCGCTACGGCATGGGGATCGCCGAAAGGCTCGATCGCTACGCCCGCGGATTGCTGCTGTCGCAGATGCTGCAGGAGCCCTTCCACGATGTCGACGTGGCGCTCGCCTTTTCGCGCATCGCCAAGGCGGTGCGCCAGATCATCGTGCTGGAGCAGGAGACCGCCGGGATACGGGATATGCGCGTGCCGCACGACGTCGCCGAACGCACCGCCCCGCGCGCCCGACGGGCGGCCGCCCAGGAAGCCGCCGCGCGCGCGGTCGCCGCCGGGCTGGAGGCTGACGCCGATCGCGAGGCCGACGATCTTATCGACCGCGACGATCTTATCGACCCGGACGACACCCGGGATTGCGACGATTACCGCAGCGGCCCGGCCGAGGCGCCGGCCGCGATGCTGGCGCCGCTCTCACCCGCGCCCGAGCCCGCCCCGATCGCCGAGACCCCGCGCGAGCGCCTGCCCGGCGAGACCTCTGAGCAATGGCGCGATCGGCTGCTTGCCGCCCGCATCCGGGCGCTGGAAGCCAAATACGGCACCGGGCCGCCCTGAGGGCTGGCTTTCCGGTCTTGTGCGTTCCGAAATCCCCCTCACCTTCCCATTGCTGCGCAATGGGCCCCGCCCTCTCCCACTTCGTGCGGAGAGGGGACGATGGCGCATATTCAGATCCCTCTCCGCCCCGCCGCCAAAGGCGGCTCCTTGCGTCACGCAGAAAGCGACCTCCGGTCGCGAGGGGAGAGAGGTTGGGTGCGGTGGGCCCACGCGGATGCGCGGACAGGATGCTCACGTCGCTATACTGCGCCCTATCGCACGATCACGCCGTGGGCGTGGGATTGGTTCGACTAGCTCTCCGTCGGCAGGCCAGCCTCGCGCCAGTGCTTCATGCCGCCGTCGAGCGCGGCGGCGCGGAGGAATCCCAGGCTGCGAAGCGTCGCCGCGGCGAGGGTCGAGATCTTGCCGAACTCGCAATAAACCACGATGCGCAGCGTGGGGTCCGACAGATCCTGGTTGACGCGAAGCTCGAGCTGGCCGCGCGGCAGATGGCGCGCCCCCGGGATGTGCCCGGCCTGATAGGCATCCTTCTCGCGCACGTCGAGCACGATCAGGTCGTTGGGTCGCGCCGCGAGCCTGCGGTTCAGCTCGTCGATCGCCATGAAGGGCACGGATGCGCCGGCCTCGGCCAGCATCTGCGCCACCGTCTTGCCGCCGCCGATATTGGTGCGCAGCGCCTCGGTCAGATGCGTCGGCGCCGAAAGGTTGAGGTCGCGCATCATCGCGACGAAGTCGCCGCGCTCGCGCTTCTGCAAGCGCGGATTGCTGGCGATCTCGTCGCCGATCGTCGTGTTGCTGCGCCCCTTATAATCGTGCGCCGGATAGACCAGCGTCTCGGGCGCGAGCTTCAACAGTTTGCCGAACAGGCTCTCATACAGCATCTCCGGATCGCCGGTCGGCAGGTCGCTGCGGCCCGTCGCGCCGATCAGCAACGTGTCGCCGGTGAACACGCGATCGCCCGCCGCGAGGCACATCGAATCCAGCGTATGCCCCGGCGTGTGAATCGCCTGCAGGCGGAGATTGCCGACCGCGAGCGCGTCGCCGTCGTCGAGCCTGAGATCGGGAAAGATGGCCGGGCTCTCGCGATGGGTCACCACCGGCACGCCCAGCATCTGGCCCAGCTGCTTGGCCGCCGAAAAATGGTCGGCATGGGTGTGCGTGTCGATGACGTAGCGCACATGCAGCCCGTGCTGGCCCACCAGCGCGCGGTACCGATCGATCTGGCTCGTCTCCGGATCGATCAGCGCGCCGGAGAGCGTGGCTGGGCAGCCGACGAGGTAGGACAGGCAGCCGCCGGTGACGATTTGCTCGAAGATCATCTGGCACCTCCGCGCCTTCCTTATGCGCCGAGTTTAGCCGATTCCGCGCTTTTCCGCCCCCTCGGAGATTTTCTTTTGGCCCGATGTCGATTCCCGCGCCGCCCGCCCGTCTTCAAGACGAGAGGAGCGAGCGGAGGCGGACATGTGCAAGGACACGATCGAGAATACGGTGTTGGCGGTACTATCCTTTCTGCTCGGCCTTTATTTCGGGGCCGACTATGCGGACTATTTCCTGTCCTCCGTGCCGTATCAGGCGTTCCTGCCTCACTTCCCGAAGGTCTCGGCGATGTTCGGCTCGATCCGCTTCGCGGCGGCGATATCGGACTCCGCTCTAGCCCCTTCGCCTTTGCCGCGTTCGGCGAGCCCGCGGCCGTAGAGGGAGGAAGCCATCTTGGGGTCGATCGCGAGCGCCGCATCATAATCCCGGATCGCATCGTCCAGACGGCCGGCGTCGAGATGCACCAGCGCGCGGCTGTCCAGGATGTTCGCGTCCTTGGGCGCGAGGTCGAGCGCCGCATCGCAGTCGGCGAGCGCGCGATCGAACCGGCCCGATATGGCGCCGTACCAGCATCGCGTGTTGAGCGCGGTCGCGTCCTTCGGCAGCAGGCGGACGGATTGATCGGCGTCGGCGAAGGCGCGCTCATAGTCGCCGGCCTCGGCCTGCAGCCGGCTGCGCACCAGATAGGCGCCGCCAAAACCGGGATCGATGCGGATGGCCTGCTCGACCTGCTGCATGCCGTGCGCGCGATCGCCCTTGGCGTCATAGAGCGCGGCCCGCAGCATGTGCGCCGTGGCATTGCCCGGATCGGCCGCAAGCAGCGTGTCGAGCCGGGAGGCCGCGTCGTCGGTCTGGTGCCGATCGATCAGACCCTCGATCGCACGGAGGTAATCGACGGTGCGGACACCGCGTGTCGGCTCCGCCTCGCTCGTCATCGCCGCATAGAGGATCCCGTCGGAATCCGTCAAAAAAAGATGCAGACGGCGCAGCTGCTCCATGCCGAGGATGAGCTCCGGCCCGCCGCCGGACATGCGGGCCAGCGTCACCCAGGGGTGATCGAAGACGAGGTCTCCGATCGCCAGCGTCCGGAAGCGATAGCGCCAGCTGGGCTCGCTCTTTCCCCCGCCCAGCGCGCGCGAATAGCCGGGAAGGATTCCTGGGCTGTCGGGGCCAAGGCCGAACAGGCGCCTGGCGGCATCCAGGCTCAGCACCGTGTCCGGAGTCCCCGTGTCGACGAGCGCGTCCATCTCCCTGCCGTCGAGATGAACCGGTACGATCGGCTGGTCGGACGACCTAACGCGCATGCGGACGGCAACCGGATCGCGATGCTGCCAGCGGATCGCGCCGCTCCCGCAATGATCGCGTTCGTAGAAGACGACCCTCCGCGCCGCCGGATCGATCTCAAGATCCATCGTCTGGAGCCAATTGGTGCCCAAGGTGCCGTCGATCCCGGTCCAGCCAATAGGCGACACGACGAAGCTGATGTCGGGGAATCGACGCGCCCCGATCCGGACGGACGGAACGCGCGCCACCTTGTCGAGCGGCTGGGCGTCGAGGCCGAGCCGGTAGAAGGACCGCGTGAAGCGGACCTGGAAATCGGCCGCCACGACCGGATCGAGCAAGCTTCCGACGCCGCCCGTGTCAACGAGCAACGCGCGCGGCCGCCCGCCGATCTCGACCGAGACCACCGGGCTGCCGGTCTCCTCGACCAGCGGGTTGTCGATCATCGGCAGCGCGGCGACGGCCCGCGGCGTACAGCTCCTGTCCGGCTCCATGCCGGCGCAGCCGACGAGCAATATCGCCAGGAACGACAAGAAGATCGCCGCGTGCCGCTTCATGGCGCCGATGCAACCTCAATCTTGAGGAATCGGCAATGATTTGCACGCGTTTACAGGCTCGACGCGCGCTACCGCCGGCCAGCTACCGCCCGGCGGCAATCGCCGCGATTCCAGCGGGCCTCCGATACGAGCCTTGAGATCGACCTCACCACTTCTCGATCTCGGCGATGCCCAGCTGCTCGACGACCTTGAGCGCGCGGTTGAGGGCGTCCTGCTTGATCGGCAGGCGCGGCTTGCGCGGATAGCCTCCCGCCATGCCGAGATGGTTGAGCACCGCCTTGGTCGCGCGGATGCCGCCATTGCCGTAGAGCGCGGTGAAAAGCCGGATCAGCTTGCCGAAGGCGCTCATCATCCCCTGCATATCGCCCTTGGCGTAGCAATCGACCACGCGCACGCAGAGATTGGGCGCCAGATTGCCCTCGGACGAGAGATAGCCTTGCCCGCCCATCGCGAACACGGTGAGGCCCTGCATCGGCCCGCCGACATGGACAGGAATTGCGCCCGCAATGCCGTCGATTATCGCGGCCAGATAGCCGAGGTCGGGATGCGTGCAATTGATGCCGACGACATGTTTGTAGCGTTTGGCCAGCCCGACCACGAGGTCGGCCGAAATGCGATAGCCGACCGACTGATGGGTGGAGAGAACGCACGGGAAGTCGGTCGCTTCCAGCACCTCGGAGAAATAGGCGTTGAGCTCATCGTCGGTCGGGATGTGGGCATGACCGACATCGAGCGAATAGACCTGCGCCGCCTCCACGCCCGAAGCCTTGGCCATCTCCAGGAATTCGATCATCTGGACGGCGGTGCGGGGCTCGACGCCCATCGCGCGGACGGGGACCTTCCCCTTCAGCTCATCCGCCGCGATCTCCATCACGCGCTTCGCCTCGGCGCGGTTGAGCGTATAGCCCTCGCCGCTGCCGCCGCCGCCCACATAGACGCCGATGCCGGATTTCCCGAGGCGATTCAAATGCGCCCGGAAGGCGGCCTCGTCCAGCCGCCCCTCCGCGTCGAATGGGGTGATGCTGATCACGAAGGTGCTGGGTGCAAGTGCCATGGCTTCGGTTCCTCCCTGCTTCGCGCCCGGGACCGGGTGGCGCGGCGATGTCACTATATCTTATAAATGATTAACTGCATGAGGCGAAGAGCAGTCGCGCTTGAAGGATTGCGGCCCAGACATATTCGGCTTCGCCGGCGGTTTCGATTGCGATTCCGCTTGCAGACGCGCTTTCCCCCGCGCTTATTGAAGAATTGTCATCGGCGAATACGAGTCGGAGGGCGGATTTTGGCCCCGCGGGCTGAAAGGATCGGGTGACGAAGTGGTATTGAAGAGCCAAGTCACGGACATGCGCCAGCGGCTGAGGCAGCCCAGGCTGGCCGAGATGGTGGCCGACGGGCTGCGTGAGCGGATCCTGTCCGGCGAGCTCGGCGACGGCGACATGCTGCCCAAGCAGGACGATCTTCTGGCGGAGTTCCGCGTCAGCCCGCCCTCGATCCGCGAGGCGCTCCGCATCCTCGAGACCGAAGGCCTGATCACCGTCCAGCGCGGCAATGTCGGGGGCGCCGTCGTGCACCGGCCCCGGCAGTCCAAGGCGGCCTACATGCTGGGCCTGGTGCTGCAATCACGCTCGGTGAAGCTGCGGGACGTGGTGACTGCGATGCGGCACCTGGAACCGGCTTGCGCCGCCGCCTGCGCGGTCCGCCCCGATCGCGAGACAACCATCCTGCCGCGCCTCAAAAAGAACATCGACGATTCCCGCACGCATCTCGACGATGCCGACCGCTATATCGGGCTCGCTCGCCAGTTCCATGTCGAGCTGGTCGCCGGTTGCGGCAACGAGACGATGAGCCTGATCGTGGGCGCGCTCGAGGCGCTGTGGTCGGCGCATGTCGATACGCTGGCCCGCAAGACCTCCAGGCACGGCTCCTTCGCCGACCGAGAGGTCAGACTCACGACCCTCAAGGAGCACGAGAAGATCCACAAGCTGATCGCCAAGGGCGACGCCGCGGGCGCCGAGCGGGCCGCGCGCGAGCATTTCTCCGAGGCCGATCACGAGGAGCAGGGCTGGCACCACGGGTTCGATCTCGACGCAGTCGTGCGCGCCGCCGCCCTCAGGGAGCGCTGAGGCCCTGTGCTCCCCGCTTCCTAACCGGCGCGTTTGACCGGCAGCGCCTCGCTCTGAGCGAGGTCGAGCGCGTCGAGCTCGGCGAACATGCGGAGCTGCTCCTCGCGGTTCAACGGAAGGTAGGGGCGGCGAATGATCCCGACATCGAATCCCAAATGGCTGAGCGCCGGCTTCAGCGAGCGTGGATAGTAACGCTGGGGCGCGTGGATGATCTCGTTCAGCCGACGAATGCGCGCCGAGAGCGTTTTCGCCGTATCACGGTCGCCGGAATGGAACGCTTCCATCATGCGGCTGCACAGCCGGGGCGCGATCGATTGCTGGATCGAATGGAATCCGTAAACGCCAAGCTCCATCGTGGCGTACCAATCGAGCGCACCGGCGAGCCGGACCGGACGGCGCCCTCCGATCCGATCGAGGAAGTCACGGAGCACCCTGTCTTCGTCGGACATGATCGTTACGCCGACGATATGCGGATAATCGTCGACCAGTCTCGCCAGCATCTCGAGCGGGATACGCTTGTTCGGCGAATCGATGATCTCGGCACCATGATAGCCGCAGAGATACATCGGCATCTCGATCGCCTCGAGCACGTCGCGGAAATACCGCTCGGCCTCGGCGATGAAGAGCCCGTCATTGCCGTGCCCGTCCTGCGCGCCGGGATAGAGCTGCGCTCCATCGAACCCCATGTCGCGGGCCAGCTTGAACATGCCGATCAGCTCGGTAGTCGAAGCCGGGCCGAAGGGAATGGCATTGACCGGATGCTTGCCGTTCAGCTCGTCGACGCCGATCTCCCACAAGCGTCGGCGCTCCGCACGATCGAGATTGACGAACTCCGTTGCGTGCGGCCCGCCGACGAAGACGGTGGTGCCGCCTTCGGCCATGTAGCGGAGCAGCTGACGGAAGGCGACCTCGTTGATCGCCTCCCCCTGTCCGTCCATCGGCGTAATCGCATTGCCGAGGGACCGACGGTCTGCTGCGATCGAACCCAAGCAGCCTCCATGCAATCGCCGGCTAGAAATCGGCGTTGAGCTTGAACCCGTAGGTGCGCGGCCGGTTGAAGGTCGCGACGGCATAGGTCGCCAGATCGACAAACTGAACGATGTAGCGATGGTCGGTCATGTTGTCGCCGTAGAACTGCAAATTCACATTCTTGAGACCCCCGGTCGGGATCGGCAGATCCGACCAGGTCACACTGATCTTGAGGTCTTCCTGATCGCCCGATGGGAAGAGGTGAGCGTTCGGCGAGGATGCGTCGAGCAACGCGGTGTTGCGCGAGCTCTGGAACGCATAGTTCATCCGAAAGGCGAAAGTGCCCAGCTCGGTTTCCGGAGTCTTATACTCGCCGCCGACGTTCCATGTGTATTTCGACACCAGGGTGAAATGCGCCAGGCTGGCAGAGTTGATGGGAACGCCTGTGGGCGTCGTGGTGGCGAAAAACTCCTGATAGGTCGGATAAACCGCGCCGAGCGAGCCGTTGAGCGAGAAGCCGTAGCCCAGTATGGCCTCGCCTTCCGCTTCGAAGCCTTTGTAGGTCGCTTTGCCGGCATTCACGAGATAGGTGATTCCGTTGAGGGAATCGCGCTGGCTGAGCTGAATGTCCCTATACCACGTCTCGAACGCGTCCAGGTTGAGCCGGGCCCGGTGATCGAACCATTCCGACTTGATCCCCACTTCGACCGACGTGGCGTGTTCCGGATTGACGGCCGGCGAGGGGATGACGCTCGGATTGTAGGCGCCGGCGCGATAGGCCGAGGAAGCACGAACATAGGTCATCAAGTCATCGGTCCACTGATAAGTGAGCGACGTACTCCAGCCGGTATTATACCAACTGTTCGACAGGCTTTGCGGCCCTTGCAGAACCGTTGGCGGCGCTATTGTCTGAATCTGGCTGGTCTGCAACGCCTTGTCATCGATCGTGTAACGAACGCCGGCGGTGAGCTCGAGCTTGTCGTCCAGGAAATGCGGTCTGTAGCCGACATTCGCGTAGCCGGCATAAGAGGTCGAATCGATCGCATAGTTCAGGAACCGGTCGATGATCAAGCTCCCCACGGGCGGGGCCGAATAAACCGGTATCTGCGTATGCTGCGCTTCATTGACGGTTTCATGGAAGTAAAAAAAGCCGGCGACATAGTTGAACTCGCCGATCGTTCCGGTCGCCTGGAACTCCTCGCTTTCCTGATCCTGGGTCACGTAGTCGGTCGGCGTATCGTATTCGAGCGGAACGTTCTGACCTCTGAGTCCGACTAAGCCACCAAACGGCGAGTATAGGCCGGCCACATAGCTGCCGCCCAACTGACCCGATTGATGCTGGGTGAGCGAGCGATACCCGGTGATCGACTTCAGATGAATATAATCGTTGACGTCATAATTGAGCGTCAGCGTGTCGCCCCACGCCGAAGCATAGGGATCGTAAGCGTCGCGCGGATCGACATATTCGAGATCGAGCGGGTATGGCGCGATGACGGGCGGCGGCCCGCCATGGGCGGGAGAAGCGTTTAGCGCGGCCAGCGTCGTGGCGTTGCCGACGACCATCTGATAGCTCGGCTTGCCATCCTCCTGATCGATGAACGCTCGGTTGTCCAAGGTGAAGCTGTCGCCGAAATCCCGACTGACCGAGAAACTGCCCGCTTTCGATTTCTGATAGCCGAAAGCGTCGGACGACGACCGGCCCGGTGTGTTGATCCAGCCATCATAGTCATGGTCTTGGAAGGTGAGTTTTGCGCGCCATCCCGATTTGGCGATATCGCCGGTATTCAACACAAGGTAGGTCTGAAGCTCGTTGTAGTTGCCATAGCCGAACGAGACCGAGCCGCCGAAATCTTCGGACGGCTTCTTTGTGGTGATCGACACCGCCCCACCGGTCGTATTACGGCCGAACAGCGTGCCCTGCGGCCCGCGCAGAATTTCCACATCGGAGACATCAGGCAAATCGAAGGCATTGCCGACCGGTCGAGCCTGCACGACGCCGTCGACATAGACCGAGACCGGCGGGTCGGAATAGGACGCCACCGAAACGGCGCCGATGCCGCGGATGTAGATGATCTGGCCCATGCCGTTGGAGACGCCCTCCTCGACGATCAAGTTGGGAGTAACCTGATCGAGCCCGTCGATCTTTGTGATGCTGAGCTCCTTCATCGCAGCAGCTGAGACCGCGGTCACTGCGATCGGAGTCGCCTGCTGGCGCTCCTCGACGCGACGGGCCGTGACCACGACCTCTTCGAGGCGGTCGTTGGCCGATGCCCCTTGATTGGTGGGCTGCGCGGGCGCCGCTGCCGGATCGGCAAGTATCGCGATGGTCGCGATGCCCGAAGCGAGCGCAAATCGTTTGTGAAGCATCTCCCCTCCCCTCGAACTCGCCGCCGCGATCGACAGCCTTCCGTTTAGTCCCAGTATACCATCCGACCGTCATACGGCCCGGTTCGGGCTTTTCTATCTTATCTAAGATTTTGAAGATGTCGGAGGAATGCGTCAAGCGCGCTGCCGAATGCATCGCGGCAAGAGATTAATAGCCAGCGGACACCGCGAAATCGTCATGCCTCATCATGACGCCGCAAGCGAAGTTCCGGCCCCCTCAGTCCCTTCCGAATCCGAAGAGCCGCTCCGCGTTCCCGCGCAGGATCAGCGCGCGCTCGACAGCCGACGCGCCGGAAAGCGAAGATTGAATCGTGCGCCAGGAGAAGGGCCAGTCGGCGCTGATATGCGGATAGTCACTGGACCAAAGGATGCGCTCGGCCCCGACATGGTGGCGATTCTGCAGTCCGAACGTATCCGTCATGTAGCCAAAATGGAAATGCCGCTCGATATAGGCGCGCGGCGACTTCTTGAGTCCGAAATTGCTGGTGGGCTCCAACCGTCGGTAATTGTTCTCTATCTGCTCGACGACGTACGGCACCCAGCCGAAATCGACCTCGGCGAAGAAGACGTCGAGTGTCGGGAAGCGGTCGAACATGCCGCTGAACACCATCTCGATCATCCGGTTCGGCGCGTCGAAGAATCGGCCATAGCCGGGTAGCTTCATCTTGGTGACGGTGGGCGGCAGCGCTTGGGCCAACGAGACATGGATCGTGAGCGGGATGCCGCGCTCGGCCAGCGCCGCCCAAAGGAAATCGTCCTCCGGCTGCAACGTCAGCGTCCCGTTCGGCCAGCAGCCGATCATCGCGCCGCGCATACCTGGCCGACCGACGACGCGCTCGAGTTCGGCCACCGCCGCTTTCGCGCCGCCTCGATTGGGCAGCAGCGCCAGTCCGCAGAAACGGTCAGGCGCATGCGCGACATATTCCGACAGCCAGTCATTGTAGGCCCGCAACATGGCGATGTGCCACGCCTCGTCCGAATTCGCGACGAGCGCGATCTGTAACCGCGGCGTCGGGAACAGCACTTCGCCGTCGACATCGTCGCGGTCCATCTCCTGGACGCGCGCAGCCGGATCCCAGCCGCCCTTGCGCATCTCCTCGAAGCGGATCCAGGCGCGCATCTCCTCGGGCGGCAATCCCGCGCAGGAGGTGAGACCGAAGCTGAAGGGCTCGGCGATACCCTCGACCAACCAACCGTCGCCTTGATCGAGGCTGACGATTCTGGGCGCCCGATCGCGCAGCGAAGCGGGCACGCGCTTCACCCAGAGATCGCCTGGTTCGGTCAGATGGCTGTCGGAGGAGATCAGCCGATAGGGTCGCTTGGTGCCTCGCGTCATGACGAATTACGAACTCGGACCTC
The DNA here is from genome assembly GCA_035293565.1 of Alphaproteobacteria bacterium. Taxonomy (GTDB): domain Bacteria; phylum Pseudomonadota; class Alphaproteobacteria; order BOG-932; family Roseiterribacteraceae; genus DATGMP01. The sequence goes on along the minus strand of DATGMP010000104.1, from coordinate 53,621 downwards.
CGCCATAGACGATCTCGACCCGGCGGTTCTGCGGTTCGCGCACGCCGTCGCCGGTCGGCACCAGCGGGTCGCGCTTGCCCTTGGCGACCAGCGTGATCTCGTTCGACTGAATGCCCTTGGTCTCGAGCTCGGCCGCGACCGATTCCGCCCGGCGCTTCGACAGACGCATGTTGTAGGCGTCGGAGCCAACCGTATCCGTGTGACCGGTGACTGTGATCTGCGTCACATGCGCGGGGCCGGCATTGGCCGCGGCCTGGTCGACGATGTTGCGGCCTTCCGACGTCAGCGCCGATTTGTTGAAATCGAAGAAGACCAGATAGCTCTTCGGGGCCTGCTGCGCCGGAGGCGGAGGCGGCGGAGCAACCGCCGCAGGCTCGGCCGGCGCGGCCTCATGCTCTGTTCCGGGTCCGAATCGATAGCGGAGCTTGAATCCCCACATGCGCGGCTCGCCATAGATCCCCGCGACATAGCCCGAGGTCGTGTAGAGCGCATAGACGCCTTGCGAATAGACGGAGTCGAGCGCGTTGTTCATGAAGAACGACACGTCGACCGGGTAACCCATGGCGTCTTTCCAGTCGACCGACACGTCCAATGTCTTCACATCGCCGAATGTCGTATCCGGCGAGCCATAGTCGAGACCCAGATAGACGTGACCCTGCCAGTTCCACTGCGCGGCCACGCTGATATCGCCCAGATCGGGATTGATCGGCAGGTGATACCGGGCACCGAGATTGTATTTGTTCTTGGGCGCGTACAGGAAAAAGTCGCCGGAGAAGTCGGTCGTTCCGCTGATGAACTTCGTGAACTGCGCGCGGTTATAGGAATAGGAAGCATTGAGCTCCAGCCCGTTGAATGGATAGAGCGTACCTTCGAGCTCCAGGCCTTCCGTCTCCGCGTCGGCGGCATTGGTCACGAGCGTGACCGTCGCACCGTTGAGCGGATTGACCACCGGAATCGATTGCTGCACGCCGCTGTACCAACCCCAATAGTAATCGACGTCCGTGCGCGCCTTCATGCCGAGAAAATCCCAATCGGCTTTAAGACCGATCTCGAGGTCGTCGAGATATTCCGGCTTGAATTCCTTTTGCGAGGCGATCGGCGACAGCAGGTTGAAGCCGCCGCTCTGATAGGCCTTGGACCCTTTGAGGTAGACCATCTTGGTCGGATCGATCTGATAGTCCGCTTCGAGCAGCCAGCTGGGCGCGGAGAACGAACCGTCACCCGATACGACGCAGTTTTTGTCGGCCCCGAATTGCGAGCAGAGGGCCCGGGGGCCGACGAGCCCGAGGGACGGAATTTGGGTGCGCTGGCCGTTGGAGACGGCGCGCCAATCCCAGGTGTAACGATAACCGGCAGTGACCTTCAGCCCGTCGAATATCGGATCGATTCCACCCATATCGTAATCGGCCTGCGCGAACACCGCCTGGCTACGTTCCGCGGCGTTGAGTTCAGTCGCGAGGACCTGGACGGTTCTCGGCGCTCCCGCGACGAGGCTGGTGACATAAGTCGCAGAATTGGCGTCCGCGCCTTGCAGCGATCCGCCGCCGGTCCCATCCTCTGGATGGAAGAAGCTGAGGAACATACCTCCCGTCACATGTAGCCGCTCGTCCAGCGCCTTGCCCTGAAGCTGCAACTCTTCGGTCGCCTGCGCAACATCCGACTGCCAGCCATGTCCGCTGTACTGGTCGAGGAGCACCAGCGGCGATCCATCAAGATCGTGATTGTTCACGACCTTGTTCTCGATGAAGGCGGCAATGTTCTTGAGAGTCAGGTTGTCCGTGATATCCCAGGTCGCAGTATCGAGGACACCGAAGTTCCAGGTTTTGTCGAGCGGATTGGGAATGCTCGTGCCGACGATCGTGCGCACGCCCAGCGCTTTCTGCTGGGCAATGATCGCTTGGGCCTGCGCATAGACCGCCGGCGCCAGCACCTTCGGGTTTGCGTCCAGCAGCACCGCGCCGGTGCCGGTTTCGTGCTTGTAGTCGGAATAGACCAGCAGCTCGTTTTGGAAATCGTCGGTCGGACGCATCAGCACGGTGAGCCGTTCGGCCCAATAGTCCCGGCTGTCCAGATCATGAGGCCCCGTCGGCGAGGTGAGCGCATGCGTGAAGCCATCGCGCTGCGCGACATTTGCGGCGAACCGCACCAACAGCTTGTCTTCGATGACGGGAACGTTGACCGCGAGCTGGTACTCCCGGTCATTGTAGTTGCCGAGCTGGATCTGGCCGTAGCCTTCGAAGGCGTTGCTCGGTTTTTTCGCGGTTAGCAGCACCGCGCCGCCGGTCGTATTTCGTCCGAAGAGAGTCCCTTGTGGGCCCTTCAGGATCTGAACATTTTCGAGATCGTACAGCACGCCCGGACCGGCGCCGCCAGGTAATGGCGACGCACCGGCTGTACCGGGGGTCGTGACGCCGCCCAGCGGCACTTCGTTCAAATAGGCGACGACGCCCGTAAGGCCGCGGAGGCTGACGATATCATCCGAGTCGCGCCCGACCGAGCGGTAGGCCAGCGATGGCACTTGGAACTGCAGCTCGTTCAGCTCCTCGATTCGCTTGTCCTCGATGGCAGCGCCGGTGAAGACGGTGACCGCGATCGGCACCGACTGCAGCTTCTCCTCGCGACGGCGGGCCGTGACCACGACTTCCTCGAGCCCGCCCGCGGGCGCCGCGGCCGGCTGGGCGCCCTGCTGCGCAACCGCAGGCATCCCGTCCATGAGCACGAACACACTGGCTGCGGTGGAAAGAATCGCAAGGACACGAGCTGCTGACATCGTCTCTCTCCGTTCGATCGCCCAGCGGCGCGGGCAATCATTGCCGCTGCGCTAATGGCTGCGCCGAATCTCAAAATGGGCCGGAACGCACATGGAGGCGCGACCTCGCTTTTCAGCGAATCGGCCGCGTCCGTCACGGACATCCCAGCCACAATCTTTTCTATCCTCGATAAGATTGAAAGAAATCGCCGGACCCGTCAAGCCCCGTTCGACTGTCGGACAATTCCGATCAGCCCCTCAGGCCGCCTGCTTCTCAGCGATCGTGATCAGCAGATCCTTGGCTTCGACCTGCATGCCGGGATGTATGAGAACCTCTTCGATCACGCCATCGAGCGGGGCGTGGAGGATCATATGCATTTTCATGGCTTCGATCGTCGCCAACACGTCGCCGGCATGGACGGTCTGCCCCGGCTCGACCGAGACGGATTGGATGAGAGCCGGCATCGGCGCGCCGACATGGGAGGGATCGCTGTCGCTCGCTTTGCGGCGCAGCTCGACCGGACGCTCCTTGTTGCGGTCGGGCACGCGCACGAAGCGCGGCTGGCCGTTGAGCTCGAAGAAGACCTTGATGAAGCCGTCCTCGTCCTCTTCGCCCGTGGTCTGGAAGAGGATGACAAGCCCCTTGCCGCGCTCGATCTCGACGGTGACCTCCTGCCCACGCTCCATGCCGTAATAGAAGACGGGCGTGGGCAGCGCCGAGACCGGGCCGTATTTGTCGACCGTCTGCGCATAGTCGACGAACACTTTCGGATACATGAGATATGAGGCGAGCTCATCGTCGGTGATGCCGCGCCCGATCTTCACGGCGGCTTCGGTGCGGATCGTTTCGAGATCGGCCGGCGCGAGCTTGGCGCCCGGACGATCGGTGGAGGCCGCTTCGCCTTTAAGTGCCTTCTTCTGCAAGATCGCGGGCCAGCCGCCTTCGGGCTGGCCAAGATCACCGCGCAGCATTTCGACCACCGACGCCGGAAACTGAATCTCACGCTCCGCGTCGAGCACATCCTGAGGCGCTAGATCTTGACTCACCATCATGAGCGCCATGTCGCCCACGACCTTCGACGATGGCGTCACCTTCACAATATCGCCGAACAGATCGTTGGCCGCGCGATAGGCCTTGGCGACTTCGTGCCAGCGCGCGTCCAGTCCGAGCGCGCGTGCCTGCTCCTTCAGATTGGTGAATTGCCCACCCGGCATCTCATGCAGATAGACCTCCGACGCCGGCGATTTGAGATCTGCCTCGAAAGCCGCGTACTGACCGCGCGCAGCCTCCCAATAGACGGAGATCTGACGGATCGCTTCGGGATCGAGCCCGGTCGCGCGCGGCGTGTGCTCGAGCGCCTCCACGATCGAGCCAAGGCAAGGCTGAGATGTATTGCCGGATACCGAATCCATCGCCGCGTCGACGGCATCGACGCCCGCCGCCACCGCGGCGAGCACGGTCGCGCCCGAGATGCCCGATGTATCATGTGTGTGAAAATGGATCGGCAGGCCGATCTCGTTTTTCAGCGTCTTGATGAGAAGCGTCGCCGCGGCAGGCTTGAGCAGTCCCGCCATGTCCTTGATGGCAAGCACATGGCAACCCGCCTTCTCGAGCGCCTTTGCCTTGCCCACATAGTACCCGAGATCGTATTTGGCGCGGCTCGGGTCGAGCATGTCGCCGGTGTAGCAGACCGCGCCCTCGGCAATCTTGCCCTCTTCCGCCACAGCGTCGATCGCGACGCGCATGTTCTCGACCCAGTTCATGCAGTCGAAGATTCGGAAAAGATCGATGCCGCCCTTGGCCGCGCGCTTGATGAAATAGCGCACGACATTGTCGGGATAATTGGTGTAGCCGACGCCGTTGGCGCCGCGCAGCAGCATCTGCAGCAGCAGATTGCCCGCTCGCTCGCGCAAGCGCGCCAACCGCTCCCACGGATCTTCCTGCAGAAATCGCATGGCGACGTCGAACGTGGCGCCACCCCAGCACTCGAGCGAGAACAAGCCCGGCAAGCCCGATGCATAGGCTTCGGCGATCGTAACGATGTCGTAGGTCCGCATGCGCGTCGCGAGCAGCGACTGGTGCGCATCGCGCATCGAGGTGTCGGTGACAAGGACGCGCGTCTGGTCTTTCATCCAGCCGGCGAATTTCTCCGGTCCCATCTCGGCCAGAAGCTGGCGCGTGCCTGGCGCGACCGGACATTGATCGAACTTCGGCACGACGGGCTGACGAAGATGCGGCGACGGCTTGGGCCTGCCCCTGACCTCCGGATGTCCGTTCACCGTCACGTCGGCGATCCAGGTGAGAAGCTTGGTCGCGCGGTCGGTGCGCCGCGGAATCGCGAAGAGCGACGGCGTCTGATCGATGAAACGCGTCGTGCAGGTGCCCGTCTTGAATTCCGGATGGCGGAGAATGTTCACGAGGAAAGCGAGATTGGTCGCCACGCCGCGAATGCGATATTCGCGCAACGCGCGGTCCATGCGCAGGATCGCTTCTTCCGGCGACGCCGCCCAGGCGGTCACTTTCTCGAGCAGCGAATCATAATAGCGGGTGACGACGGCGCCGGAATAGGCGGTGCCACCATCGATCCGGATGCCGAATCCCATGGCGCCGCGATAAGCGGTGATGCGGCCGTAATCGGGGATGAAGTTATTCTCGGGATTCTCTGTCGTGACCCTGCATTGCAGCGCATAGCCATTGAGCCAGATCCCCTCCTGAGCCGGCACGCCGGTCTCGTCGAGCTCCCCGATACGGCCGCCCTCCGCGATCCTGATCTGCGCCTTCACGATATCGATGCCGGTGACGACCTCGGTCACCGTGTGCTCGACCTGGATGCGCGGATTGACCTCGATGAAGTAGAATTTGCCGGTCTCGGCATCGAGCAGGAACTCGACCGTGCCAGCGCCCTCATAGCCGGTCGCCTTGCCGATCTTGATCGCCGCCTCGCAGAGCTGGACGCGAATCTCCTCCGGCAAATTGGGCGCCGGTGCGCGCTCGATGATCTTTTGATTGCGGCGCTGGACCGAGCAGTCACGCTCGAAGAGATGCACGAGATTGCCGTGCCGATCGCCCAGCAGCTGCACCTCGATGTGGCGGGCATGGCGGATCAGCTTCTCGAAATAGGCCTCGTCATTGCCGAAAGCGGACTTGGCTTCGCGCCGCGCCATCATGACCGCATCGGCGAGATCGTCCGCCTTCTCGATGGCGCGCATGCCGCGGCCGCCGCCGCCCCAGGAAGCCTTGAGCATGACCGGGAAGCCGATCCGATCGGCGATCGCAAGCACGGCGTCCGGATCGTGCGGCAGCGGGCCCGATGCCGGCATGACCGGCACGCCGACCGACTCCGCGAGCTTGCGCGCCGTGATCTTGTTGCCGAGCGCCCGCATGGTTTCAGGCTTGGGACCGATGAAGATGATCCCCTCCGCCGCGCAGGCTTCGGCGAGCTCCGGACTCTCGGACAGGAAACCATAGCCCGGATGGATTGCATCCGCCCGCGCCTCCCGTGCGATGCGGATGATCTCGCTGATGTCGAGATAGGCGTCGAGCGGTCCCTTGCCCTCGCCGATCAGATAAGCCTGGTCTGACTTGAAGCGATGCAGCGAGAGCTTGTCCTCGGACGCATAGACGGCAACCGTCGAGATTCCGAGTTCCGCCGCCGCGCGGAAAACGCGAATAGCGATTTCCGACCTGTTCGCGACCAGCAGTCGCTCGATCTTGCGCGGCGCAACCCCCTCCATAGGGCCATCATATACGGATGTATGTGGCTGGCAACGCTCTTGCTGCAACGCAGCAAGAGCGTTGCCCTCCTTTTCGGCAACAGTCGCTACGGCCGGGCGCCTCCATGGTACCGTGGCAACTACGCTTCGCGCTCAACAGGCCGGATGGGGCGGCAATGGGAAAGGATCGGCTGACGGCATTCAGCGATGGCGTGATCGCCATCATCATTACGATCATGGTGCTGGAGCTGAAGATCCCGCAGGGCCACAACTGGACGGTCCTGGCGGGCGTGGCGCCCGCCTTCGTGAGTTACGTGCTGAGCTTCATCTATCTCGCGATCTACTGGAACAATCACCATCACCTTCTGCATACGGTCACCCATGTCGACGGGCTGATCCTCTGGGCGAATTCCAATTTGCTCTTTTGGCTGTCGCTGGTGCCGGCGGCCACCGCCTGGCTCGGTGAGAATTTTCTCGATCCGGTGCCGACCGCGCTCTATGGCGTCGCGCTGCTGCTGCCGGCGATCGCCTACTATCTCCTTCAGAAGGCGATCCTGCATCGTCAAGGCTCAGGATCGGTCCTTGCCAAGGCGCTGGGCCGGGACATCAAGGGCAAGATCTCGCCGCTGCTCTACAGCGCGGGAATCGGGCTGGCTTTCGTCAGCCCGTGGCTGTCGATCATGCTCTACAGCCTAGTCGCCGCGATTTGGCTGGTCCCCGATCGCCGGATCGAGAGGATCGTGCGCTGACTTACTCCACGATCAGCTGCCCATAGGACCATGGATGGTCCTTGCAGCGGTAGGTGTAGGTGCCCGGCTTATCGAAAGTCACCGAAGCAGACTGGCCGGGCGCAATTTCGCCGGTGCTCCAGGATCCGTCGACCGACGTGGCGTCGTGAGGCATTTTGCCGTGATTGCTCCAGGTCACCTTGGTGCCGACCTTCACCTTCGTCCGCACGGGGCTGAAGGCATATTCGTCAACCGTCTGCCGTACGAATTCGAGTCCGGTGTCGCTGATCGTCGGGCTCATCGTGATCTGGTCGGTCTGGACGATGCGGCCGACGAATGTCGTCTCTGTCTTGGGCGGCGGCGGAGCCGGTAGCGGCTGCACCGTGCCGCCGAGTTTGAAGGCCCAAAGCGAGCCTTGGGCAGCCAGTGCGACATACTCCTCGCCGCCCACCTCATAGACCGCGGCCGGTCCCGCCGCATTAGAGCCGGCCTGGAAAGTCCAGAGGATATCCCCCTTCGTCGCGTCCATCGCCTGGACCTCGCCGCTCGGATCGCCATGAAAGATGAGTCCGCCGGCGGTCACGGTCATGCCCGAGCCGTTCTGCATCTCGTAGGGCGTGTTCGTCTTCCAGACGATCTTGTTCGTCTTGCTGTCGACCGCAGCCACGAAACCCTTGGTCTTGAGGCCGGGAAGCGCGTTCCCGGCGATGAAGAATTTCGGATCCTCGAAACGCTTGATCCAGAGCGGCCAGCCGGGCGATCCGGCTGCGTAGAAGAAACCGGTCTTCGGGCTATAGGCCATGGGCGAAGACCGTGTCGTCAGGATCGGATAGATGCCGTTCGGCGTGTCATAGTCGACCGGGTCGAATTCGCAGAGCGCCTTGAACCCATCAGGGATCTGATCCTTCGGCTCGCAATTGGGGCCGAGCGCCTCCGCACCCTTGGGGAAGGGCTGGGTCGGCGACGTCTTGAGCCGTGGATTCTGCGGCACCGGCCGCTCCTCGACCGGCCAGAGCGGCTTGCCGGTGGCGCGGTCCAGGATGAAGAGATAGCCGTCCGTCCGCATGACGCCGACGGCCTTGCTCACCTTCCCATTCATTTTGTAGTCGAACAGGATCAGCGGCGTGCCCAGATCCTGCTCCCAGATGTCGTGATGCACGACTTGGAAATGCCAGCGCGGCTTGCCGGTTTTGAGATCGAGCGCAACGGCCGTATCGGTGTAAAGATTGTCGCCGGCCCGCAGCTCCCCGCCCCATTGCGGCACCGGATTGCCGACGCCGAGATAGGCCAAGCCCAGATCGGGATCGATCGCGGCGTTCATCCACACGCCGCCGCCGCCCTTCTTCCATTCGTCATTGTCGGCAGGCCAGGTGTCGTGGCCCGGCTGACCCGGCGGCGGAATCGTATCGAAGCGCCAGACCTGCTTGCCGGTCCTGGCGTCGAGTGCCACGATGCGGCCGTCCAGCCCATAATCGCCATTGGCGAGGCCGGTGACCACGAGCCCGTTCACATAGGTCGGGCCGGCTGGGATCGCCTGCCCCTTCACCGGCGGATCGTCACCGACGATGCCGGTCCATTCGAGCTTCCCGGTCTTCTCGTCGAGCGCGATCAGATGGCCGTTGCCCAGGCCCACATAGACACGCCCGTCGCCGACCGCGACGCCCTTGTACATGCCGGACGGCGCGGCTTCCGCCTGATAGCTCCACACCGTGTTCCCGGTCTTGGGATCGATCGCATAGACGTGCTGGCCGGCCGTGATGAACATCGCGCCGTCTGCCACGACGGGGCTCGCGCGCGAGATCTCGCCATCGAATTTGTGGAGCCAAGCCCCGCCCAGCTGCTTCACGTTCTGCGTGTTGATCTTGTCGAGCGAGGAGTAGCGCGCATTGCTCCAGCTGCCGCCGACGGCAGGCCAGTCCTTGGCCGCCGGCTGATTCAGGTCATCCTTGGCGCTCGCCAGTGCCGGCAAAGCCAGCGCTCCGGCGAGCAGCACGTAACGCAGACATCTCAGGCCGAGACTCATTCATACTCTCCATTTGCAAAACGAAAGCGCCCGGCGGTCTTTCGAGCCGCCGGGCGCGATCGAGCCGTCCCGATCCGTATCGACTACGGACCGAACTCGTAGCGCAAGGTTGCGCCGAACATCTGCGGCTGCGCCGGCTGATAGCCGATCTCGCCGATCGCGTGAATGGCACATAGGCAGCCATTGACGACCGAGTTGTTCGTCAAATTGGTGACCCACAGCCGCAAGAGGACGCCCGAATATCCCAAGACATCATTCCAATCGAGGTTCATGTCGATGTTGTGATGTCCGGGCAGGAGGTCAAACGGCGTGATATTGGCGATGTCGGTGTTGATCGAGTGCTGGACCCACGAGTAAGCGCCGGTCCAGCTCACATCGCCGTACTCTTTGGGAATGAAGGAGAGGTGATAGGTGATGGAGCTGTTGACCTTGTACTCCGGCAGAACCTCGAACGCGACGCCGGGAACGGAGGTCTGCCCGGTGCCGGCGGCATTGGGACCTTGGAAGTTCTTGTACTTGCCCTTGTTGTATTCGGCGTCGACATAGAGCTGAAGATCGGGGATTGGCAGCACCGTCAGCTGAAGGTCCCAGCCCCAGAGATCGCCGCCGCCGACGTCGAGATAGGGCGTCCCCAGCGACAAGACGCCCGTCTGCCGCAGATATGCGCCAGTCGTCTGGATCTCGATGTCGCGATAGACGCCGTAGAACATGCTGCCGTTGAACCGGGTCTTGACGCTGTCGAGTCCGATCAGGCCCCAGTCGAAGTCGGTCTTGATGCCGGCCTCATAGTTATTGAGATGCTCGGGACGGAACAACTGGAATGAGACGAAGTTCTGGCCGTTGAAGCCGCCGGTCTTATAGCCCAAGCTGTTGTTGATGTAGAACATCGTCTGCGGCCGCCACTGATAATTCAGCTGGAAGGAATAGGCCGGCGACGTGAACCGGGCGGATTGCGACGTCGGACATGTGGGGCTCTGCTTCGCCACTCCGTTCACCAGGCAGGTCGGCGTGACGAGGTGCCCAAAGGCATCATAGGTATCGCCCCGCGTGTAGAATTTGTCCCAGGTGTACCGGAACCCTGCTGTAAAGCTGAGCCCTTCGACATAGTCGTCCAGCTTATAGGTTTCCTGCGTATAGAGGGCGTTCGTGCGGGAAACCTGGGTCAATGTCGCGCCGGAGACCGACACGCCGCCGAAGTCGTTCGTATATTGAACGCCGTAAGGTGCACGAGAATCCGAAGGCGTGCTGCCGCCGGCGCCGCTCGGCGATCCGCCCCACTGGTTGAAGAAGCCAGCCTGGTAATTCAGCTTGTTGTCGAACAGATTGCCGAGAACCTGGATTTCTTCATTATATTGGACTTCCGGGCCACGCGGCTGGTCGGGAAGCGGTGATAGGCCTTGCAGAAGTCCGAACTCCAGACCGCCGATATCAGCCTTCGTGTAATCGTTTATCTCCTGATAGGCGGCGATGTTCTTGACCGTGACATAATCGTTGATGTCCCAGGTGGTGGTGTTGACGATATTGAGCTGCTTCAACACCGCGGTCGGAATGAGCGAGGTCGCGGCGAGCGTGTACTTACCGAGCGCCTGCTGCTGGTTTAGTAGCTGCTGCAGGTTGACGTTGACGTTCGCGAGTTGCGCCTTCGCGAGAGGACCGATGAATCCCAGCTTGGCGAACGTCAGAATCTGCTGCAGCGACAACGACCCAAACGCCTGCGCGGGGCCGGGATTGAATCCGGCATAGGTGAAGGCGCCCGGTAGATATTGCGTATCGAAATAATTGATCATCAACTCGTTCTGGATGTTATCCGTCGGCCGATAGAGGACGCTGCCGCGGAAGTTCCAATAGTTCTGATTCAACAGGTCGATGTTCTGCTTGATGACGTGCTGATAGCCGTCCTGCGTCTGATACTGGCCGCCGATGCGCACCAGCAGCTTGTCGTCGATCACCGGAACGTTGACGACGCCTTCGACCGTCGCTCGTCCGTAATTGCCGAGGGTCAGCTGGCCGTAGCCTTCGAAGCCGTTCACCGGATGCTTGGGCTCGAACAGGAGCGCGCCGGCATCGTTGCTGAGGCCGAACAGCGTACCCTGCGGCCCATAGAGGACCTGGAGGCTGTCGATGTCGAAATAGAAGCCCGCAGCCTGGTTGTTGGCGTTGATCGGAACCTGGTTCCAATAAAAGATGACGCCCGGCGCGCCGCGCAGGAACGTGTAGGTCAAGCCGAGCGAGGCACCGGTCGCCCCATTGAACCCGGGGATCGAGTCGGTGAGCTTCAGCGGGTCGCGGATATCCTGCTTCTGCAACGTCGCGGGCGAGAAGGAGAGCAGCGTGATCGGCACCGCCTGCGCCTTTTCCTCACGGCGGCGTGCCGTGACGACGATTTCTTCGAGGCCGGTGCCCCCAGATGCGGCCGGCTGCGCCGCGGTTTGCGCGAAGGCTTGCTCGCCTGAGGTAAACACAATGACAGAAGCGGCCGCCAATAGCGCCGACAATATGCGAGTGCTCATCCCCTACCCTCCCCGCTTGCCGAGCTTCGCCCGGCGGTGTTTGCCGCGCCGGGCTTTTTGCCTCGGTCGCGCGAAATTCCAATTCAACCCTATTGAGGGAATCTCATCGTGTCCATCGGAATTTCCACTTGAGGCGAGGGGCGGGTTGGGAAAATTAACCGCCCTGCCCGCCGAAGCTGTAGCGTAGCCTTACCGCCCACATCGGTGGCGCCTTGGGGGTGATTCCAAAGATACCCAGCGCCGAGTAGACGCCGAACGGACCGTTCGTCATCACATTGCCGAGCACGTTCGTGCCGTAAACCGTGGCGTCCAAACCTGGCTCGCCCCACACATCCTTCCAATCGAGACTCAGATCGAGGTCGTCGAAACCGGGCGTGATGTAGGCCGGCAGCACCGGCAGCTGCGCGGTGTTGTTCTGCGAGCTCTGATACGACCAGGTCGCCGAAATGCTGAGTTTTCCGCGAGATTCGTCGATAGGAAGATAATAGGTCCCCCGGATCCGGGTCATCCACCGCGGATTCTCCTGGAACGGAGTTCCGCTCAAATCTTGAGGCTGGCCGGCCGAGTTCAGGCTCTGCCATTGGTCATATTTGTTGTAGTCGTAGGCTACGTCCGCATCCAACTCGACCGACTCGACCGGAACGATCGTGAACTCCGCCTCGACTCCCGATATGTGGGCCGTGGCGGCATTCTGAGTCAGCACCTGCAGAAGGGGCGGGCCGCCGCTCGGATTGGGAACGGCGGAAGTTACCTGCACCTGGATATTGTCGTAGAAGCCGTAAAAGGCCGCAAGGTTGAGGCGGGACTTCATCCCCAGGATGTTCTGATCCGTTTTGACGCCGATCTCCACATTATCGAGGCTTTCGGGCTGGAACTCCTGGAAGCCCGTAGGCGCGTTGGCGTTGAATCCGCCGGTCCTATAGCCCTTCGAGTCGCCCGGTCGGATTGACGAGCGTCCAGACGAACGCCGTGCCGTTGCCGTGGAAGTTGTAGTAGTTGACGAAGATGTTGTTCTCGAAATCGTCGGTCGGCCGGAACGTGGCTTGGACCCGTCCAATCCAATAATTCTCGTCGTAGAAATCCTTATTCGTCGAGAAATCATGGACGAAGCCGTCGGTCTTGACGTACTCGCCGCCGACCCGAACCAGCAGCTTGTCGCTGACGATCGGCGCATTCAGCACCCCGTCGAGTAGGACGTGGCCGTAATTGCCCACTTCAGCTTCCGCATAGCCTTCGAAATCGTTCACCGGCCTCTGGGTTTCGAAGAGAATGGCGCCTGCGTCGGTTGATTCGCCGAAGAGCGTCCCTTGGGGACCTTTGAGCACCTGAACGTTAGCCAGATCGAAATAGAGCGAGCTGCCGCTGAGCCCGCTTTGCAGGCCGCTTGCGGTCAGCGTCGAGAGAGCAAGCCCGTTGAGATAGCCGTCGACGCCCTGGATTCCGCGTATCCAGGTGAAAGAGACCGCACCACGGTTGCAGCAGAGCTGAACTGCCGTGAGCGCCTTGTTGAGATCGTTCGCGGTGCGGATGTTTTGATCCGCGAGCTGCGCCTGAGTGAAGGTCGTGATCGTGATCGGGACGGTCTGCGCTTTTTCTTCGCGACGCCGAGCCGTAACCACGACCTCCTCTAGCGTCGCACCGTTGGAGGCCTGCGGTTGGCTCGTCTGCTGCGCCACCGAAACGGACGTATGAGCGAGCGCAATCGCACTGGCCGTACCTAAGAGTGCCGCGGTGTAGCGTGAAAACATCCCCACTCCCTTTTGTCGTTCGGCTTGACGTTTGGCCGGGCATCACGTCCGTACGCGACGTCTGCACATACTGTCTAACTGTCGGACAGTCTATTGAGGGAGACTCATCTTGTCCACGAAGAAAAGCGACCCGCATTAAAGATTGGAAGGACATTCCAAAGACTTCGCGGACTTCCGATAAAGGCATTTGGGCTGAGTCCACCTCAAGCCAATAGTCTCACGGATCGATCCGGGCCGCCGCGAGTCGCGATATCTCATGAATGACCGCCTCGATAGGAGAGACCCAATCGCCCCAGGCCGGCTGCCGGAACAGCTTGGCCGTCGGATACCAGGGGCTGTCCGGGCGCTCTCTGAGCCAGCACCAATGCGCGACATGGGCGAGCAGGACGAAGACCGGCCTGCCGAGCGCGCCCGCCAGATGCGCGACTGCGGTGTCGACCGTCACGACGAGGTCGAGCGCCGCCAGCAGCGCCGCGGTCCGCGACCAATCAATGAGCAAAGGACTCATGTCCTCGATCGGCGCATACCGCGCGAAAGCGTCGATCTCATCCTGCCGCGCATCCAGCTGCAGGCTGAACCAGCTGACGCCCGGCACCGCGCAAAGCTGCGCAATGGTCGTCGCGTCGATCGACCGCCGGCGATCATGCGTGTTGCCGGGATTCCCGCGCCACACAAGGCCGACCTTAAGGCCTGCCTTGGTCGCAACCCGCTCGCGGAATGATGCGACGAGCGCCGGCGCGACGTCGATATAGGGGACATTCGCCGGCGGGCCGGAAAGGTCGGCTTGCAGAAGGGGCGGGAGGCTCATCAGCGAGGCCTGGCAATCGAATGCCGGCAGCGGCGTCTCTCCGCGCGGCACGACCATGTCGATGCCGGCGACGCCGGACATCAACTGCTCCGTGCCCGGCAAGCATTGCAGAATGACAGTACGAGCGCCGCGCGCCTTCACGAACGGCGCGTAACGGACGCATTGAAATGAGTCGCCGAAACCCTGCTCCGCCCAAAGCAGGATCGTCCGGTCGCTCAAATCGTCGCCCATCCATTGGGGCGCGGCGAATGGCGGCGTTCCATAGTCTCGCCGGCGCCACCGCCATTCGAATTTCTCGAAGCCCTCGCGATACTCGCCGCGCGCCAGCCGCAACAGAGCCTCGTTCCAGTGCGCGTCAGCATGATCCGGCTCGAGCGACGAGGCGCGCCGATATTCCGCAAGCGCTTCGTCGAAGTCGCCTCGATCATGGAGCGCCGCCCCGAGATTGAAATGCGCTTCGGCGTTGTCCGGTCGGAAAACGAGGGCCTGCCGGTAATGTCCGATCGCAGCGTCGAGCTCGCCCTGCGCTGCGAGCACGGCGCCGAGATTGAGGAGCGCCCCCACATGGTCCGGCTTGAGGTTCAACGCCTGTCGATAGGATCCGCCAGCTTCGTCGAGCTTGCCCAAATCGTGCAGAACCGCCCCGAGCGCAAAATACGCCGCGGCATCGGGCCGGAGCGCGATTGCGCGCCGGCAATGCGGTTCCGCCTCCGCAGACCGGCCGCAATCGCCGAGGACGGCCGCGAGATTGATATGCGCCTCGACATAATCGGGCTCGAGCGCCAACGCGCGCTCGAATTGGGCGACGGCCTCCTTCCTTTCGCCCAGGCCGCGATAGGCCAATCCGATGTTGCAGTGGAATATCGCGGACGGCGTCTTGCGCAGCGCGATCGCCCGCCCGATCAAATCGATCCCCTCGCGAAACGCCTTCTGCTGTGTACGAACGACGCCCAGAAGATGGAGGCTGTCCACATGCCCAGGCACCGCAGACAAAACGCGGCGATAGGCGGCTTCGGCTTGTTGCAGCCGTCCGGCCCGGTGATCCTTCACCGCGCCGTCGAGAAGGGCTTTCAAATCCATTCCCAATCGACACCACGATCTTTGGTCAACTTCAATCGCGACTTGCGGCGGCGCGCAGTCTCGTTAGGCTAGGCTCAATAAGCTGAGCCGGTGGGGATACGGCATTGGGGGACTTGCGTGGCAAAGAGAGCATCGCGTCGCGAGGTTAGCCGGCTATCGCGTGAGCAGCGCGCCGCCGAGATACTGAGGCAGGCCCAAATCGTCTTCTGCGCCAAGGGTTACGACGAGACGCTGGTGAGCGAGATCGCAGAACGGGCCGGAGTCGTGGAGGGAAGCGTCTACCATTACTTCCCCACCAAACGGGACCTGCTGATCAAGACGGTGGAGCAATGGTACACCGGCCTGATCTCCGGATACGATCAGCGCCTCGCCACCATCTCGGGCACCTGGAACCGGCTGCGCTTCATGATCTGGGGGCATCTCTACGCCATGCACGAGGAGCCGGAGATGGCCAAGCTGATCATCCATGAGATCCGGCCCGGACCGGAATATCGGGAAACGGCCATCTTCACGCTCAACCGTGACTATACGCGCCGCACGATGGGCATCATCGACGACGCGGTGGAATCGGGAGAATTCAGGCAGGGCGTCACCCGAGATGTCGTTAGAGCGATGATCTATGGCGGAGTTGAGCATTATGCCTTCGCCTTTCTGCGCGGCGAGGGCGATTATTCGCCCGACAGCGCAGCCGACGCCATCACGGACATCATCTATCGCGGCCTTGCGACCGATCAGCCCCTCCACGCCTCGTTGCTGAGCGAGCCGCTCGGACGAATCGAGGCGGGTCTAGCCGAAATGAAGCGGCTCATCGCGGTGGCGGCACCGCCCAAGCGGCCGTCGGCGCCGCCGAAGGGAAACACGCGAGCGCCGAAGCGGACGGATTGACCTTCTGCAGAATTATCGGGCGAGGCTCAGCGCGGAGAAGTGAGCGACGAACCTCGGCTGTTCGACCATGTCATCGTCGCTGGACAGCTTTCCGGCCAAGACACGGCCGCTAAAGACGACCGGCTGGCCTACGCCGATCGCATCGAGGGCGGCGTAGTTCTCCGAATGCGGTTCGATCAACGTGAGCAGATCGGGATCGTCAAGGCGATCGCGCCCCGTGCCGATGGTAACGCCGGGCGCAATCTCGATCTGAATCCATCGGTCGCCCTCCAGGTTGGTGTGGCTACCCCGGAAGACCCCGACCCAATTCTCGACATCCTGGTTTTGGGACATGAAGCGGCCGACCGCGACCTGCATCGCAAGTCGGCATCGTTGACGCTCGGCTCCCGGACTCGCAGCCTCGTACTGGCGCCGAGCAGCAAGCAATAGCCGGATGAATGCCCGCTCGCGGCCGGGCATCTTCGATTGCATCTCCTCAGTCGCCAGTGCGGGGTCGATACCCTCTTCCCGCGCCGCGCAATCGACGCCGGGAAGAATGGCGAACATGCCAGGACGGCCGATGTCGGACGTTGTCTCGCTGCCTTCAATGAACCCGAGCCCGGTATGAGCCGTCAGAGCCTGACTGGTCGGCCGCCGACCACACCAACGCCTCATCGACGCCGTAAAGCCCTCGGCACAATCAAACGACGGGCCCGGGTCATTGTTCCTCGATTGTCGTGAGCGGGCGCGAACGCTCAGGGAAGCGCGCAGTGCCAGATATGCGTGCCGTTCGGGCCCATGTCGTTCCCGGTCGTATCTCCCGCCTTCTTGTCGTTCATGAATGTGTAGAGCGGCTTGCCCTTATAGGCCCATTGCTTGGATCCGTCGTCGCGTGTCACGACCGTCCAATCGCCCATCGGCTTGGAATCCGCGGCTGCCATCAGCGGAGGCCAGTAAACGCTGCATTTGGTGTCGGCATTGCAGACCGACTTGCCGGGCGTCTTGTCCATGTCGAACGTATAGAGCGTCATTCCTTTGGCATCGGCCAGGACCACCGGTCCGGCATCGGATTTGCGCGCCTGCACACCGGCCGGCATCATGGTGTCCGCGGCGATGGCGCTTCCGGCCACGAGCAACAGAACTGCAAGCATCGGCAATTTCATGCTGATCATCTTCCCGTCCTCCACTAAGTTGAATCTCAGTCGTTTCAGTGTGATAGTCGACGGTCGCCGGCTATTTCACAAAGTTTAACATCAAGGCGACGCATGGAGCAACGAAGCGTTGCTCCATGGAAAATGGAGGGGTCGGCTAGGATTCCCGCGGCCGAGGCGTTAGGAAGCGCGCATGACCGAAAGAGACGACGCGACCATCGTACCGGGGGAAGCGACCCGCCTTGCGCCGGATGTACGGCGCGTGACCGCGCCCAACCCGAGCTTCATGACCGGGCCCGGGACCAACAGCTATCTCCTCGGCGAGGGCGACAATGTCGCAATCATCGATCCCGGACCGCCGAACGATGCGCACATCGAGGCATTGCTCGCTCATGCAGGCGGAAAGATCGCGTCGATCCTCGTCACGCACACCCACCCAGATCATTCGCCGGCAGCCGCGATCTTGAAGCAGCGGACCGGCGCGCGTCTCTTCGGGATGGCGCCGCCTAAGCTGGAGCTCCAGGATCAGAGCTTCATGCCCGACCGGCCTCTGCGGCACGGCGAGCGGATCCAGGCGGGAGGGATGTGGCTCCGCGCGATTCATACGCCGGGCCACGCTTCGAACCATGTCTGCTATTTGCTCGAAAGCGAGCGGATGATCTTCACCGGCGATCATGTGATGCAGGGATCGACCGTGGTGATCAACCCGCCGGACGGCGATATGCGGGCCTATCTGGATTCGCTGGCCATTCTGCGTGAGGAAAAGCCCGCCTATCTGGCGCCCGGCCACGGATATCTCATCGGCGAACCTGATGATCTGATCGAGCGGCTCGTGCGTCATCGCCTATTTCGGGAAGCCAAGACGCTCAATGCGTTGCGCAGGAGCGATGGCGACACGCTCGAAGCGCTCGTGCCTCGTGTCTACGACGACGTGCCGGCCGACCGGCATCGCGTCGCGGCCCGCTCGCTGCTAGCGCACCTCATCAAGCTGCGCGACGACGGTCTGGCAGCGGACGACGGAGGATGCTGGAAAGCGGTTGCCTAAGATTTCGCCGCGCACCGGATCGCGTCGAGCACGGCTTCGACCGCTGCAGGATCCTCCAGCCCCGTCACGTCTCCCGAGACCTTGCCGCTCGTCGCGAGCTCGCGAAGCAGCCGACGCATGATCTTGCCGGCTCTCGTTTTCGGCATGGCCCGCGTGACGTAAACCCGGTGCAGTCGCGCGATGCCGCCGATCGCTTTCTCGACTGCGGCCGCCACCTTCTCCTCCATTCGCTCGCGATGGACTCCTGAAAGGAGCGTGACAAAAGCGATCGGCACCGTTCCCTTGATCGGATCCTCGATGCCGACCACCGCCGCTTCGGCGATGCCAGGCTGCGCGGCCACGGCGGATTCCATCTCCATCGTGCTGATGCGATGTGCCGCGACATTGATCACATCGTCGGTCCTGCCGATCACCCAGAGATGGCCATCCTTGTCGACCACCGCCCTGTCGGACGTCTGGTAGTAGCCGGGAAACCGCTCGAAATAGCTGCCGAGATAGCGGGCATGGTCATCCCAGATCGTCCGAGCCAGGGTCGGAAAGGGCTGAGTCAGCACCAGATTTCCCGGCGTTCCGGCCGCGACCGGCGCGCCTTGGTCGTCGAGAATCGCATAGCCATGGCCCGGCACGGTCCGTCCGCATGATCCGGCCTTGAGGTCGCCGACGCCGGCGATCGGATAGGTCCAAGTCGAACCGGTCTCGCTCTGGCCATAGGCGTTGATGAGCGGAACAGCCGAGCCGATATGGCCCGCCGCCCATCGGTAGGTCTCGATGTC
This sequence comes from Alphaproteobacteria bacterium, assembly GCA_035293565.1. Classification (GTDB taxonomy): domain Bacteria; phylum Pseudomonadota; class Alphaproteobacteria; order BOG-932; family Roseiterribacteraceae; genus DATGMP01. The sequence continues at coordinate 34,428 of DATGMP010000104.1, read as the reverse complement.
GAGCGGCTCGCCTTGCAGGCTGAGCAGCCGCAATTTCGGCAGCGGATGAGATCGCGCGAGCGCGTCGCCTGCGGTCCGCAGCATCCGTGCGAGCGTCGGGGCGGCCAGCAGCTTCGTGACGCCGTGCCGCTCCGCAATTTCGTAGAAGCGCGCATGAGTCGGCGTGTCGAGCGCGCCCTCGTAGCAGACGAGGCTCATACCGTGCGCCAGCCCCCCGACCACCGCATGGATGGGAAAAGTGAGCCAGCCGACATCGGCGGCGCACCAATAGACATCGTCCGGCTCGGGATTGATCTGCCATTGGACGTTTGCCCAGGCGCCGGCGAGGAAGCCGCCAACGCTGTGGACGATCCCTTTGGGCTTGGCTTCGGTACCGCTGGTGAAGACGAGAAATGACGGTTCATTCGCCTCGAGCGGCAGACAGGGGCAGTCGGTCGATTGGCCCGCTATCAAGGCCTCGTAATCGACTTCGCCGGCCTGCAGCGCCGGCCGTGAGCCGGTTCGGTCGACGACTACGACATGACGAAGATCCGGAGTCTCGGCTCGGGCGCGTCGCGCGCTCTGGAGCAGCGGCACTTTCCGTCCGCGGCGCAAGCTCGCATCGGCAGTGACCACGAGTTTGGCACGCGCCGTGCGCAGCCTGAGCGCAACCGCGTCGGACGAGAATCCGGCGAACAGAACGGTATAGATGGCGCCGATCCGATTGCAGGCATGGATGGCGGCAAAGGCCTCCGGCAGATTGGGCAGATAGATCGCCACCACATCGCCCCTGCCGATGCCGAGCGATCGGAAGCCATTGGCCAGCCGCGCAACCTCGTCGCGAAGAGTGCGATAGGTCACGTGTCGGACGGAGCCGTCCTCGCCTTCCCAGATCAACGCGGCGCGATCGGCACGGTCGGGGTCCTCCGCATGGCGATCGACGCAATTGTCGGCGACGTTAATAGCGCCGCCGACGAAATAGCGCACATCGGCGAAACCGCCTTCCCGGAGCAAATCCCAGCCCCTCGACCAGCGGAGTCGCTCGGCAACCCACTCCCAATAATGATCCGGCCCGAGCGCCTCGCGCGCCCTGGCCTCTGCCAGCAGCGCTTCCTGCCTCCTGGACCGCCGGTGCGGTGGCACCGGGGTGGCGGGCTCGCCCATCAGCGAGTTCAGGATTTGCTCGGATCCCATCTTCGCCCCCCGACCCTTTCATCATCGCAGCCGCGCCTGACGTGACAGCGCCTGTCGGCTCGTCTACCAATCCCCGCGAGCAGATCAGTACATAGCGGGAGCAGCCGATGTCCGCGACAGGTAAAGCAGCCAAACCGGGCGGTAGCGCATCGGAAGCCATGCCGGCATCGTTCGACGCCCCCTGTTTCCGTGAAGAGCATGTCCTCTTCCGCGAGCAGCTGGCCCGGTTCGTCGAGGAGGAGATCAAACCCAGGGCCGAAGCCTGGGAGGCGGACGGCTTCGTGCCCCGCGACGTGCTGCGGCGCATGGGCGATTTGGGCTTCCTCGGGCTCAGGCACGACGAGGAGTGGGGCGGCAGCGCCATGGATGCGATCGCCAGCGTCCTCCTGGCGGAAGAGCTCGGAAAATCGACGTTCGGCGGCTTCGCGATCACGGTACTGGTCCATACCGACATGGCTTCGCCGCACCTCGCCAATGCCGGCAACCCGGAGCAAAAGGCCCGGCTGATGCCGGACATCGTCTCCGGCCGAAAGATTTGCGCTGTCGCCGTCACGGAGCCGGATGCCGGCTCCGACGTCGCCGGCATCCGCACGACGGCTCGACAGGAGGGGAACGAATGGGTGCTGAATGGCACCAAAATGTTCATCACCAACGGCGTCCATGCCGACATCTATTTCGTCGCCGCCAAAACCGATCAGAGCGTCAAGGGCACGCGCGGCATGTCGATGTTCATCGTCGAAAAAGGCATGCCGGGCTTCTCGGTCGGACGGGCGCTGAAGAAGCAGGGCTGGCTCTCCTCCGATACCGCCGAGCTCATCTTCGACAATTGCCGGGTTCCCGCCGCGAACCTGCTGGGCGACGAGCATCGCGGTTTCTATTCTATCATGCGCAATTTCCAGAATGAGCGAATGGTGCTCGCCGCCCAGGCGATGGGTGAGGCTCAGGCCGCGATCAGGCTCACGCTCGACTGGGTGAGCCAGCGCCGCGCCTTCGGGGCCTCTCTCTGGGATAAGCAGGCGATCCGGCAGCGTTTGGCCGCGCTCTCGGCCAAGGTCGAAGCGGGACGGCAACTCGTTTACCATACCGCCTGGCTCGACTCGCTTGGCCGCGATTGCGTCAAAGAGGTATCGATGGCCAAGGCGTATTGCGGCGAGCTCGTCAATCAGGTCATGTATGACTGCCAGCAATTTCACGGCGGGATGGGCTATATCCGTGAGAGCGCGATCGAGCGGATGGTGCGCGACGCGCGCGTCCAGTCGATCGGCGGCGGCGCCACCGAGGTGATGCTGGAAGAAATCGCAAAAAGGATGCGCGGCTGATCGCGCATCTCGAGGGAGAAAGAGGAAGAGCGCAATGCTCCCGATACTGTCGAGCAACATCATCACCTCGTCGCCGTCCTTTCAGGAAAACCGCGCGCATTATGCGGGGCTGATCAAAGACCTTCGCGCCGCGCTCGCCCATAGCCTTGCGGGTGGCGGAAAGACCCATGTGAACCGGCATCACAAGCGCGGCAAACTGCTGGTGCGCGACCGCATTGATCTGCTGGTCGATCCGATGTCGGCGTTCCTCGAGCTCTCGCCGCTCGCCGCCTGGAAGCTCTACGGCAATGACGTGCCGGCCGCAGGCATCGTCACCGGGATCGGGATCGTTCAGGGCACGCCCTGCATGATCATCGCCAACGACGCGACGGTGAAGGGCGGGTCGTTCTTTCACGAGACAGTGAAGAAGCATGTCCGCGCGCAGGAGATCGCGTGGGAGAACCGCCTCGCCTGCATCTATCTCGTCGATTGCGGCGGCGCCTACCTGCCCGAACAGGATCGCGTCTTTCCGGACAAGGATCATTTCGGCACCACCTTCTACAACCAGTGCCGCATGTCGGCCGATGGGCTGCCGCAGATCTCGGCGGTGTTCGGCGGCTGCACCGCGGGCGGCGCCTACATCCCGGCCCTGTCGGACGAAGTCGTGATGGTGCGCGGCAACGCGCGCATCCATCTGGGCGGCCCCTCGATCGTGCAGGCGGCGATCAACGAGACGGTGGACGGCGAGACGCTGGGCGGCGCAGCCATGCACACGACGGTGTCCGGCGTCTCGGACTATCTGGCCGAGGACGAGCCTTCGGCGCTGAAGAAGGTCCGCGACATCGTCGGCGCGCTCAACATCGAGCGCCCGTGCTGTGCGGCGACGCGCCTACCACGCGCGCCGCTGTACGATCCGGCGGAAATTCCCGGCATCATCCCGCTCGATCCGAAGACGCCCTATGACGTGCGCGAGATCATCGCGCGCATGGTGGACGGAAGCGAGTTCCAGGAATTCAAGCCGGATTGGGGCAGCGAGCTCGTCTGCGGCACCAGCTACCTGCACGGTTATCCGGTTGGCATCCTCGCCAACAATGGGCCGCTCTTTTCAGAATCGTCGGTGAAGGGCGCGCACTTCATCGAACTGTGCGATCAGCGCAACATTCCGCTTCTCTTCCTGCAGAACATCACCGGCTTCATGGTCGGCACCGAAGCCGAACGCGGCGGCATCGCCAAGCACAGCGCCAAGCTCGTCTATGCGGTCGCGGCGGCGCGCGTGCCGCGCTTCACGGTGCTGATCGGCGGTTCCTACGGCGCCGGAAACTACGGCATGTGCGGTCGCGGCTTCGGCCCGCGCTTCCTCTTCACCTGGCCCAATTCGCGCATCGCGACGATGAGCCCTGACATCGCGACCAATGTGCTGCTGGAGCTCCGCCGCACCAGCGTGAAGCGCGACGAAGCCTCCGAGCGTGAGCTCGAGGAGCTCGAACGCAAGACCCGCGCGCAATTCACCGAACAGAGCGATCCCTATTATGCGACGGCCCGCCTATGGGACGACGGCATTATCGAGCCTGCGCAAACCCGCGATGTCATCGGCCTGTGCCTCGCCCTCGCTGCGGCCGAGCCGCGGCAGACCGGCCGGGCGCCCGTCTATCGAATGTAGGCAATCCAAGTGATCGAAAAACTGCTGATCGCCAATCGCGGCGAGATCGCCTGCCGGATCATCCGCAGCTGCCGCAAGCTCGGCATCCGGACCGTTGCCGCTTTCTCCGACGCCGATGCGTCCGCACTCCATGTCGCGATGGCCGACGAAGCCGTCAGGATCGGTCCGGCGGAGGCGACGGCGAGCTATCTCAATGTCGACGCGATCCTCGATGCGGCGCGCCGCACGGGAGCGAATGCGGTGCATCCGGGCTACGGCTTCCTGTCGGAGCGTGTGGCGCTGGCGCAGGGGTGCATCGACAACGGCATCATCTGGATCGGCCCTTCGCCCCGCGCGATCGAAGCCATGGGCTCGAAGATCGAGTCCAAGCGCCTGGCCGAACAAGCGGGCGTCGCGTCGGTGCCGGGCTATCACGGCGACGCGCAAGACGACGCCGCTCTCGAAGACGCGGCGCGCAAGATCGGCTTTCCGATTCTGATCAAGGCCTCTGCCGGCGGGGGCGGCCGCGGCATGCGACGCGTGTCGGACGCGAAGGAGTTCCGATCGGCGCTCGCGCTGGCACGCGCGGAAGCGCAAGCGGGATTCGGCGATCCCAAGCTTCTGATCGAGAAGCTGATCGAGCGGCCGCGTCACCTGGAAGTCCAACTCGCCGGCGACAAACATGGCAATCTGATCCATCTGTTCGAGCGCGAATGCTCTATCCAACGGAACTATCAAAAGGTCATCGAAGAGGCGCCGGCTCCCAATCTCGATCCGGAAATCCGCGAAGCGCTTTTCGACGCCGCGCTGAAGCTCGGCCGCGCCATCGGCTACGACTCATTGGGCACGGTCGAATTCATTCTCGATGCCGATAGCAAGGCCGGACCTTGGTTTCTCGAGATGAACACACGACTACAGGTCGAGCATCCGGTGACGGAAGAGGTCACCGGCATCGATGTCGTCGCGCTGCAGATCGGGATTGCGCAAGGAGACGTTCTGCCGTTCGGTCAAGGGGATCTGCATGTTGCAGGCGCCGCGATCGAGGCGCGGCTCAATGCGGAGGATCCGGCGCACGGCTACAGCCCGAGCTTCGGCAGGGTCGCCGATTTCCGGACATTCTCCAGTGACGGCGTGCGGATCGATACCGGCATCGGGCCGGGCAGTGAAGTCACCCCCTATTACGATTCCATGCTGGCCAAGATCATCGGCTATGGGCCCAACCGCGAGATCGCCGCGCGCCGACTTTCGGCGGCCCTGGGCGAACTGGAGATCCTCGGCCTGAAAACCAACCAGGCCTTCCTTCGCGACCTGGTCGACAGTCGCGCGTTTCGGGCAGGCAATCTCTCGACCCGCTTCATCCCCGAGCTTTATCCCCATGGCTGGACCGGGCAGCCCGAGGGCTACCTGCCCGGCTCTGCCGTTGCGGCGATCGCCTGGATCGATACGATTGCGCACAGCTCGCGCGGCGCGGCCCCCGCGCCATGGACCAGTCTCGGTAACTTCCGCCTTCTGTCTTCGGCAGGCCGAGAGACGCATATCAGCCTCAAAGTCGAGGGCGAGACCGGGGAAACAGATCTCTGGGTAGCGGGCGGCGACGGAAACTACCGGGTCGGGTGGCCGCAATCGGAGCGCACGGTAAGAGCGGCGCGGCGCGACGGCGATCTATCGATCGAAGCTGACGGGCTGATTCACCGATATCGCGTCGCCGTCGACGGCGATCAGGTGTCGATCGCTCATTCCGGACGGTCCGAGCGATGGCGCGTCCGGCCCGCGATCGAATGCGCGGGGAAAGCCGGCGGCGACAACGTCGCCGCGAGCGGCACGCGGGTGGTTGCGCATCTGCCCGGCCTGATCAGTGCCATCCATGTCGCGCCGGAGCAAAAGGTCGCCAAAGGTGAGACTGTTATCGTGATCGAAGCCATGAAGCTGATGCACGGGCTCCCGGCGCCTGCCGATGGCCGCGTGAAGGGCGTCTTCTGCCAAAAGGGAGAGACCGTAGCGGCCGGCACGGTGCTGATCGAGATCGACCCCGAAGGCAGTTCGTAACCGTCGCATTCTGCGACCGATTGACACGATGATGAAAGCAGGCCAGTGGTAGCGTCTTAGGGCTGGCTCAAGCCGTTCCATGGGGGGAGATCATGAGGAAGGGGCAGTTTGCGGCTGCGTTATTGGCGTCGGCCGGCCTGCTGGCCGTTGGCGCCTATTGGGCGCCCATCAGCCAGGCGGCGGATGACGGGATCAAGATCGTCCCCGATGATATCGGCGGGGTGGTCAAGAGCTCCAAAGGGCCGGAGGCCGGGGTCTGGGTCATCGCCGAGACGAAAGAGCTGCCCACCCGCTTCATCAAGATCGTGGTGACGGACGACCAAGGCCGCTATGTGCTGCCGGACCTGCCCAAGGCCAAATACAAGGTTTGGGTCCGCGGCTACGGCCTCGTGGATTCCCAGCAAGTCGACGCGACGCCCGGCAATCGGCTGGACTTGACTGCCGTCGTCGCGCCCGATGCGAAGGCCGCTGCGGAATATTATCCCGCAGCCTATTGGTACGCGCTTCTGAATCCGCCGGCTGCGAGTGAATTCCCCGGCACGGGCGCGCAAGGGAACGGCATCTCGCCCCAGATGGTGACCCAGCAGCACTGGCTGGAGAACATGAAAGAGAATTGCATGTTCTGCCACCAGCTGGGCGATAAGGCGACCCGCGAGCTGGCAAGCACGGGCAACAGCGTCGAGGGCTGGGCCAGCCGCATCCAGATGGCCCGCGCCGACGGCGACGTCGCCATCAACAATATGGGCAAGGATCTGTCGCAGCAGATGCAGAACAGCATGGCCAAGTTCGGTCGCGAACGGGGCCTGAAGATGTATGCAGACTGGACGGACCGGATTGCGGCGGGCGAACTGCCGAAGGTGACGCCGCATCGGCCGGAGGGTGTGGAGCGGAACGTCGTGCTTACCATCCGCGACTGGGGTGGCGGCCACTTCATCCATGACCAGATCTCGAGCGACCACCGCGATCCGAACGTGAATGCCGGCGGACCGGTCTACGGAATGGGCATGCTGCACGGCAATCTCGAGATCCTCGACGTCAAGACACTCAAGACCGAGGAGCTCCCGATTCCGGGCATCGACGGCTCGGCGCATGATCAGGATACGCGCATCCATGCTGACGAGATGGACGGCAAGGGCCGGGTCTGGATGCCGGTCGTCTCCCAGACCGGCACCGAGCCCGACTGGTGCAAGGACGGCTCGGTTCCGTCGTCGAAATACTATCCGCTGACCGACAAGCGGAAAGAATCCGAGATCGTCATGTACGATCCGTCGACGAAGAAGATCGACGTGATTCCGCTCTGCGTCGGCGGCAACCACTCGAACTTCACTTTCGACAAGGATTCGACGCTCTATCTGAGCGGCGATACCAGCGTCATCTCCTGGATCAACACGCGAGTGTGGGACGAGACCCACGATCCCAAGAAGGCGACCGGTTGGTGCCCGATGGTTCTCGACACCTCCGGCGATGGCAAGATCGATCCCGACCGCACGCATTGGAATGCGCCGGGCAACGCGCTGGCCGGCGTCTCGGGTGAGGAAGGCGGCGGGCCGATGACCGACGCCGCCAAGAAGGCTGCCGACGCGGCCAAAGCCGGCAAGGACACGCAGATCAGCCGTTATCTCTATGGCATGTCCGTTGCCAAGGACGGCAGCGTGTGGGAAGCCGCCTACGTACCATATGTTCCAAGCGGAATCGTCCACCTGATCCCAGGCAAAAACCCGCCCGAGACTTGCAAGACCGAGTATTACGAGCCGCCGCTCAAGGACGGCAAATACGCGGCGGTCGGCATCCGCGGCGTCGGCGTCGACTCGGACGGCGTGGCCTGGGCGGCCTTTTCGTCCGGCCAGGTCGGCGCGTTCGACCGGCGGAAGTGCAAGGTGCTAAACGGCCCCACCGCGACCGGCCAGCAGTGCCCGGAAGGCTGGACCTTCTACGACCTGCCGAGCCCGAAGGTCGGCAACACGATGGCGACGTCCGATTTCGTTTATTCAGAGTGGCCGGACTATTTCAACGTGATGGGTCTCGGCAAGGACGCCCACTTCTTCCCGGCGATCAACTCGGACTCGATTGTCGCGCTGGCGCCGGGCTCCAGCAAGTTCGTGACCTTCCGCGTACCCTACCCGATGGGCTTCTACACGCGCGGTCTGGACTTCCGGATCGACGATCCGAAGGCCGGCTGGAAGGGCAAGACGATGCAGGCGACCTATAGCGGATCCGTCATGTGGCACCAGGAAGGCGGCGAGGGCGAGTACAGCAAGGAAGTCACCTTCCAGGTAAGACCGAACCCGCTGGCCTCCTGAGTCCGGCTCAAACCGCAAAAGAAGGGCCGTCGCCTTTGGGTGGCGGCTCTTTTTTTGCGCGACTATTGAGCCCACCCGCATGCGCCGGATTGACACCTTTATCAAAGAGGACCAGTACGGTGACACGAAGAGTCTCACCATACGCCGGGGGTCATCGGGAGGAGCATGATGAAGAGGCAACTTATCGCGGCGCTGTTCGCGTCAACCTGCTTGATTGTCGGGGGCGCCGTTTGGACGCCGACCACCCAAGCGGCCGGTGACGAGATCAAGATGAACGGCGACGACATCGCCGGAACCGTCACCAGTTCTAAGGGCCCCGAAGCCGGCGTGTGGGTCATCGCCGAAACCAAAGAGCTGCCCACCCGCTACATCAAGATCGTGGTGACCAACGATAAGGGCCAATATCTGCTGCCCGACCTGCCGAAGGCCAAATATCAGGTCTGGGTGCGGGGCTACGGGCTGGTCGATTCCCAGCCGGTCGAAAGCGCGCCGGGCAATCATCTCGACCTCAAGGCCGTGATCGCACCGGACGAGAAGGCCGCTGCCGAGTACTATCCGGCGGCCTATTGGTACGCGCTGCTCCATCCGCCGGCGGCAAGCGAGTTTCCAGGCACCGGCGCACAGGGCAACGGCATTTCGCCCAAGATGGTGACCCAGCAATACTGGCTGGAGAACATGAAAGAGCAATGCATGTTCTGCCACCAGCTGGGCGACAAGGCGACCAGAACCCTGGCGTCGACCGGCAACAGCGTCGAAGCTTGGGCGAACCGGATCCAGATGGCCCGCGCCGACGGCGACATTGCCATCAATAATGCGGGCAAGAGTCTCTCGCAGCAGATGCAGAACAACATGGCGAACTTCGGCCGCGAGCGCGGCCTGAAGATGTACGCCGACTGGACCGACCGCATCGCCGCCGGCGCGCTGCCCAAGGTTGAGCCGCCGCGTCCGACCGGAGTCGAGCGCAACGCCGTCCTCACGATCATGGATTGGGGCGGTGGCCACTACATCCACGACCAGGCCTCGTCCGATCATCGCGACCCGCATGTGAATGCCGGCGGTCCGATCTACGGCATGGGCACGCTGGACGGCACGCTCGAGGTCCTAGATCCGAAGACCCTGAAGACGACCAGCATTCCGATCCCCGGAGTCGATCCCAAAGTCCCGCACGACGAGACGGCAGGGATCCACGCCGACGAGATGGACGGCAAAGGGCGCGTCTGGATGCCGTCGATCTACACCGAAGGACCGGAGCCTTCCTGGTGCTCCGACGGGTCGACGCCTTCGTCGAAATACTACCCGCTGAACGACGTCGCTCACAGGAAGGCGGCGGCCCTGCCGATGTACGACCCCAAAACCGGCAAGGTCGAGGTGATCTCGCTTTGCGCCGGCGGCAACCATTCCGGCTTCACCTTCGACAAGGATTCGACGCTGTGGATGAGCGGCGACACGCAGGTGATCTCCTGGATCAACACGCGGATCTGGGACGAGACGCATGACGCGAAGAAGGCCTCGGGCTGGTGCCCGATGGTTCTCGACACGTCGGGTGACGGCAAGATCGACCCCGACCGCAGCCACTGGAATCATCCGAGCGATGCGCTCAGGAACATGAAGGGCGAGGAAGGCGGCGGGCCGACGACCGAGACCAAGCAGGCCGAGGCCGCCGCCGGCAAGGACACGCAGATCAGCCACTATCTCTACGGCGCCACGGTCGGCAAGGACGGCACGATCTGGCAGGCGGCATACGCCCCCTACGTGCCGAGCGGCATCGTTCACCTGATCCCGGGCAAGAACCCGCCGGAGACCTGCAAGACCGAGTATTACGAGCCGCCCAAGCTGCCGAACGGGAATTATGCGGCCTTCGGGATTCGCGGAGTCGGCGTCGATGAGAACGGCGTCGCCTGGGCGGCTTTCTCGTCGGGCCAAGTCGGCGCCTTCGATCGGCGGAAGTGCAAGGTGCTGAACGGTCCGACCGCGACCGGCCAGCAATGTCCGGAGGGCTGGACCTTCTACGACCTGCCGAGCCCGAAGCTCGACGGCACGAGCGCTACCTCGGACTTCGTTTATTCCGAGTGGCCGGACTATTCCAACGTCATGGGCCTGGGCAAGGATACGCACTGGTTCCCGGCGATCAATTCGGACTCCGTTCTGGCGCTGCCGGAGGGCGCGAAGAAGTTCGTGGTGTTCCGGATCCCCTATCCGATGGGTTTCTATACCCGCGGCATGGACTTCCGGATCGATGATCCGAAGGAAGGCTGGAAAGGTCGCGTGCTGCACGCGACTTATTCGAGCGCAACCCTCTGGCACCAGGAAGGCGGCGAAGGCGAGTACAGCAAGGAAGTCTCCTTGCAGATCCGTCCGAATCCGCTGGCCGACTGAAGCTTCGGACTTCTGATGAAGGCCGCCGCCCGCCGGTGGCGGCCTTTCCTTTGGGGTTCGCCGTTCCGTCCCTGTGACCCAAAGATCGTCATGCCCGTAACAAGTACGGGCCTGACGATCTTTAACTCTGTCGAACAGCAAAAACTAAATGCGCTAGGGTGCCCGTCCAAGCACGAAATCCGCGGCTTTCTCCGCGATCATCAGGGTCGAGGCGTTCGTGTTCGCCGACGGCATCGAGGGCATGATCGACGCATCCGAGACGCGCAGCCCTTCGACGCCGCGGACGCGGAGCCGGTCGTCGACGACGGCAGTCGGATCGCTGTCTGGTCCCATGCGGCAGGTGCCGATCAAGTGGAAGACCGTCGAACCCTGCTTCAGCGCCCAATCCATGATCTCAGCGTCGCTCCGCGCATCGGCGCCGGGCAGTTCCTCGCGATCAAAATAGGGCGCAAGCTCCGGCGTCGCCAACAGTCGCCGACCCAGCTTGATCCCTGCAAGCAGCACGCGGCGGTCATTCTCATGCGCGAGGTAATTGGGCTGGATGCGCGGATGCTCCATCGGATCGTTGGAGCGCGCCCGCACATAGCCGAGGCTCTCCGGCCGTTGCTGCCAGATCCCGCAGGTCATGCCCGGAAAGCTGTCAAGCAGCCCCGCGATGCCGCCGGCCTTATAGCTCGCAGGCGTGAAGGCGAATTGCAGGTCGGGCGCATCGAGCGCTTCGTCAGATTTCCAGAACACGTGCACCAGCGACGGGCTGAGCGCGAGAATGCTCGGGCGTCCGAGCATCCATTTGGCGATTTCCCAGGCAAGAAAAGGCTGCCGAGAGAAATTGTTGATCGTGCGGCAGCGTGCGCGCGCCACCATGCGCACCGCATAATGGTCGCGCAGATTCTCGCCGACGCCCGGCAGCGCATGAACCACCGGGATGCCGAGCTCCTGCAGCAGCGACCCAGGACCGATTCCAGAGAGCTGCAGCAGCTTCGGGCTATTGATCGAACCGCCGCAGAGGATCACTTCGCGGCGCGCGCGGACCTCGCGATCGATACCTCTCTGCCGATAACGCACGCCCGAAGCACGATGTCCATCGAACAAGATCCGCGTCGCCTGCGCGTTTGTTCTGATATCGAGGCCGCCCTTTCCGAGTGCGGGATGGAGGAATGCGCGCGCGGTGCTGACGCGGCGGCCGCGGCTGATGGCGCGCTGATAATATCCGGCGCCATCCTGCTGCGCGCCGTTGTAATCCGGATTGCGCGGAATACCCATCGACACGACCCCGGCCAGAAATGCTTCGCAAACCGGATGCCGCCAATCGAGATCGGTGACCTTGAAATCGCCATTCTGGCCGCGATAGCGCGCGTCGCCGCCCAGCCTCTGCTCGGTGCGTCGGAAATAGGGCAGCACATCGTCATAGCCCCAGCCGCGATTGCCGCGCTGCGCCCAATGATCGAAGTCGGCGGCCTGACCGCGATTGTAGATCAGACCGTTGATCGAACCCGATCCGCCGAGCGTGCGCCCTTGCGTCGTCGCAAAAATCCGGTTCAGCGTGCCCGGCACGGGCTCGGTCTTGAACTGCCACGTATAGGCCGGGTCGTGGAGCGTCCTGATGTAGCCGGCCGGGATATGGATGTACGGGCTGTGGTCGGGTGGACCGGCCTCCAGCACACAGACCGTCAACGCGCCGCTCTCGATCAGGCGCGCGGCGAGCAGCGATCCCGCCGAGCCCGCGCCGACGAGGACGTAATCGAAACTGTCGGCGTTCATTCGTCCAGCTCGACAAGGGGCGCCCGCGCCTTCGGCGGCTCACCGTCGACAAGGGCCGGAAAGAGCGCCTGATAATCACCCGACGGACCGCGCGGCAGCAAGCCGCGCTCGCGAAAATGGGGAGATTCCGCCGCCAGGGCCAGGTCGAGCACCGGCGTCAGGCAGCAATCCTCCGGCCAGAAGCGCGCCATCGCCTCATCGAGCGTCAGAGCGCCAAAATAGGCCGCCAGCTCGGCCTTGAGCGAACTCTGGGGCATGGGATCGTTTTGACGCTCGATCCAATCCGGCCGCTCGGCGCCGCGGCAGAAAGCCTCCCAGAATTTCGCCTCGACCGCGCCCAACGCGAGGTGATAGCCATCGGCCGTCGGGTAGATCTGATAATAGGCCGCGCCTCCGTTCAGATAATAATCGGCCGGCTGAGGCACGATGCCCGCACGGCCGAGCGCGGCGAGCTGATAGGCCTGGAGCGGCATCGCCGCGTCGGCCAGCGCGAGATCGATCTCGCAGCCTTTGCCGTCGCGCGCCCGGGCATTGAGCGCGCCCAAAATCGCGATGATCGCCATCAGCGATCCGGCCGAATCCGAAATGGGAGGATCGAAGAAGGCGGGCTTGCCCTCGCCGTTGCGATGCAGGATTCCGGCGAGCGCCAGATAGTTGTTGTCATGCCCGGCGCTTTTCGCCAATGGCCCGCCATAGCCGTAGCCGTTCATCGAGCAATAGACGAGACCGGGATTGACGGCCTTCAGCGTGTCATAGCCAAGGCCGAGTCGCCCCATGACGTCGGGCCGGAAGGATTCGATCAGCACGTCGTGCGCTTTGACGAGCTCGAGAAATTCAGCGCGCTGCGCTGCGTCCTTCAAATCCATCCGGCGCGTCGATTTCCCGTCGTTCAGCGCTTCGAAATAGATCGAGCGACCTTCCTTGTCCTTCGGACCGAGCGTGCGCATCTCATCGCCGCCTGGCGGTTCGATCTTCAGAATCTCGGCGCCCATATCGGCCATCAGCAGAGTCGCCAGAGGACCAGGTATATGGCGCGTCAGATCGAGCACGCGGATGCCGGCCAGGAATTGGCTAATGCGGGCCATCACCAGCCCCAATGTACCGGTGGCAGGCCTGCGATCGGCGCGTGGAAAGTCGCGATCCTGTCGCCGTTCAGGCAGCCGAGATAGGCGGTCTTCAAATCCGGTCCGCCGAACGCGATACTCGAAATGTTGCTCAGCACCTTGCCCCGGGTCGCCGACAGCATCGGCCGGGTCAGCCGATTCACGCGGTGGAGCGCGTCGAATTCGTCGAGCCGCGGATCGGGATCGTCCAGCATCAGCGTCTGTTTGCCGTCAGGCGTCACGCGGATCAGGCGATTGGCGATCACGCCGACCACCCAAAGCGCGCCTTCGGAATCCAGCGCCATTCCGTCGGGGAAAGTGCCCGGTCCGAATTCGGTCAGCGTCGCGCGATCGGAGAGCGCGCCGGTTTCGGAAATACGGAAACGGCTCACGCGCTGGCCGAAAGTCTCGTTCGCGTAGAGATAAGCGCCGGTTGGATCGATGCGGCATTCATTGGTGAAACAGAGATCATCGGCAACCATACGCGTCCCACGCTCGTCCTTCAGCGCGATGAAGCCGTCTCGGATGTCGCGGTTGTACACGGCCTCACCCTTGCGGATCGTGCTGATGCACATCCAGACTCGCTCGCGATGATCGAGCCAGACGAAATTGACCGGTCCCAGCGGAACGCCGTCAATCTCGGTGACAAAGGGCTCGACGGCACCATCGCGCCGCACGCGCCATACGCCCCCATTGTCGGCAAGGTTCGAAACCAGGAATGACCGGTCGCGCAGCATCGCGACGCCATTCGGCGTGATCGGCGCGCCACCCAACACGGTCTGGTCGCCGGACGGCTCGAGCCATATGACTCCACCACGCTTATCGGACGCGTAGAGGTCGCCCGCGCGCGTCGCGAGCACGCATTCCGGCCGCATGAGACCGGCGCCGACGAAACGGATCGCGGCGAGATCGATGAGCGGCGCCAAGGTTCAGAAGGGAATCGAGATTTCGGCTGGAGGCCGGATCGTCGTCCGCCGCATGAAGCGGACCTGATCCGCCGGGAAGCCGTCGCGGCGGTGGGTCACCCGCGCATTGTCCCACAGCACCGCGTCGCCCGGCCTCCAATGGTGCCGATAGACGAGATCGGGCGCGGTCATCGCGGCGTAGAGCTCAGCCAGCAGCGCATCACTCTCCGCCGCCGGAAGTCCGTCGATATGAGTGACGACCGTCGAGGCGAGATAGAGCGACTTGCGCAGCGTAATCGGATGCGTACGCACGACAGGATGCGATTCGACACGTGCGCTGCGCTTGGCCTGAAACTCGTTCACCTTGACGCCGTACTGCGCAGTGACCTTGCTATGATCATGCACCGCGCGAAGACCGGCGATTCGCTCCTTGGTGCGCGCGGACAGTCGATCATAGGCGGCGGCGCAATCGGCAAAATAGGTGTCCCCACCCACCGCCGGCACCTCGACCGCATAGAGCAATGACCCGAGCGCCGGCCGCGGCAGATAGGTCTGGTCGGTGTGCCACTCGAGCTCGTCATTGCTCAGCGCGTCCTCGGGCAGGCCCAGATCGCGCCGGTTGGTGACGTAGAGCAGCTCGGGATGGGTCTTTGAATTATATTCATGGCGGCCATGGATCTCGAGCTCGCCGAACATGCGGCTGAAGGCGACCTCCCCTTCCTCTGAGAAGCCGCAATCGCGGAACAGCAATATGCCGCATTGGCACCAGAGCTGGTTCAGCACCTTGGCGAGCCAGGGCTGGCCTGACGGAATCCCGGTTGCGCCGGCAATCTCGGCGCCGAACGCCGGCGTCAGCGGACGAACGGACAGCGGCGGCGCGCGGTAGAAGCCGTCATCGAGCCCCTGCGCCTCATCCTTTGCGATTGAAGACATCGCGGCCATCTTCCCCACCTATGTTCGCCTGCCCGAATGTCGCGCTTCGGGCGCGCCGCCGTCAATCGCCGCAGATCAATCGCCCACCGGGCTGCGGCGGCTCAGCGCCTGGAGCAGCGTCACCGCAGCCAAAGCTGCGCCGACGACGGCGAAGGTCGGGTGGTTGCCGATCTGGAGCCTGAGCGGCGTCATCGCGAAGGGGTTAAGGAAGTCGCCGATATACATCGTCGCATACATGAGACCGAGCGCTCGACCGCGCATCGCCGCGCCGGTCTTGTCCAGGATGGCATTGGTGAAGAAGGGCGTCATCAGGCCGCCTGCCAAACCCGCGACCCAGCATCCTGCCGTGCTGCCGATTGCATCGGCCAGAAGGCCGATCGTGAGGTCGCTGGCGCCGAAAATACCGAGAATGATGACGAACACCCACCGCCGCCCCAGCTTGGTCATCAGCATGCCGTAGGACATAGCGCCGATGATGTTGAACACCATGCTCGCGGTCATGATGAGACCCTGGCTCTGCGGCCGCGTTACGCCGTCCCCTGCCAGCACGAAGGAGAGATGCACGGTCGTCATATAGGCGGCCATGTAGAAGGGGATCAGCATCAGATAGAAGGGCCAAAGCCTCAGCAGCACGCCCCATCCACCCGCGGCCGTGGTCTCGGCGCGCCTCGCGGGAGTCGGCGGCAATGCGAACAGCGCCAGGGGCAGCATCAGAACCGCCGGCACGAAAAGCGCGAAGGGCGCACGCCAGCCGCCCCATTCCGCGACCTCGCCGCCGAGAAACAGCGCGACGAACCCGGACGCTGATACGATCGCACCCTGCAGCCCCAGAAACTTCGCACGCGCGTCGCCCTGATAGCGCTCGCCGATGATCGACATGATGGCGACCAGGATCGCGGCGCAGGCGATGCCCTGCAGGAAGCGCGCCGCCAGAAAGCTGAGCGGCGCATTGACGAGCAGCCCGGCCACGCCGGTCGCGGTGAAAAGGATGAGCGCGAGACTCAGGAGATTGCGGTTGCCGATCCGAGCCGCGAGGAAACCTGCAATCGGACCGCCGACCATGTTGCCGATGCCCAGCAGCGTAATCATGAGCTGCGCCACAAGCGCGCCGCCGCCATTGCTGCCGAAGATGAGCGCGAGCGGCCCCAGATCGGAATTGCCCGTGAAATGCTGTCCGATCACGGCCATCGAAGGTGAAAGCGCGACGACGGCGAACATGTTGAGGATGTTGGCGCCGATCAGCACGACCGGGATCAGCCGCTCGCGCAGGCTGCGCGCATCGGCCGATTGTATGAGTTCGACCGGTGCCGCTGCGGTTAGCTCGGCTTCGCCAAGGCTCATCGCGTTTCCATTCCCAATGAATTTTCTTATGGCTTAATCTAAAACGGAATGGGCACGGCGGGGAAGGGATTTCGCGCTCCTTAGACCCAGGCGCAAATCATCATGCCCGGGCATGATGTATGGGGAAAGAGTCCTCTCTACCCTCGCCCACCCCTAACCAGCCGTCCCGGCCTCGCCCCGGTCTCCTTGCCGTTCCGCTGCACGATCTGGCCAGCGACCAGGGTCGCGACATAGCCTTGGGCGGTCTGCATCAGGCGGTTGGCGCCGGTGGGGAGGTCGCTCGTCATGAAGGGCAGGTCGAGCTTCAGATTCGCGAAATCGATCAGGTTGATGTCGGCCTTGAGGCCCGGCGCGATTCGGCCGCGGTCGGGGAAGCCGTAGAAGCGCGCGAGGTCGGAGGTTTGCCGCCTTACGGCGAATTCCAGCGGCAGGCGCGGCCCACGCGTGCGATCGCGGACCCAATGGGTCAACATCAGCGTCGGCGCGCTGGCGTCGACGATCGCGCCGCAATGGGCACCGCCGTCGGAGATGCCGACGATCGTGTCGGGGTTGGTGATCATCTCATATTCAGGGTCGAGGCAGCCGTCGGAATAGTTCTGCACCGGCACCCAGATCAGCCCCTCACCGTCGCGCTCCAGCATGATGTCCAGCACAAGCGCGCGCGGATCGAGGCCGCGGCGCGCTGCCTCCGCCTCGATCGTGTCATCGGGGCCGGGTTCGTAATTGCCCCACATCGGGTAGATCCGGCTCCACGGCCCATCGTTGAAGATCGATTGGATGATTCCGTTGAGATGCGTTGGCGCCCGCTCGGGCCCGCCCAGCCCCTCGCCGGCGATCCGGGCGCGCAGCGCCGCATCCGATTTGAGCCGTGCGACCTTCTCGGCGAAGGGCAGATCGGCCAGCGCCTTCATCGACGGCGACAGCATGAAAGGACCGAAGCGGCTGCGCAGTCCCAGCAGGATTCCGACCCCGCGCAACCCGACCTGCGGCGTCACGCGCGCCCCTTCCGCGCGGCGGGCGCCGGTGAGCGCCAGCTGCTCGCGCCACATGTCGCGCTTGGCCGAGACCTGGACCAGAACATAGGTCATTGGGCAGCCGGTCTCGTTCGAGAGCCGCGCCATCCAGTCGATTTCCTTGGCCGGCGCCAGCAGATCTTCGCCGATCACGCCGGTCGGCGCGATCTCCAGCACACCCCGCCCATGCTCGGCCACCGCGCCCGCAAGCGTCCGCAGTTCGGCCTCGGCCGCGAAGGTGCCGGGCACCGGCTCGCCATCGATCGCGCGATGCGCGAGCGTGCGCGAGGTCGAGATGCCGAAAGCGCCAGCCTTCAGCGCTTCCGAGGCCAACCGCCGCATCTCCATCAGATCATCCTCGGTCGCCGTCTGGTTCTTGGCTCCCCGCTCGCCCATGACATAGGCGCGAAGCGCGCCATGCGGCAGCTGTGTCGCCACATCGATCGCATGCGGCATCCGCTCCAGCGCGTCGAGATATTCGGGGAAGCTCTCCCAGCTCCATTTCATGCCTTCGGAGAGAGCCGCGCCCGGGATGTCCTCCACACCCTCCATCAGCCCGATCAGCCAGGATTCCTTGCCCGGCCGCACCGGCGCGAAGCCGACTCCGCAATTGCCCATCACCACGCTGGTGACGCCGTGCCAGAAGGAGGGTGTGAGCAACGGATCCCAGGTCACCTGCCCGTCATAATGGGTGTGCACATCGATCCAGCCGGGCGCCACCAGCAGCCCGTCCGCATCGATCGTCTCGCGCGCCGCGCCGAAGATTTTGCCGATCTCGACGATCTTGCCGTCCCGGATCGCGACATCGCCGGTGAAACCCGGCGCGCCCGTGCCGTCGACGATCGTGCCGCCTTTGATGATGCGATCGAACATGCCGTTTGCCCCTTCCCCGAACCGTGCGGGAAGAGACTACATGATGTGGGCTACTGAAGAAAAATATTGGAAACTCACTCGTTGGATCGGGCGATGCAGTCTAGAAGTTCATGCCCATTTTTCACGATCTTCGCCGGGCCGATGTCCTTGGCGGTCCTTTCCGGCACTTCTCTCAATGCCGCGTCGCTCGTGACGGCAAGGCACGGAGTTTCTCCGATCCAGAAGATGTAAGCATTAGTGCGGTCGGCAAATTCCCAGACCGCTTGTATAAACTGCTCGCCACCACCGTCAAAGCAAAGATGCTCCATCTCAAGATCCTCGGCGCCTGCGATGTCGCCCCAATCGCGATCCGAGAATTTCGCTCCCAAGATCTTTCCATCGCGAATGATCGCATGTCTTCCCAAGACATCCGCCAGAATCGCTCGATCCAGCGGAACGATTCCGTCCTTATTCTCGCGCTGGACGAAAATTTCTATGCCGACGCTCACGATCCAGCCCCTCCATATGATTTATCGACCGCCCCAGCATTATCCGGTGGCTATATACCCGACCAGCTCACGTCCGTTGCGAACAATGCAAGCCGACCAAGAACATCAACAACGGACTGAGGCATGCAACCTTACGATTCTATGGTTGTTTTGTATAGAACATAACAAGAACATCGTCATGCTCTATGGCCAGGTTGCACGCACGGCCCAGGTCATTAGAAATAAGCGAGGACATTTGTAGTCGATGAACCCGCTCGCCAGCCGCAACTACTTCGATCTCGTCCGCGAGAGGGCCGCCCTTCGGCCGGACCATCCGGCCGTAATCGACCGGCATGCTGAGATTTCTTATGGGGCTCTTGCCGACCGCGCTCGCCGCATCGCCGGCGCGCTCCAAGCGAGCGGCATCGCGCGGGGCAGCAAGGTCGGCGCGCTCGTCAACAATCGGGTGGAATGGCTGGAGCTGTGCTTCGGGGCGAATGCGGTGGGGGCGGTGCTGGTGCCGTTCAGCACATGGTCGACCGAGGCGGAGTTCGACTATCTGATCCGGGATTCTGGAATTGAGATCCTGTTCGCGCTGGACCAGTTCGGCGGCCAGGATTTCGGGGCGATCCTCAA
Source organism: Alphaproteobacteria bacterium (assembly GCA_035293565.1). Classification (GTDB taxonomy): domain Bacteria; phylum Pseudomonadota; class Alphaproteobacteria; order BOG-932; family Roseiterribacteraceae; genus DATGMP01. The sequence continues at coordinate 14,564 of DATGMP010000104.1, read as the reverse complement.
TCGGCTGAACGCGGCCGAGCTTTGTCCGGCGCTCCGCGAAATCGTGATGCTCGGCGCATCGTATGAAGCGTTCCGCGCCTCGGCCGAACCGTTCGAAGGCCCGTCCCTCGGCCAGCCCGAGGACGATGCGCTGATCCTCTACACCTCCGGGTCCAGCGCGCGGCCGAAGGCCGTGCGGCTGGTCAATCGCGGGCTGGTCGAGAATGGATTCGCGATCGGAGAGCGGATGGGGCTTTCGCCGGAGGATCGCGTGCTTGTGTCGCCGCCGCTCTTCTGGAGCTACGGGTCGGCGAATGCGCTGCCTGCCATCCTGACGCATGGCGCGACGATGGTGCTGCAGGGCCGGTTCGAGCCGGGCGAGGCGCTGGAGCTGATCGAGCGGCACCGCTGCACGGCGCTCTACACGCTGCCCGCGATGACCAACGCGCTCGTCGCGCATCCCGTGTTCAATCGCAGCCGAACGGCGAGCCTCCGCACCGGCCTCACGCTCGGCACGCCGCAGGATCTGCGTATCGCGGCTGGGCGGCTGGGCGTGCCGCGGATCTGCAACATCTATGGCGCGACCGAAATCTATGGAAATTGCTGCGTCACGCCGGCCGACTGGCCGCTGGAGCGGCGCGCGACCTGCCAGGGGCCGCCGCTGCCCAGCGTCCGGGTCCGCATCGTCGACCCGGATACCCGCGCGCCGCGCCCGATTGGCGAGCCCGGCGAGGTCGAGGTCAAAGGCTATGTGACGCCCGGCTATGCCGGCGCCAGCGCCGAACACAATATATCGGCTTTCACCGCAGACGGTTATTTCCGCACCGGCGATCTCGCCTATCTCGACGAGGCAGGGTATTTCCATTTCGTCGGCCGCGAAAGCGAGATGATCAAGCGGGCCGGGATCAATGTGTCGCCGGCCGAGGTCGAGGACGCGCTGCAGCGTCATGCCGCAGTCGCAGCCGTCGCCGTCGTCGGCGCCCCGGATTCCCGACGGGGGGAGGTGATTTTCGCCTTCGTCGTGCCTGTCTCGGGACGAGAAATCGACGCCGAAGCGCTCCGCGCCCATTGCCGTTCGCGGCTGTCGAGCTACAAGGTGCCGGACCGGATCGAATTCTGCGATACGCTGCCGGTGACCAAGACCGGCAAGCTATTCAAGCGGGAGCTGAAGGAACAGGCGCGCCGGCTCGCGGCGGCCTCGGAGGAGATGCGATGAAGGCGGCCATCATCGGCGCGAAGATATTGACGGGGCCGGAAGTATCGAAGCTCTCGCTCGAGGAGCTGATTTATCGCGCGGCCTCGGCGGCGCTCAAGGAGACCGGCCTCGCGATCGGCGATGTCGATCAGGTGGCGATCGCATCGTCCGACGGCCTCGACGGCCGCGCGATCTCGTCGATGGTGACGGCGCCCTCGGTCGGCGCCTATCGCAAATCGATCATCAACAGCTCCTCCTCGGGCGAACATGCGCTGGCACTGGCCGCGCTGCAGATCATGGCCGGTCGCAGCCGAATCTGCCTCGTCGCCAATTGGGCCAAACCGTCCGAAGGACCGATGCGCGAGGTCGATCGGCTGAATATGGATCCGTTCTTCTATAGGCCGTTGCCGCTATCGCGCACCGAATTGATCGGCCTACAGACCGAGGCGATGATCGCAGCTGCCGGTGCGGATAGCGTCGCGGAGCTCGGGACAGAACCGCAAACAAAAGGCGCGACCGATGCGGCCGTCGTGCTGATCCTGGCGAGCGACGCGGTTGCGCGCAGGCGTAAATCTCCCTTCACGACAATCGAAGGATTCGGCTGGGCCTGCGACTCCTATTGGCGCGGCGGGGACGAGCTCGCGACGATGCCGTCGCTCGCCAAAGCCGCTTCGCGCGCCTATCGCATGGCGAAAATCGACGATCCGGCTTCGGCGCTCGACTTTGTCGAGGCGATCGACTTCACGCCGCTGCATCTTCTGATGATCTGCCGCGCGCTCGGACTCTGCACCGACGGGAATATGAAGGAATTCGCAGGGCAGCTCGCTGATAAGAAAACGAAGATCCGGATCAATCCTTCCGGCGGCCTCGCCGCGCGCGACTATGATTTCGCTTCAGGCCTTGCCGCGGTCGCGACGAGTCATTATCGGCTGGTCGAGGGCGAGAAGAAGGCCCGCGGGCTTGCGCATGCCGCGTCGGCCAACGCGGCACAGGCGAACTCGGTCTTCATCCTGGAGGCTGCGTGATGGCGCGCGCGGTTGCCGTAGCCGGGACCGGTCAGACAAAATATAAGAGCCGCTATCCCGAGCTGACTCAGCCTGATCTCTTGCGCACGGCCATCCGACGCGCGCTCGAAGATGCGCGGCTGACGCTCGATGACATCGATGCGGTCGTCTACGCCATGGCGCCCGACGCGCTGACTGGCGTGATGCATGCCGAGCGCTGGCTCGCCGACGCATCGGGCGCGATCGATGGCAAGCCAGTCATCCGCATCAACACCGGCGGTGCGACCGGCCTCTCCGCCGTTCAGGCTGGATATGACCATATCGCGTCGGGCGCGTTCGACACGGTGCTCATCTGCGCGGCGGAGCGCACCGGCGAGAGTGGCGACGCGCAGTCGATCCTGAATCGAATCTGGGATCCGATGTTCGAGCGCGCGCTGCCGCTCAACACGATCACGATGCTCGCGATGCAGGCGGTCTGCTTCTTTCAGAAGTACGGCACGACCGAGGAGGACATGGCACATGTCTCGGTCAAGCGGCACAAAGCGGCGCTGAAGAATCCCTATGCGCACATTCAGCAGGATGTGACGGTGGAGGAAGTGCTGCGCTCGCGGATGATCGCCTATCCCATCAAGCTGCTCGACTCCTGTCCCAGCTCCAGCGGCGCGGCGGCGATGGTGCTGACCAACGGCGAAACGATCAAACGGCTGAACGAACGGCCGGCATGGATCACCGGCCTCGGCTGCGCGGCCGAGACCTATTGGATGGGCGACCGCACCGGCCCCAAGGCGGAAGCCTATCATGCGGACTCTCCCGCCCTCGCGCAGTCGATCCAGACCTCGTACGCAATGGCCGGGCTCGCTGCGAAAGACATGCAGGTTGCCGAGCTCTACGCGCCGTTCAGCAATATCGAGCTGCATGTGATTCCGGAGGCGGGCTTTGCGAGTCCCTACGAGGTCGCGCGGCGCATGCGCGAGGGCGCGTTCGATCTCGACGGCGAGATGCCGATCAATCCTTCGGGAGGCGTGCTCTGCTCGAACCCGATCGCCGCGACCGCGCTGATCCGCGGCATCGAAGCGGCGAACCAGGTGATGGGGCGCGCGGGCGACCACCAGGTGAAGGGAGTCCGCAATGCGCTCGCCACCGGCATCGGCGGCGACCATCAATTCTTCGCCAGCATGATCTTCAGCGACCGGCCGCGCGCCGGCGACGACCTTTCGTGAAAGGCACAAGCATGACCGCCGAGCATCCGAACGCCGTCATCGAGCATTGGGATATAATCTACACCCACGACAAGGGTCCGATTGTCACCGAGTTCTATGAGCGGCTTGCCGAAAACAAGATTCTGGGCCGCCACTGCCCGAAATGCGGGCGCGTGCTGCTGCCGCCGCGCGCCTTCTGCGATCGCGATTTTGCCGACACCGACAAATGGGTCGAAGTCGGGCAGAAGGGCGTCATCGAGACATTCACCGTCGTATTCCAGAAATTCCGCGGCCTGCCCGATCCACCCTATTGTATTGCCTATGTAAGGCTCGACGGCGCCGACACCTCGATCTTGAATTTCGTCAGGGTGCCGGGGCTGGTGGATGCGGAAGCGGTGCGCCACAAGCTCAAAGTCGGACAAAAGGTGAAGGTGGTGTTCGCGCCGAAGGGCGAGCGCACCGGACGCATCACCGATTTCTGGTTCGAGCCGGAGGTTTAAGAGAATGGCGGAAGAAGCCTGGCGCCGCTGGGGCGAGGAAGACGAGCAAGGCGCGCTCAATCAGATCGGTCCGGATCAGGTGCGGCGCGCCGCGTCGCTGGTCAAGACCGGCCGCGTGATTTCGCTGGCCCAGCCGATCGCCGACAAGACTCCTGTGCCGGCAATGCGCCAACCCGTGATGCATCTGATGAATCGCGACGGCGGAGATTATGCGGCCGGCGCAAAGCGGCCGGGCGGCGTGCAGGTCGCGGAGGACACGCTCATCATCCCGGTGCATCTCGCGACACACATCGATGCGCTCTGCCATGTCTGGTACGACGACAAGCTCTATAACGGCTTCTCCGGCAACGGCACCCGCAGCGGCTCGGGCGCCACGCGTTGCGGCGTCGAGAAATTCACGCCGCTCGTGACGCGCGGCCTCTTCTTCGACGTCGTGAAGCATCGCGGCGCCGCGCCCAAGATGGGCGAGATCATCACTGCCGACGAGCTAAAGGAGATCGGCGCCAAGGCCGGCTTCGCGCCCGAGCCCGGCGATGCGGTGCTGATCCGTACCGGCTGGTGGGAGGAGCACGGCAACAAACCCGACTATTTCGATGGCGAGCCCGGCATCGATGTCGAGGGGGCCGAGTGGCTGGCCGAGGCCGGCGTGTCGCTGGTCGCGATGGACAATTACGCGATCGAAGTCATCCCCTTCCCCGCAGGCACAGTCTTCCCGGTGCATCAGCGCCTGCTGCGCGACTACGGAGTCCCGTTGATGGAAGGCTTGATCCTGACGGAGCTCGCGGCAAGCGGCGCGACGCAATTCATGTTCACCGCGGCACCGCTGCCGGTAAAGGGCGCAACCGGAAGCCCGCTCACGCCGCTGGCGGTGTTTTAAGGCTCCAGCGCGACTTTGATGGCGCCGTGCGAGCGGTCGGCCGCGATGGCGAACGCCTCGACGGCGGAGTCCAAAGGCATGCGGTGCGTGATGATGCTCTCGGCGATCGCGGGATTACGCGCCATCAGCGCAGCCGCGACGTCGACATCGCGCACCATGCCGTGGCGGGCGTAGCTGGCGGAGCTCAGAATCTTGAGCTCCTTGGTCGTGACCTCGAAGGACGGCAACGTCAGCCCTTCCCAATAGGTCGCGAGCAGCAGAAGAGTCGCGCCCGGCTTGCACAAGCCGACTGCCTCGGTGAGCGCGGCGGAGGTGCCCGCGCAATCAATGACGATGTCATAGCTGCCGCTGGCGCCGAGCTTGGCGCCGAGCCGCTCGCCCGCCGCCTTTTGCCGGTCGTGCCGCGCCAACAGCGCGACCTCCGCACCGACATCCTTGACGGCGGCCAACGCGCAAAGCCCGATCGAGCCGCCGCCGATGATCGCAACGCGATGGGTTGCGCGGATTCCCGCATGGATGATGCCGTGGATCGCCACGGCCAAAGGTTCGACCAGACATGCATCGGCAACCGTGAGGCCAGCGGGCAGCGGCACCAGGCAGCGCTCCGGCACGATCATTTCCTCCGCCATGCCGCCGTCGCGGCCGACGCCGAAGGTCGTGGCGAAGCTCCCGAGCTCGCAGAGATTGTAACGACCCTGGGTGCAATAGGCGCAGCGGCCGCAGGGCGCCATCGGTTCGATCGCGACCGGTGTACCATTTTCGGTAATGCCCGCGATCTCATGGCCCAGCGTCGATTGTATGGGAAATCCCGAGGTCAGCAGATGCAGGTCGGAGCCGCAGATGCCCACTGACGCCACCTTGACCCTAATACCCTCGCCCTTCGGCCGGTCCACCTCGACCAGGCGGACCTTCCCATGCTCGCAGCGGACGGCTTTCATCTCTGCTCCCGGATCTCAAGAAAATTCCCGAACGGATCGCGTCCGTAGGCACAGACGGAGCCGCCACCGACATCGGCCGGCGGGGCATTGAAGCGAACGCCGGCGGCTGCGAGGCGCTCATATTCCGCCTCGACCCCGCTCACCAGCAGGCCGATATGGGTGATACCGTGATCGAAAACCGGACGATCCGGGTCTTGCGCGCGGACGGCCGGACTTTCGAACTCGAAGATCTCGATGCGCGTGTCGCCGAGCTTCACCATTGCGACTTTGCTCGAGGAATTCTGGGCGCCGACCAGTTCATCGAGGCGCGGGGACCCTTTGGGCCACCCGGCCCGCCACTCCAGTTCGAAGCCCAAAATATCGCAATAAAATGCCAAAGCCCGGTCGAGGTCGGGAACTGAGATCGCGGTATGTTCGATTCCCAATATCATTCGAGGCTCCCCCGCCGCTCATTGGCGGCTATACTCGGCAGTTCCGGATGTGGGAAGGCCGCGCATGCGCCGCGATCTATCTATACCGCAAGGGATTGCCCGGCCAGAGCGAAAGGCGGCTCGCAGCCTCCTCTCCTTGCTCGCGATTCTTGCCGCGCTGTTGCTGCAGCCGGGGCATCGGGCAATGGCCTCCATGGCTGACGATGCGCTGGTCCAGACCGAGAGCGGGTTCGTCCGCGGCACGGTCGGTCCCGATTATCGATTGTTTCTCGGCATCCCCTATGCCGCGCCGCCGATCGGCAATCTGAGATGGCGGCCGCCGCAGCCGGCTCCCGGCTGGGGCGCCGCCCGCGACGCGACGGTGCCGGCAGCGCCCTGCCCGCAGAGCGATCCGCGCACCGGGGCTCTCATCGGAAGCGAGGATTGCCTCTATCTCGACATTACAACGCCCTACGGCGGCCACGCCGACCGTCCGTTGCCGGTGATGGTCTGGGTCCATGGCGGCGGCTTCGTTTCCGGATCGAGCGCCGCCTATGACGGACGCAACCTGGCCACCAAGGGCAATGTCGTTGTGGTGACGCTCAACTACCGGCTGGGCATGCTGGGATTCCTGGCGCATCTGGCGCTGGATACGGAATCGCCAGACGGACTCTCCGGCAATTTCGGCCTCGCCGACCAGCAGGCGGCGTTGCGCTGGATACAACGGAACATTGCCGCTTTCGGCGGCGACCCGCTGAACATCACGATCTTTGGCGACGAGGCGGGGGCGAATTCGATATGTGCGCAACTCGTCTCGCCGGGCGCCGCGGGACTGTTCGAGCGGGCCATCGTGCAGAACGGAAATTGCGTCGACCTTCTACCGGTCGTGGATGCGGCGGAAAAGCGAGGAGACGCGTTGGCCCAGGATCTCGGTTGTGACGATCCGAAGGCGGCGCCCGATTGTTTGCGCGGAAAGTCGATCAGCGATTTGCTGAAGGTTGACTCAGCTCAGCGAAAGGCAAGCGATCCGCTCGTGTGGGGCCCGGTCGTCGGCGCGGCAGGCCTGCCGCTACAGCCGGCCGACGGGCTGGCGAACGGAACGCTTCCGAAAATCTCGCTGATGGTCGGAGCGGCCGGGGGCGCCTCCGCCTGCGCTACGCTCGCCATGGAGACCCTCGCCGGTCGCAAGACGACGCTCTACGGCTATGATTTCGCGGATACCGGGTCTGACCTGCCCTACCTGTTCGCCACCGAGCTCGACCGCGCCAGCAATCCCGACAACCTCCCGCCGATCCACCAGGCGCTCGCCGATCAGATGATCGGCTATTGGAGCGAGTTCGCCCACAAAGGCGACCCGAATGGTCCCGGTCTCCCCGCCTGGCCGCAATTCCATACAGCCTCCGACGTCATGGCGCTGGCGCCGGTCCCTGAGGGGAGCCATCCGATCGCCTTTGACCGCAAGCATCATTGCGGAGGCGGACGCCGCGCTCCGATGCCTCCGCCTTCGATTTCGACGCAGTCGCCGTGAGGCGGCGCCGGGATTCTTCCCGTCGTCCGTTCGACTTCAGGTCGCCCATTTGGGGAAATATGGACCCTTTCGGGAGTTCGTCCGTTCCTGGGGACATTGCCGGCGCGTCAAAAAGGATCATCTGATCTGCACGCTTCGCAATTGCCTGATGCTGCAACGCAACATAGACTCCCTCAAAAGGAGCGCGAAATGCGACGATCGAGTTTTCAAGGCAACGTTCATATCATCAATTTTCCTCCCTGGACGGCCGCAGCGGATCTGGCGGAACTGTTCGACGATTTCGGATTGGTCCTCGGTGCGCAGATCAAGCCGATCGAATCCGAGGGCGGCGATCTGCGCCTCGGAATTGTGGCGTTGGCGCCTGATTCGGCGGCCGACAAGGCGATCGAAGCTCTCCAGGGACACGTGATCGGCGGCCAGAAACTGAAGCTTCGGCGCGCCAAGCCGCAACCGCCGCGCGGCGAAAAAAAGGCTCGGCCGGCTAAGCCGCAGCGGCCGTTGGAACCTGCGAACGGCAATATTGCCGAAGCCGCCGACTATTTTCCCGCGGCGCACGCGGCACCTCCGCGAAAGGTGATCGTCGAATATCGCGGCCGCCGTCCTCGGGCACGGGTCTAAGCGCGCGGTCCGCGCGCGTCACTCGCTGGCGACCGCCGATTCGGCGGGTGGCAGCGCATGCGAGAATCTGAGCAGCGGAAGCACGAGTATGAGCGCCGTACAAAGGAGCGCCATCAACAGAAAGACGTTGATGTACGCGACCATTGCAGCCTGCTGCGTGATGTTGCCGTTGACGGCAACCATGGAGGCCGCTCCCGAGAGGTTGCCGAACATCGGCATGGGCCGATAGGGGTTGATAAAGCGGCCGAGCTCCGCGTGAAAGGTCTGGGTAAGCTCGGTGAGCCGTGCCGCCGAAATCGAAATCCCGACCGATCCGCCGACGTTGCGGATCAGGTTGTAGAAGCCCGACGCCTCGGCGCGGAGATCGGCCGGCAGATTTGCGAAGGCGACCACGGTCAACGGCACCGTCACGAAACCGAAGCCGAAGCCTTGCAGCGTGCTGATCCACATGACAGTGCTTTCGGGCACGTCGAGCGACCATCCGGACATCTGGTATAGGCTGACCGCGGTCAGCGCGAGACCGGTGCCGATAATCCATCGCGGGTCGACTTTGTGGGAAATTCGGCCGACGAGCCACATCGAGCCGATGCTGCCGATCCCACGGGGCGCCATGGCGAGCCCGGCGGTGAAGACCGGATAATTGAGCTCGCCCTCAAGCAGCTGCGGTGTCAGAGCCATCGAGCCATAGAGGACGATCATGACGCCCGCGGACAGCACGACCGACAGAATGTAAGTGCGGTCACGAAAGAGTCTGACATCGAAGAACGGCCGCCGCGAGGTCGCGCTTTCGGCCACGAACATGTAGAGGCCGAAGAGCGTCAGCACGGCCTCGATCTTGATTTCGGTTGATTGAAGCCAGCCTCTCTGCTCGCCGCGGTCCAGGAAAAGCTGGAGCGATGCGAGCCCGAGACTGAGGAAGGCGAAGCCGAGCCAATCGAGCCTGCGGCCGGTTTTGTGGACGCTGTCGGGTACGAAGGCGAGGATGCCGAGCACCGCCAGGATTCCGACCGGCAGGTTGATGTAGAAGCACCAGCGCCAATTGTAGTAGTCGGTCAGATAGCCGCCCAAGGTCGGCCCCAGGATCGGGCCGACGGTGACGCCCATCCCCCAGATCGCCATGGCCCGTCCCCGCTCGCTGGGCGGATAGGTGTCGAGCATCGTGGCTTGCGAGAGCGGTACCAGGGCCGCTCCAAACAGACCTTGCCCCAATCGGAAGACGACCATTTCGCCGAGCGAATTGGCGAGCCCGCAAAGAAGCGACGCCGCCGTGAAGCCGGTCAGCGACACGAGAAAGATCCGTCGTCGGCCGAAACGTGTCGTGAGCCATCCGGTCGTCGGCGTGACGATGGCGGCGGCGACGATATAGGAGGTCAGCACCCAGTCGATCTGGTCCTGTGTCGCCCCGAGGCTGCCTTGCATATGCGGCAGGGCGACATTGGCGATGGTGGTGTCCAGCACCTGCATCACAGTCGCCAGCATGACCGTGATGGTGATCATCGTACGGTTGGGCGGAAGCTGGGCGAGATTGCGCTTTACGGATGCCGGCATGGTCCGTTCCGTTTGGCTCCGAGGAGATTGGTTATAGGTTAACTCGCTGGCCGCGGCAGACGTTTCGCACGATGCGACGTCGCAGGCAGGCTATCGGAAATCCCGCGACGCGGGAATGCGCCGCCGGGATGGCTCGCCGCGGCGGTCGAAGCCAGGATGCTTCACCACATCGGCGCGCGATAAGGCGGCGTCATAGGCTTCGGGCGGCTCGGACAGACGATTGAGATAAGCCGAGAGATCGACCAGCTCGTCCGCCACGACATGGATCACATAGCCGCTCTCGTCCCGCTGGACCCGTCCGGTCACGCCGAGCAGGCGGCTGCCCAGAAGAACACGGCGAAACTGCTGAAAGATCGTCTGCCAGACGACGATGTTGGCGACCCCGGTCTCGTCCTCGAGCGTCATGAAGATGACGCCGCTCGCCGTGCCCGGCTGCTGGCGCACCAGAACAAGCCCGGCAACCTTGACCCGAGCCCCATCCGGCAGCTCCTTGAGATTGCGACTGGGCAGAATCCCCCGCCGGTCGAACCGCTCCCGAAACAAGGAGACCGGATGCGCCTTCAGCGACAGGCTGAGATGCTGATAATCCTCGCCCACCTCCTCGGGAAGGGAGAGAGGCGGGAGGACGACTGAGGGCTCGTTGTCTTCGACGCCGTGCAATCTTTCATCGTCATTCCCGCGAAGGGGGGAATCCATGGTTGAGTAGCCGAGTTGCGTCGAGATGGAGTCCCGCTCTCGCGGGAATGACGATTCAGAGAAAGCAAATAGTGGCAATGGGGCCTCGCCCAGGCCCTTCGCTTCCCAAAGGGCGCCGCGCCGATCGAGACCTTGCGATTTCCAGCTGTCGCCCTTGGCCAAGGTCTCGAGCGCGCGAGGTTCGAGATTCGCACCGAGCCATAAGGCGCGCATCGTCGCCGAATCGCCGGCTTCGCGCGCCGCGATCAAGCGTTCGGCATCCTTCTCGTGGAAGCCTTTGATCCGGCGAAAACCGAGACGCAGAGCGAAGCCGCCCTTGCCATCAGTCTCCAGCGTGCAATCCCAATGACTGTGCGCAACGTCTGGCGGCCGCACCTCCACACCATGATCCCTGGCGTCGCGCACCAGCTGAGCCGGCTGGTAGAAGCCCATGGGCTGGCTGTTCAGGATGGCGCAAGCGAAGACTGCCGGATAACGGCATTTGAGCCAGGCCGAGGCATAGACGAGCAGCGCGAAGCTGGCGGCATGGCTTTCGGGAAAGCCATATTCACCGAACCCCTCGATCTGCGCGAAGCAGCGTTCGGCGAAATCGCGCTCATAGCCATTGTCGATCATGCCGACAATGAAGCGCTCCTTCAGAGTGTGAATCGTGCCGGTATGGCGGAAGGTCGCCATCGCGCGGCGCAGCTTATTGGCCTCCTCCGACGTGAAGCGTGCGGCGACCATGGCGATCTGCATCGCCTGCTCCTGGAAGAGCGGTACGCCACAGGTTCGCGACAGCACTTCGCGCAGCTCCTCCTTGGGATATTCGAACTTCTCTCCGTCGCGTCGCTTGAGGTAGGGGTGGACCATCTTGCCCTGGATCGGTCCGGGCCGGACGATTGCGACCTCGATCACCAGATCGTAGAAGTCTCGCGGCTTGAGGCGGGGCAGCATCGTCATCTGCGCCCGGCTTTCGACCTGGAACACGCCGACCGAATCGGCGCGGCAGAGCATGTCGTAGACCTCTTCCTCCTCTGGCAGGCCATAGAGTTGCGGCTCCACGCCATAATGCTCGCGCACCAGTTCGAATCCCTTGCGCAAGCAGGTCAGCATGCCGAGCGCCAGCACATCGATCTTCAGCATACGGAGCGTATCGAGATCGTCCTTGTCCCATTCGATGACGCTGCGATCCTCCATCGCCGCATTCTCGATCGGCACCACTTCGCAGAGCTTGCCGCGCGTGATGACGAAGCCACCCGTGTGCTGGGACAAATGGCGTGGGAAGCCGATCAGCTCCGCGGCCAGCTTCAAAGCGCGGCGCAGATTGAAGTCGCTCGGATCCAGCCCCGCTTCGCGAATGTACCCTTCTTGGATTCCCTCGCGTCCCCAACCCCAGAGCGTGCCGGAGAGAATACCGACCGTGTCGGACGAAAGGCCCAGCGCCTTGCCGACATCGCGGATCGCGCTCTTCGGCCGATAGGTCACGAGCGTCGCGACGATACCCGCGCGGTCGCGACCGTACTTTTCATAGATATATTGGATCACCTCCTCGCGCCGCTCATGCTCGAAATCGACATCGATGTCGGGCGGCTCCTTGCGCTCGGAGGAGACGAAACGTTCGAACAGGAGCTCCACCTTCTCCGGATCGACGGCCGTGATGCCGAGCACGTAGCAGACCGCCGAATTGGCGGCCGAGCCGCGGCCTTGGCAAAGGATCTTTTTATCCTTCGCAAAGCGCACGATGTCGTAGACGGTGAGGAAATAGCGCGCGTAATCCTCCTGTTCGATGAAGACGAGCTCCTTCTTGAGCAGCTTCTCGGTTTTCTTCGGAATGCCGTCGGGGTAGCGCGCCGCCGCGTGAAGCCAGGTAAGCCGCGTCAGCTCTTCCTGCGGCGTGCGTCCTTCGGGCACCGGCTCGACGGGATATTCATAGCGGAGCTCGTCGAGCGAGAAGCTGCAGGCCTCGACAATCTCCAAGGTTCGCGCGATCGCATCGGGGCGGCGGCGAAAGAGCCGCGCCATTTCGTCAGGCGATTTCAGATGACGCTCGGCATTCGCGTGAAGACGAAAGCCGGCCTCGGCAACGGTGCAGCCTTCGCGAATGCAGGTCAGTACATCCTGAAGCGGCCTGCGTTCGGCGATATGAGCGTGAACATCGTTGGTCGCGACGAGCGGAATTCCGAGCGAGTCCGCAAGATCGCCGAGACGCGCCAGACGCTTCGCATCATCGCCCTGATAGAGATGATGCGCGGCGAGGTAGAGCGATCGTCCGAAACGCCGATGAAGTGATTGCAAATGCGCGGCGAAATCCGCGTCCGGCGCTTCACCACGCAGCGCGATAAGACGCATGCCGTCACCATATTTGAAAAGATCCTCGCGCGTGAGTTCGCATTCGCCTTTCGTCGTCCGCATCTTGCCGTCGGTCAGCATCTGCGAGAGGCGTCCATAAGCGGCGCGGTCAGTCGGAAAGGCGAGCAGGCTCGGCGCGTCGGTGAAATCGAGCCTAGCGCCGATGACGAGCCGTATCTCGGCCTCTTTTGCGGCTTCGTGCGCCCGAACGATTCCGGCCAGCGTGTTGCGGTCGGTGATCGCGATGGCTGCGAGGCCGAGCCCTTGCGCGCGTTCCACGAACTCCGGCGGATGCGAGGCGCCGCGCAGAAAGCTGAAATTGCTGGTGACCTGCAGCTCCGCGTAATTCATGGGTCCCCAACTCACGCGAAGAATCCGTGCAGGAACCAGCGCGGCGGCTCACCCCCGCCATAGAGGCCTTCTCGATAGACCCAGAAGCGGCGGCCATCGGCATCCTCGATCCGGTAATAATCGCGCGGTCGATAATCCGTAGGCTTCCACCATTCCGGCCCGATGCGCTCGGGTCCGTCGGCGCTGATCACGCGGTGAAAGACACGCCGCCAGCGGAAGGAGAGTGGCGGATCATCCGGGATCGGCGCCGTCGCGTCGATCGGCTCGGGCCGAGTCAGCAATTTGAGCGGCCGCACCTTCATCCTCCCATTGCTGACGCAATGGGTTCCTCCCTCTCCCGCAAGGGGTAGAGGGGTTCTTTGACCTCCTCGCCCACGCAAGTGGGAGAGGAAGGGACCCGACGCGAAGCGGCGGGAGGGTGAGGGTGCAGGTGCAGGCACCCACCGCTCAGCCCGTTCCGGCACATGACTCTCGATGGGCATGGGCTGGAGAACGCGGTCATCTCCTAACCGATTGCGCAAACGATCGATCAGCCTGGCGAGGTCGACTTCATCCATCCTGTCGCCGCCGGAAAGCGCGGCTTGTATCGCGGTGACCTCCTGAACCATTTCGGCCTCGAGCGTCATGACCTCGATGCCGAAGCTTGGATCGATGCCGTCCAGCCGCTCCGCGAAAAGCCGCAGCAGATGGGAAGGCTCGCAGGTCGTAAGGCTGGTGCCGATGGTGAGGCGCTGCACGGTGCCGTCGACACGATAGAAGGCGAGCGTCAGCCGGCGAGCGCCCTTCCCGTCGCGTGCAAGCTCGTCGCAGAGCCGCGTCGCGAGCCGCGATGTCGCTAGATCCATGTCTTCGCGAGTGCCGATCGGCTCGACGAAAATCATGCGTGCGACATAGGGGACCGGGAGGAGCCGTGGCGAGATCGGCTCGGGCGCGCGCCCCAGAAGCTGATCGAGCCTTGCCATCAGCCGTTCGCCCAGTCGTTTGACGAGCGGCGCACGCGGCAGAGACGCGACGGCACCGATCGTGCCGAGGCCGAGCCGCTCCAAAGTCGCGACCGTCTCCGGCTCCAGATTCAGCGCCGCGACAGGAAGCATGAGCAGCGGCCCGATCTCGCCCGCGCTCAGGACCGGCTCCTCCTGCGCCCTACGAAACCGTGCCCACGCCCAGGCGGCGGCGGGCGTATCGGCGATTGCGCCGCGCATCATGAAGCCGAAGCGTGAAATCCGCGCTTCCGCTTCCGCCAGCAACCGGGTCTCGCCGCCGAACAGATGGGCGCAGCCGGTGATGTCGAGGCGGATGCCGTCGACGCCGTCGATGGCACTCCAAGGGCTGTAGCGGACGCACCAATCGGCCAAGGCCGCGAGCGCGGATTCATCGGCCAGCGGCTCGG
>DATGMP010000103.1:0-18339 GCA_035293565.1 Alphaproteobacteria bacterium | reverse complement strand
ATCGGCGCCTTGAACATCTCGACGAATTCGAGCAGGCCCTGGGTCGTCCGGTTGAGGCCGCCGGAGAAGCTGTAGGCGTCGGGGTCGTTCTGGCTGAACATCTCGAGCTGGCGGATATCCACCTTGCCGACCAGGCTCGATATATCCTGGTTGTTCTCGTCGCCGGGCTCGGTCTTGGAGACGGCGATCTGGCGCAGCCGCGACGGATGCAGCCTCACGACGCTGAACTTGGAGATATCCCCCCGGAACTCGTCCAGACGCTTGACCGCCCAGGGCGACATGAGGCCGGTCAGGCGACGAATCGGTATATTGAACCGCTCCTCGAGCTCCTGGCCCATCAGCTCGGGATTGAAGAGCCCGAGCGGGCTTTCGAAGATCGGGCTCAACGCCTCGCCGGCCTTCAGCACATAGATGGGCAGCTTCTCCATCAGCTGCTTCAGCCGCTCGGCGATGGAGGATTTGCCGCCGCCGACCGGACCCAGCAGATAGAGGATCTGCTTGCGCTCCTCGAGCCCCTGGGCGGCATAGCGGAAGAAATTGACGATCCGCTCGATCGTATCCTCCATGCCGTAGAATTCGGCGAAGGCCGGATACACTTTGATCGTGCGGTTCAGGAATATGCGGCCGAGGCGGGGATTGCGCGCCGTATCCACGACTTCCGGCTCGCCGATCGCCGCCACCATCCGCTCCGCGGCGGTCGCGTATGCCATCGGATCGGTGCGGCACAGTTCCAGGTAGTCGAGCAGTGGCATTTCATATTGCCGTTGACTCTCATAGGTCTCCAGGGACCGAGAAAAAATCTGATCGACTACGCCCATCGAACCCTCCTAGCGCGCCATAATCGCCTCGTGAGCTGGCGGCGTGTTGTTGGAAGAAATTTCGTCCGATGCCCCCGGCAACGGGCTCATGGGTCCGCGAGCGTCGTCGCGGACGAAAACACAACCGCGGTGGTGGGGCTCGATCGGACCATCCATGGAAACGACGCTCGCGCGATCGACATCATCCTCTACTACGTAGAAGCAAATGTCGTGCCATCCATAAGCGTCTCTAGCCATCATCGTTCCCGACGCAGGACGAGCGGCAGGATTCCGCCGACCTCGTGCTTGGATAACGAACGGTAGCCCCGAATGGTTAACGAACCACCCATACTGTTAATATAGTGATGATTTCGCGCCGCAGTGCTGCCGCCCGCCTCGCGTTCGGATTTCGCGAATGCGGCCCAAGGATGCGCGGCAGTTTCAGAACCCCCAGTGAGCATGTCGGCGTGCGACTCGATCCTGACGACTCGATGACCAGTGTACGCGATATTTGCGAATAATCATGGCGAAGTTGGGGCCTATGCCCATGAAAATGCGGGGGTGATCGGCCTTCACGGGCATGGTCCAGCGACGGTCGGTCGCATCGAGGCGCCGCGCCGATCCCGAACGGGAGCCGCGATTCGACCTCCGTGTTTTCACGTGCTGGTTCCGTACGATGCCGGCGGCAGACGGCGGGTCTGGGTGCGGTTGCAATCGGCAGACCGTTGCGCCATAGCCATCCGGCGGTCTTGACCGCCCGCCGGAGCGAACGGGTGATGACGAGCTTGTGGTCGGAGGATCCGGATTCGGCGCAAGCGGACGAATCCCATTTCGATGGCGCTTGGACCAGGCTGCTGGCGCTCGCCGTCGGCGGCAAGGCGCTCGCCGTTCCCGGCGACGATTCTTTCGGCGGAGCCTTCTGGCATCGCTATGCGCCGATCGCGCTGGGGCACGCCTGCCCTGCCTTCGTCATCGGTCAGCTCGGCCAGTCGCTCGACGGCCGCGTGGCGACGGCGACCGGGCGCTCGCACTATGTCAACGGGCCGGAGTCGCTCAGCCACCTGCATCGGCTGCGCGCGCTGGTCGATGCGGTCGTCGTCGGCATCGGAACCGTGCTGGCCGACGATCCCCAGCTCACGGTCAGACGGGTCGAGGGGCCGAACCCGGCGCGGGTGGTGATCGATCCGAACGGGCGCCTGCCGCCCACCGCACGGCTGCTCGCCGGGGACGGGGCGCCTGTCTATGCCGTGCAGGGACAGGCGCGGAACAGGCCGGAGGGCGTGGAGCCGATCATTCTTCCTTGCCGCGACGGCAAGCTCGACCCGGCGGACATGGTGGCCGCGCTTGCCGAGCGCGGCTTTCGCCGGCTGCTGATCGAGGGAGGCGCGGGAACCGTATCGGCCTTCCTGTCGGCGGGCGCGATACACCGGCTTCACATCTGCGTGGCGCCGATTTTGATCGGCTCGGGCCCAATCGGCATCTCGCTGCCGCCGATCGACGCGCTGGAGGCCGCGATGCGGCCGCGGACGGCCATTCACAGGCTTGGTCGAGACATTCTGTTCGACTGCGACTTGGCGGCGGCTCGACGCTGAATTAGCGAACGCGCTCCAGCGCCGCCGCGATCGTGGCCGCGGTCTCATTCCAATCGCACAGGCTGCGGCAGGCTTCGCGCGCCCCCGCCGCCAAGGCGGCGCGCCTTTCGGGCCTGCCGATCAGATCGGCGAGGGCGGCGGCAAGCGCGAAGGGATCGTCGGGCGGCACCAGGACGCCCGCGCTCGCCGGCACCACTTCCGGTATCGCGCCCGCGTTCGTCCCGACGATCGGCAGCCCATGCCGCAGCGCTTCGGCGAACACCATGCCGTAGCCCTCATAGCGGCTCGCCAGCACGAAGAGGTCGGCCGCCTGATAAAGGGGCGTCATATCCGATACCTCGCCGACAAGGGCGATCCGGTCGACGAGGCCGTGATCCTCGATCGCGCGCATCAGCGCGGCGGCGCAATCGGGCGCACGCTCGCAACTGCCGGCGAGCGTGAGCGTCCAGGGAAGGTCGGCGATCCGGGCCAGCGCCGCGACCAGGACGTCATGCCCTTTGCGTGGAGTGACGGTGCCGGCGCTCAGCAGGCGCACGATCGAACGCGAGTGAGCCGGGGCGCTACGCTCCGGCGCGGGATCACAGCCGGGTTTCGCGACCGTGATCCTGTCCGGCGGGACCCCATAGTCCGCGACCAATGTGCGCGCAGTCATGTCGCTGGTGACGATGACCGCGCAAATCTTTGCAAGAGCGCGGCGCTCGGAATCGATGAAGCGGAGCCGGTGCTCCGCATTGAGCCCGCTCTCCAGCGCCAGCGGATGATGGACGAGCGCCACCAGCCGGAGCCTGCCTTGCTCGGCTTCGGCGAGCTCGGGGAGCACGCCCAGCGCCAATCCGTCGACCATGACGAGTCCGCCGGCCGCGCATCGTGCGATGCGCGCGCGCGCTGTTGCGCGGTCGGTCCCGGCGGGGAAGGGAAAGCTGGCCGGCAAGGCGATGTGCTCGACCGTCCAGCCAAGAGCGCGCAAGCCGGCGATCACCCGCTTATCGTAGACATAGCCGCCTGTCCTGGCTTCGATGTCGCCGGGGATGGCGAAGGCGAGCTCAGCCGCCAAGCGAAGCCTCGTACCAGGCGCGCGCGACATGGGATTCGTTGAGGACAACGCGCATGCGCTCGATCCCGTCCGCGTGCGCGCCGAGCCTCCCGTCGCGGATGGCTTCCGCCATCCGGTCGAAGATATAGCGGCACAGGAACTCCGTGGTCGTGAGCTGCCCCGCGAGCGCCGGGTGCTCGTCGAGATTGGCGTAATTGACCGAATGCAACGCGCTCTTCAGCGCGTCGAGCGCGCGACCGATGTCGACGACGATGTTGTCCGGTCCGAGCTTTTCGCGGAAGAAGGCGACATCGACGACGTAGGTCGCGCCGTGCAGGCGTTGAGCCGGGCCGAATACCTCGCCCTTGAGGCTGTGCGCGATCATGATGTGATCGCGGACTTCGACAGCGTACATTGAGGTTTACTCCTCGAGATAACGGATCAGATGGCAGAGCGCGCCCGGCTGACCGAGAATGTCCGGCAGCCGGTTGGGCAGCGCGTCGAACGGCATCTCCTCGCGCACGAGAGCGTCGAGCCGGGGGTCGGCGCAAAGGGATAGCGCCTTCGCAAGCCGCTGCCGATGAGTCCAGCGCGCGCGGCGGGACGGCGCGACCGATCCGACCTGCGAGGCGCGGATCGTCAGCCTTTGGCTATGGAAGGCGCGGCCGAGCGCCACCGGAACCGGGCGGTCGCCGTACCAGCTGAGCTCGATGACGACCGCCTCGAACCCGCAGAGCGAGAGCGCCAGATCGAGCCCCGACGGATCGCCTGACGCATGGAAGACAAGGTCGCACGCCTCCGTCATGTGCTCGCCGGCGGCGGCAAAGCCGATGCCGAGGCTTGCGGCGATCGCGCGCCGGCCCGCATCGCGATCGATCAGCGTCACCGAGGCGCCCGGTACACGGGCGCAGAGATAAGCGGTGAGAATCCCGATCACGCCCGCGCCGACGACCGCGATCCGATCGCCGATCCTGGGCTTCGCATCCCAGGTCGCGTTGAGCGCAGTCTCCATCTGCGGCGCCAGGGCGGCGCGTTCGCAAGGGATATCGGCCGGAACCGGACTGACGCCTTCGACCGGAACCGTGAACCGAGTCTGATGCGGATGGAGCGCGAATACGCGCTCCCCGATCCGCTCGGGGGGTCCGGCCTCGACGACGCCGACTGTCGAATAGCCGTACTTCACCGGAAATGGAAATTCCCCCGCCTGGAAAGGGCAGCGCATGCGCCGCCGCTCGCTCTCCGGCACCCGGCCGTGAAAAACGAGCGATTCCGTCCCGCGGCTGATCGCGCCGACCAGCGCCCGGACTCGCACCTCGCCGGGGCCGGGCGCAGGCGCGACCTCTTGCCTGAACTCGGCCCGTCCGGCTTCGACGATCCAAAGCGCTCGGGCTTCTTTGCTATCAATTTGCCGCAATGATCGTGCACCCCAAAGTCTTCGTCATTCCCCGCGGGAATGACGAAGGTAGATGTAGAAGCGATCTATCGGAAGGGCCGGTCCTCCTGTAAATCGCTGGTTCGAAGCAAAAGGACGGACCACCGCCGGATGTCACTGCCCGAGGTCGATGAAGAGGCGCGCGCCCTTGCCGTCAGGCGGACGGTCGTCGTCTTCCTGACATTGGCCAGCTTGACGGGCCTCGGTCTGGCGATGGGCCGGGTCATGGCGGCCAACGGCTGGTCGCCGCCCGCCATTCTGTTCCTGACGCTTTTCCTTCTGAGCCTGCCCTGGACGCTCCTCGGCTTTTGGAACTCGGTGCTCGGATTCGTGATCTTGCGCCTGGTCCGCGATCCGGTCGCCTTCACCAACCCGGCGCTGCGCGCCACGCCGGAGGACAGTCCGATCGTCGCAAGCACCGCGGTCTGCGTCGCGGTGCGCCATGAGGATGTGCCGACCGTCTTCGCCCGTCTGGAGACGATGATCCAGGGAATCCTGGCCAGCGGCTGGGCGACGCAATTCGCCTTCCATGTATTGAGCGACAGCGCCCGTCCGGAGGTCGCGCGCGCCGAGGAGGAAGCCTTCGCCGTGCTTCGCGCGCGCTATTGCGAACCAGGCTTCGTCAATTATCGCCGGCGGGAAGCCAATATCGGCTTCAAGGCCGGCAATCTGCACGAATTCGCCGAGCGCGCGATCGGCCGGTACGATCACATGATCGTGCTCGACGCCGACAGCCTGATGTCGGCGGCGGCAATGCTCCGGCTGGTGCGGGCCATGCAGGCCAATCCCCGGCTGGGCATCCTCCAATCGCTCGTGGTGGGCCATCCCTCCGAAAGCGCCTTCACAAGGATCTTCCAGTTCGGCATGCGTCAGAGCATGCGGACTCAGACGGTCGGCAGCGCCTGGTGGCAGGGGCCCGCCGGGCCCTATTGGGGTCATAACGCGATTATCCGCCTCCAGCCCTTTGTCGCGCATTGCCGCCTGCCGGTGCTGGCCGGTAAGCCGCCCTTGGGCGGGCACGTGCTGAGCCACGATCAGGTAGAGGCGGCGATGATGCGCGCCGCTGGCTGGGATGTGCGGGTCATTCCCGACGAGCGCGAGAGCTGGGAGGAAAACCCGCCCAGCCTGCCCGACTTCATCAAGCGCGACCTGCGCTGGTGCCAGGGCAACATGCAATATGTGAAGCTGTTCGGTCTCGCCCTGAAGCCGATGGGCCGCTTCCAGTTGATCAACGCGATCGCGATGTATCTGGGCGCGCCTTTCGGCGTCGCGATGCTGGCGGCCGGACTTGCGATGGCGTTCTGGAAGGGCGCCCAGGGACCCTTTCCGGCGCATCTCGCCTTCGAGCTTTACTTCGTCATGATGGCGGTCGGCTTCGCGCCCCGCATCCTCGGCGCTCTCGACATCCTGCTGAAGGGCGAGGCGAGGCTTTACGGCGGCGCGGCGCGGCTGATCATCGGCTCGCTGATCGACACGCTGTTTTCGATCCTGCTCGGCCCCATCATGATGGTGGCGCAGGCGCGCTTCGTGGTCGGGCTTCTCTTCGGGAAGCGGGTGATCTGGGAGGCGCAGAACCGCGAGGGACGACAGATCTCCTATGGCGAAGCGCTGAAAGGTCTCTGGCCGCAGCTCGTTTTCGGCGCCTTTCTGGCCGCCGCGCTCGTATGGATCGCGCCCGGCGCGCTCGCCTGGGCGGCGCCCACCATACTGCCGGCCGTGCTGGCGATTCCCTTCGCGCGGCTTAGCGCCGGTGCCGTCCTGGGCCGCTTCATGGCCCGGCACGGGATTTGCGCCATTCCCGACGAATATGCGCGATCGGCGACGCTGGCGCGCCTGGCGGAGTTGCGCGGGGCGGATATTGCGGCGCCCGAAGAGCCGGTCGAGCTTGCTGCCGACACCGCCCTCGTCGAGGGCGCCGAATAACGAAATAGGAATATTCTCGGTTGTAGTTCGTCCGTCGCCGATGACGCGCGTACGCTCCGGGTGACGCGGGTCTCGGCATCGGGGGAAGCGCGATGCGAATCATGCGGCCGATGATGCTCGCCGTCGGGATCTTGGCGAGCCTTGCCGGATTAATCTGGATCGGCCAGGGGAGCGGCTATTTTCCGCATCCTTCCGGCAGCTTCATGGTGGGCGAGCCACGCTGGGCCGTGCGCGGCGCCGGCATGATCGTGATCGGCCTCGCCGCGGTGATTTTCTCGCGGCGCGTCTGAACCATTTCCCCTCTCCACCCTTCAGGCCGGAGAGGGACTGTTTCCGGACAACGCTCTGACCGCCTCCTCGACGCTGTGGAACAGGCGATCGGGGCCCAAGAGCTCGATGAGGCCGAAACGCTTGAAAGCCAACTGGGAGCGCACCGATTCGAGCCGCGAGACTGCGAAGGCAACGCCCGCCGACCGGCAGTGGTCGATCAGCGTTTCCATGACCTTCGCCGCGGTGTAGTCGATCTCCACGATATTGCTCGCCTCCAGCACCACCAGAGTGATCTCGCCTTTGCGTCGGTCGACGAGCCTTCGAAATCCGTGCTCGAATTCGTAAGCGTTGAGGAAGGAGAGCGGCGCTTGGAAAGCGGCGACGATGACGCCCCGGACAGCCTCGCCATGGAAGGCCGGGCCGGGCGGCCACCAGATCGACGTGCCCGGCACACGCTCCAGCTCGATGATGCGCGCTCGCGTCGTCGTCCACATGCCATGCATGAGGGACAGCACGATGCCCACCGCGACACCGATCTCTATCGGGAGAGCCACCATCGCTGCCGTCGTGGCGAGGATCAGCGCGAACTCGGCCGGAGTTCGCCGCAGAATCTCCGCCATGACCTGTACCCGCACGATCCGCTGTGCGACGAACAGCAGGATCCCGGCCAGCGCGGCGTGCGGCACATGCGCCAGCAGGCTGGCGCCGAACACCGCCAGCGCGAACACGATGAGCGCCGCGGCGATGCCGGCAAGTTGAGACCGTCCGCCGGTTTCCGAGACTATGGCGGTCCGCGGCGGACTCGCATTGACCGGAAAGCTTCCGACGATGCCCGCCAGGATGCTGCCCGCGCCAACGCCGATGAAGTCGCGATTGATATCGGGCGGCTCGCCTTTGGCGTTTGGAAAGGCACGCGACGTGGCCGCGGTCTGAACCATCACGACCAGCGCCACAATCAGTGCCAGCGGCAGCATCGGCAGGATCTCGGCGGCATCGCCGGCAGGTATGCCGATTTGCGGCAATCCGCCCTGGAGAGTGCCAAGAACGCTGACGCCTCTATCTTCCAAGCCCATCAGAACGGTCGCGCCGGTCGCGATCGCCAGCCCGATGAGCGCGCCCGGAATCTTGGCGCTGATCCGCTCGCTGCCGACCGTGAAGGCGAAGACCATCAGTCCGAGGATCAGGGAATAGGGGTTGGTCCCGGCGAGCGAGGACAGGATCGACCCGACCTGGCGCGGGAGCGAGCCGTGGGGCGCGGGAATTCCGAGCAGGCCCGGCAGTTGAGACACGAGAATATGGACCGCGATCCCGGCCAGGAAGCCGGTCGTGACTGGAACCGAAAGAAGATCCGCGATCCAGCCGAGCCGGAAGGCGCCGCCTAATGCGACGACGATGCCGACCAAGAGCGCCAGCAGCGCTGCCATCTCGGGATTGCCGCCTGCCTGGGCGGCGCCGAGGGCGGCCAGACCGCCGGCGAAAATGGGCGTAATGGTGGAGTCGGCGCCCGCCGACAGGAAGCGGTTGGCGCCGAACGCCGCGAAGCCCAGCGACCCGGCGATGAAAGCATAGAAGCCGACTTCCGGCCCGAAGCCGCCGAGGCGTGCGGTGGCCATCTGCTCCGGCACGGCGACCGCCGCCAGCGTGAGCCCGGCCACGAGATCGCCGCCGATACTGCTAAACGAATAGCCCGCGAGCGAGCGGAAGATCGGCCAGGGTCGGACCTGCTGCGTCATTTTCTTCTCCCATTCTTCGCGCAGGGCCGATCAGAGTGTCACAGTTTGCGGATGGGTTGTAGGGCGGCGCTGGGATTCGAGGTGGATGTCGAGGTGGATTCCGCACCGTACAATTTTGCGTTAGCCTTGACTCTCCGAGTCGCGGAATACGACGCCATCCGTGAGCGCCTACGATTTCATCGTGATCGGCAGCGGGCCCGCCGGGCGGCGGGGTGCCGTTCAGGCGGCAAAGCTCGGCAAATCCGTGCTGGTGGTCGAGAAGGGCCGGAAAGTCGGCGGCGTCTCCGTCCATACCGGCACGATCCCGTCCAAGACTCTCCGCGAGACTGTCCTCAATCTCACCGGCTGGCGGGAGCGCGGCTTCTATGGCAGCGCCTATCGGGTGAAACAGGATATCGGCGCCAGCGACCTGATGAGCCGGCTTCACATGACGCTGGAGCACGAGGTCGACGTGCTGGAGCACCAATTCGCCCGCAACGCGGTCAAGACCTTCTGCGGCAGCGCCCGTTTTCTCGATCCGCATCGGATCGAGGTCGTCGGCCAGAATAACGAGACCCATATTTTCGAGGGCGAGCAATTCCTGATCGCGGTCGGCACCAAGCCGCATCGGCCGTCCGATTTCCCTTTCAACGGATCAAGCGTCCTCGACAGCGACGAACTGCTCGACATGCCGCGCCTGCCGCGCAGCCTCACGGTGCTGGGCGCCGGCGTGATCGGCGTGGAATACGCGACGATCTTCAGCGCGCTCGATGTGCATGTGAATCTGATCGAGCCCAAGCCCACCTTCCTCGATTTCATCGACCAGGAGCTGATCGAGGATTTCACCCACCAGCTCCGCGATCGCGGCGTGACGATTCGGCTGGGCGCCAAAGTCGAGCGGATCGATTTCGAGGATGGCTGGCCGGTGGCTCTGCTGGAGGACGGTCGGCGCTACAAGTCCGAGATGCTCCTCTTCACCGGCGGGCGCGACGGCGCGACAGACGCTCTGGGGCTCGATGCGTGCGGCCTCGCGACCGACGAGCGGGGCCGGCTGAAGGTTGATCCAAACACCTTCCAGACCGAGATGCCGCACATCTATGCCGCCGGCGACATCATCGGCTTCCCGAGTCTCGCTTCGACCTCGATGGAGCAGGGCAGGGTGGCGGCCTGCCACGCCTTCCACGTCCCGATGCCGCCGGCGCCCGACTTTTTTCCCTACGGTATCTATTCCGTTCCGGAGATCTCGGTCGTGGGCATGAGCGAGGAGGAGGTGCGGGGACGCGGCATTCATTACGAATGCGGCGTCGCGCGGTTTCGCGAGACCTCGCGCGGTCACATCATGGGGCTCAACGCCGGCATGATGAAGATGATCTTCTCGCTGAAAACCCGCCGGCTGCTCGGCGTCCATATCGTGGGCGAGGGCGCCACCGAGCTGATCCATATCGGGCAGGCGGTGCTGAACCTCAAGGGCACGCTCGATTATTTCATCGAGAACACCTTCAACTACCCGACGCTGGCCGAGGCCTACAAAATCGCGGCCTTGGATGCGTGGAACCGAATGCCGCGTCGCAGCGCTTCCACCCAGGTGGAGGCGACTAATCCATAAGGATACATAGTAATCCATTGGGATATATGAGGTTGGCCATCTTGTCGCAGTGCAGCATCTTGGCAGGATGAAAAAATCGTGAGCTAATGGTTTCGGCGCCTCCGCCGCAAAGAATGTCAGCGACGGCCGGGGTGGATTTGGAAGATGCGGATATGAGGCAAGGAACGGCCCGCGGGCCTTCCGCAGCGAAAACTCAGATTTCTCCCCGCCAGACGGAAGCCGGGCGGGCCGCCGCCCGCACGCACAGCGCCGAAGCGGCGGACTTTCTCGAAACGGCCGCCGGCCATCTGCGCGAAGCCGGCTATTCGGTCGAGCTCGAATTCGACCATGAGGCCGACGAGGCCTCCCTCTATGTCGACGGAGTCGAGGTACGCTTCGTGCGACACCGGCCGCGGCGCGGTGCCATTAAACATTGACGTCATTCCCGCGAAGACGGGGATCCAGTTCTAGAGCCGCGTCTGCCGCGACATAAATCCGCCCTCTTCGCGCTGCCGCGCGTAAAGATCTGGCGTCCCGCCCTCGCGGGAATGACGTCACGGGAGCGGGCGGGTATCGCGGGCGCTCCGCCCATCCTACAGTGTGCGTGCAGGGGGAGGCGCACACGAATTGAACGACACGAATATTGCGGCCAGAATCGATCGGCTGCCGATTTCCGGCTGGCATAGAAGCATGCTGTGGATCCTGGCGATCCCGCTCTTCTTCGACCTCTCCGACATCTTCACCTTCTCCTACGCGGCGCCCGTGCTGGTCAGGCAGTGGGACCTTTCCATGCATCAGGTGGCGCTCGCCACGTCGGCGGGCTTCCTCGGCATGTTCCTGGGGGCGCTGTTCGGCGGCGCGCTGTCCGACCGCATCGGGCGCAAGCGCAGCCTGTTCGTCTTCGTGCCGGTCTTCTCGCTCTTCTCGCTGGCGAACGGCCTTGGAAACGATCTGCCGACCTTGCTCGCCCTGCGCTTCCTGACGGGAATTGGCATCTCCTCGGCGACCGTCGCCGTCGTGACCTATATCGCGGAGATGTACCCGGCGCGCGCCCGCGGACGCTGGCAGTCCTGGGCGATGGTGATCGCGATGGCCGCGATCCCGGTGACCAGCTGGGTATCGCTGCTCGTCGTGCCGCTCGGGCCCGACGGTTGGCGCGGCATCTTCGTGTGGGGCGCTCTGGGGCTGCCCTTTCTGGTGGTCGCGCGAAGGCTCGAGGAGTCGCCGCGCTGGCTGGCGCGGCACGGAAGACTGGCCGAGGCCGAACAGGTGATCGGCCGGATCGAGGCGCGGATCGAAGGCGAGATCGGCCATGGCCTGCCGGAGCCCGCCGTCATCGCGATCGCCACGGCGGCGCCGAAGCCGCGCTGGAGCGCGCTTTTCGCAGCCGGCCAGGCCAAGCGCACGCTTTCGCTTTGCGGCATCTGGTTCTTCCAGACGGTCGGCTATTACGGCTTCATGTCGTGGGCGCCCACCTTGCTCGCCGAGCACGGAATCGCCATCGTGAAAAGCCTCACTTACCTGACGCTGATGAATGTCGGCGCGGTGCCGGGCGCGCTCATCGCGGTCTTCGTCGCCGATCGCGTCGAGCGCAAGCATGCGATCGCGGCGGTGGCGCTCGCGATCGGCGCGTTCGGCCTGCTCTATGGGCTCTCCTTCGTGCCGGCGCTGATCGTCGGATTCGGCTTCCTCGCCGGAACCCTGATGCAAAGCTTCGCCACGCTGGCCTTCACCTACACGCCCGAGCAATTTCCGACCGAGCTGCGCAATAGCGGCACCGGCCTCGCCTATGGCGTCGGGCGCCTGGCGAACGTCGCCAATCCCTTCATCGTCGCGGCGATCTTCTCGCGCCTGGGATACGTGCCGGTGTTCGTCTACATCGCCGGCGCGTGGGTGCTGACGGCCGTGATCGCGTTGCTGTTCGGCGCGCGCACGACCGGCCGCTCGCTGGAGGCGATCAGCGCCGACGAGGCGCCGATCGCCTCGGCCGGCGAGACTCAGGCCGCCGCCGGGCGAGGCCTGATCGCGTAGCCCGCATGCGCCATGAAGTCGATCTTGCCGATCTGCACGCCCAGATGACGCAGGATGTCGTAGGCCGTGACCATATGGAAGTAGAACTGCGGGACGATCCAGTCCTGCGCATATTGCGCGCCGGTCATCTCCACCGAGAGGTCGCCCGGTAGCGGGAACGAGATCTTCCGCTCATCGGCGCCGGCGAAGGCGCTTTGCGGCGCGGTCTTCAGATAATCGAGAGTCTTGGCGATGCGGGCCTTCAGCTCCTCGATCGTCGTCTCATTGTCCTCGACGCGCGGCGGCTCGCGGCCGGTGAGCCGCGCCGCCGCGAATTTCGCTTGATCGCAGGCGATCTGCACCTGCCGGGCCAACGTGAACATGTCGGGCGCGAGCCGCGCGTTCACGAGCGTCGCAGGATCGAGATTCTTCTCGCGCGCATGGGCGGCAGCCTTGTCGAGCAGCTGGGACAGCGTGCCCAGCCGCGACGCGAACGTCTCGACGGTAATGGAATAAAGCGAAACACTCATGATCTAAGCTCCTCGATTAAGCGGCGTGACAGCAGGAGGCAGCCGGCTTGGCTTCGTACTCGTCGTGCCGGCGCACCCAATTCATGATCGTCGTTTCGTTGCGGCCCAGAGGCGCGCGGTCGAGAATCATCAGCGCGCCGATCAGCTCCTCGGGTCCGCGCGCGTAGCTCGAATAGGTATGGAAGACCTCGCCCGCCTCATTCTTGTAAAAGGCGGAGAGACCCGGCAGCTCTTCCTCTGTGAGGCCGGCCGCCGAGCGGAAATTATAAAAGGGCTCGCCCTTCAGATGCTCCTTGTCGAAGGAGACGTTGAAGTCGAAATTGAAATCGCTGCCATGGGAAGACACCCAGGGAAAGCGCCAGCTCATGCGGCTCTTGTAAGCGGCGATTTTCGCGAGCGGCGCCCGCGAGACGGCGGTCATCGTGACGTCGTGATTGTTGAGATGCGGCAGCGCGCCATCGATATGGTCGGCGAGGAACGAGCATCCGTCGCAGCCTGCCTCCCAATCCGGCCCCAGCATGAAATGATAGATGATCAGCTGGCTGCGTCCGTCGAACAGATCGGCCAGGCTCCGGCGGCCGTTCGGCGTGTCGAAAACGTAGTTCTTCTCGATCTTGACCCAAGGGAGCGCGAGCCGCATGCCGTTGATCTCGTCGCGCAGCCGCGTCTCCTCCTTCTCCTTCGCGAGCAGCGCCTTGCGCGCCTCGAGCCATTCTTCGCGCGATACGACGGGATGCTCCGCTGGGGAGGGGACGGTGTGGATCATGATCGTCTCCGGATAGGTTGACAGGAAAGCTTGATATCAACATAATGACGGCGATGTCAACCGAGTCCGAGGTCCCGTTTTCGACGACGCTGCTGGTGCGCGACACCTGCCTCTGCCTTCATCTGCAGCGGGCGGCGCGCGCGTTGGCCCGCCGCTTCGACGAGGCGCTGAGGCCGCTCGATCTGACCAACGGGCAGTTCTCGCTGATGATGTCCCTGAACCGGCCCGAGCCGCCGGGGATGGGGCCAGTCGCTTCGCTGCTCGGCATGGATCGGACCACCCTTACGGCCGCGCTGAAGCCCTTGGAGCGGCGTGGCCTGTTGACCGTGAGCCCCGATCCCGCCGACCGCCGCGGACGCTTGCTCAAGCTGACCCCGGCGGGCAAGGCGCTGCTCGCGAAAGCCGTGCCGATCTGGAAGCGCACGCATGCCGCGATTGCTAAGGATCTGCCGTCCGGTGACCCCGGAACCCTCAGGGCCGACTTGATGGCCTTGTCGGAATAGGGCTGAGTCTGGACCCGCATAGGTTCCGCGTCTAAAGCTTCCCTATCGGACGATAAGTGGGAAGCTCGCCATGGCCGCCAAATTCACCAATCTGCTCCAGCCGCTCCGCATCGGACCGATGGAGGTGAAGAACCGTATGGGCGTCACCGCCATGGGCGTCAGCCTGGCGGAAGAGGACGGCAGCTGCGGCGACCGCATTCTGGCCTATCACCGCGAGCAGGCGCGCGGCGGCGTGGGGCTGGTGACGATGGGCGTCACCGGCGTCGCCTTCCCGGTCGGCGGCAACCAGCTCCGCCAGATCGCCATCTCCGACGACAAATACATTCCCGGACTGAGGCGCGTCGCCGATGCGGTGCATGAGCACGGCGCGAAGATCGCGGCCCAGATCCATCATGGCGGCCTCGTCTCGACCATCGACATGATGGAAGGCCGGCCGCTCTGGTGCCCCTCCGTGCCGCCCGCGGAAGAGGGCGACTTCATGGACGGCTTCCTGCCGGAGGAAGCATCGCAGGCGCTGGTGCCCAAGGGCGGCGTCCAGCTCAAGGTCATGGACAAGGCCGATATCGAGCAGCTCGTCACCTGGTTCGCCGCGGCGGCGCGACGGGCGCGCGAGGCCGGCATCGACGGTCTCGAGATCCATGCCGGCCACGGCTATCTGATCCAGTCCTTCCTGTCGCCCTTCACCAACCGGCGCGAGGACGAATATGGCGGCACGCCCGAGAACCGCGCGCGCCTTCTGCTCGAAATCATCGGCGCGGTGCGCGAGGCGGCGGGGCCGGCGGTCGCGGTGTGGGTGAAGCTCGACGGCGTCGAGCATGGCCGCAAGCCGGGGATCACGATCGAGGACGCGATCCGCAATGCCAAGCTGGCCGAAAACGCGGGGGCGCACGCGATCGTCACAACCGCCTATCACAATTCCGCCAACGGCATTCTTCATTCCGGCTCGCACACGCCGCAGGTGCCCGGCCTCAATGTCGGCAATGCGGCGGCGATCAAGGCGGCGGTGAATATCCCCGTCTTCTGCTCCGGCCGCATCGAGCCGGAGATGGCTGAGCGCCATATCGGCGACGGCAAGTTCGACATGCTTTATATGGGCCGCAAGATGCTGGCCGATCCGCATCTGCCGCGGAAGATCGCCGAGCAGCGGCCCGAGGACATACTGCCCTGCATCTATTGCTACACCTGCATCAGCCAGATTTATTTCGCCAAATCGGTCAAATGCGCGGTCAATCCCGAGACCGCAGACGAGAACGAGCTGCAAATCCGGCCGGCGGCGACGCCGAAGAAGGTGGTCGTCATCGGCGGCGGGCCCGGCGGCATGGAATCGGCGCGGCGCCTGTCGGCGAAAGGATACAAGGTCACGCTTCTCGAACAGTCCGATCGGCTCGGCGGCACGCTGCAATTCGCGTCGATCGCCTATGAGCCGAACGAGCGCATCCTGAACTGGCTGAAGCGCCAGATCGCGGCGTCCAAGGTCGAGGTGCGGCTGGAGACGAAGGCCACGGTCGAGCTGCTGCGGTCGCTGGCGCCCGACGAGGTCGTCGTGGCGACGGGCGCCATTCGCACCATGCCGCCGATCCCCGGATCGGATCGCAAGAACGTCTTCTCGGGCGACGAGATGCGCGCGATGGTGCTGGGCGACGATCTGCCGTCGCTGAAGGGCAAGGTGTCTTGGACCAGCCGCATGGCGTCGAAGGCCGGCGCGCTCACCGGCGTCACCAAAAGTCCGGAGTTGATCCGCGAAGCGACCAAGGCCTGGATGCCCTTCGGGGACGAGATCGTCGTCATCGGCGGCGAGCTGGTGGGGCTGGAGCTAGCCGAATTCCTCGCCCATCGCGGGCGCAAGGTGACGGTGGTGGACGAGGCGCCCAAATTCGGCGCCGGCCTGCAGCTCGTCCGCCGTCTGCGTATGCTGCCGGAGCTGAAGGAGCTGGGCGTGGCGCTGCATCCGGCAGCGGCCGCGATCGCGATCGGCGACGGCAATGTCTCCTGGCGCGACGCTGCCGGCGTACAGCACAAGGCCGACGCCGACCAGGTGATCGTCGCCAAGGGCGCCAAAGGCGACACGAGCCTCGCCGATACGCTGACGGAGGCCGGATTCAAGGTGCATGTCGCCGGCGACGCGAACGGCGTAGGCTATATCGAAGGCGCGATGCGCAGCGCGGCCGAGATCGCGGTCGGCATCTGATCGGGGAGGCGACGATGGGGAAGGGCGCGGAAGAGTTCGTGGCGTGCGGCAAGGCGTATGCGGCCGAGCGCGACGCTGTGGTCGGCATGATCGATATGTACCGGGTGGCCGAGGCGGCGGGCGGGGCGCTGTTCTCCGACTGGGCCAAGGTCTGCACGACGCCGCTGCTGCATGGCGGGCTTGCGATGATCGCCGAGCGCGAGAGCTATCATGCGCGAATCTTCGACAAGCGCATGGGCGAGCTCGGCGCCGAGAAAAAGGCGACTCTGGACAATACCCGCAGCGCCGAAATTCGCGGCTATTTCGCCGATCCCGGCATATCCGATCGCGAGAAGCTCGTCCGGTTCAACCATGAGATCATCGGCGACCCTGAACCCTTCTTCGCCGAGATCGGAACGCTCGCGGGCCGGATCACCGAGGACATCGAGAGCCGCGAAATGCTGAGGCTCTTCCACCAGGACGAGCTCTCGACCACGCGATGGCTCCGCGAGATGGAGACCGTTCTCACGCAGTAGGATGCGATTCGACGGCGGCAAGCGGTCGCGGGCACTATTGGTTTACACGGCTTGTTAAATGTCGCGGTGCGATATAGGGAGGTCGCGCCAGGGCCCCTTTTAGCCAAGCCGTTGAGTTTCCATGGACAGTTTTTTGCTGCAGCGCGTCGAGCCCGACCGCGCCGACCGGAGCCATAACGCCATAACCACCCGCGATCCCGAAGAGCTGCGTGATTTCACAGCGGACCGGCGGGTCCTGATTCTGGTGGCGATGGCCGCTTTTATCGGCACCGCCGGCGCGGCCGCCGCGTGGGTATTGCTGCGTCTGATCGACCTCGCCACCAACCTCGCCTATTTCGGCAGGCTGAGCGCGGCGCATGTGGCGATCGCCGACAATAGGCTCGGCTGGTACGCGGTTCTGGTGCCGATGGCCGGATGCCTCATCATCGGGCTGATGGCGCGCTTCGGCTCGGAGAAGATCCGCGGGCACGGCATTCCCGAGGCGATGGAAGCGATCCTGATCGGGCGGAGCCGCATCCAGCCCAAGGTCGCGGTGCTGAAGCCGCTCTCCTCGGCTATTTCCATCGGCACCGGCGGGCCGTTCGGCGCCGAAGGTCCGATCATCATGACCGGCGGCGCGATCGGATCGCTCTTCGCCCAACTTTTCGATCTCTCCAATGCCGAGCGGAAGACGCTGCTGGTCGCGGGTGCCGCGGCCGGCATGACCGCGACCTTCGGCACGCCGGTCGCCGCCATGCTGCTGGCGGTCGAGCTGCTGCTCTTCGAATGGAAGCCGCGCAGCTTCCTGCCGGTGGCCGTCGCTTCCGTGGTTGCGGCGGGCTGGCGATTCTGGTCGCAGGGCGCCGACGCGCTCTTCCCGATGGCGCAAAGCGCGGCGCTGCCGCCTTTGGGCCTGCTGCTGTGTTTGGGGCTCGGCATCGCGGCCGGCCTCGCTTCCGGCCTGCTGACCGCCATGGTGTATGCCGCCGAAGATTTCTTCCAGCGACTGCCGATTCACTGGATGTGGTGGCCGCTGTTCGGCGGTGTCGTGATCGGTCTGGGAGGCATGGTCGAGCCGCACGCGCTGGGCGTCGGCTATGACAATATCGCGGCATTGCTCGACGGCCGGATGCAATCGCCCGATGCCATCCGTTTGGTCGCGGTGAAAGCGGTCATCTGGGCGATTGCGCTGGGATCGGGCACATCGGGCGGCGTGCTGGCGCCGCTTCTGATCATGGGGGGCGCGCTGGGCGCGCTGGCCGGCGGCTTCATGCCGGTGGGCGATGTAGGAAGCTGGGCGCTGATCGGCATGGCGGCGATGATGGGCGGCACCATGCGCTCGCCGCTGACCGGGATCGTCTTCGCGCTCGAGCTCACGCACAATGTGGGCGCCTTGCTGCCGCTCGCCATCGGCTGCGCCGCGGCGCACGCCACCACGGTGCTGCTGCTCAAGCGCTCGATCCTGACGGAGAAGGTCGCGCGTCGCGGCCATCATGTGCTGCGC
>DATGMP010000102.1:0-5889 GCA_035293565.1 Alphaproteobacteria bacterium | reverse complement strand
CACGACCCGGCCGCTCTTGCCGCGATAGAGCGCGAAATCGCGCGCGAAGAACCGCACGGCGAGCGGCCCATTGTCGAGCTCGCTCGCCTCGGCGACCATGAACCAGCCGCGCGGAAAGGTGAATTCGCCCAAGCCGTAATCAGCAGTCCCCGCCATCGAATACCTCCAGTCCGCGTATCCGGACAACATGCCCTACGATTAGTATAGACCGGTCCGATAATCGTCCTCGATGGCCTTTTCCAATTCCGGGCCATAGGACAGATTGATCTCGTCGGCCAGAATCCGCCCGAGGCTCGGCAAGCTGCGCCGCGCGATGCGCCGATCGGGGTTCCAGAGATCGGCGCGAACCAGCGCCTTGCCGCATTGGAAGTAAACTTCCTCGACCGTGACCATGATGGCTGCTTGCGGTGTTTTGCCTTGGGCCGCCAACGGGGCCAGGAGTTGCCGGTCGATCGTGATCAGCGCCCTGCCGTTGACGCGAAGCGTCTCGTTCATGCCGGGCACCATGAACAGGAGCCCGACATGGGGATTCTCGGCGATGTTCATCATCGTATCGACCCGGTTGTTGCCGCGCCGGTCGGGAATCAGAATCGTCGTCTCGTCGCGCACCGCGACGAAACCCGGAGCATCGCCGCGCGGCGACGCGTCCGCGCGGCCCTGAGCGTCCGCGGTGGCGATCACCACGAAGGGCGCGGCGGCGATGAACGCACGGCAATGGCGGTCCAGCCGCGTCATCTCCTTTCTGAGCGCGACCTCGTGCGGGGCATCGTAATGCGCGCGTACCTCTTCGCCGGTCTTGAGCTCGGCTGTCCTGCTTGTCGTCATGATTCGCCCTTCCGATAGCCAAAACGAACTTACTTCGGCCAGTAGTGGAGCATGGTGGCCTGGTCGGCGCGTTCGTAGGTCCAATGGCGGCCGACCCTCGTGAGGGTCCGTTTCCACAGCTTGGCCTGCATTTCGGCATACATCACCGGCGCGCCGATACCGTCCATGATCACTGCGCCGTCGATCTCCCGGATTCCCTGGCTGGCCAGCACCTCGGCCAGAATCCCCTCCATGGGAATGATGACGTCGGCGCCCTCCTTCACGGCCTGACGGGCGAGCTTCATGAATAGCGCGACGTATTCCCCGGGGTTCTCGAACGCCGCGACGGGCTGGGCCTCGGTGAAGTCGGGGTCCATCGGCCAGCAGGGCCCGACGCGCCCCTCGAGCCGATGGCGGGCGATGCTTTGCTTGATGATGCGCATGATCTGCCGATTGAGCGTGATGATACCGATCGTCTGACCCAACGCGCAGCCCATCAGGAGCGATGTTTCGATATGCGACGACACCGGAATGTCCACCGCCGAGCGAATCTCGGGCAGAAAGGCGTCGAGATAGGTGCCGATGTGGAAGGCGTCGTAGCCTTCGCGTTCGGCCTTGATCGCATTTCCGATGAACACCGGACCCAAGGCCGCGTGAAACACCGCCGGGTAACGCAGATTTTCGGACGGCAGCTTGCCGCCCCATGTGCCGGCCGGCACGCCATGGAGATCCACGGTCGTGCCGGGATCGACCACCCGCTTGAAGTGCGCCTGAAGCTGTTCGGCATATTTGCCCGAACGCTCCATCTCGGCTGCCGACTGATACCAGATGCGAGTCACGCGCGCGCCTCCGTTCGATTTGCTCTCGACGCAATCATCCGGCCCTACATCCCCTCGCCCGGTAGGAAGCAGCGGACGGCGGGAAGGCCGTCGACATGGTAGTACCAGACCTCGGCATGACCCAGCTTGTTGGGGCCGTGGATGACGGCGTTGTCGGGGACGTCCACCCAGTGATTCTCGATCAGGACCCGGTAGCCGTGGGTGGTGGTGTCCCACTCGACCTCCCGCGGGCGCCAGCCGTCGGCGGTGGCGCAGCAGGCGACGCCGCTGGTGTTAGCGAGGGATTTTACCCAAGCCTGGACCTCGGGAGAATTATGGTCGGTTCTATCGAGATCGCGCGCGAGGGCGGGGGCGGCGCACATGGCCAATAGGCCGGCTGCGCATAGTCCTCGCCTATAGATTTCCGCCGCCATCGTGCCTTCCCGCGGGATCGATTGCCCCGACGATAACATGGAAGGAGCGATTGTCTGCTCCCAAGACGGCGAGCGCCGGAGCTTCAGCCGGTTGACGCGGCTCAACGATACTATACCGTACAAACCTCGAATTCTCGCCGTATCCCCTTAGCCGGGAGCGCTTCATGAAATCCTTGACCCGCGCCGTCGCGATCGCTCTGGCGGCTTATACGGTGGTCTCGGCGTCCGTCGCGGCCCAGGATGTCCTGCCGCGGCCGCCATCGCCCTTCATGGGCAAGATCGAGAAGAGCGCGGCCGGGTCGACGCCCGATTGGCCCAAGCCGGTCGTGGCGCCCAATGGCGCGCCCAATGTCCTGATCATCATGTCCGACGATGTCGGCTTCGGCGCGGCGGGGACTTTCGGCGGTCCGATTGCGACGCCCAATCTCGATCGGCTGGCGAGGGGCGGGCTCATCTACAACCAGTTCCACACGACCGCGATCTGCTCACCGTCGCGCGCCGCGCTGCTGACCGGCCGCAACCATCACGCTGTATCGACCGGCAATCTGGTCGATCTCGCCACTGGCTATCCAGGCTATTGGGCGATGATCCCGAAAAGCGCGGCGACGGTTGGCGAGATCCTGAAGGACAATGGCTACAACA
This sequence comes from Alphaproteobacteria bacterium, assembly GCA_035293565.1. Lineage (GTDB taxonomy): Bacteria > Pseudomonadota > Alphaproteobacteria > BOG-932 > Roseiterribacteraceae > DATGMP01. The sequence goes on along the minus strand of DATGMP010000102.1, from coordinate 3,191 downwards.
CGGCGTGGTTCGGCAAGGACCACAATGTGCCGCATTGGCAGGCTTCCGCGGCGGGGCCGTTCGATTTGTGGCCGCAAGGGCTGGGATTCGAATATTTCTTCGGCTTCGTCGGCGGCGACGCCGACCAGTGGCAGCCGAAACTTTATCGCGGCATCAATCCGGTCGATCAGCGGCTCTTGGATCCAAGCGTCCCGCTCGATCATGTGCTCGCCGACGACGCGATCCGCTGGATCCACAATCAAAAGGCCAATGCGCCGGACAAGCCGTTTCTGGTCTTCTACACGCCGGGCAGCGCGCACGCGCCGCATCAGGCGCCGGCCGATTGGATCCAGCGCTTCAAGGGCAAGTTCGACGAGGGCTGGGACGTGCTGCGTCAGCAGACGTTCGAGCGGCAGAAAGCGCTCGGAATCATCCCGCCCGGCACCGACCTCACGCCGAGACCCGCGCAGCTTCCCGCCTGGGATTCCCTGAGCGCGACCGAGAAGAAGGTCTACGCCCGCTATATGGAGGTCTATGCCGGCATGCTGGCCTATCAGGACGAGCAGGTCGGGCGCTTGCTCGACGAGCTGCGTCGCATGGGCGAGTTCGACCACACGCTGATCTTCTTCATCGAGGGCGACAATGGCGCAAGCGGCGAGGGCGGGCCGGGCGGCTCGACGAACGAGATCGGCATGCTGGGCAATGCGGTGACCAGCGACCCTGCGCGGCTCGCGCGCGACCTCGATCAGATGGGCGGACCGAAGAGCTACGAGATCTATCCGGCGGGCTGGGCCTGGGCGATGAACACGCCCTTCCAATGGACGAAGCAGATCGCCTCGCATTTCGGCGGCACGCGCAACGGACTGGTGGTGTCGTGGCCGGACCGCATCAAGGCGCATGGCGAGGTGCGTTCGCAATTCGGTCATCTGATCGACATACTGCCGACGGTGCTCGAAGCGACCGGTGTAAAGGCGCCCAAAATCGTGAACGGAGTCGAGCAGCAGCCGATCGACGGCACCAGCCTGCTCTACAGCTTCGCCGACGCCAACGCGCCCGAGCGGCATCGCACGCAATATTTCGAACTGCTCGCCAATCGCGCCATGTATCAGGATGGCTGGATCGCCAGCACGACGCCCCGCCGCATGCCATGGGAGAGGATGCCGCCGCCGGGCGACCCGGCGACCAGCTACAAGTGGGAGCTCTACGATATCCGCAATGACTATAGTCAAGCGCACGATCTGGCGGCGGCCGAGCCGGCGAAGCTGAAAGCGCTCGAGGATCTGTGGTGGAAAGAGGCGGAACGCAACAAGGTCCTGCCGCTCGACGACAGCTTCGGCTACCAGCGCTCGGCCGCCGTCCGTCTGGCGCATGCGACTCCACGCGCGGACTATACCTATTGGGGCAAGGAGATCAGCGTCGACGATGCGGAGGCGCCGCCGCTGGCCGGCCGATCCTTCAGCATAACGATCCAGGCGAACATTCCCGCGTCCGACGCGACCGGCGTTCTGGTCGCGATGGGAAGCTGGTTCGGCGGCTGGAGCTTTTATCTGAAGGACGGCAAGCCGGTCGCCTACGAAGCCTATTCGCAGCGGCCGGAGGATCAGTTCCGAATCGCCGCAAGCGATGCGATCGCGCCGGGGCCGGCCACCATCCGCTATGATCTCGATTATGACGGCGGCGGATTGAACAAGGGCGGCCTGGTTCGCATCTCGGTCGGCGGCAAAGAGGTCGCGCGCGGCCGCGTGGAACGGACGATCACCGTTCCCGCGGGCCTCGGAGAGACCTTCGACATAGGCTGGGACACCGGCGTGCCGGTCAGCGAGGAGTATCCGGGGCAGGGCCGTTTTGCAGGCGACATCCAGAAGGTCGAGGTGCATTTGGGGCCAATGACCCTCGCGCCCGCAGCGAATTCAGCGGCGGGTAAGGTAAAGAGCGGATCGGAGTAGGGATGCGCGACAATTTCAGACAGAATGTTCTATAAACGTTCTTGACAAGTTCATCTGTTTCTGCGATGGTCGCGGTTCCCCGGAATTTTTATCAGGAGCGATCGCGTGCTGGTCGTCTGGAAGCATCGCGATGATCGAGTATCATTATAGTATCAATGCTCATTGGCCCATCGTACCCATATCGCCAGCACTCCTGGGCGCGAAATTCCTGAATGTCCTGGAAGCAATATCCGACGCTGTACCGGGAATCGGGAAGTGGCTCTTCAGCAAACCCCCTTACGAGGATGAATTCCTCACAATTGCCGAAGTACGTGCCAATGTCGCTGAGTGGGTCGAAGCCAATGAGGCGATGACGGATTTCGTCCCCGATCCTGAAGCGGGATATACTTTGATCGCCGCGAACATGAATGACTTTTCGCCCAAGAATGTGGGCCTTGTCGCCCGCATCGGCGGCAGGTTCGGCCATAGAATCACGTTCAGGGTCGGATCGGTGAATGAGCCCTCTGATCTGGACACGGTCACCTATGCGCTCTTCCGGGAGGCGCTTCTGGGCATTGTCACGCAGTTGCCGCCGATATGGGCGAACGCACGACTCTATACGCCCGGTTACAACGACATATCGTTGGCTCCTGGCATTCCTCCGCACCCCAAATCCTCTTACCACCGTCCGTGGCTCAGCTACCTTTGCGCGCCGTTGACCAAAGAGCTCATTCCGCCGGTCGGCGTTCCCTGCGAATGGACGAAGGACGGCGGCCTTCTGATGATTGCAGCCGAGGAGCGGCTGGACCCGACCAATCCCGATCATATGCGCCGCTCGCGCGCCATCGCGGAAACCATGATCGCGCGCGCGGGCGATCCGCCGCGGCCAGGCTACTGGCCGATTGACGAGGAGTGGCCGCCAACACCTGAAGCGTTGGCCAGGAGGGGACCGCCTGCGGCCTGATCCGGTCTCGCGGTCGGCTACCCGTATCGGATCGATGCCAGAAAAGTAGAGACGTCATTCCCGCGGACGGGGAATCCAGTCAAAGAGCCGCGTCTGCGGCGACATGATTCTTGTCCGCGCTACCGCGCGTATCCTGGATTCCCGCCTTCGCGGGAATGACGACGAATAGGTACCAGAAGACCTAAGCCCGCGCCCTTTGCGGCAATTCTTCGATCGCCTGGTCGACCAGGGCGCCGGCGCGATTTTGATCGATGGTTTCGGACATCAGGCCGGTGGCGGCGCGGACGGCGATTTCGACGGCGCGGGCGCGGACGGATTGGATC
>DATGMP010000101.1:0-121467 GCA_035293565.1 Alphaproteobacteria bacterium | reverse complement strand
TCGCGGCCTTTTCGGAAACGCGCTACGGGCAGGTGCTCGCCGCCAAGATCGCGCTGGTGCTGATCATGGTCGCGATCGCCGCGATCAACCGCTTCCGGATCGCGCCCAGGATGGCCGCCGCGCCAGGTCCCGAGCCGACGGCCGTCCTTTGGCGAAACGTCATGGCGGAGCTCGCGCTTGCTCTAGCCGTTCTGGCGCTGGTGAGCCTCTTGGGCACGCTGATCCCGGCCAAGTATCACGATGCCGGTCAGGGCGGCGGGGCCTTCCGGTTGCCTTTCCTTAACCAACTCGTGTAAGAAAACGTGGTCATGACGCGCGCAAAGCACATTCCGGGTGGCTTCGAGGGGCTTTCAGCCCCCGCCGCCGCGCGCGCCCTGCTTCCGCTCCTCCTCCTTCGACTTACGCGCCCCTGAGCGCCTGATGCGGCTCGATCGAGCCGGTCTTGCGAGCAGGGGATGAGCCCCGGCCCGGCGCGGTCGGGTTTGGAAATGCGAAGGACCAGACACGAAGAGAAGCGAACCATGACCACAATGCCCATTCAGAAGTACCGCGCCTTTCAGCCGATCGACCTGCCCGATCGGCAATGGCCCGGGCGGACCATCACCAAGGCTCCCATTTGGTGCTCAGTCGATCTGCGCGATGGCAATCAGGCGCTCGTCGAGCCCATGGGGCCGGAGCGCAAGCGCCGGATGTTCGATACTTTGGTGAAGCTCGGCTTCAAGGAGATCGAAGTCGGTTTTCCGGCCGCCTCGCAGACCGATTTCGACTTCGTTCGTCAGCTGATCGACGAGAACCTGATCCCGGACGACGTGACGATCCAGGTCCTCACGCAGTCGCGCCGGGAGCTGATCGAGCGCACCTTCGATTCCGTTCGCGGCGCGCGGCGCGCGATCGTCCATCTCTACAATTCGACCTCCGAGCTGCAGCGACGGGTGGTGTTCGGCCTGGACCGCAAGGGTATCGTCGACATCGCGGTCGAGGGCGCCAAGATCGTGCGCGACCTGGTTCCGACCGTGCCCGAGACCGAGATCGTGCACGAATATTCGCCGGAAAGCTTCACCGGCACCGAGCTCGAATTCGCGGTCGAGGTCTGCGAGGCGGTGCTGGAGATCTGGAGGCCCACGGCGGAGAAAAAGGCCATCCTCAACTTGCCGGCTACGGTCGAGATGGCGACGCCCAACATCTATGCCGACCAGATCGAATGGTTCGCGAAGCATATGAGCGGCCGCGAGCGCTATCTCCTGTCGCTCCATCCCCATAATGACCGGGGCACCGGGGTCGCCGCGGCGGAGCTCGGCGTCATGGCCGGGGCCGACCGGGTCGAGGGCACGCTGTTCGGCAACGGCGAGCGCACCGGCAATGTCGACGTCGTCAACCTGGCGCTGAACCTTTTCACTCAGGGCGTCGATCCGGGCATCACCATCACCGACATCGACGACGTGAAGCGGACGGTCGAATACTGCAACCAGCTGCCCGTGCATCCGCGACATCCTTATGCCGGCGACCTCGTCTACACGGCCTTCTCCGGCTCGCATCAGGATGCGATCAAGAAGGGCTTCGACGCGCTGGCGAAGCGCAATGACGAGCTGTGGGAGGTGCCCTACCTGCCGATCGATCCCAAGGATCTCGGGCGTACCTATGAGGCGGTGATCCGCGTCAACAGCCAATCGGGCAAGGGCGGCGTCGCCTATCTTCTGAAGACCGATTACGGCTTCGACCTGCCGCGGGGGCTGCAGATCGAGTTCAGCAAGGTGGTCCAGGAATGGACCGACCGCACCGGCAAGGAGGCGAGCTCGGCCGAGATCTGGCGCATGTTTCAGGAGACCTACCTCGCCGAGGATCGGCTCGCGCTCGCCGAGTACCGAACGCTTCCCAGCGCAGCCGGGCGGGTTCTGACCGCCACGATCCGCGAGAACGGCAATTCCCGTGAGATCGAGGGCGTGGGCTCGGGCCCGATCGACGGTTTCGTCAACGCGCTCAGGCGCGCCGGCATCGCGACGATCGAGGTGTTGGATTATCGCGAGCACGCGCTGGGTGCGGGGGCGGACGCGCGCGCTGCCGCCTATGTCGAGGCCAGGACCGATGACGGACGCGTGCTGTTCGGCGTCGGCGTCGACCGCAACATCGTCGCCGCCTCATTGCGGGCCGTGGCGAGCGCGGCGGCGCGGTCGGTGAGATCGTAGGATGGGTATCGCTTCGCTCCACCCATCCCATCCTACCGATATGTGGTGAGCACCCGCACGACGGTATCCGTCAGGCGCGTCAAATCCTCCATATCGATCGTGAAGGCCGGCGTCAGGTAGACGATATTGCCGAACGGCCGGAGCCAGACGCCGGCTTCGACGAACCGCGCGCGGAGCACGGCGCACTCGGGAATGCGATCCAGCTCGACCACGCCGATCGCGCCTTTCACGCGCACATCCTTCACATGAGGCAGCGCGCGGCAAGGCGCGAGGCCTTGCTCCAGCGCGGCGGAAATCGCGCGCACCTGGTCGAGCCTGGGCTCTCGCTCGAACAGGTCCAGCGACGCGTTGGCCGCGGCGCAGGCCAGCGGGTTGGCCATGAAGGTCGGCCCATGCATCAGCGCATGGGCCGGATCGTCGGACCAGAAGGCGTCGAGCACCTTGCGACCGGCGACAGTCGCGGCGAGCGGCAGCGTGCCGCCGGTCAACGCCTTGGAAAGCGTGACGATGTCCGGAACCACGCCGGCTGCCTCGCAGGCGAACATCGTTCCGGTGCGGCCGAAGCCGGTGAAGATCTCGTCGAAGATCAGTAGGAGCTCGAAACGATCGGCGAGGGTGCGCAGGCGGCGCAGCGCCTCGGGATCATGGAACAGCATCCCGCCGGCGCCTTGGACCAGCGGCTCCACGATGATCCCGGCCAGCGCGTCCGCATGACGCCCCAAATGCTGCTCCATCGCGGCCAGGCTTTCGTCGTCGCGCGGCAGATCGAGGATGTGCTGCGGGGGCAACAGGCCGGCGAAAGCGGCATGCATCCCCTCATCGGGGTCACTCACCGACATGGCGGCCAGCGTGTCGCCGTGATAGCCGCCGCGGAAGGCGACGAACCGGGTCCGGCCTCGGATACCGCGGTTCAGCCAGAATTGAGTCGCCATTTTAATCGCGATCTCGACCGCGACCGATCCTGAATCGGAAAAAAAGACGCGCTCTAAATCGCGCGGCAGCATCGCCGCGAGACGGGTCGCCAATATGAGCGCCGGCTCGTGCGCCAGTCCCCCGAACATGATGTGCGGCATCGCGTCGAGCTGCCGCGCGACCGCGTCGCGAATATGCGGATGGTTGTAGCCATGGCAGGCGGTCCACCAGGCGGCGATGCCGTCCACGAGCTCACGCCCGTCCGCCAGCGCCATCCGGCTGCCGTAAGTCCGCACGATCGGCAGCGGCGGCTGCGCGGTCTTCAAGCTGCTGTAAGGCTGCCAAACATGGGGCAGGCCGGCCTCGAGCCAGGCTGGCCCGGTTGCGTCCATCGCTTACGCCATCGGCGTCATGCCGAGCCGATCCAGGAGCTTCATGTCGCGGTCGTGCTCGGGATTGGGCGTGGTCAGCAGCTTGGGCCCGTAGAAGATCGAATTGGCGCCGGCCAGGAAGCAAAGGGCCTGGGTTTCGTCGTTCATATCCTCGCGACCGGCAGACAGACGGACCATCGAGGCCGGCATGGCGATTCGCGCGGCGGCAATTGTCCGTACAAAGTCCAGCGACTCGAGCTTCGCTTCGCCTTTGAGCGGCGTGCCCTCGACCTGCACCAGCATGTTGATCGGCACGCTCTCAGGGTGGGTCGGTAGGCAGGCCAGCGTCGCGATCATGCCGACCCGGTCCTCCAGCGTCTCGCCCAGGCCGACGATACCCCCGCAGCAGACATTGATGCCCGCGTCGCGAACGGCGGCCAGCGTGTCCAGCCTGTCCTGGTAAGTCCGGGTCGAGATGATCTCGCCGTAATATTCGGGCGAGGTATCGAGATTGTGGTTGTAATAGTCGAGTCCCGCGACTTTGAGGCGTTCGGCCTGACGGGGCTCGAGCATTCCCAACGTGACGCAGCTTTCAAGCCCGAGTGCCTTCACGCCCTCGACCATCGCGCAGACCGCGTCGAGATCGCGATCCTTGGGTGCGCGCCAGGCCGCACCCATGCAGAAACGGCTGGCGCCGGCCGCCTTGGCGGCACGGGCCTCGGCCAGGACAGCCTCCACATCCATCAGCTTGCCGGCTTTGACCTCGGTCTCGTAATGGGCGCTCTGGGGGCAGTAGGCGCAATCCTCGGGACAGCCGCCGGTCTTGATCGACAGCAGCGTGGAAATCTGGATCTCGGTCGGGTCGAAATACATCCGGTGAGCAGTTTGGGCGCGGAAGATCAGCTCGGGAAAGGTCAGGGCGAACAGCGCCCGGATCTCCTCCCGAGTCCAATCGTGGCGGATCGCTCCCGGCGTCCGGCTCGGCTCCCGTTCGATGGCGGCGATCGACATGTCCCGACTCTCGTTCCTGCTGTGGCGTTTTGACCGGCTTGCACCGGCCGGAGCCTGCGCTCCTAGATCACCATCATGTCCGTCACCAAGAGAAGAGCGCCAGATCGCCGCATATCGTCGCTCGACCGATTCGCCTCCGATAAGCTTGCGGAGCTGGAAGGTCGACAGCTCCGGCGCTGGCTGGCCGAAACCGACCGCACTGATGGCATCTGGGTCGAGCGGAACGGGCGTCGGCTGCTTTCATTCTCCTGCAACGACTATCTCGCCCTCTCCCATCATCCCGAGGTCAAGCGCGCCGCGATACGGGCGATCGAGCGCTACGGCGCGGGATCGGGGGCCTCACGCCTCGTAACGGGGAATCACCCGATTTTCACGCGGCTGGAAGCGCGTTTGGCGCGCCTCAAGGGAACCGAGACGGCCGCGGTCTTCGGGTCGGGGTATCTTGCCAATGCCGGAATCATTCCGGCCTTGATCGGGGCGGAGGACATGATCCTCGTCGATGCGCTGTCTCATTCCTGCCTCTGGGCCGGGGCGAAGCTCTCCGGCGCCGAAGTCCTGACGTTCCGTCACAATGACCTGGCGCACGCTGAAGAGCTTCTCTTGCAGAATCGGCAAGATTATCGCCGCGCCATGATCGCGACCGACGGTGTATTCTCTATGGACGGCGATCTGGCCCCGCTGCCTCAGCTGGCCCAATTGGCGGCGCATCACGATGCTTGGCTCCTGTCGGACGACGCACACGGGATCGGCGTCGTCGGCGGCGGCCGCGGCTCGAGCTTCGCGACCGGCGAGAAGGCCGACGTGCCGCTCCAGATGGGGACCCTGTCCAAAGCCATCGGCGGCTATGGCGGTTATCTCTGCGCGTCGGAGCCGGTGATCGAGCTGATCCGCAATCGCGCCCGCACCTTCGTCTATTCGACCGGTTTGCCGCCGGCGTCGGCCGCCGCGGCGCTCGCGGCGCTCGACGTGATCGAGCGCGAGCCGGACTACGCCGCCCTCCCGGTCGCAAAGGCGCGGGCCTTTACGCGCCGCCTCGGCTTGCCCGACGCCCAGAGCCCGATCGTGCCGGTCGTGATCGGGGACGCCGCAGCCGCGGTCGACGCTCAGCGGATTCTGGAAGAAGAAGGCTTTCTGGTCGTTGCCATCCGTCCGCCGACGGTTCCGACCGGAACGGCGCGTCTGCGGGTCGCCTTTACGGCCCTTCATCCGGACGAGACGGTTGACCAGCTCGCCGATATCGTAACCGCGCGGATTCTCGCTCGCTGAGATCATGGGCGCGCTTTTCGTCACTGCGACCGGAACCGATATCGGCAAGACTTTCGTCACCGCGGGCATCGTCCGCGCCCTGCGGCGCCGCGACAGGGCGGTCGCGGCCCTGAAGCCCATCATGAGCGGCTTCTCGGAAGCCGACGTTACGACGAGCGATGCAGGCGTGCTGCTTCGGGCGCTCGGGCGTCCCGTCGACATGGCGGAAGTCGCGCGTATCGCACCCTGGCGGTTCGTGGCGCCGCTGTCCCCCGACATGGCCGCCCGACGTGAAGGCCGGACCATCGCGTTCGAAGAGCTGCTCGATTTTACGCGAGGGGCGCTGGCCGCGGCCGAGGATATGGTCCTGATCGAAGGCGTCGGCGGCGTGATGGTGCCGCTCAACGAGACTCGCACGGTGGCCGACTGGATGGCGGCTCTGCGCGTTCCGGCCGTGCTGGTTGCCGGCTCCTACCTCGGCACGATCAGCCATACGCTCACCGCTCTGGAGGCGCTGCGGCAGCGAAGCATCCCGGTTGCGGCGATCCTCATCAGCGAAACACCGGAGAGCGCGGTCGATCTCGACGAGACGCAGGCGACCGTCAGCCGGTTCGCAGCCGGATCACCTGTGTTGATCTTGCCGCGGTTGACGGCCGGCCAGGAGCACCCGGTCTTCGACCGTCTGGTTGATCTGGTCTGACGTTATTCAGCCGCGCGGGCGCGCGGCGCCTCGACCAAGGTCGGCCGCGTGCCGGATCGTGCGAGCGGCAGCGTCACGGTCACGACGAAGCCGCCCTCCTGCCGATTGGCGGCGGCCACGTGGCCGCCGAGCGCCGACGCATTCTGGCGCACGATCCACAGGCCCACGCCGAAATGGGCGCCTTCGACTTTCTCGCGGCCGGCGGAGGTCGGCCGCTCGGAGTAGTAGCGTTCGAAGATACTCGTCAGACGATCCTGCTCGACCCCCGGCCCCTCGTCGGCAACCGACAGCGTCGCAATCCCGTCCTGAGCATGCAGCGAGACGAAGACGCGGCCCCAAGGCGGCGAGAAGCTCACCGCGTTGTCGACGAGATTCTCCAGGATCGTCTCGACGAGCTCCTCGCGTCCGACCACCCAGATGCCGGTGACGACGTCGGCAACCAGCCGGTCGGCGGTTCCCGCCCCTTGCATCAGACGGTATTCGGCGACGAACCCCTGGATCAGAGACGAAAGGTCGAATTCGTGCCGGGCGGTCTCCAGCAGGTCGGCGGTCGCAACGTCGAGCCGCCGGGCCGATCGGATCAGCCCGTCGAGCTTGGCAAGAGATGCATCCACCGCGTCGAATGCGGATTGCATGCGATCCGGGCCGATCGGGCGCCGCATCATCTCGAGCGCTTGCCGGATGATCGCGACCGGCGTCTTGAAGGCGTGGGCATTGTCCTCGGCCGAGCGCCTGAGCAGCGCGGCGGCGTCGTTCAGCCGGCCGACCATGCGGTCGAACTCGGCCGCCATGCCGCCGAGCTCAGGAATCTGGGTCGAATCGGCGAAGCTGCGCCCGGCTTCGACGTCGCGGGCGACGAGGCGAAAGCGGCGGAGAGTCAACCATAGATTGCCGAACATGATGAGCACGAAAGCCGCCATGCCGGCATAGGTATAGAGCGCCCAGCGGACCGCGGGACGGCGCCAGTAGGGCAGATCGCTGACCTCGCCGAGGAGGCTCTGGCTTTTGGCCGCCACGACGAGGACCCAACAGCCGGACTCGGTCTTGAGCGGTGCGACGGACGTCAGAATCTCGCCCTTCTGGTCGGGAAGCTGGACCCGCTCGCCCAGAGGCTGATCGCCGTCGCAGCTCGTAGCCAAGCGGTCGAGGATCCCGAGATCGACGAGCTTTTGGCGCTCGGCCGCGAGGTCGCCGGGCGAGACGGTGGGGGCGCTCGCGATATAAAAGAAGCCGGCCTCGCCGCCGACCGTGTTCGGCTTATAGAGCAGCTTGAGGCTGGTCTCGTCCGAGGCGAACGGCTGCAGCTGGGTCGAAAGCTGGCCGAAATCCGCGGGCGCCAGGTGCTGGAGCAAGGGCGACAAGGCCTTGGCGATGACCACATCCTGGCGTCGGACCGCATTCAGAACCAACGCGTCCTTCTCCCGGTCGGCGCCCTGGAACGCCTCGTAAAGCAGGACCGGAACGGTCAGCGAGATGACGGCGAGCAGAATCAACTGTACGCGCAGGGATAGAGAGAGCCGCGCGATGAGGTTGGATATGCTCGAAAGCCGCGCCATTTTCCGTAAATTAACCTTAGTCTCGCCGCCAGCGATAACCAAAGCCCGGATAGTTTTCTAAAGCACTAAAACTGGGGTCGATTTCGGCAAATTTTTTGCGGATGCGCTTCACCATAGCGCGGACGTTGGCGCGGTAGCCCTCGGCGCCATCCCCCGCCATGAAGCCGGCGCCGCGCACCAGATCGTAGATTTCTCGATAGGAGACGTCGGTGCCAGGCCGCGTCGCCAGATGCGCCACGACCTCGTATTCACCGAGACTCAGCGGGACTTCCTGGTTTTCCCAGAGGGCGCGCTTGGCATCGGGGCGGAGCTGGAGCTTGCCGACCGCGGTGCTGCCGCCGTTGGCGGGCGCGACGCTGCCGGCGTGCTTGGCGCCGTCGATGATCAGCTGCAGCCGCTTCAGGATGATCGAGAAGCTTCGCGACTTCTCGACGAAGTCGACCGCGCCCTGGTCGAGCGCCAGCTCCTCGAAGATCGGCTGAGTGAGCGCAGTGAGAAAGATGGCGGGCGCGTTCACGCCTGCGGCGCGAAGCCGCTTCAGCACCTCCAGCCCATCGAGGCCCGGCATTTGCCAGTCGAGCAGCAAGGCTGCCGGGGGCGCGCCCGCGGCGACGGCGCCGATCGCCATGTCGCCGTCGGTAAAGCTGTCCACCATGAGGCCCGAATCTTCGAGATTCATCGCGAGCGTCTTCAAGAACAACGGGTCATCGTCGACCACGACGACGCGTTGACGAGCCGATTCCATCATTTCGAACCCTCCGGCGGCTTGGCGGGCTCGGCCGCTTTGCCGGCTTCCGCCGTTTTCCCCACATGCGAATCGCGGATCTGTCTCAAGCAGCGTTGCGCGGCCTTTTCGGTTCCATCTGTTCCATCGACGCGGCGATCGAGGGCGTAAAAATCATTGCGGGAGACATCGAAGAACAAGGTGATGTCGACGCCGCACTTCTGGCCGCGATAGCTCCAGGACTGGCTCGCCCCTTGCTCGACACGGCTGTCCGGCTCGCCCAGGACCGCTTCGATGTCCGCGCGGTTCAAGCCGATCAGAACGATATCGGCCGGGGCCGTTGCGGGCGGCGGCGCGGGATGGGCATGCGTTTCGGGCTTCGGGCGCGGGATTGGCGGCAGGTTGGCGACGATGGGCTTTGGGGCGGGAGGAGGGGGCGGTTTGTGCGCGCACCCGCCGGCCAGAACGGCGACCGCCAAGATTGCCGACATTCGGACCATGCGCCGCCTTTCCCTCGTCCGCTGGAATGATGTGAGGTCCATAGTCGTTCCTGTGCAGCTTGTCGCCCCACCTCCCATTATATCAGAGAAGCGGTTGTGACAATTCTGTGATAATCCATCCCAGAAAAGTACAAGTTGTAACAAAATTTAGTCATCGCTTGTTTGCTAGTGTCCCACATTTAGATACTGCTTCTTTCGTGCCGTGATAATGGTCTTTGCCAGAATATCGCGGGAGACCGGCGATGATGAATACAAAGATTATAGCAGTCATTGTCGTTCTTGCCGCCGCCGGCGTCGCCGTCAGCGCTTCGGCCGATTACAGATAATTCCAAAAGAGGCCGTCCGCATGCAGTCCAAGCCCTTGGCCGGGGCGCGGATCCTGGTCATCGAAGACGAGGTGCTGGTCTCGATGCTGATCGAGGATGCGCTCGGCGAAAGCGGGTGCGATCTGGTCGGACCGGCGCGCTCGGTAGCGCAAGGCGTCGCGCTGGCCGCCTCTGAGACGCTGTCGGCCGCCGTTCTTGACGTGAATGTGGATGGCGGCGAAATTTTCCCCGTCGCCGAAATCTTGAGCCGGCGCGGTATCCCCTATCTCTTCATTACGGGCTATCGGCGAAGCGAACTGCCCTCTCGCCATCGCGACGCGCCCACTCTCGAAAAGCCGTTCGGCGAAACGATGCTCGTGGACGCCGTCCGGTCGCTCATCCGGTCCGAGCTGTCACATCAGCTGAGCGCGCGCCTCACTGCCGCCACCAGGGAATCCGGTCGGTAGGGCTTGTCGAGAATGGCTCCATGGAGCTCGCCGGCGGCCTGGAGCTCGCGTGCGAGTCCGAGGTAGCCTGTGGTGTAAAGCACGCGAAGCCAGGGTCTGCGCGCGGTCGCCATGTCGGCAAGGCGAAAACCGTCGATGCCGGGCATCACGACATCCGTGAACAGCAGATCGATTTCCGAATTGCGCTCGAGCTGCCCCATGCCGGCATAGGCGTCGATCGCGAAAAGGGCACGGTAGCCCGCCTGCATCAAGGCTTCGGCCGCCATTTCCGCAACCATCGGCTCATCGTCTACAACCAGGACGAAATCGGAATGGCTCGCACTTTCGGCCATTCGACATACTCCGAATGGGATCTACGCGCAGGCTATCATGGAAGGCTGCTACAATCCAGAATTGCCGGAATGTCGGAAATCGCCGCTGGCCTTTGACGCGCGCATTCGATCCTGAGGAGCCAGCGCATGTATATCGCAGGACTCGCTTTTCTTGGAGAGAACTCTTGCCGCGATTTGCCCGGTAGGGTCGCGTGCGGACACATTAGGGTTGGTTAAAAAGAGCTTCTATTTGCTGCGAGGCAATATCCGGATTCAGGAGGCGCGCGCGACCGGAAATCCGCCGGCGCGCGAAACCATGCCCGGGAGCGAATGGCCAAGCTGCGGCTCGAGCCATTTCGCGGTCTCGATGAGACGGTCCAGCGAGACGTCGGTTTCGATACCCATCTCCTCCAGGAGATAGAGCACATCCTCCGTCGCCACATTGCCCGTGGCGCGCGGCGCGAAGGGGCAGCCGCCGATGCCGCCGATCGAGGCGTCCACCACTTCCGCGCCGGCTTCGATGGCCGCATAGACGTTCGCGATGGCCGTGTTGCGCGTATTGTGGAAGTGCGCGCGCAACGAGACGCCGTCGCCAACGGTTTCGCGCACGGCCCGCCACATCCGGGTGACCTGCGGCGGCACCGCTACGCCGATCGTGTCCGGGATCGTGAGCTCCGCGAGCGGCGATTTGGCGATCTCGGCGGCAATCTCGCAGATGCGCGAGACCGGCACCCGTCCTTCGAAGGGGCAGCCGAAGGCATTGGAGATCGAGGCCGACGCACGGATCCCGCGCACGGCCGCCTCGCGGGCGACGTCGTGCCAGCCTGCGATAGCATCGGCGAGCGCCATGCCCTGGTTGCGGCGGCTGAAGCTTTCCGTCGATGAGGTCACATAGAGGATTTCGTCGCAGCCGGCCTCGACCGCGCGGTCGAAACCGCGGCGGTTCAACACCAGCCCGGAATAGACCGCGCCGCGATCTCGCGGTACGGCCGCCATCACCGCCTCGGCGTCGGCCATCGCCGGCACCTTCGTCGGATTGACGAAGCTTGCCGCCTCGATGCGCTTGAGGCCAGCATCGATCGCACGCCTGATGAATTCGACCTTGGCGGCTGTCGGCAGAATCGTCGGCTCGTTCTGTAGCCCATCGCGGGGGCCGACCTCGACCAACGTCACGAACCGCTTCGCCATCTGCAGGGCCTCCAGGCTAGTGCCCGAAGCTCTTCGCCGCGGGCATCGGCAGATTCGTCGAGCGGCTGCCGTAAAGCAAGGCGCCGATCAGGCCGGTCGCCGCGAACAGTCCAATGGCGACGATCGCATAGTGGAGCCCGAGCGCTTCGGTCAGCGGCGGGAAGAAGAACGGGTTGATCGAATCGGCGAGGAACTGGTTGCTCACCATGAGGCCGACGGCGCGACCGCGATATTCCGGCTGGGCGCGCGCGAGGACGAGATTCGACTGGTGCGGGAACAAGGTGCCGTTGCCGAGGCCGAGCAGTCCCAGCGCCAGCCCGACGAAGACCAGATCGTGCGACAGGCCGAGCAGGATCAGGCCGCTTGTCATGAGCGCCAGGAACAAGGCGGGGATCCAACGCGAGCCGAGCAGGCTGCGGGTGAGCGGGTAGCAAAGCGCCGCGGTCACGATCATTGCCTGATTGACGCTGAGCATCCGCGCTATGAGCGACGCGCTCGTCACCCCATCCGCGGCCAGAACGAAACTCGATTGCGAGTTCGGCGTGTAGGCGGTCGCATGCAGCAGGAAGAGGACCAGATAAAGCGGCCACATCACGCCCAAGACACGGCCAACCGATTTGAGCGCCGCAAACGGATTTCCCGACGCGGCGAGACCGGATTCGCGGCTAGGGGCCGGCCGGGCGCTGGCGGGGATCAGAAGCATGCCCGGCACGAAGATCATTGCCGCGATGATCGGAAAGAGGACGAACGACACCCGCCAGCCGAACGCGTCGGCAAGCTGGCCGGAGATGTTCATCGCGGCAATGCCGGCCAGCGACGAGCCCGACATCTGCAGGCCGATCACCAGGGATCGGCGCTCTAGCCGGATGAATTCGCCGATCAGCGTGGTGGACGAGGCGGAGACGCAGGTCGAGATCACGCCGACCAGAAAACGTGAGACGAGCAGCGGCACGCCACCGAGGAACATGCCGCTCAAGCCTATGACGCCGAAGGCGATCAGCATCGACAGCATGATCCGTCTGGGGGAGAAACGATCGATCAGCGGGCCGGCGATGATTCCGCCGACCACGATGCCGCTGGTGGGCATGGCGATCAGCACATTGCGGCCGCCCAGCACCTCCTTGGCCATTTCGGGGAGAAGCGGCAGCACGATGGTCAGCATCATGCCGGTGATGGCCGGTCCGCTGACCATGGCGATGATCGCCAGAATGCCCTTCCAGCCGGACGGCAGATCGCTCGCCGTACGCTCCAATGTCATTCCCCGCCGTCCTCGATTGGTCGTGTCACCGTCCCCCAGGGCGGAAGACTATTGACCGGCTCGTTCGATGTCGAGGCCAAATTGTCCGACAATTGGGCAGAACAGTCCCCGGGCTTATTCGGCCGCGAGCGGCAATCCTTTCAAGGCGGTCGCCGCATCGTGCCCGATCAGCCGGTCGTAGTTCTTGTGCATCTTGATCATATTCGCCTCGCGACGACCGAAGATGATCGAGGATACGACGCCCGTCTCCATCATGATTTGCGCGTTCGACTGCACCTTCATGTCCTCGTCGAGAGCGGTGCGCATCAGCAGATCGGACATGTATTGCTGCGCCTCGGCGATCTCGGGCGCCGGGTCGCGGCCCACGCCGTAGGTGCGGAAGATGTAGGTACAAACTCCCGGCTTGTCGCCGGGCTCCGATCGCTGGAAGAACGCGATTCCGCCCGCCTTGCCGCCGCCCCCGATCACCGTGTTGGGGAAGACCGCATGGGTCAGGCCGAAAGGCGGGAAGTCGGGCCATTCCGATTCCGGCACGCCCTTCAGATTCACGATGTCCTTTTGGGGCGAGATCAGCGTTTGATGCATGCCGAAGTCGAGATGCAGGAACTGCTTCAGTGTCAACGGGCCGACCGTCTCCGGATGCAGGAAGGGGACGTGATAGCCCTCCACGCCGCCGTCGACCGCGTGCTTCCAATTGATCTGCGCGGGCGCGCGATATTCGGCGATGAAGCGCAGCTTGTCGAAATTGAAGTCCGACAGGAACTCGCCGAGAGGCCCCATGAACTCGTCGAAGTCGATCGCGCCGCCGGGCTGCGGGTGAACCAGGATCAAGCCCATTTTTTCGGCCAACGGGAGCGCGATCAGGTTGCGGTCGCGGAGCTGCGCTTCCTCGAAGGCCATGCGGCTCGGCACCGACAGCAGCTCGCCGTCGATCCCGTAGGTCCAGCCGTGATAGGGGCAGGTGAAGCCCTTGGCGTGGCCGCAGCCTTCGGCCAGCTTCACGCCGCGGTGGCGGCAGGCATTGAGGAAGGCGTGCGCCTTCCCGTCCTTGTCGCGCGTCAGGATGATCGGCCGGCCGGCGATCTCGGTCGTGTAGTAGTCGCCCGGATCGGGGATGTCGGCGGAGTAGGCGATCAGCTGCGGCCGCTCGAGAAAAAATTTCCGCTTCTCGAGCTCGAACCGCTCTTTGTCGACGAAGCGGCCGATATCGGTCTCCCAGGATTCTTCGCCATATTCGGGCTCGTCCTTCTCGACAAGCTCCAGAATCCGTCGCGCGATCGCGATCCGTTGCTCCCGACTCACATCCGCCTCCCCGTCGATCAGCCTCCATGCAACTATCTGTCGGACCATCGGCATCGTCAATGCGGGCGGGATTGGAATCGCGAACGGGGGCCTGTATCAAATCGCGATGGACGATACGCTTCCCGACCGCCTCTCCACCGACCCGAAGAGCCCCTACTACAATGGCCCGCTTCTCGAGCGCGGCGTCGGCATCAAATTCAACGGCGCCGAGAAGACCAATGTCGACGAATATTGCGTCAGCGAGGGCTGGGTTCGCGTTGTGGTCGGCAAGACCATGGATCGGCGCGGCCGGCCTTTGACGATCAAGCTGAACGGCGTAGTCGAGCCCTATATTCGGAGCGAAGGCTGATTCTCCGCCACTGACCGGACGCCAAATCCGGCTCGGTCTCGATAAACTTTAAATCGTCATCCTCGTGCAACAACTCTCGAATTTGCGCAATGCAGCATCGCGGAAAACGACGCTTCCGCCGGGGTGACGAGCAAGGTGCCGGCGCGTAAGCTCACGCCCTCGAAGCTCCGAAACCGCCATGTCCGCTGCGAACGCAACGCCCCGCCTGAGCGAGGAGCTCAAGGCGACGATCCATCTTGCCACGCCCATTGCCGCCGCGCAGCTGGCGCAGGTCGCGATGGGCGCGACCGATACGATCCTGCTCGGATCGATCGGCCGCGACGCGCTGGCCGCGGGCGGGCTCGGCGCGAATCTCTTCTTCGTTGTCTCGATCGTTTTCCAATCGGTGCTCGTCTCGGTCGGCATTCTCGTCGCTCAAGCGCGCGGCGCTGGAAACGAGGAGCGCATCGGCAGCGCGATGCGCGGCGGCTTCCTGCTCGCGCCTCTGATCGCATTGTTGCCGATGCTGTTCCTGTGGCAGGTCGAGCCGATCATGATGGCGATCGGCGAGGCGCCCGACCTGGCGCATGCCATCGGACGCTACGATCGCGTGATGCTTCTGGCGGCTCCGGCCATGATGTGGCTCGGCGCACAGCGCGCCTATCTCTCGGCGATGGCGCGACCGGGCATGGTCATGGCGGTGTCGCTCGCGGCCGTGCTCATCAATGGCTTCGCGAATTATGGGCTGATCCATGGAGCGTTCGGATTGCCGAAGCTCGGCTATATCGGTTCCTGCACCGCGACCACACTGACCCTTTGGGGGATGGCGGCGGCGGTCGGTCTCGCGATGCGGTTCACGCCGATGCTGCAGCGTTTCCGTCTCGCCGGCCCGATCCCTCCGGCTTTGCTGCGGGAGCTTCTTCAACTCGGCTGGCCGATTGCGATTACGGTCGGGCTCGAGATCGTGCTGTTCGGCATGTCAGGATTGATCATGGCCATGTTCGGCGCGACGGCGCTCGCCGCCCATCAGGTCAGCATGAATATTGCCTCGACGACGTTCATGGTGCCCTTCGCCCTCGCGCAGGCGGCCAATGTCCGCGTCGGCTTCCATATCGGCGCGAATGCTCCCGGTGCCGCCAAGAAGGCGGCCGAGCTTGCCTTCGCGCTTGGTGTCGGATTTATGGCCGTCGCGGGAATTGTCCTGGTGACCGTGCCCGGCTTCATCATCGGCCTCTATCTCGATCCGTCGAATCCGGAGAATCAACCTGTCTTCGATCTGGCGGTGCAATTGCTCGCGATCGCCGCGCTGTTTCAGGTGTTCGACGGCGCCCAGACGATCGCAATCGGATCGCTGCGCGGAATCAAGGATACGCGCGCGCCGATGCTCATCGCGGCCATCGGCTATTGGGCGATCGGATTCCCCGTCGCGCTCGCGCTTGCCTTCCTCTTGGGAGTCGGGCCGCGTGGCATCTGGTGGGGCTTCGTCTTCGGCCTTTCGACCGTCGCGATTCTGCTGGCGGCCCGCTTCTGGATTTTGATTAAGCGAATGGTCGGGGCACCCGACGCTACGCGCCTCGTGCCCGAATCGGCGATTGGCTGATGTTGGACAAGGCGTGCTTCACCACGGAGCCGCTGTGCCGTCATGGTGAGTCCACGTCGCGCGGTCCTAGTTGCGGGTCCGCGGCATCCCTAGGGCCTGTTCCGCGATGATGCTGCGATGGACCTCGCTGGTGCCGCCATAGATGGTCGGCCCCAGCGAATGCCGCGCCGCCAGCTCGATCCGCCCGACGCCGTGGTCGCTTTTCAAAAGCGAGTCCGGCGCCGCCAGCTGCACCAGGTCGGCCGAATCCTCGAGGTAGGCATTGGTCGAGAACAGCTTCGACATCGGCCCATACGCGCGACCCGGAGCGCCCTCGACCGCCGCCCACACTGCCTGCCGGCAGAGCAGGTCGGAGACCTCCGTGTGGACCGCGACGCGGGCAAGGCGCGCGCGGACTTCCTCCGACTCGATGGGCGCAGGGCGATTGCCGCCGGGTGACGCCAATGCCCAGGCGGTCGCTTCGCGCAGCAAGCTCAGCTGCGATACGAAATAGCCCTCGCCGCCATGCTCGAGCAGAAGCGCCGCAGCCATGACCTCGATCCCGCGATTGACCTCGCCCAACCGATAGCGGTCTGGGACCCGGACATTGTCGTAGAAGGTGATGTTGGTGCGCTCGTCGAGCAGCGTGTGGACTGCCTGGATCGCGACGCCGGGCAGGTCGAGCGGCATCAGGAACAGCGTGAGCCCGTCGCGTTTCTTGGCGTTGGGATCGGTGCGGGTCAGCAGCAGCACATATTGCGAGATATGCGCGCCGGTCGTGAACATCTTCTGACCGTTGACGATCCAATCGTCGCCGTCGCGCACCGCGCGCGTGCGGGCGCCGAATACATCCGATCCTGCGCCCGGCTCGCTGAATCCGAGGCATGATAGCGCTTCGCCGCGCGCGAATTTCGGCAGCGCCTCGCGTTTGAGTTCCTCGCTGCCGAACAGCATCGCCATGCGCGCGCCCATGTTGGTGGTGCCGATCGGCACGCGCGTCCAGTTGAACTCCTCGAAGACGCGAGTCAGCGCCGACACCTCGTAGCGACTGCGCGCCTGACCGCCATATTCGACGGGCCAGTCGGGATAGAGATAGCCTGCCTCCGCGAGCTTGCGGTGGAAATCCCAATCATGACCGTCGGTCGAATGGTGCGCTTTGGCCTTCAGCGCCGGAGTCATGTTGTCTTCGAAGAAGCGCCGCACCTCCTTCTCGAACGCCTCGGCCTTATGGCCGAAGCCGAACTCGATATCGACGGCGCCCGCGTCCGGCAGCGATGGCCGCGCGCCGCGCCATAGGCGATCAGCGACGTCGAGGAGCGACAGGCGCGGATCGCCGAGCGGCAGCGCCGCTGCCTTGCCGCGGCGATAATAGAGCTGGATGTCGTATTCGAGCGTCAGCCCATAGCCGCCGAAGGTCCGGACGGAACGCGTCAGCGCGCGGGCGGCGGCGTGGCTTGCCCACCAGAAGGCCATCGCGACCGAGGCGGCGGCGTCCTCACGGCCCTTCGCGATCGCCCAAACCGCGCGCCGCGCCAGAAGACCTGCGCCTTCGATGTCCGCCGCGGAGTCGGCTAGAGGATGGGCGACGCCCTGGAAGCTGCCGATCGGCTGGCCGAATTGCATGCGCTCCCGCGAATAGTCGGCGGCCAGCTCGAGTCCGCGGCGGGCGAGTCCGGTCAGCATCGCCGCCGTCAGGATCTTCCATTCTTCGACCGCGGCTCGATAGGCGTTCGCCGCCTTCTGTCCGCGCGCGAGCGTCTCGCCGTCGGCGAGCGTCACGCGGAGAACCGGGCCGGAGGCCAGATTGGGCGGCGCTTCGAGCGGCCGCTTCTGAACGAGCAGTTTGACTGTGTCGCCCTGGAGATAGAGCACTGCGTCGGCGACCGCGGCGCCGGGGACGAGCTGCATCGCGTCTGCCTCGACGGGATGCAGCGCCGGAACGATGATCGCGACGCCGGAGCGGATTCGATTCAACCAATCCCGCGCGGCCTCGCCGCTGAGATCCGCCAAGAGGCGCCCGGCCACCATGGTTTCGATCAGCGGCGCCGACGCCAAATGACGTCCGGCCTCTTCGGCGACGAGCGCCGCGTCGAGCAGGCCGGCCGCGTCGCCGCCCGGCTCTTCGGGCGCGCGCATCGCCGGCGCGCCCATTTCGACGAGCCCCTTCCAAAGGGCGGGATCGAATCCCAAGGGCTCGGCCGCCCGAACCTTCGCCGGCGTCGATTCGGCGGAGAAGAATCTAGAGAAAGCTTCCTGAAGGAGCTTCTGTTCCTCGCTCAGTCCCAGCTTCACGCCGCTGCCTCGAACAGGCGTTTGATGTCCTTCAGGCTCGCCTTCATCGAAGGCGTGCGCGGCAAGGCGTCGACGATCATGAAACGGACCGGAACGTGAGGCGCGGTCAGATGGCGACGGATATGTGCTTCGAGATCGGCATCCGTGGGTCGCGGCGCGCCCGGCCGGAGCTCGACCGCGGCGACCGGCACCTCCTGAAGCCGCGCATCGGGCAGGCCGACCACCGCGGCGTCGGCAACGCTAGGATGCTGACGCAGCACCTCCACGATCGTCTCGGGCAATACCTTGAACCCGCCGCGCACGATCGCGCCGTCGTTGCGGCCCTTATGGAAGACGAAGCCGTCGGCATCGATCACGACCAGATCGGTGGTCCGGATCCAGTCCGGCCCGATCTCCGGCACCCGGGCCTCGAGCAGCCCCGGAGTTCCCGCCGGCACCACGGCGCCCGTCTCGGCATCGACTGCGCGCACGCCGACACCGGGCATGGCCGCACCGATCGAGCCGCGCTTGGTGGTTCCGAACTTCTCCCGCAGCTCCGGTGTCCATCTGACCACGGTGCCGCAGAACTCCGTCGCGCCATATCCCCAATAGACTGTGATGCCGTAGGTGTTCTCGAAGCGCTCCTCGAGCTCCGCGTCGAGCGGCGCCGAGCCGCCGAACATCGATTTGACGCCGGTAAAGGCTTCGCGCGGCACCTTGGCGTCGAGGATCATGCGCACCGCCGTCGGCGTGAGGCTGATGAGCGTCGGCTTGTGGCGCTTCACCTGATCCATGAATTCCGCGACCGAGAATTTTTCCATCAGCGCCATCGGCGAGCCGACCACGCCGGTGGTGATGACGTTGCACACGCCGCCCACATTGCCGATGTGCCAGAACATGATATTCGGCGGGAGATCCTGATCCGCCGCGCCCAGTGTTCCGCTGGCGACGCCGCGGCTCAAAACTGAAAATTTGATCGGCACCCGCTTTGGCGTGCCGGTGGTCCCGCTGGTCAAAAGCTCGATGGTCGGCTCGGCTGACGCAGTTCGGTGCGGTCCCGGTCCAAGCCTGTCCAGGCCCGGTACGATCGCAAGCGCGGATCCGAGCTCGCCGGTAAGCGCGACGCCCACGGTTCCGACGTCGCGCGCCGCGGCGACCGCGGCGTCGCTCCAATCCTGCCGTTCCGCAATGATCGCGGCGAGTTTCACGTTTCCGATGTCGGTCGCGAGCGCCTCGGGCGATTGGAACGCGTGGAGCATCGTGATCGGCCTGCCATAGGCGACAAGCGCCAATATAGAGGCGACCTGAAACACGCGATTCCGCGCGACGATTCCGACCGGAACGTTGGCGGCGATGCCGGCGGCCGACAGCATATTGTCGAGCGCTTCGGCGAAGCCGGCGATATCGCCCCAGCTGTACCAGACGCCGCGAAACTCGATCGCCCGCCGATCGGGCGCCCGGGCGAAAGTCGCCCGAACCTGCTCGCTGAAATCCATTCTGCTATTCCCGTTGCTTACTCGAACGGCCGCTCTTGCCCGATCAGGCTTTCTTGTTCGCCGCCTTCAGATTGTTGAGATCGACGAGCACCGGCTCACCACTCTGCGCCAGCGCGCTCGCATGACCCATCTCGTGCGTGTCGAACGCGGCCTGCTGCGCCGCGTATTGGCCCATGATGTCGAGCGTCTGATTGACGGCCCGCTTGGCCATGGCGAGCGCAAACGGATGCATCTCGGCGATCTGGTTGGCGAGGGCCATCGTCGCGTCCTCGAGCTGCTCCAGCGGCACCACGCGGTTGACCATGCCCAGCCGATGGGCCTCCTGCGCATCGATCGCGCCGCCGGTGAAGAGCATCTCCTTGGCCTTGCGGGCGCCGAACTCCCAGGTGTGGCCGTGATACTCGACCCCGCCGATCCCCATCCGCACGACGGGATCGCTGAACTTGGCGTTCTCGGCCGCCACGATCAGGTCGCACGGCCAAGCCAGCATCAATCCGCCGGCGATGCAGGCGCCCTGGACCGCCGCGATGGAGGGTTTTGGGACGTCCCGCCATTTGCGGCAGAAGCCGAGATAATAGTGCCCCTCCCAGCAATAGAGGTCGTAGAGACCCTTGGTCTTCAGGTCGCCGACGAATTCGTTGACCTTGGAATCGTAGGTCGCGTCGCGGGCGATGTCGTGGCCGGCCGAGAAATGCGGGCCGTTCGCCTTCAGCACGATGACCTTGGCGTCCTTGTCGTTCTTGGCGCGGTCCCAGGCTTGATCGAGCTCGATCAGCAGCTGTTTGTTCTGCGCGTTGCGGCGCTCGGGCCGATTCAAGGTGATGACGGCAACACGGTCGCGAAGCTCGTAGAGAATGTAGTCCATGACTGCCCCCGGCAGAGAATAGAGAAGAGGAAACCGAGAGAGGTCGCCTAGTTCGGACGGCCTTCCAGAAGCCCCTTCAAATTGGAGCTCATGATTTTCTCTCGGTCGGCGATTGGCATGAAAGCGATCTCCTCGTCGAAATCGCGCGGCCTGGCCAGGCCTTCGGGATGAGGCCAGTCGCTGCCGAACAGCACGCGGTCGACGCCGATGTGGCTTGCGAGCTCGGGCACGGAATCCTCATTGAAGGGGGCGATGTAGAAGTGGCGCCGGAACACTTCGACCGGGTTCTGCTGGAAAGATTGCGGGAGCTGACGATAGACGTGCTCCAGCGTCTTGATGAGCGGCTCGACCCAGAAGGCGCCGTTTTCGATCGCAGCGATCTTCACCTTCGGATGCCGGTCGAAGACGCCGTGACAGATCAATGCGCTCGCCATGTCCGAGATCGCGCGGTCGATAATGCGGACGCAGTTGGTGAACGGGTCGGGCTTGAAGGGCGTCCATTCCATTCCGCCGGTCCACATGGTCGCCATCTGGATGTAGGGCGTGTCGGAGGCGTGGATCGACACGAAGATTCCGGACTCGTTGACGCGCGCCCAGAAGGGATCGAATTCGGCCGATCCCGGCGACCGGCTGCCGCGATACCCCGGCACGGGCGCAGGACTGATCATGACCGTGCGCGTGCCGCGGGCGAGCAGCCAATCGAGCTCTTTCACGGCGAGATCGACATCCGCGAGAGACAAGACAGGCGCAACGAAGATGCGTCCGTCGCGAGCAAAGCCCCATTCCTCGTCGATATACTGGTTGAGCGAATGGATGGTCGCGAACAGGAAGTCGTGGTCATACGCCATCCGGCTCTCGATGATCGAGAAGAGATTGGGGAAGATGAGCGCGGCGTGCACACCCATCTCGTCCATGGCCTTGAGCCGCGCGTCACGCGTCCGGAAGGACGGCGGCGGCGTGATCGGATCGCCGCCCATCTGACGCAACGTCAGGCCCTTCGGATTCTCGCCGCGATAATAGGCAAGGTGCGAACCGGGCGCCGCCACCCGGTCGAAGGTCGGGTTCGGAATGTAGTTGGAGATTTTGCCGCCGATCGCCAGTCGCTTTCTGCCGTTTACCGTTACAAACTGGAAATCGTTCTTCCAGCGCTCCGGTAGGTGCCGTGTGATCGAATCCTCCGGATCGTAGAAATGGTTGTCCGCGTCGTAGACCGGAAACGGCAAATCGAGCATCAATATTCCTCCCCTTTACACCAGGCGCCTCGCGGCAGCGGAGCCGGCGATGATCCTGCCACCTTTTCCGCGGCGATGCCACTATCCTAACGCTCCAATCCAAGCAAGCGCTTGGGAGGTTTCTTGCCAGTTCGATTCCGTAGAATTCCTTTGTCGCTTTCATTAAAACTTATTAAGATGGCGGACCGTCGCATGACGGTATTGATCCGGATCAATCGCGGATCGCTAGAGGGATGTCACCTTGACGAACAAGTGCGAAGAATTCTCCGCGTCAGCTAATCGTCAGGTGTATGATGGATCCCTTGGAAGGTGGACTTTCGAGACTCGCCAGGGCGGCGACCATGGAGCGTGGTCTTACGGAAATGGATAAAGCCACCGAAGGCGACGTGATGACCAAGGACGATTATGTCCGGCTGGCCCGCTTCCGCTACGCCATAAGGCGTTTCCTGGAATTCAGTAAGAAGAACGCCGCTTCCCGCGGCCTCACCCCCCAGCAGCATCAGGCGCTTCTGTCGATCAAGAGTTTCCCCGATCGCGACGCGGTCACGGTCGGGGAGCTGGCCCACCATCTCTGCATTCGTCAGAACAGTGCGGTCGAGCTGGTGGACAGGCTGGAGGTGTTGGGCCTGGTCAAGCGCGAGACGAGCACGGTCGACCGGCGGCGCGTGCTGCTCACGCTCACGGACAGCTCCGAGGCGATCCTGGATTCCCTTTCGGCGGCCAATCTGCAGGAGATCCAGAGGCTGGCGCCCTCTTTCGCGGCGCTCGTCCAAACCCTCACCGCATCGCCCAACAAAGGTCCGAAGCGCCGTCGCACCGTCACCGGATGATCACGCTCGTCCGGGCGCCAGCCTGCGATAGCTGAGCGCCTCGGCGACGGGGAGCCGGGGGGCGCTTTACCTACCTACCTAAAACCTTCAAGCCTCAGGTGGCGCAGCTACCGCAGCTCGATCAACGTCTCGCCCTGTTCGATCATTGCGCAGATTTGGTCGAGCTTCGGCAAAAACCACCTGAGCAGCGTGTGGCGAGAGCTGTTTCCTATTCGAATCCAAACAATAGGCACGTTCCGGTCACCCTGCGACCAGCGCTCGGCGAAATCTTCGTCCTTGGTAATCAGAACCACGCCATCCTCGCGGGCGAAGGACCATATGTGCTCATCGGCAGCCATCAGCAGGTCCACGTCGGCCACGTGCCTTGCTTCATGGCCGGCATCGCTGATAGCCCGGGCGAGCGCAGGCGGAAGCTGCGCGTCGACCAGAAACTTCACTCTGCCGTCATCAGTAAGATGGGATGATCGGCCTGCTCGGCGGCGAAAGCCAGGCTGGCCCGGATGTCCTCCGCCTCGAGATAGGGGAAATCGGCCAGAATCTCTTGTTCCGGCACGCCAGCGGCGAGCATGTCGAGTACATCCTTGACCCGGATCCGCAGTCCGCGGATACAAGGTCGGCCGCCGCACTGCTCAGGGTCAAACGTGATTCTGTCCGTGGCGGAGCTCATGTCCAGATCCGATCTTCATCAAATATAGGCTCGATCACCGCCCCGGCGCCAGCCTGCGATAGCTGAGCGCCTCGGCGACGTGGAGGCGGCGGACGCTTTCCGCGCCCTCCAGATCGGCCAGCGTGCGGGCGACTTTCAGCACGCGATGGTAGCCGCGCGCGGTCAGCTGCATACGCTGGGCCGCCTCGGTCAGAAGGGCCAGGCCGGACGTATCCGGCTGCGCAACCTTGTCGAGCAGCGCTCCCTCGGCCCGCGCATTGAGCGCGAAGGGTCGCCCGTCGCGATCCTTGGCGCCGGCATATCGTTCGGCTTGCACCGCTCTCGCCTGCCGGACCCGCTCGCGGACTGTAGCGGAATCTTCCCGGGGAGGCGGCAATGCGAGGTCGACAGCCTGGACCGCCGGCACCTCGACATGAAGGTCGATGCGATCGAAGAGCGGACCCGAAATTCGCGATTGATAATCCTGCCCGCATTTGGGCGCGCGCCCGCATCCCTGGCCCGGATCGTCCAGATAGCCGCAACGACAGGGGTTCATCGCGGCGACGAGCTGAATCTCCGCCGGATAGGCGACATGCGCGTTCGCCCGAGCCACGACCGCCTTGCCGGTCTCGAGCGGCTGGCGCAGCGCCTCGAGGGTCGAACGCGCGAACTCCGGCAGCTCGTCGAGAAACAGCACGCCTTTATGAGCCAGCGAAATTTCGCCGGGACGGGCCTTGGTGCCGCCGCCGACCAGGGCCGGCAGCGAGGCGGAGTGGTGGGGGTCGCGAAAGGGCCGCCGCCGCACGAGCCCTCCTTCGGACAGCAATCCGGCGACCGAGTGCACCATCGAGACCTCGAGGGCTTCGGCCGGCGACAAGGCCGGCAGCAACCCGGGCAGCCGCGACGCGAGCATCGACTTGCCCGAGCCGGGCGGACCGATCATCAACAGATTGTGCCCCCCGGCGGCGGCGATCTCGAGCGCCCGCTTGGCGGTCTCCTGGCCTTTGACGTCGGCCAGGTCGGGGCCGGCAAACGGGCCGTCGGGGGCGAGCTTCGGCTCGGCCGGCGCCAGCACCTGTCCACCTTTGAAGTGATTGATGAGGGCGAGAAGGGTCGGCGCGGCCAGGACCTCGACTTCGCCGGCCCAAGCGGCTTCGCCGCCCGACGCCGCCGGACAGATGAGGCCCCTTCCATGCGCGGCGGCATTGACCGCGGCCGGAAGGACGCCCGCCACCGGCGCGATCGCGCCGTCCAGCGCCAATTCTCCAAGCGCCGCGTAGCGCGCGAGCTCGTCGCCGGGCAGGACATCCATCGCCGCCAGCAGCGCCAGCGCGATGGGCAAATCGAAATGGCTGCCTTCCTTCAGGACGTCGGCCGGAGCGAGATTGACCGTGATGCGTTTGGGCGGCAGCGCCAAGCCCAACGCGTAGAGGGCCGAACGAACGCGCTCGCGGCTCTCGCCGACCGCCTTGTCCGGAAGCCCCACTAAATTGAAGCCGGGAAAGCCGCCCAGAATTTGAACCTGAACGTCGATATCGAGCACCTCGATCCCTTGGAAGGCGACGGTCGTAATTCTCGAGACCAAAGCATGCTCCCCATTACGCGCGCTGATTGCGGCCAGCTGCCCAGCCGCACCCTAGAATCTTCCGTTTCTGCTGTCGAAAGATGTTATCGGCCGACCTGATCAGAATCGCGTGGGCCATGCTTCCTGCCGCAAATTAACCGTCGGCAGACTTTACGATTCGGCCGAACAGGCACGCCCGTTAGCAATCGAATTCGGGTGATCTCAGTGGGTTAGAGGATCTGGCCCAATCATTGCATAGCTTTCATGAGATCGCCCGACCGCGCAGGACTTGCCGGCCGGCGGGTCGAAAGGACCGGAATATGAATGAACGGAAATCAAAACCGGAAGACGGCTGGACCTGTGAAGCCGAATGCTTCGAATGCGGGATCAAGCTCAGCGACGGGGAGATCGCCGAAGTCGATGGCGAGACGCTGTGCGATCAATGCGCCGAAGAATATATGCGCGAGCCGGGAACGCATGAGGCGGCGACCGCGTTCGACGATCCCTTTTCCGACCACGGCGCCCGGTTTCACTGAAACCGGGCCGGGGTTCCCTAGGAGCTCCTGCGCGCGTTCAATGGCCGCGTAGCGGCCGGGCCATAGGCGCCGGCCTCAGGTCGCGCGTTGGCGGAGCGCGTTGCCGCGACCGCGGAGCCGCCGTTGCGCGACGAAAAGGGCGGAGCCCCGCAGCCCAACACCTGATCCAGCCAAACGGGCTCTTTCGCCTGCGTCCGCTTTCGAATCTTCGAAGACACGTTTTACTCCATCGGGATCGGCGCTCGCGCCGAGACAATACTGAACGCCGGATCCCGAATAGCCGGTAAATATGGCGGCGATATGGTGAGTAGGCCGGCTGCCCGGTCAGAGGCTCATCGTGAAGATCGCGCTCGCCAGCAGCGCCTCTTCATCCATGACAACCAGGGTCGCCGCCGCCTCTCCCATCAGGCCGGCTGCCGGCGGACATGCGACAACAGCCAGGCTCGTTGCGGCGAGCCGCGTGAAGTCCCGCCGGCTCAGCGGCGGCGGGATCTTGTCCTTTGGCGGAGCGGCATCGGACATGGCGACACCTCAAGCCTTCTTGGGCCGCACGCTCTCCATGAAATCGACCAGCGCCTTGTTGTAGATCTCAGTGCGCTCGACGGTCGGGCAGTGGCCCGAGCCGGGGATCGTCGCAAGCCGGCTGTTCGCCACGACAGCCTGCGTCTCCCTGATCAGCCAGGGCACCTGCAGCTCATCCTGCTCGGCCATGACGAACAGCGTCGGCACGGCGAATTTCGAATAATCCTCGGGCTTCCTGTCGCGCGTGCGCCGATAGGGCTCGAGATAGGCCGCAGAATCGCGCGGCACCGCGCGCGGCGGGCTCAGATTATGCAGCGCATTCTGCAGGTAATAGACGGCCGGATCGCGAAGCTTGAAGTCCGGTGCATAGGAATGATCGAGGACATGGAAGCCTTTCGGCACCTTCTCGATCATCTGTCCCGCCCATTTGGCCAGCGCAGCCGTTTTGAAGCCGAACGCGCAGCAGGTCATCACCAGACCCAGCACGCGCTCCGGATGACGCTGCGCGGTTTCCGAGACGGCCCAGCCGCCCATCGAATGGCCGTTCAGGAAGGCCTTCTCGATCCCAACATGGTCCATGAGGCCCAGCAGGTCGTCGGAGGCGATTTCATCGGCTTCGCGATAGGGGGAGCCCTGGCTGCTCATGCCATGGCCGCGCGCATCATAGGTCAGGCAGCGATAATGCGGCCTCAGCGCGGCGACCTGCTTCCACCAGGCGAGGTGCATCCCGCCGCCGCCATGGGCGAAAACGATCCAATCGCCCTGGCTTTGAGTCTCGGTCTCATAATAAAGGCTCACCCCGTTGACGTTGGCCGTCGGCATGATCCAGTCCTCCCCACCGTCGCGGCTTTTGCCGTAATCTTATCAAGGATTGCATCATAAGCCGGCAGGACCGGTCAATCGCCCTCCATGCCGGCATAACGGATGGCGACCACTTCGATCGATTCGCGCCCGGCGGGGGTCCTGACCTCCACGACATCGCCGACGCGGGACTTCAGCAGGGCGCGGGCGATCGGCGACACCCAGCTCACCTTTCCTTGGTCGACATCGGCCTCGTCGACACCGACGATCGTGACCGTGTTCTCGGTGTCGTCCTCATGCGCGTAGGTCACGGTCGCGCCGAAAAAGATCTGGTCGGTATTGCGGCGCCGGCGCGGATCGACCACCTCGGCCGTCTCGAGCCGCTTGGAGAGGAAGCGCACGCGCCGGTCGATCTCGCGCAGGCGCTTCTTGCCATAGAGATAGTCGCCATTCTCCGAGCGATCGCCATTGCCCGCGGCCCAGGAGACGACCTCGACAACCTTAGGGCGTTCGACGCGGAGCAAATTGCGCAGCTCGATCCGCAAAGCCTCGAAACCTTCAGGGGTCATGTAATTCTTCGTACCGACCGGAAGCGGCGCGGGATCGTCGCCCTGATCGTCGTCGGACTCGTCGGTTTCCCTGGTGAATGCCTTGCTCATCGCTTCATAGTAGGGCGCAGGACGATCGATATCCATTCGGGGGAGCAATGCGACGCATTGTGGTTGCCGTTCTACTGGGTTGCCTGGCGCCTTGGGCCGCGCAGGCCGCCGGCTCAGCCCCGGCTGAGGTCGCGGCCCAGCTCGGCCGTGCCGGACTTAATGATCCCACCGCCTCCGCCTTTCTGGAATCGCTCACGACCGAGATCGGCCCGCGGTTGGCGGGCACCGATGCGATGACGCGCGCCGCCGCCTGGGCGGAGGCGAAGCTCAAGACGCTCGGCTTCGAGAATGTTCACCGCGAAGCCTTTCCGATGAAAGCGTGGATTCGCGGCACCGAGAGCGCGCGAGTCCTGTCGCCGGCGCCGCAAAATCTGGCGGTGACCGCCCTGGGAGGATCCCTTGCCACCCCGGCCGACGGCATCGAAGCCGAGATCGCGCTGTTTCGAACCTATGCCGATCTGCTGGCCGCACCCGCGGGATCGCTCGCGGACAAAATCGCGGTCGTGACGCAGCGAATGGTGCGCAGCCAGGATGGCGGCGGCTACGGTGCGATGAATCCGGTCCGCCGCGCCGGACCATCCGAGGCGGCCAAGCGGGGCGCGGTGGCTTATCTCCTGCGCTCGCTCGGGACGGACGATCACCGCTTGCCGCACACAGGCGCTCTCAACTATGCGGACGGCGTGGCCAAGATTCCGGCGGCGGCGCTGTCGACGCCCGACGCGGACCAGCTCGAAAGGCTCGCTGCTCGCGGGCCGGTGAGAATCCGGCTCGTTCTGTCGCCGACCGAGCGCGACGCCCAATCATGGAATATCGTCGGTGAGGTGAAGGGCCGCGAAAGGCCCGACGACATCGTGCTCATAGGCGCACATCTCGATTCCTGGGACTTGGGCACGGGCGCCACCGACGATGGCGCCGGCGATGCGATCGTTACCGGCGCAGCGCACCTGATCGCGCAGCTGCCGCAACATCCGCGGCGCACGATCCGCGTGGTCCTGTTCGGCGCCGAAGAGATGGAGTTCAGCGGCGCGGCCTACGCCAAGGCTCATGAAGCCGAGGTGTCCAAGATTGCCCTTGCGGGCGAGAGCGACGCCGGCGCTCGCGGCGTATTTGCGGTTCAAGTGCCGGCCGTCGTTCATGATGGCGAGTTCGGCCGGACGCTCGCCGACGTACTGGCGCCGCTCGGCGCCTATCTCGATCGGTTGCCGGCGCAGTTCAGCGGCAGCGACACGATGGGGCTGCAGAAGCTCGGGGTCCCGGTGGCATCCTTGCGGCAGAATATGTCGGATTATTTCGATACCCACCACACGGCCGACGACACGCTGGACAAGATCGATTCCAAGCAACTTAATCAGGCCGTCGCGGTCTGGGCCGCCTTCGTCTATCTCGCGGCGGAAACCGGAACCGACTTTCGTCCCGCGACCGCTGCGGCGAAATAGACGCGCTTCTATTGTGCTTTCGATCTGGCTCAGGCTGCCTATATATCGTAATGCGAGCTGTTGATCGGAATGAACCCGGTCGACCCGTCAACAGTTAAGAACAGCGAGACCCCGGTAAACTCCCGGGCCGATAGGAGGAGGAACCATGGATAGCGGAAGATTTACAGCCCTCGTTCTTATCATCGTCGTGCTCGTGGGCGCGACTTTCTACTATGCTTATTCGAGCATTCAGGACTTGCAGACCCAGGTCGCCAATCTTCAAACCCGGTCTACGGGTTGGTCGACATCCATGGCCAACGCGGCCGCGCGGGCGGATGCCGCGAAGGCGGCGGCCGACAATGTGGCGGCCTCGTTGGCGAAGCTCGGACCGATCGATCAAGCCGTGAAGCAGGCGCAAGACGCGGCGGCCGCCGCCGCCAAATCGGCCCAGGAAGCCCAGAATGCGGAAAGCGCCAAAGGGCGTCGCCGCTAACGGCTAAAGGATTCGAGTGGTCGCCTCCCTGCCGAGCGCGGTAATGGTGAGGCGGCCATCCTCGAGTTCCAGCTCTGTGCAGGAGCAATTGTCCGGCTGAAAGCAGACGACCCGATCATCGCCGCGCACGTGCCCGATCACGACGTTGATCGGGATGAAATGCGTCACGAGCACCGTGTCCCGTCGTATATAGCCAATCGCCGCCAGCAGACAGTGCCGCCAGCGGCGCAACACCGGATCGAGGTCGGGCCAGCGCCGCTGCGCAATTTCGCGCAGCCAAAGGCCGCGCGCCGCGAGGTCCGAAATCGGCGAGGGAATTTCGGCGATCAAAGGCTCGACCATCGCCGGGGTGCCCCAGCGCCGCTCGAGTGCCGCCGCGGTTTCCAAAGTCCTACGAAGCGGGCTGACGAGAACGGGCAGCGGCCTTCGCGGCAGCAGAACGTCCGCCATGGCCTCGGCCTGACGGCGGCCAGTGTCGTCGAGACCGGGATCGCGGTCGGCGTCGAACCTCGCCGCGGCCTGGCCGTGCCGTACCAGGTGAAGACGGACCCGAACGCCCATCAGTCCCGGAAATTCACGAATTGCAGCGGTTGGTCGACTTGCAGGCGTTTGATCAACGCGATCGTGTCCTGAAGGTCATCCTTCTTCTTGCCGGAGATGCGAAGCTCATCGCCCTGGATCGACGCCTGAGTCTTGAGCTTGCTGTCTTTGATCTCGCGGATGAGCCGTTTGGCGAGCTCGCGGTCGATTCCCTGCTTCACGATGACCTGCTGGCGCACCATGTCGCCCGACGCGCGCGCGGGTTCCTTGTAGTCGAGCGCGGATGGGTCGAGCTTGCGCCGTACGATATGCGTCGTCAGCAGCTCGTGCAGCTGCTTCAACTTGGGCTCGTTGTCGGCGAGAAGCGTAATAACCGATTCGTCGCGGGTGACCTTGGACTGTGAGTTCTTGAAATCGAAGCGGGTGGCGATCTCGCGGGCGATGTTGGCCAGCGCGTTGTCGACCTCCGTGAGGTCTGTCTTCGAGACGATATCGAAGCTCGGCACGTTCTCCTCCTACCAGCCATGGCGACGTCCTTAGACCTTTGTGCGCCATGTCGTCTACCCAATCACGCCAAAATATTATGTACAATCTCTAGTTTGACGCCAATCGTATTGTAGTTTAATATAAAGAACATACGATATCTGTGCAAACTTCGGGTGCCTCATGCATCGGATTCTCGTCGCGCTTACCGTGCTCGCCTTGCTGTCCGGCCTTCCGACCGCGCGCGCGGATACGACGCTTCTTAACGTGTCTTATGATCCGACCCGGGAATTCTATGTCGATTTCAATGCGGCGTTCGCCGCCTTCTGGAAGAAGCAGACCAGCGAGACCGTCACCATCCAGCAATCGCATGGCGGCTCGGGCAAGCAGGCTCGGTCGGTCATCGACGGGCTCGACGCGGATGTCGTGACCCTGGGGGCGCCGTCGGACATCGACGCCATCGCCGATAAGGGCCTCACCGGTAAAGATTGGGCGGCGAGGCTTCCCGACCACAGTGCGCCCTATACCTCCACGATCGTGTTCCTGGTCCGCAAGGGCAACCCCAAGGGCATCAGGGATTGGGGCGACCTCGTGAAGCCGGGGATCGCGGTGATCACCCCGAACCCGAAGACATCGGCCGGCGCGCGCTGGAACTATCTGGCGGCGTGGGGTTGGGCGCTAGACCAGTGGGGCAACGACGAATCCAAGGCGCGGGACTTCGTCACCCGTCTCTACAAGAATGTGCCGGTGCTCGATTCGGGCGCACGCGGATCGACCGTGACGTTCGCCCAGCGCGGCGTGGGCGACGTGCTGATCGCGTGGGAGAACGAGGCCTATCTTGCGATCAAGGAGGCAGGCGAGGGCTCGTTCGAAATCGTGGTCCCGTCCGAAAGCGTTCTTGCCGAACCGCCGGTGGCCGTGATCGACAGCGTGGTCGACCACAAAGGCACGCGGAAGGTCGCCGAAGCCTATCTGAAATATCTGTACAGCCCTGAGGGGCAGGAGATCGCCGCAAAGTGGCATTACCGCCCGCGCTCGCCGGATGTCGCCGCCAAGCATGCGGCCGAGTTTCCCACGCTGAAGCTCTTCACCGTGGACGAAAAATTCGGCGGATGGGCAAAGGTTCAGCCGATGCATTTCGCCGAGGGCGGGATCTTCGATCAAATTTACAAGCCGGGCGGCAACTGAGCTCGGCTGCGGATATTCCGGAACCGGCCCCCCACGATCGGCATTAATGAGGCGCGGCGGCGAGACGGCCGCCGCGCCGCGGCGCCCATCATGAAGGATGCGCCGGCCGGGATCGCGCGCCTGTCATTAAAATGGACAATCATCCGTGATCTTGACAAAGCGCGCGAATCGGGCTATGGCTCGGGGTGCTCCCTCGCCGGGAGCCGCGGGAATTTGAAGGGCAGCTTGCGCCGCGTCGACAAACGCTAAAGCGCCACGGGGATCGTCCGTGGGCCCGTTACGAGCCTGGAGTAGATCATGAGCACGACTCTTACTTCTCGATCCGACCTGTCTTCCTTCCATCGCTCCTCATCCTGTTGCTGCTGCTAGCGGCGGTTTCTTGCTGAAACCGGCGCGGCTTTCCGCGCCGCCGGATCTTTGAACAAGGAATGCCGCGCGGGCATTCCTCGAGAGGAGCACAGGCATATGGCTGACGCATTCATTATCGAGACCGCCCAATTCACCGCCGGCATCGTGGCGGCGGACCGTAGGGGCTTTCGCTTCTATGCATCGCATCCCGCGATGCTGAAGCTCGAAGGGGAGACGTTCGGCAGTCCCCGCGCCGCGCAACGCGCCGCGGAGAAGCTCGCCGGCGATCTCGGGATCGCGCCGGCGCGAGGGCCGAGGCTGACCTGAAGTCTCGAAGCGAAGGCAAATCGACAGAGATCAAGGCGCGAGCAATCGCGCCTTGATTTTCTTCGGTCCCCGCGCGACGCCGATGTGCTAGGCCTTTTCCAACGCGATCGGGAGGAGGAGCGCATGGTCAGGGCAAACGGAATCGGCGCGATCGTTGTCGGCACAGGCTTTGGGATATTCACCCATCTGCGCGCCTTGCGCGCGGCTGGCTTCGATGTGCGCGCTCTGGTCGGGCGGGACCACGCCAAGACTGCCGATAGGGCGAGACGACTCGACGTGCCGAATGCGTGCACCTCGCTGGCGGACGCCATGGCGCTCGACGGCGTCTCGGTCGTTACGGTCGCAACGCCGCCCCACACGCATCGCGATGTCGTCTGCGAGGCGGCGGCGGCCGGGAAGCACATATTGTGCGAAAAGCCGTTCGCGCTCGATGTCGCCCAGGCCCGCGAGATGCTCGCCGCGGCCGAGCGGGCGGGAATCGTGCATATGTTGGGAACCGAGTTTCGTTTCGGCGCGGGACAAGCGCTTCTTCGGCGCGTCGTGAAGGATGGCGCGATCGGCAAGCCGCTGCACGCGCTTCACCTGCTGCATGTGCCGGCGCTGGTCGATCCCGGCGAGCGCCTTCCCGACTGGTGGGACGATGAGCGGCGCGGCGGCGGATTTCTCGGCGCGTGGGGCGTCCACGTCATCGACCAGTTCCGTGCGATGCTCGGCGAGTTCACCGGCGTCAGCGCCAGCGTGCAGAAACTGGCGCCGAGGCCGGCCATGACGTCCGACGATACTTTCACCATTCACTTCCGCATGGCGAGCGGCGTTCAAGGCGCGATGATGGCCTCGATGGGCATCGCCGGTCCGCCCAACGCGATCACGCGCATCTCCGGCACCGACGGCAGCGCTTGGCTGCAAGGTGATGATGTATGGATCGCGAACCATAAGGGACAGCTCCAGGTGCCGGTGCCGAAGGAGCTCGAAAGCCCGCCGCCGGTGCCGTTCCCGATCACCGAGCTGATTCAATCGACGACGGATCGCTGGCACTCGCCCGGCAACGACCTGGTGCCGTACACGCGGCTGTTCGAGGCTTTGGCCGACCGGATCGCCGGGCAGGCGCCATCAGGCCCCGAGATCCCGGCGACATTCGCCGACGGCGTGGCCGCGCAAGCCGTCATGGATGCGGCGCGTCTATCTTCAGCGGAAGGGCGTTGGGTGGAGATCGGTTAGATTTCTTCCGGGGAAACGCTAACGTGCAGCCAGGCGCTCCAGCGCCGGTCCGATCTCGGTGAGCGTCGAAACGATATCGCCGCCGCTCTCGCGGATGAAATACTCGACCTGAAGATTGACCGTCCCGCCCTCATTGTCGGCCGATATGCGGAAGTCGCCGCGATAGCCCAAGATCGGCTTGGCGCGTGCGAAGCCATAGCCGATCTCGGCTGCCGTGCCGCTGTCGACATCGGATCCGTCGAGCACCGCAAGCATCGCGTCCGAGCGATCGATCGCCGCGCGATTCTCGGCGGCGATTTCCATATTCAGGCGCCGCCACGCCGTTCGTCTTTCCGCTCCCGTCGGGAGCACGGCGACAGCCGCGATGCGGGTCTGATCGGTCAGCGCCCACGGATCCACAGCCTCATGACCGAGGCTGACGACGAGCGGAATCAGCACGCCGTGATAGAAATGCTTACCGGCCTCGGAAAAGCCGTAGGGCCCGGCGAGGTAGATGCGCACGCTCAGCGCGCTCCGATCGAATTTGCGACGGCTCGCGAGACCGGTACCGGAAACTCCAACAGATGTTGCGCCATGCCTTTGGCCGCCGCATCGAGACGCGGTGAATTGTTGATGTCGCCGTCGAGCGAGTCATGGACCACGAAATTCAGCGCGCTGAATCCGGGAACGTCATAACGATCCACGCGCGCCCTTTCGGGCTTGAGGAAATGGCGGTACCAATCCGCGACGGCCTCCGGCGTCAGCGCGGCGCGGATATAGGGCAGATATGCCGCGCGGCGCGCGATCACGCCGACATTGAAGAGGCCGCCCTTGTCGCCGCTCCGGCCCCAGGCGAGCGCGATCAGGGGAACCGTTATAGACGGATCGACATCATTGGGCGCGGGCGGCGGCGCCGGTCGACGGATCATCTCCGGTCGGAAAATATCCGTCGGCGCGACGGCGAACGCGATGACGCGATCGTCGACCCGAACCTCGGGCGTCACCTTGTTCTTCTCCAGTAGAAACAGGAACAGCACCGTCACGGGCGACGGGCCTTTGCCGAATCCGACGAGGCTTCCGATCGTGCTGCCGACCGACATGTTCATCATGGCCGAGAATTGTTCGCGCCAGAACAGATCGATCGCGGCCTTCTTGTCATGCTCCACCGCGACCTTGCAGATCGCCTCGCGGGCGGCGCCGGCGAGCCCGCGCTTGCGCGCGCCGTAGCTGCCTTCGCCGTCGAGAATCTCGACATGCGAGCGGCGGAGGTCGCCGAGGTTCCGATCGCGCAGCATCTCGCGCGTGCGCTCCAGAATCGCGGCGGCCTGCCGCTCCGCTTTGGCCGCCGCGTCGATGCCGACGATCGGCATCAGCGACACCGCGCGCCACCCGTCGTCATAGGTTACGCAGACCTTGTAGGTCGATGTCGGCGGATAGCCCCTCACGCCGGAGACAGCGACGCGGTCCGGCCCGATCTGCTCCAGCCGAATCTCACTGAAGTCGCAGACGACGTCCGGCACGATATAGGCCTGCGGATCGCTCACCTCGTAGAGAAGCTGCTCCGCCACCGTGCCGATCGACACGAGACCGCCCGTGTTCATGGGCTTGGTGATCACGAAGCTTCCGTCGGCGCGGCATTCGCCGACGGGATAGCCGGCATGGGCCCAATCGGGGACGTCACGCCAATCGGTGAAGGTGCCGCCGGTTGCCTGCGCGCCGCATTCCAGCAGATGACCGGCCGCGCTACCGGCGGCGAGCAGCTGATAATCCTGCGGCTCCCAGCCGAACTCGTGGATCAGCGGCCCTAGGATGAGCGCGCTGTCGACGACGCGCCCCGTGACGACGATATCCGCGCCG
The DNA here is from genome assembly GCA_035293565.1 of Alphaproteobacteria bacterium. Taxonomy (GTDB): domain Bacteria; phylum Pseudomonadota; class Alphaproteobacteria; order BOG-932; family Roseiterribacteraceae; genus DATGMP01. The sequence continues at coordinate 86,257 of DATGMP010000101.1, read as the reverse complement.
GCGGCGAGCGCGGCGGCGACCGGGAAGCCCCCCAGATAGGCATTGATGCTGCCGACATTGTCGGGGAAGGGCGCGCCGGTGAACATGTCGCAGTAGCCTTCGCGGCGGAGTTCGTCGACGCGCTGGCGGAGATCGTCGCCCTCGACGACGCCCACCTTGACGGCCACGCCGAGCTCGTCCGCACGCTTGCGGATCATCGCCGCGAGACCGCGCGGATTGAGCGCTCCGGCATTCGCCACGACCTTCACGCCCTTCGCCTTCATCTCCGCCAGATGCGGCCCGATATGGACGTCGACGAAATCGGTCATGAAGCCCGAATTCGGGTCGAGTGCCTGCATCTTGGCGAAGATGTTCATCGCACCTTCGCCCAGATAGTCGAAGATCAGATAGTCGATTCCCGGCACGGCCAGCAGCTGCGGCACGGCGATCGCGCTGTCGATCGAAGCGCCGGCCGCGCCGCCGATGCGGACGATCCGCTCATTCATGATCGCACCCTGCGGTCAGCTCATCTGCGCGCGCAGAAACAGAACGTCGTAATAATCGCGCCAATGCTTGATCTTGCCGTTCTCGACTTCGGCCGCGCCCATGACCGGGCAATCGATCCATTTGCCGTTCCTGCGGAATCGGTCGACCCGCTCGGTCAGCACGAGTCCCGGCTTCGCCTCGGCGATGTTCTTGACGATGATCTCGGTCGCGTCGGAGTTCGTCAGATAGCCCGACAGCAACTCGCGGATCGCAGGCTTTCCGACGATCGGCGCGTCGGGCATGTTGTGATAGATGCCGTTCTCCGGGATATAGCTCATCTGCGTTTCGAGGTCGCGCGCCTGACCCGCGCGACAAAAGGCGAGGATCGTCGCGACTGCGCCGGAGGGCGCCGCCTGGGCCGAATTGCCGAAGCCGAAAGCGATAGGCAGCGCCGCACCCATGAGACCGCGGCGAGACAAGCTCCAATCGATCATGGACCGCATCCTTTTTTCGACCCTTCCCCATCGAACGGCCGTGGATGCGAGATTAGCCCCGCGCGCCTCGGGCGTCACGGCATGCGTTTCAACCGGTAGAGGACGTTGTTGAGCGCGAAGACGAGCGTATCGGGATCGATCATCGCGAAATCCATGTCGAAGTCGGCGGCCGAGCTGGCGCAGCCCTCGTTCAGCGAGGCGATCGTCCTGTCCTTGAAGCCGAGCTTCGCGGCGTCGGCGCCGGGATTCTTCAGCCCGCCCTCGAACAGGCCGTCGGGCTCGGTCATGTTGACCTTGTAGACGACCTTTCGGCAGCCGAAGGGCGGCGGCGCCTCGATCCCGGTCTTGGTGAAGGTGATCGTCATATGGGAAATGGTCTTGTCGAAATCCGGCGTGGTCGACGCGTCGTGCGGATCGACCCAGGGCGCCGGGTCCGCGCTGACGACGCTCCAGCGGCCGAGAAACGGATTGTCGGCGGCGAGCGCGGTCGTGCCCCATATCGTCGAAAGAATCGCGTAAGCCAACAGGCGGCGCGGGTCAGGCAAGGTCGATCGCATGGCGCTTCAAATCCTCCAGCGAGCAATATTCGAGCGCTCCTTCGTGCGTTGCCCGCAGCACGACCCGCGGCGCCTTCCCGGCTTCCAGAGCTTCCTGCCAGCGAGGCGCGCAGAGGCACCAGCGGTCCCCCGGCTCGAGCCCGGCAAAGCCATAGGCGGGGAGCGGGGTCGACAGGTCGTTGCCGCGCGATTTCGAAAAGGCGAGAAATTCGGCGGTCGCAACGACGCAGACCGTGTGGCTGCCAACGTCCTGCGGTCCGGTATTGCAGCAGCCATCACGAAAGAAGCCGGTCATAGGCCGCATGGAGCAGGGCGCCAGTGGCTCTCCCAGCACGTTCCGCGACGGGCTCCGGCCGCCCTCCTCGCCAGTATCCAGCGGCATTTCCGCCTCCCTCACCGTTTCGAGACGCTCAGAAAACGCGCGTCAGCATCAGCTTGATCACCAGATCGTCGGACGCCGCCGTAAATCCGTGCCCAAGCCCGAACTCGACTTGCACCCGATCGCCATTGTAGTCGACGACGCCGAATAGCTCATGGAGCTGACCATTCGCGCCTTCGAGGTGACGCGCTTGGCCATAGTCCGCATAGTGCTCGACGGCGACCGCCCACAGCTCGGAGAAATTATAGGCGATGCGCTCCGCCGGCGCGATGTCGAGCGAGCCCAGCCCTTCGAAGGAGAAATCGACGATCGGGTTGGCGATTAGATCGACCGGCCCGAAGCGCACGCCGACGATGGGCCGCATTTCGGCCGAGAAGCGGGTCGGCTCCCAATGCCGCGCATTGTAGCTGAGCTCGAAATTGACGGCGTAGAAGAAGCTCCGCTCATTGGCATGCGGCATGGCGAAGAGCGTGCGCAACTTCACGCTGTCCAGCTCCGGCCGCCCGTCGCGGGCGAGCGTATAGACGGGCAGGTAAGCGCCGAGCTCCCACCATTCATTCACGCCATAGGCATATTCGGGCACGCCGTTCCAAGCATGGTCGGGCACGACGCCCCCGGGGAAATCCGGCTCCTTGCGACCATCGGGCGTGTAGTTGTTGTGCAGCGTGACGCTGAACTGCCCGGGCTCGTTGATCTCGCCCGTATAGACCTGGATCTCGTCGGTCTGCCCGCATGCCGGCTGCGCAATCGCGCAAACGCAAGCCAGCGCCAGGCAGGGCGCAAGAGCCTTCAGCATGACGGACCAAGCCCGCACCTTGGCATCGAGCGGCATCGCCGCATGGGCCGGGCTGGTCGAGGGCAGGCGGGTAAGGACATGTGAGCCGTTCGGCAGCAAAGGCAAAGCGTGACGACGGAAGGCCGCCTCCGCTTTGCTGCCGTTGAAGTAGACGTGCGCGATTCGCGGGTAGCTTGCGAACAAGGCCGGAAAGTCATTGCCCACTTCTTCGGTGATCGACGTGTCGAGACTGCCGGGTCTCACGCAAGCTTTGAGCGAATCCCATAGAGCGACGCCGGCCGCCTGAAGGCGAGCCACTCTTATCTCGTAGGGCAAGGATGGGGCGGCTCCGAACAACGCGCCCATGATGGGCCAGAATGCGTTCCGCGGATGTGCATAATATTGGCCGGCTTTCAATGACGCTTCTCCCGGCATCGACCCCAGGATGAGGACCTTGCTGTTGTCGGAGACGATCGGCGGAAAGCTCTCGACGCGGGTCATGGCGGCGCGACCGGTGCTATATTTCTGGGGATCTTGATCACGCACCCTTCAGTATCGCGGGGCACTCGACAGCGACGCCCTGCTCCCCTATATGAAGCCCCTCTCTTGGACGGGTGCATAGCTCAGTTGGTAGAGCAGCTGACTCTTAATCAGCGGGTCCAAGGTTCGAGTCCTTGTGCACCCACCATCGCCAATCTCTTTTCGCTTCAGTACGTTAGCGAATCTGCATCCAGACAAAACTGGGCACTGCGCGAGCAGCACATCGTCACGGTTAGATGATAATTTAGCGCATGGACTCAATCCGCTTTCAAAGGCTCACTGACATACCTTCCCCACCAGCGGGCTATTCGCGCATCGTCAATTCGGTCGCGAACGATGGTTCGCTTTTGTTCCTCTCGATTGAGCACACAGGCGACGATGCGGTTAGCGAGACCTACGCGAGCGGTATCGGTATTTTCCCCAAAACAAGCATGAACGAAGCAAAGCGGTTTCACCTATCCATTTGGCGAGCAACCGGCCCGCTCCAAACAATCGACCTGCCCGAACTGGATTTGACTTTTCCGTTGGTCGATATGTTCCCAGATGGGCGGATCCTAGTCGTTGGTCCGCGATGCTCATGGCGAGGGAATGAGGATTACGATTTAAACGCTGCCGTTTTCGATCCGACGACGGCCAAGGTGTCGCGTATTCTTTTGGGTGACGGGATAAACCGCGCATACGTAGACGCTCGCGGCAGAATCTGGGTCGCGTATGGCGACGAAGGAATCTTCGGCAACTTCGGGTGGGGAGGCCCCGGTCCGACTCCGGTTGGTGCCGCTGGACTCGTGTGTTTTGCCGAAACGGGCGAAAAGCTTTGGGAATATCCTGCCAATGCAAACGGTACGATGGCCGACTGCTACGCACTTAACGTCTCCGACTCCGAGGCAGCCACATTCTTTTACACGGATTTCCCGGTATGTCGGATATCGAGCGACTTTAACCTCGCGCATTGGAAGACGGAATTGGGTGGCTGCCATGAGTTCGCAATCTCGAACACCGCGGCACTTTTCTCAGGCCAGTACAACGATCCGACCGATACCGCTTACCTTGGAGGATTTGATGCAGACGGCCGAATGAATGCGAAGCAGGTCCGGTTATTGCTGCCAGATGGCTCCGTGCTACCGAAGGGGCAACTGCTAGGGCGAGGTCCAAATCTTTACTTCTTCGATACCCTCAACGTCTATCGAGTAGGCCTGGATTAGCCTCTGCTAAAGTCGGTTTTGTGGGGCAACGGAATGGTCAAAACCCAGTGCCCAGTTTGGCCCCGGTTGGTCCACCAAAGCCTCTTATAATTTCAAAGACTTGGGGTGCCTACCGCGTGATCGGCGCCGGCACTGGGAATGAGGCGGACCCGCTGAGCTGAGATTTCGACATCCGCCATAGTGTCGACCTCATATTATCGCTCGCGACGGCGATCGCGCCTAGGCACCGGGACGCCGCTTCATCGACATCCACGCGTCCCGACCTTCCTCCTGTCCCAAGGGGCTCGGACAAGCTGTCCGTCCGACGTCGAGGCTCCGATTACAGGGAATCAAGCGCTCGTGCGGTCGATGCGAACATCCTTGGGTTTGCTTAAAGCCTAGCGCCTTGGACTTATTTAAGAACCGGACATCAAACCGGACTTTCAAGTGGGCGTTTTCTTTCTTGTATACGCACTAAGCATATGATGTATAATAATGTATGTCGCTCTCGGAACCGGCCAAACAAGTGGACATCAAAGCGCCGGAAGATCGAGGCGAGAGCATCGGTCTCATGGAGCCGCTGCTGATCGGGGAAAGCTCACGTCATCGAGCCGACCTGACCGATCTCGCGCTGGACCTGGCCGCCAAGAGCGCCGGCTTCCGACGGGCCCTGCCGGAGAGCCTCGTCTCCTCGCTCGCTGACCTCGTGCGGGCGATGAACTGCTATTACAGCAACCTGATCGAGGGCCATGACACGCATCCGATCGATATCGAGCGCGCGCTGAAGGGCGACTACAGCGCGAACGCGATGAAGCGCGATCTGCAGCTGGAGGCCAAAGCCCATATCACCGTGCAAGAGTGGATAGACAAGGATGGCTTGAAAGGCCGCGCCGCCACGTCCGAGTCGATTCGCGAGATCCACTGCCGCTTTTGCGAGCTCCTGCCCGAGAACCTGCTATGGCTCGAGGACCTTGCGACCAAGGAGAAGATCAGGGTCGTTCCCGGCGAGCTACGGCGCCGTGACGTCGTGGTCGGCCGGCACGTCCCCGTCAGTCCCGGAGCGATACCGCGCTTTCTCAGCCGCTTCGAGGAGGGGTACGGCAAGCTCGGCAAGACCGAGACCATCATCGCCGCGGCGGCGGCGCATCATCGCCTGGCGTGGATTCACCCATTCCTCGACGGCAATGGCCGCGTTGCCCGCCTGATGTCGCATGCGACGCTGCTCGAAGTCTTGGATACGGGCGCCATCTGGTCCGTCGCGCGCGGCCTCGCCCGCAACGTCGACGCCTACAAGGGGCATCTTGCCGCCTGCGATCTGCCGCGCCGCAACGATCTCGACGGCAGGGGCAATCTCAGCGAGGAGGCGCTTGCTGAATTCACGCGCTTCTTCCTGACCGCCTGCATCGATCAGGTGACGTTCATGGAGGGGCTGATGCAGCCCGACCGGCTGCGGGCTCGAATCCTGCTCTGGGCCGAGGAGGAGATCCGCCTTGGCAATCTGCCGCCCAAGGCGAACAACATCCTCGAGGCGATCCTCTACCGTGGGGAGCTTCCGCGCGCCGACGTGCCCGCCATCGTCGCCACCGGCGATCGCCAAGCGCGCCGCGTCGTCTCCACCCTGCTGGAGCGGGGCGTGCTCAAATCCGGGAGCTCGCGCGCGAATCTGCGCCTCGCCTTTCCGGCGGCCCTCGCCTCGCGCTGGATGCCGGGCCTATTCCCAGAACGACCCTCGTGAGTCCTTGTGCACCCACCAATCTTTTCAAGATCGGCCTTGGCTGCCGGAATCGGGACCTCCCAAAAGGCCGGCCGTCCCCGGCGCGTCAATCCCCCAGCGGATAGCGGCGGCTGATCTTGGTGTCCCGGTGGATAAGGACGCTGATCAGCAGGCCGAACCCCATCATCACCGCCAGCATCGAAGTGCCGCCGTAGGAGATGAGGGGCAGGGGCACGCCCACCACCGGGATCAGCCCCATCACCATCGCCATGTTGATGAAAACATAGAGGAAGAGGTTGACGCTGAGGCCGATCGCCAGCATCCGTCCGTACTGGTTGCGGCTCCGAAGGGCGACGATCAGGCCGTAATAGGCGACCAGCGAGAACAGCCCTAAAAGCGCGACCGCGCCCCAGAAGCCCCATTCTTCGGCGAGCAGCGGCATGATGAAGTCGGTCTGCTTCTCGGGCAGGAAGTTCAGATGGCTTTGCGTGCCGTTGAGGAATCCCTTGCCGAAGAGCCCGCCCGAGCCCAGCGCGATGCGCGACTGCGTGATGTGGTACCCGGCGCCCAGAGGGTCGGTCGACGGGTCGAGAAAGGTCATGACCCGGCGCTTTTGATAATCATGCATGAAGCGCCAGGCGATCGGCCCGGCCGCCACGGCGCCCGCCGCCGCCGCACCGAACAGCCAGATCCGGGCGCCGCCTGCGAACACCATCGCCGCGCCCGCCAAGGTCAGCATGATGGCGGTGCCGAGATTGGGCTGCAGCAGCACGAGCGCGACCGGCACCAGGATCATGACCGCGGGGATGACGAGGCTTCTCAGCCGCGCCGCTTCCTCGTTCAGCCGGGCGTGGTAATAGCGGGCGAGCGCCATCACCAACGCGATCTTCTCCAGCTCCGAGGGCTGGATCTGCACGATGCCGAGATTGAGCCAGCGCTGAGCGCCGAGAGCTCCCACCTTCCCGGCCACCTCGACGCCCGCCAACATGGCGAACATCACGGCGTAGATGGGATAGGAGAGCTTGAACCAGAAGCGGATATCGACCAGCGAGATCGCGATCATGACGACGAGGCAGCTGGCGAAGCGCTCGAGGTGCCGCCCTGCCCAAGGCTGGAAGCTGCCGTTGGCGGCCGAATAGAGCGCCACGCCGCCGACCGCGCCCAGCGCGATCACCATCAGAATGAAAAGGGGCGGGAGCTGGCGGGCCTTGGCGCCCAATCCGGGCTGCGGCTGATCGAAGGTGATGTTCGCCATGGCTTATGGGCTCAGGCGGGCGTCTGGATGCGCGCGGGGTCGCGCTGCTGGGCGAGCAGCAGCAAATCATGCGCGACCGGACCGGCCGCCTCGGCGCCGAAATGGCCGGCATGCTCGACCAGCACCGAGCAGACATAGCGCGGATTGTCGACCGGCGCGTAGCCGACGAACCACGCATGGTTCTTCAGCTTCCAGGGCAGATTCTCCTCCAGGTGCCCGAAATGGCCGCTATCGCGCTCGGCCAGCGTATATTGATGCACCTGGGCCGTGCCGGTCTTGCCGCCCATCTGCATGCCCGGCTCCTGGATCTGCACATGCGCGCCGGTATGGCGGAACCCCGGACTGCAGGCCGTTCGCATGCCGGCAAGCACGGCCTCGAGATGCTCCGGCTTGAAGTCGATCTTGGGCCAATCCGTCCGCTCGCGTTCGACGCCCGACACGTCCTTGACCAGATGCGGCTTCACCGCATAGCCGCCGCTGGAGAGCCGCGCCACCATCGTCGCGATCTGGAGCGGCGTCGCCGCGACCTGCCCTTGCCCGATGGCGCAGGAGATCGTCTCGCCGGCATACCAGGGCTCGCCGGTATGGGCCTTCTTCCAAGCGGTCGACGGGATGGTCCCGCTATGCTCGTTCGGGATGTCGATACCGGTCTTCTCGCCCAATCCCAGCCGGTTGGCGACTGCTGCGATGGCGTCGATCCCGGTGCGATTGCCGACATCATAGAAATAGACGTCGCAAGATTGGGCGATGCCCTCGACCAAGCCCAGCGTGCCATGGCCGCCATGCTTATATTCGTCGCAATAGAAGGTGTGGCCGCCCAGCGTGAACGTGCCGTTGCAGGTCACATGGTGATCGAGGCCGATGGCGCCGCTCTCCAGCCCAGCCAGCGCCACGACGAGCTTGAACGTCGAGCCCGGCGGATAGGCGCCGGCGATCATCTTCGGGATCAGCGGCGCCGTCTCGTCATCGAGCAGCGATTTCCAGAGCTCCGACGGAATGCCGCGGCTGAACACATTGGGATCGAAGCCGGGCGCCGACGCGAAGGCGTAGACGGCGCCGGTCTGCGCGTCCATGACGACCGCCGCCCCGCTGCGTTCCTGCAGCAGCCTTTCATGGGCCGCCTTCTGCAGCGCCGCGTCGATCGTCAACGTCACCGTGTGGCCGCGTTGCCCTTCGTTGCGCGACAGCTCGCGGATCTCGCGGCCATAGGCGTTGACTTCCATCTCGCTCGTGCCGGCGGTGCCCCGCAGCTGCTCGTCGCGATATTTCTCGATCCCGCTTTTGCCGATCTTGAAGCCGGGCAGCGATAGCACCGGCTGATCGTCGTCGAGCTCGTCTTCGCTGACCGCCCCGACATAGCCGATCAGATGCGCCGCCTCGTCGGCCATGGGGTAGGATCGGACCTCGCCCACATCGATGATGACCCCCGGAATGTCGGGCGCGTTGACCTCCAGCACCGACACCTGGTCCCAGGTCAGATTCTCGCGCACGATGACCGGCATGAAGCGCCGCCGATGCGCGATGTCGCGGCGGATGCGCTCGACCTCGCTCGGCGCCAGGTCGATGATGCCGGAGAGCACGCCCAGGGTGCGGTCGAGGTCGGGCGTCTGCTCCGAGACGATCAGCGCACGGAAATTCTGATCGTTGTTGGCGAGCGGGATCCCGAAGCGATCGACAATAAGGCCGCGCGACGGCGCGATCAGCCGCATCGAGATGCGATTGTCCTCGGCCAGCATCTGGTAGCGCTTGGAATCGACGACCTGCAGATAATACATGCGGGCGACCAGCGTCGCGATCATGCCCGCCTGGAGGCCGCCCAGCACCAGAGACCGCCGCGTGAGCTGCCGGTAACGCTCGAGATCGCCGCGCTCCGTGGACATCGGCTTAAGCCAGCTTTTCCGAAAGGGCGCGATGGACCGGGATCAGAACCAGCCCGGCGACCACCGGAAAGAGGACGAATCCCAGCAGCGCGCGCACCAGCGCCTGGGCGATCGGGGCCGGCGTGAAAGTGAAAAGGGAATAGACCATCCATTCGACGATTGCGGCGCCGAACACCACCGGAGCGAATCCAAGCCAGAGCAGCGGGAAGGGGCGATTGCCGAGAAAGCGCTGCTGGCTGCGAAGAATCCACTGGACGAGGACCAGGATCAGCGCGCCCGAGCCGATTGGGGCGCCCGTCAAAAGATCCTGGAAGAGCCCGAGCAGGAAGGCGGCGCTTGGCGGCAGCAGGCCGGGGCGGGCCAGCGACCAATAATAGACCGCGGCCACCATGAAGGGCGGAGCGAGCGCGCCCCATTCCGGGATGCCCAGCGGGATCACGACCAGAATGCCGAGGAGAAGCGTCGTCACCGCGGGCAGCAGCTTGCGGGCATTGCGATCGAGCCGCTGAATCGCTGTCGGGGTCGCCATCATCAGGGCACCAGGCCGCGATTATCGATCATCGTGGTGGCGGGCTCGCCCTCCGGAGTCAGAGCCGAGGCTGCGGCCGAGTCCACCAGCTCGATATATTCCAGCCGATCGAGCGCGGCCAAAGGCTCCACGCGGATGTCGCCACTGCCAATGCGCGCCACGCGGCCGACCAGCAGACCGGCCGGGAAGATTCCGTCATGACCTGCGGTGACGACCCGGTCGCCGACCGATACTTGGGCGGCCTTGGGGAAATAGAGCAACCGGGGCATGGGCGAGTTGTCTCCGGCCAGGATGGCTCGGGCTCGCGTGCCTTCCAGCATAACCGGGATTCGGGAGTTGAGGTCGGTGATCAGCAGGACTCTGGCCGACCAGGCGCCAACCTCGGTGAGGCGGCCGACGAGGCTGGTGCCCACCATCGCCGCCTGTCCTTTCGCCAACCCGTCATGCGCGCCACCGCCCACCAGAATGCTGCGGACATAGATTCCGCCAGGCTCGGCAATGACCGGCTCGGTTTTGAGAATGGGCGGCGAAGCGGGCGCCAGATTGATCATGTCGCGCAGCACCCGGTTCTGCGCCTCCAGCCCAAGGGCGGTCGCCTGCCATTGCTTCAGCCGGGCATTCTCCTCGCGCAGCCTGACATTCTCCTCCGCGAGGTCGAGAAGGCCGGCGGTGCGCGCGGCGGTGTCGCGCACCGTCGCGATCGGCTGCTGGAGGAAGGCCAATATCGGGGCGACGGCATCGGTGGTTCGGGCGCGCATCTGGTCGACCAGCGCATGGTCGAGCCGGCTCAGCGCGATCAGCGAAACCGCAACCATGACCAAAAAGAACGAAGAGAATCGCTGAGCGACCGCACGCCACGGCACGGCGACGCGGGCCGCGAATGCCTCTCGTTGCTTCACCTCAGGACCGACCTCCCATCAAAGACTGCCGACTCGGACGCCGGACTTTCCTGACGAGCGGAATTATAGGACGCGCATCCCTGATTCGCACGCGTCGCGTGAGCGTCCGGTCGTCATGTCGCGGCGCCAAGCCACGGATTTTCTTAGCGGCAAATGGTTAATAAGCGTTGATGATGACGTTCTTCAGCGTCTTCATCTCTTCGAGCGCGCGGCCCGAGCCCAGCGCCACGCAGGACAGTGGATCGTCGGCGATCGAGACCGGCAGCCCCGTGGCATAGCGCAGCACATGATCGAGGTTCGACAGCAGCGCTCCGCCGCCGGTCAGCACGATGCCCTTGTCGACGATATCGGCGGCGAGCTCGGGGGCGGTGTGCTCCAACGCCACCTTCACCGCCTCGACGATGGCGGCGACCGGCTCGCCCAGGCTCTCGGCGATCTGCCGCTCGGTGATGACCAGCTCCTTGGGGACGCCGTTCATCAGGTCGCGGCCCTTGATCTCCATGACGCGGCCGTCGCCGTCGTCGGGCGGGCAGGCCGACCCGATCATCTTCTTGATCCGCTCGGCCGAGCTCTCGCCCACCAGCAGATTATGGTTGCGGCGGATATAGGCGATGATCGCCTCGTCCAGCTTGTCGCCGCCGATGCGGACCGAGCGCGAATAGACGATGCCGCCCAGCGAGATGACCGCGACCTCGGTCGTGCCGCCGCCGATATCGACGATCATCGACCCGGTCGGCTCGGTCACCGGCAGCCCGGCGCCGATCGCCGCCGCCATCGGCTCCTCGATCAGGAAGACCCGGCGCGCACCGGCGCTCTCGGCCGATTCCTGGATGGCGCGGCGCTCGACAGCCGTCGATCCCGAAGGCACGCAGATGATGACCTGAGGCGATGCGAAGCTCCGCCGGTTGTGGACCTTGCGGATGAAGTGCTTGATCATCTCCTCGGCGACTTCGAAATCGGCGATGACGCCGTCGCGCAAGGGGCGGATGGCCTGAATGTTGCCGGGCGTGCGGCCCAGCATTTGCTTGGCCTCGTCGCCCACGGCCAGAACCTGGGTCTTGCCGCGGTTGCTGGCGATCGCGACCACCGACGGCTCGTTCAGAATGATGCCGCGCCCCTTCACATAGACGAGGGTGTTGGCGGTTCCGAGATCGATCGCGATGTCGTTGGAAAGAAAGCCGAACAGGTTTCCGAACATATAAAAAAATCAATCCATAGGGCGGGTCGGGCTTCAGCTCGGCCTGGATAGAGCAACCCCGGATATCGCTCAAAGGCTTGGACCGACTTTAGACTGAGTCGGCCGACAGATGCGAGTGTCGCGCGCGTATGGTTAACACAGTCCTTACGTCGGGCTACAGCCCTTTAATCGTCGATCGCGCGATAGGTCAGCTGCTCGAAAGCCGTCAAGGACGAGGCCTGGCGGACTTGGCCGGGTTTGGGTCTCAGATCCCGCATGTTCTGGACCAGATAGATCATCACCATGTCTTCCTTGGGATCGGCCTGCCACCAGGTGCCGAAGGCGCCCGGCCAGCCGAACGACCCTTTGGAGGCGAAGGCGATGGCGCTCTGCCGCACCGGGTCGTCGACCACCGACATGCCGAGCCCGAAGCCTTGCCCGCCCCAGAAATCCAGGCCCATAAAGGGGATCTTGCGCTGTTCCGGCGTCAGCCAATTGGCGGTCATGAGCTCGACGGAATCATGCGACAGGATGCGGGTGTCGCCGAGCTTACCCAGATCCTTCAGCATCCGGCCGAAGCGGCCGTAATCGTCAGCGGTGGAGAGCAGGCCGCCGCCGCCCGACGCGAAGCGCGGGGCGGCGTCAGGCGCCGGTAACGGCACGGCGACGCGCTTGCCGGCCGCGTCATAGCCATACATGGACGCGACCCGGCCGAGCTTGTCCTTGGGCATAAAGAAGCCGGTATCCTTCATGCCGAGCGGCTGGAAGATCCGGCTTTTGAGGAATTCCGGGAAGGGCGTGCCCGAGACGCGCTCGATGAGCACGCCCAGTACGTCGAAGGAAATGCTGTAATTCCATCGCGCGCCCGGATCGAAGGCCAGCGGCAGCGTGGCCACCCGCTTCATCCATTCGTCGGGCGAAAGCTTGTCAGACTCGCCCCGCGGAAGCGCCTTCTCGATCGCCTCCGACAGCGGGCCGGTGGACGTGAAATCATAGACCAGGCCCGAGCGGTGGGTCATGAGGTCGGAGAGGGTGATCGGCCGCGGCGCCGGGTGGGTCTCGTCGAGCGGCCCGTCGGCTGCGTTCAGCACCTTGCGGTCGGCGAGCTCGGGGAGCCATTTCTCGACCTTGTCGCCAAGCGCGAGCTTGCCTTCCTCGACCAGCATCATGACGCCGACGCCGGTCACCGGCTTGGTCATCGACGCGATTCGGAAGATCGAATCGCGTTGCATCGGCGCTTTGGCCTCGCGATCGCGCCAGCCGAGCGCGTTCACCTGCGCGATCTCGCCATGACGGCTGAGCAGCGTGACGAGGCCGACCGCCTCCTCCTGGCTCACATAATGTTGCAGCGAGTCGGTGATGCGCTTGAGACCGTCCGGAGAAAACCCGCCGGGCCCGGCTTTGCCCGCCGCGACCGCCGGCAGCGGCAACGCCGCCGAGGCCGCCAAGGCGGCTCCGGCCTGTATGACCTTTCTTCTCCTGATATCGGTCCCGTTCATGGCCATCCCCTTCCCCTGGCCGCCATTTGTTTCACAAATTGAACCAGTGGAGGACGGATGTCACGTCTTTGCAGCGCGCGGCAGAAAAGAAAGCGCTAAGCCGGCATTCCCAGCGCGCGCTTGTAGAGGTCGAGGAGCTCTTCCTGCTCGCGGCGGTCTTCGACGTCCTGTTTGCGCAGGCGGATGATTTGCCGCATGACCTTGACGTCGAAGCCGGTGCCTTTGGCCTCGGCGAAGACCTCCTTGATGTCGGCCGCGATGCCGGCCTTTTCCTCTTCCAACCGCTCGATCCGCTCGATGAAGGTGCGCAGCCGCTTGGCGGCGGTTTCGCTGGTCGCGGGGTCGGCGGAGCCGGTGTTGAGATTCTTGTCGGGCATGGATCGAAGGCCGGGGGCGGGAGGAAGGAAGGCGGAAGCTAGGACCGAATCCCGGCAGAGACAAGAAGCCAGAAACGCAATGTCACCCTGTCCTGCGGAACCGTCTCAATACCGGGCCGGGATCGAGCCTCTCTGTTAGCTTACGAGCGCGAGCAATCGCGCCGCCGAGCTTCAGCACCTCTGCGATCCGGCGGTCGAGGAAGGCCCAGCTTGCCGTGCCGCCTTCGCTCTTGTCCTCGAGCCAATAGAGCGTGGTCGTCACCAACACGCCCGAAAGCAGGCCGCGTTTCGTGTAGAAATTGAAGTCCGTCGATTTGTCGCCGGCCGCGCGCCAGATCCGGTCGCAGGTACGATAAAGCAACTGGGCGGACAGCGCGGCGCGACGCGGCGTGGCAAGCCAGGCGGTCGCCTTGCGCGCGGCCTCCCGCCAGGGGGCCATGGATTCGAGGCGGGCGCGGACGCCAAGCGCCACCTTCTCGTGAGTCTTGAGGCCCGAGACGCCGTGCGCGGAAAGCGTCTTCAGCGCCTGTCGATCCGCCCAGTCGGAGAAATGCGCGACCGCGTCGCGGCCGCCGCCGGGAAAGGCATGGAGCAGATCCTGTCGTTCCAGCCCCGCATCGGCCGCGCCCGCCCTGAGCGCGGCCATCGACCACCCGTCGAAAGCGACATGCGGCAGCGCCGCAAGCAGGATTTTGTCCTTGAGGTTCTCGCCCGAGTCCCTGGCCCGGCGGGTCGTCACAGATTGTCCGCCGCGGTCGCGGCGGCATCGGCGGCAGCCTGGGCCGCGGCTTGCAGCTCATCGTCATAGCCCAAGCTCGACAGATCCGTCATGCGGTCCAGATAGACGATGCCGTCGAGGTGATCGACCTCATGCTGCAGGATGCGGGCCTGGAAGCCAGAGGCCTCGCCCGCGATCTGCTGCCCGTCGAGCAGCAAGCCCTTGAAGCGAACTCGCGAGGACCGCGGCACCAGGCCGCGCAGCGGCGGCGCCGAGAGGCAGCCTTCCCAGCCGAGCTCGGTCTCGGCGCCCAAAGGCTCGACCTCGGGGTTGATCAGCGCCACGACCTGCTGGCGTTCGGGCTGGTCGGCGCCAGCCGAGCGGTCGGCCATGATCCGCATGACGATCATGCGGATGCTCTCGCCCACCTGCGGCGCCGCCAGACCTACGCCCGGCGCCACGAACATTGTCTCGATCATCGATTCCGCCAGCTGGCGGATAACGGGATCGGTCGGATCGGCGATGGGCTCGGCGACGCGCCGCAGCACCGGATCGCCCAATCTCACAACCTTCAGCAACGACATTTTCGCGCCAACCCTTCCAAATTCAGAACTCTAATGGTAGAACGCCGCACCGTTTTGCCAAGCCGTTAACCGGAGCCCAGGCGAAGCGCCCTTTGGCGCGTCCGGGGCTCGATTAGAGGAGTAGGACCCATCGTCCACGTTCTGGTTCGCGACAATAATGTCGATCAGGCCCTGCGCGCGCTCAAGAAGAAGATGCAGCGCGAGGGGATTTTCCGCGAGATGAAGCTCCGCCGCAGCTACGAGAAGCCCTCGGAGAAGCGCGCCCGCGAAAAGGCCGAGGCAATCCGCCGGGCCCGCAAGCTTCTGCGCAAGCGCATGGATCGCGAAGGCTTCTAAGCCTCTCGTTTCATTTCCGATTACTCGATGCGCCCGGCTTCCGCCGGGCGTTGGCGTTTGGGGACATTCCGAATCCCTCTCCCGCGTTGGAAAAGGGGTCCGAGGCGCTACAGCGGTCCTGCGGCCTCGGCGAGCCAGGTCTGCTCCTTTGGCCCCAGCCGGTCGCAGAGCTTCTCGTAGACGCGGGCGTGGTAGGTGTCGATCCAGTGCCGCTCGGTCGGCGTGAGGAGCGCCAGGTCGATCAGGTTGCGGTCGATCGGGACCAGCGTCAGGGTCTCGAACTCGAGCGTCGGCCGCTCGGCTTCGGCGAGCTCGGCCTTGCGGACCAGAACCAGATTCTCGATCCGGATCCCGTAATGGCCGCTTTTGTAATAGCCGGGCTCGTTGGAGACGATCATTCCCGGCTCCAGGGGCGCGGAGCCGTTCTTGAAGATGCGCTGCGGCCCCTCATGGACCGACAGATAGCTGCCGACGCCATGGCCGGTGCCGTGGTCGTAATCGAGCCCACACTCCCAGAGCGGCGCGCGGGCGAGCGCGTCCAGCTGGCCGCCGGTCGTTCCTTCCGGAAAGCGCGCCCGGCCGAGCGCGATATGGCCCTTCAGCACCAGCGTGAAATGCTTCCGCATCTCGGCCGTGGGCTCGCCCAGCGCGATGGTGCGGGTGACGTCGGTGGTGGCGTCGAGATACTGGCCGCCGCTATCGAGCAGATAGAGCATACCGGGCGCGAGCCTTTTGTCGGTGTCCGGCATGGCCCGGTAATGCACGATCGCGCCATGCTCGCCGGCGCCCGAAATGGTGTCGAAGCTAGGCCCCCGCGCCAGGTCCTGCTCGGCGCGCAGGCCCGCCAGCATGTCGGCGGCCTCGATCTCGGTCGGCGGCGACTGTTTCATCCGATCGGCGAGCCAGGTGAAGAAGCGCACCAGCGCAACCCCGTCGCGCTCGTGAGCCTTGCGTGAACCTTCGATCTCGGTCGGGTTCTTGATCGCTTTGGGCCGCTGGCAGGGATCGGCGCCCGCCGAAACCTCGCCGCCAGCCGCCCGGATCCGCTCGACGATCCAGGCCGGCGTGGTGCCGAGATCCAGCCTGACGGGCTTGCCGAGCTTCGCCAACCCCCCGAGCGCGTCGCCGAATTGGTCGGGCGGGGCGATCGAGACCGCGTTGCCGAGATGCGCGCGCGTCTCATCCGGGATCTTGCGCTCGTCGACGAAGAGGTCGACCTGCCCGTCATTCTTCACGATTGCGAAGCTCAGCGGCATCGGCGCGTTGGGCACGTCGCCGCCCCGCACATTGAGCAGCCAGGCGATGGAATCCGGTCCCGTCAGCACCGTTGCGGCCGCATCGCCGAGCGCGCGCGCGATTTCCATGCGCTTTTCGGCGGAGTCGACGCCGGCATAGGCAACGGGATGGGGCAGGATGGGCGCCAGCGGCGGCGCCGGCCGATCGGACCAGACCATGTCGATCGGATTGCGGTCGAGCGCCAGGCACGCGATCCCGGCCGCTTCCAGATCGGCGTCGAGCGCCGCGATGGCCGAGGCGGCATGGAGCCAAGGATCGTAGCCCACCCGCGCGCCGGGCTTCAGGTTCGCCTTCAGCCAGTCGGCATAGGGCTCGCGCATCAAGTGGCGGATCTCATAGAGGCCCTTCGACACCTGATTGCCTGCTTGCAGCGTGTAGCGCCCATCGACGAAGAGCGCGGCGCGGTCGATCAAAATCACAGCCAGCCCGGCTGAACCGGTGAAGCCCGTGAGCCAGGCGAGGCGCTCGGCGGAGGGCGGGACATATTCGCCCAGATGCTCGTCGCCGCGCGGCACCAGGACGGCATCGAGCTTGAGCTCCTTCATCAGCGTGCGGAGCCGGGCGAGGCGGTTCGGCAGTTCAGGATTGGTCATCGCTTCTCGGTCTCGCTAGCATCAACGTACTCCATCCGGCGATTCGGCGCCGCGCGACAAGTTTCAGGCCCGCTGCGCGGTACGCGGCCAGCACGCCCCGCTCCTGCCGCGCCAGCAGCCCTGAAAGAACGGCCGCACCGCCCGGCGCGAGCCGGCGCGCGAGAGAAGGCGCCATGCGCACCAGCGGCCGCGCCAATATGTTCGATACTATCAAATCGAACCGCCGTCCCTTCGCGGCAAGGGGCGAGCGATAGCCGTCGCCGTGGCGGGCGCGGATGCGTGGACCGACACGGTTCAGGCGGGCGTTGGCCGCCGCGACTCTCGCCGAGTCCGCATCGATGTCGATCGCGACGGTCTGCGCCATCGGCCACAGCTTGGCCGCGGCGATCGCGAGAATCCCCGACCCGGTGCCCATGTCGAGCACGCGGCCGATCCGGGGGCGCCGTCGGCGTCGATCCGCAAGGGCAAGGAGGCAGCCCTCGGTCGTCGCATGCTCGCCGGAGCCGAAGGCGATCGCCGCATCGATCTTGAGCGGGATCAGGCCGCCGGGCGGGGGGCCTGCGATATGCGAGCCATGCACGTAGAAGCGGCCGATGCGGCGCGCCGGGAATCCGGCATAGGCCTCGGCCAGCCAGTCCGCGACGGGCAGCGGCGCCAACTCTAACCTGGGTTCGGGTCCGTCCTCAGCGGCGGCGATCAGCGCCAGACCCACCTCGAGCCGCGCCTGGTCCGGACGGCCGCGATAAAGCGCGGTGATCGTCCAACCATCGGGCTCCGCCTCGAAGACCGAAACCCCGACCGAGTCCTGCTCCAGGAAATCCGCGAAAGCCGCCGCCGGGCCGTCGTCGCCCAGGGACACCGTCGCCTGCCAGATCGGCTGAATGTCGCTCGCCATGGCGCGGAAGGTAACAGCGCCGGCGCGTTCTGCGCCACCCTTCCGTCCGGGCAATCTATTTGCAGGGGGTCGAACAGTGAAAACTGTCCAGAAAACGTATTTCCGGAAATAGATCTGTCGTTTTCTCGTCAATCCTGTATAGTGACAATAACGTGAAAGTGTCCGGAGCGGTCTTTTACAATCTTGCTATAAGACACGTCGCACCTCACCTATGCCCAGGGGCCGAAATCATAGCGGCGGCGGTCATCGGCGCGGCGGATGGGCTGGGGCTGCCGGTCTCGACAACGCATGTGCCGTCCTCGGGCGTCGCCGGGACGATCGCGGCCAACGGCTCCCGGCCTTCAATGGACGACAGTCAGGAACCTGGCGCTCGCTTGGGTGTTGACACTTCCTGCCTCGATCATGCTGTCGGATTCCTCTTCCGGGTGTTCCGCAGCACCTTCTGAGGCCCGCGCCGACTTGCCGGCGACCGGGAGGGCTCGCTCATGCCGTACAAATCGATCCTCGTCCATGTGGACACCGGTGCCGCAGGCGAGCGGCGCCTCGCCCTCGCCGCTTCGCTCGCGGAGCGGCACAATGCGCATCTGATCGGGCTCTCGGTCGTGCTGCCGCCCACTTGGGGCGGAATTGCGGGCATGCCGCAGCTGGTCCTGGAGATTGAAAAGGCCAACCAGGAATATTTCGACGCTTGCCGCGCTCTGTTCCAGCAGGCGACGGAGTCGCGTGCCGAAGACTCGGAATTCCGTTTCCGCCTGAGCACCGTCCGCGCGACGCTGACCGAGGAGTCGGCGTTCGCCGATCTCGTGGTGGTCAGCGACACGACGGGCGAACCTTACGAAGAATCGTCCTTCAACGCCGACGACGCGATCCTTTCCTCATCGGCGCCCGTGCTCGTTCTCCCGCACAATATGGAGCAGACATTCGATCCCAAGACCGTCTTCATCGCCTGGAAGCCGACGCGCGAGGCCGCGCGCGCGGTGCGCGACGCGCTCCCCATCCTGCGCGAAGCGGAGGAGGTCGTGGCTTGCGTGGTGGCGCCCGACGAAGCCTCGGGGCGCGCCGCGCGGCTCGAGGATGTCGGCGTCTATCTCGAGCGTCACGGCGTCACAGCCGAGGCCCGCGAAGTCTCTCCCGAGGGCTCGGTCGGCCGCACGATCATCGACATGGCGGAGAAGGCCGGCGCCGACCTAATCGTCGCCGGCGGCTATGGCCACGCGCCCTTGCGCGAATGGCTGATGGGCGGCGTCACCGAAGCCTTGCTCCATCACTCCCCGATCCCCTGCTTGATCTCGCATTGAGCTCATTTCGCGCGCAGTTTCCGACGCGCGGCTTCGAGACCGTGGAACGTTTGACCGGTCGGTGATTGACTGCTGGCCGCACCGTACTAGGTCCGTCTCGAGCGTGGGAGGTACCGCGATGCTGCATCTTCACTACTGGCCGACGCCCAACGGCAAGAAGGTCACGATTTTTCTCGAGGAAGCCGGGCTGGAATACGAGATCGTCCCGTGCAATATCGGTCGCGGCGACCAGTTCTCTTCCACGTTTCTGAAGCTCAACCCCAATCACCGCATGCCGGTCCTGGTCGACGACGATCCGCAGTGCGGCGGCGCGCCGATCACCGTCTTCGAATCCGGAGCGATCCTGCTCTATCTCGCCGAGAAGAGCGGCCAGTTCTGGCCGCAGGATCCGCGTCGCAAATACGACGTCGTGCAATGGGTGATGTGGCAAATGGCGAATCAGGGCCCGAAGATCGGCGAGTACGGCCATTTCAAGCGGCTGGGCGACAAGCAGGGCGATCAATCCTACGCGCTGCGACGTTTCGGCGACGAAACGAATCGACTCTATGGCGTGCTCAACAATCGCCTCTATGACCGGCGCTATCTCGCCGGCGACGAATACTCGATCGCCGACATGATCTCCTTTCCTTGGACCGTTCATTGGAAGTCTCAGGATCAGGACATCGACGAGTTTCCCTATTTCAAGCGTTGGTTCGAGGAAATCGCCGACCGCCCGGCCGTCAAACGCGGTCTCGCCGTCGGCAGCGATTTCGCCGAGGATCTATCGAAGCTGCCGCCGGAGGAGATCGAGCGTCGCAGCAAGCTGCTCTATAATCAGCGCGCTCGACCTGTGCCGGTCTGAGTTCCTCGCCGCCTCGCTTCGCTCCTAAAGACACGGCGGCCGTCTGCTTCCTTGTTTCGAACCAGAGATCGGACCGCAATGCGCGTTCGGTCCGACCAGCGGCGGCACGCGTCGATGTCGACGCCCTTTACCGTCCCTTAAGGCTAACGGCGGAAGGTGGCATGGATTTTGATTTGGAGATTGCCGTGAAGGGCATTGTTTTCAATCTGCTGGAGGAGGTTGTCGTCCAGCAATACGGCGCCGGAACCTGGGATGATCTGCTGGACGCCGCCGGCGTCGGCGGCTCTTACACGTCGCTTGGCAGCTATCCTGACGAGGAGGTCGAAAAGCTGGTCATGGCCGCCGCCGCGGCTTTGGGGCTGCAACCGGCCGAGGTGCTGCGTTGGTTCGGACGATCGGCGCTACCCCTGCTGGCGATACGCTTTCCCGCTTTCTTCACCGGCCACAGCACGACCCGCCCTTTCATCCTCAGCCTCAACAGCATCATCCATCCCGAGGTGCGAAAGCTCTACGCCGGCGCCCATTGCCCGCATTTCCGTTTCGAGGATGCCGCCGACGGCGCGCTGATGATGGGCTACGACTCGCCCCGAAAGCTCTGCGCCCTGGCGCACGGCTTCATCGAGGGCGCCGCCGCACATTTCGGCGAGGCGGTTCAGGTCGATCATCTGCGTTGCATGCACAATCAGGACCCCGACTGTCTCCTCAGCATACGCGTGCTCGGCCCAGCGTCGGCCCATGTCCATTGAATCCGTTGGTAACGCGTCCGAAGTCGAGCGGGTAAGCCGCCGCCTCGAGCGCGAGCGCAAGGCGCGGGCAGAGGCCGAGGCGATCGCCGAGAAGGGTCTGCGCGAGCTTTACGAGCGTCAGCGTCAGATCGAGCTTCTGGAAAGGATCGCGACCGCGGCCAATCAGATGGGCTTGCTCGTCGACGTGCTGCAATTCGCGTTGCAGCAGGTCTGTGAATTCGCCGGCTGGGAGGTCGGCCATTGCTATCTCGCAGCTGATGCGCCGGACGGGCCGCGGCTGAAATCGGCCGCGATCTGGCATGTGCCCGATCCGGCGCGCGTCGAGACGTTCCGCAGCTCGAGCGAGGCCACCGATTTCGTCTCCGGTGTGGGCCTTCCCGGCCGCGCGCTCGCCGAAGGCAAACCGCTCTGGGTCGCCGATGTTCACGACGACGGCAACTTCCCGCGAATTTCAGCGGCGCACCAATGCGGGCTGAAAGCGGCCTGCGCCTTTCCCGTGCTGGTGGGTGACGAGGTGGTCGCGATCCTCGAATTCTTCTCGAGCTATTCGCGCGAGCCTCAGGAGATGCTGCTCAATATCATGGCGCAGGTGGGGCTGCAGCTCGGCCGCGTGATCGAACGTCAGCGCGGCGAGGAGCGATTGCGTGAGCGCGCGGAAGAGCTGGCCCGCGCCCGCGACGAAGCGCAAAGCGCCAATCGGGCCAAGTCGGAATTCCTCGCCAATATGAGCCACGAGATCCGCACGCCGATGAATGGCATCCTCGGCATGAACGGGCTGCTGCTCGACACGCCGCTCGATCAGGATCAGCGCAAATATGCCGAGGCGGTGCAGCAGTCAGGCGAGAGCTTGCTCGCGATCATCAACGACATCCTCGACATCTCGAAGCTCGAAGCCGGCAAGGTCGAGTTGGAGCGAATCGATTTCGATCTGCTGGAGACAGTCGAGGATGCGGTGGCGCTGCTCGCCTCGCGGGCTCTCGACAAGAAGATCAATCTCGGAGTCTATGTCGACCAAGTGGTCAATCGCCGCTATCAGGGCGATCCGAATCGCATTCGCCAGATCCTGCTCAACCTCGTCGGCAACGGCATCAAATTCACCGAGGCGGGCGGCGTCAGCGTGGAGGTCTCGCAGAGCGTCGAAGAGGATGCGCCGGAGGGCGCATCGCGCATCCGCTTCGAGGTCACCGACGACGGCATCGGCATGCCGGAAGAGGTCTGCGCGCGCCTGTTCAAGAAATTCAGCCAGGCGGACAGCTCGATCACGCGGCGCTATGGCGGCACCGGGCTCGGACTTGCGATCTCGCGCGAGCTCGTCGAGCTGATGGGCGGTACGATCGGCGTCGAAAGCCGGCCCGGCATGGGATCCAAATTCTGGTTCGAGATCCCGCTCGCGCCGGCCGCGGTGCCTTTGGCCGGGCCGCAGGAGCTGCCGGGCCATCTCAAGGGTCTGCGCGCGCTTGCGGTCGACGACATCAAGATGAATCTCGAGATCATCGCGCGCCAGCTGGGCGGTTTCGGCGTCGAGGTGACCTGCTGCAAGGATGCATTCGAGGCGCAGGCCGAGATCGAGCGGGCTTGGCACCGGGGCAAGCCGTACGACGTGGCCTTCCTGGATCAGATGATGCCGGGCCTTCCCGGCGACCGACTGGCGGCGCGCCTGCGCGCGGTCCCGGAGCTTGCGGAGATCAAGCTGGTCCTCTTGTCGTCCGCGGGACCTTACGGTCGCGCCGACCTGACCGAAGGCCTGCTCGATGCGACAATCGACAAGCCGGTCCGCCAGCGCGATCTTCTGGCCTGCCTTGCACGCCTATTCGCCGGCCCGCCCAAGCCGGTCACTGCGCGCGCACCCGCGCCGACGACGGCGCAGGAAGCGCGGCCGGAAACGGACCGGGCGCTCAGAATCCTTCTGGCGGAGGACAACAATATCAATCAGAAATTCGCGCTCGCGCTCCTGTCCCGCGCCGGCTACCGTCATGTCGACGTCGTGGAGAACGGGCTGCAAGCGGTCGACGCGATGCAAAGCGGCGATTTCGATGTCGTGCTGATGGACATCCAGATGCCCGAGCTGGACGGTGTTCAGGCAACCCGGCAGATTCGCGCGCTCCCGGCGCCCAAATGCAACGTCCGGATCATCGCGCTCACCGCCCATGCGATGAGCGGCGCCCGCGAGCAGTATCTCGATGCGGGCATGGACGATTACATTTCCAAACCGATCGAGCCCGCCATCCTGCTCGCCAAGCTGGAAGCCATCGCCCCGCGCGGCGCCGCGTCCGCGGACCGCGCGATCGCCTGATTGCGAAACCGGAGAAAAGGGCGACTCCCAACGGTCGCCCTTCTTCATTCGCCCCGGACGATCAGGTCAGGTTGCGGCGTCGCTCGCGCTCGGCGTCGGTCGGTTCGGCGAGCTGGAAGTCGCCGGTCTTGACCGCGCCGCTGGGCTCGTAGGTCGCGACGATGACGCCGGTCGGGCAGGGTCTCGCCTTGACGAGCGTCAGCTCGGCCGGAACCGCGCCGTCGCCGAAGACGCGCTTGCCGTTGCCCAGCACCAGCGGGAAGATCAGCGCGGTGAACTCGTCGACCAGCCGGTTCTTCCATAATGTCTGGAGCAGGTCGCTCGAGCCCTGGACGATCAGGTCGGGGCCCTCTCCCGCCTTTATTTCTTTCAGCGAAGCGGCAACGTCCTCGCCCAGCAGCGTGCTGTTCTGCCAGGCGAGCCTGGGCCTGGAACGCGACGCAACGTACTTCGTGACCCGGTTGAAGGCCGCGGCCAAGGGTTCGTTCGGATCGGCGACATGGGGCCAGTGCGCCGCGAAGATGTCATAAGTCTTGCGGCCGAGCAGAAGGTCGAAAGGACGGCCGAAGACTTCCCCTATCGAAGCGCCGACCGCCTCGTCGAAGTAAGGCGCGGTCCAGCCGCCCAGCGTGAAGCCCCCAGTCGGATCTTCTTCAGGCCCGCCTGGCGCCTGCATGACGCCGTCTAGGCTCGTGAACGTGGCGACGATGATCTTGCGCATATCGGCCTCCTGCTCGGATTTGGTGTCGATGGCCTGAGGACGCATGGTTGCACGTCCTGCCGACAGGGCGCTCGAAAAAATCTCTCCCGGCCGATCGATGCGGAGGGCCACGTGACCTTCCGCTCCAGCAGCTCATCCGGCGCGTAGCGCACGCTATCCTTTTCGGGATCAACGCCAAACGGAGTATTGACTTTCATCATGGAAGTGAGCCATAAAGCAGTCACTATCGTCATGCAAGTTGCTTGATCGAGAGAGTGATGGGGATCACGGGTGGCTGAGGAAGGTCTGCTTTACCTGGACGATCTGCGTATCGGCCAGCGCTCCGGCAGCGGGACCTATGAGGTGACGGAAGCGGAGATCAAAAGCTTCGCCGCCCGGTACGATCCGCAGCCTTTCCACCTCGATGACGAGGCGGCGCGCGGCACCTTGTTCGGCGGGCTGGCGGCGAGCGGCTGGCATACGGCCGCGATCACCATGCGGCTGCTGGTCGAAGGCGGGCTGCCGCTCGCCGCGGGGGTCATCGGGGCCGGCGGCGAGATCACCTGGCCGCGGCCCACGCGGCCGGGCGATAGGCTGCATGTCGAAAGCGAGGTCGTTGAGATCGCGCCCTCGCGCTCGCGGCCCGACCGCGGCATGGTTACCGTCCGCAGCGAGACGCTGAACCAGCGAGCCGAGGTCGTTCAGGTCCTGACCGCCAAGCTGGTCGTCCCGAAGCGGCCGGCCGTCTAAGGAAAGACGCCATGCAGCATAAGAGCTTCGGCAATCTGCAATGCCCCATTGCCCGTAGCCTGGAGCGCGTCGGCGAATGGTG
This sequence comes from Alphaproteobacteria bacterium, assembly GCA_035293565.1. Lineage (GTDB taxonomy): Bacteria > Pseudomonadota > Alphaproteobacteria > BOG-932 > Roseiterribacteraceae > DATGMP01. Next base: position 61,404 of record DATGMP010000101.1, on the reverse strand, counting down.
GAGCATCCTGATCCTGCGCGATGCTTTCATGGGTCTGAAGCGGTTCGACGAGTTCCAGAGGAATCTCGACATCGCGCCCAACATGCTGACCCGCAGGCTGAGAGGTCTCGTCGACTCCGGTCTGCTCGAGAAGCGCCGATACAGCGAGAAGCCGCCGCGCTACGAATATGTGCTGACCGAACGGGGCCGCGATTTCCGGCCGGTGCTCTGGGCGCTCCTCGCCTGGGGCAACAGGCATTTCGCGCCCGAGGGGCCGAGCGTGGTTCTGGTCGATCGCAAGACCGGCGCGCCGGCCGAGCCGATGCTGGTGGACAAGCTATCGGGACGGCCGCTCACGCCGCCGGATTTCGTCACGGCGCCGGGCCCGGCGGCCGATGAGCGCACCAGGCGCATACATGGCCCGCGGCGGGCGGCGCACGTCGCCGGGTAAAGCGCGGGTCCTTACGGCTCCAGGAAGTGCCAGACGCCGCCGATCCCGTTGCCCGTGGGCTGATCGAGCGAATCATGGAAGCGGAGATAGACCGGGTGGCCCTTATAGGCCCACTGCCTCGATCCATCATAACGGTCAATGATCGTCCAATCGCCGATCGGCTTCTGGTCGTTCTGGGCCACCATCAGCGGCGGCCAGGCGCCATCGCATCCTGAGTTGCAAGCCGATTTTCCCGCCGAATCACGGTCGAATACATAGAGACGCAAATTCGACGGGAAATGCACATATCTCCAGCCATTCTCGTCCTCGATCAGGGCGACATTGGAAGGATGCTCGGTTTTTTCGGGCTGGGTCTTGCCGGCAAGGGCGGAGACCGCCGCCCAGGTGGAAAAGATTAACGCAATCGCCCCAACAGCTACGCTTCGCATCCGACGTCCCTCCCGGCGCCAAGCGCCTAAGCAATCATTGGACGTAGAGGACTCAACGCATGTTGGTAGTTATGTGGTGCCGCGCTCGCGATCAACAATGCGGGCGTGTCGAAGCTCTTGGTCACACCAGGCGCCCCCGCCGACGGGCGGTCGGTGATTGACCGCTCGCCGCGATCAAGTAGATCTTGGAGTTGCTAAATCTTCGAGAGGGTGTGCTGATGCGGCTCCTGTTCCTCCTCCCGCTCGTGATCCTCGTTGCGTTGCGCGGCGGGCCGGTCCGGGCCCAAGACCAGGACAGCGACGTCGCGGTCGCCTTCGGCGAGTCCTGGCTGCAGCTGATCGACACCGGCGACTATGCGAACAGCTGGAAACAGGCGAGCCCATCCTTCCGCGCGAGCGTTGCGGAAGCGAATTGGGAACAGCAGATCAAGGCGGCGCGGGGCGCCTTCGGCCTCGTGAAATCGCGCAACCTGAAGAGCGTCACTCACAACGGCGCCGACTATACCGTGGTGCGGTTCGTCTCGAACTTCGAGAACAAACCGAAGGCGACCGAGATGCTCAGCCTGGTGCGCCTCGACGGGCAGTGGCGCGCGGACGGATATCTGATCCGCTGATCCGGTCCGATACTACCAGCCGTTCCAGTGCGTGATGCTCTCCGGCCCGGGCCGCTCGGCTGGCTTGAAATCGGTCCCGATCGTGTAGGCGACGGGGAGCAGGCCGCACTGGGTCACATCGTCCGGTATCGAAAGCAGCTTTGCGACTTCTTTCTCCCGCAAGGTCAGCAAGGTGGTGAGCGCCGTGCCGAGCCCGCGCGGGCGCAGCGCCAGCTGGAAGCTCCAGACCGCGGGATAGATCGAGGCGAAATAGGCGCCTTCGTGGCCCGGATAGGGCTTGCCCATCAAGCAAGGGATCACATGCGCCGGCACCTCGTGCAGGTGATCGGCCAGGTACTCGGCCGATCCATAGACCCGTTCGGTTTGCTTCTGGCCCTGCTCGGCCGCCGCCTTTCTATTGTCGGCCAGCATCGACCCCGCCGCCTCGCGATAAAGCTCGGCGATCCTGCGCCGCTTGTCGGCGTCGTCGACGACCACCCAGCGCCAGGTCTGGCTATTGGACGCGGTCGGCGCCTGTTGTGAGAGCCGGATGCAATCCAGGATCACCTGGCGCGGCACCGGCCGCGTGAAATCGAGACGCTTGCGCACGGCGCGCGTGGTGGAGAGCAGCGCGTCCGCGGCCGCCAGATCGATCGTCATGATTTTCGGCTCCGAAACGAGGTGTCGGGATCCAGCGGAACGATAGGGGCCGGGCGGTCCCTGTCAACCGGGCAGCGGTCAGATCGAATCTCGATCAAGGCATAGGGCTTGCCGCTCGGCTTCTGCACATGCCGCGCGACGCCGTGTCCGCAAGGCGCGACGAGCCGAGGAACGGATAGATCTCGAGCGGCTCCTTCGCGGCAGTTGCGCTGAGGGCAAACTGAGTCAAACTGCGCGGATTCAGGTCGCAAAGGGCAGGGGTCGGAGTTGCCGCCCTTTCAATCACGTGTCGGCGCGGTGATGAAGACAGGTGCGAGCGATGACGACCCGGTCTGACGATTATCCGTCGCTCGACGACCTAGCCGAAATCGCCGAGGTCGCGCTGGCGGAGATCCCGACCGAATTCAGAAGGCATATCGAAGGCGTGGCCCTGCGGGTCGACGAACTGCCGGATGCAACGACCCTCAGGGCGTTGAGGATCGGAAACCCGCTCAATCTGCTGGGGCTTTACCGTGGTGTGCATATCGGGAGAAAGATGACGCACACCGTCGTGCAGAACGTCGACATCATCTTCCTCTATCGACGCCCGATCATAGCGCATTGGCGCGCCCGAGGAGGTTCGCTCAGCGATATCGTTCGCCATGTGCTGATTCATGAGATCGGGCACCATTTCGGATTGTCCGATAGGGATATGTCGCAAATCGAGCGCTCGCCGGAGTGAGCGGCTTGGGCCATCGCATCGTGAGGATTGAGCCATTGACATTAGCCGTCGAGACTGCTTCGTCGGCAACAAGCCAAGGCGGCAAGCACGAGCTTTCGGGGAGGATAGGATGACCTGCACGACGATCCGGCGAAGCTTTCTCGTTCTGGGGGCGCTAGCGACTTTGGGCCTGGCGGCGCCCGCTCTGGCGCAGGAGGCGCAGCAGCCGCAGGCGCAGCCTCAGCCGGCGCCGCAGGCGCCGCCGGTCCGCGTGCGCGGCAAAATCGAATCCGTGACGGACGATTCGATTACCATCACCAAGAAGAACGGCACGAAGCAGGTGGTGCAGACCACGCCCAAGCTGGTCGTGAACGCGCTGGTCAAAGCGAAGAAGGATGATATCAAGCCGGGGGTGTTCATCGGGACCACCGCCCGCCCGAACAAAGACGGCAAGCTCGAAGCGATCGAGGTTCATATCTTCCCCGAGTCGATGCGCGGCGCGGGCGAAGGTCATTATCCGTGGGACACCGCGCCGCAGGACACCATGACCAACGCTTCGGTCACCGACGTCGTGAGCGCGGTCCACGGCGAGACGCTGTCCTTGAAGTACAAGGGCGGGGAGAACCAGGTTACGGTCGTGCCCACCACATCCATCGTGGCGGTGACGCCGGGCTCGCGCGACGATCTGAAGAAGGGCGCCGCGATCTTCGCCATCGCCGCACCGCAGCCTGACGGCGGCCTGAAGACCGGCTTCGTGCTCGTTGGCCGCGGCGTCAACCCGCCGATGTGACGCTCGACGCCCCAGCCTGAACGTCGCCCGGTGGGCAAAGCGGTCTCGCCTAGAAGCCGCTAGGCGGGGCGTCTCGTCGCGCGGAAAAGGTCCCTCGCCGCCGCTCTCGCCATCGCCGGCCGTGTTGCGCTAACAATCGCGGTTGCTGGCGATCGTGCGGGGAAGCGATGCTTCTAAGCAAAAAAATCATTTGGTTCGGGGTGGCGGCCTTGGGGGCGGTCGCGTTCGGACTCCTGGCGGCGGGGCGCGGGGAGTCGGTCAGCGCGGCCTGGCTGGTGGCGGCGGCGCTCTGCATTTACGCGATCGCCTATCGCTTCTACAGCCGCTTCATCGCGGACCGAGTCCTGAGGCTCGATCCGGCGCGCGCCACGCCCGCGGTCAGGCTCGAGGACGGGCTGGACTATGTTCCGACCAACCGCTTCGTGCTGTTCGGCCATCATTTCGCGGCCATTGCCGGCGCGGGGCCGCTCGTGGGGCCGGTGCTGGCGGCGCAGATGGGCTATCTGCCGGGCACACTCTGGATCCTGGCCGGCGTGGTGTTCGCCGGCGCCGTGCAGGACTTCGTCGTGCTCGCCATCTCGACTCGGCGCGACGGCCGCTCGCTGGGCGAGATCATCCGCTCCGAGGTGGGACCGCTGGCCGGCGCGGTCGCGTCCGTCGGCATCGTGATGATCATGGTGATCCTGCTGGCAGTGCTGGGCCTGGTCGTCGTCAAGGCGCTGGCGGGAAGCCCATGGGGCGCCTTCACCGTTTTCGCGACGATTCCGATCGCCTTTCTCATGGGCGTCTATGGGCGGTATCTTCGGCCGGGAAGGGTCGGCGAAATCTCGCTGATCGGCGTTGTGCTGCTGTTCCTCGCGATCGTCTTCGGACGCCAGGTGGCGGAAGATCCGGCGCTGGCGGCGCTCTTCACCTTCAAGGGCTCGACGCTGGCGCTGATGCTGGCGGGCTACGGCTTCGTCGCCTCGGTCCTGCCGGTGTGGCTGATCCTGGCGCCGCGCGACTATCTCTCGACCTTTCTCAAGATCGGCACGATCGCCGCACTGGCGATCGGCATTCTGTTCGTCCTGCCGGATCTGCGGATGCCGGCCGTGACCCGGTTCATCGACGGCACCGGCCCGGTCTTCTCGGGCCAGCTCTTCCCATTCCTGTTCATCACCGTCGCCTGCGGCGCCGTCTCGGGGTTTCATGCGCTGGTGGCCTCCGGCACGACGCCCAAGATGGTCGAGAACGAGACTCAGATCCGTTTCCTCGGCTACGGAGCGATGCTGATGGAATCGGCGGTCGCGATCATGGCCATGATCGCCGCCGGCGTGATCGATCCCGGTCTCTATTTCGCGATGAACAGCCCGGCGGCGCTGATCGGAAGCGCGGCCGATCACGCAGCCGGTGTGATCTCCGGCTGGGGCTTCCCCGTCGTTGGCGACACGTTGACCCAGGCGGCGCGGGATGTCGGCGAAACGACGCTGCTGTCCCGGGCCGGCGGGGCGCCCACCTTAGCGGTCGGCATGGCGGACATCCTTTCCCGCGCCCTCGGCGGGCGGGCCGCGATGGCGTACTGGTACCATTTCGCGATCCTCTTCGAGGCGCTCTTCATCCTGACCACGCTCGACGCCGGCACGCGCGTCGCGCGCTTCATGTTGCAGGACCTGGTGGGCGCGGTCGTCCCGGCCTTCGCCCGGACCGGCTCTTGGGGCGCCAATCTGGCGGCAACGGCGCTCGCGGTGCTCGCTTGGGGGTATTTCCTCTATCAGGGCGTGGTCGATCCGCTCGGCGGCATCAACACGCTTTGGCCGCTGTTCGGCATCGCCAACCAGATGCTGGCCGCGATCGCGCTTACCGCCTGCTCGGTGGTGCTGGTGAAGATGAAACGCGAGCGCTACCTGCTCGTGACGCTGGTCCCCACGCTTTGGCTGCTCGTCTGCACCTTGACCGCCGGCGCCGAGAAGCTGTTCGACCCCGATCCCGCGATCGGGTTCCTCGCCCATGCTTCGAAGTTCGCCGCGGCCCTCGCGGAGGGCCGGGTGCTGGGGCCGGCGGCGAGCGTGGCCGAGATGAGCCGCATCGTGCTCAACGATCGGATCGACGCAACGCTGTGCGGCCTCTTCATGGCCGTCGTCGCCGCGACGGCGATCTTGGGATTCTCGGCTGGACGCAGAGCCTGGGTGAGCCCGGGTCCAACCTGCCGAGAGAGCCCCGAGGGCGACCTCGCGCTCGCCATGCTGCAGCCGGAGGCCCGCCATGCCTGACCTGTCGGGCTGGGTTCGTCGCCTCGCCGAGGCCGCGCATCTGATGGTGGGGCTTCCGGACTATCACCGCTATGTCGCCCATCGGGCGCTTCGGCATCCGGGGGAGCCGGTGATGACCCGGTCGGAGTTCGTGCTCGAGCGCCTGAATCGGCGGCTGGGCGGCGCGGGCCCCGGCCGCTGCTGCTAGCGCGAAAGCCGACCCGAATTTCTCACTGGGACATGGTGAAATTTCAACGCAATCTTCATTGCCAAGGGGATATCCGTAGTTAGTTTAGCGTTGATGACGGACGCCGGGTGATTCGCTTCGCCCGGCCAAGGTTGTTTTCTACGGCCCGGCTGCAGGCTACAGAGGGAAAGAAGACGGTCGATGATCGCGCTCCGAATCAATGGAAATGCGCATAATGTCGACGCCGATCCCAAAATGCCGCTCCTTTGGGCCATTCGCGACCTCGTGGGGTTGACCGGCACCAAATATGGCTGCGGCATCGGCGCCTGCGGGGTGTGCACGGTCCATGTCGATGGCGAGGCGCGGCTCGCTTGCAAGCTCACCGTGGAACAGGTCTCCGGCAAGGAGATCACGACCATCGAAGGGCTGCCCGAGACCCACCCCGTCTTACGCGCCTGGGCGGCGGTCGGCGTTCCGCAATGCGGCTATTGCCAACCGGGCCAGGTCATGCAGGCGGCCGCGCTCCTGAAGCAGAACCCCAATCCCGCCGACGAGGACATCGTGAAGACCATGTCGGCCGTCCTCTGCCGTTGCGGTACGTATCCGCGGAGCTTGACCGCCCTGAAGCTCGTGTCGCGGGGCAAGAAATGACGCGCATCGTCAATCTCTCCCGCCGGAAGATGCTCAAGGGCATGGCCGGATCGGGCCTGATTCTCGGCATCCAGTTCACCGGCCGATCCAAGGCGGCCGGCGAGAAGGAGAAAGCGGCGCTCGCCGGGCCGCCGGCCAATTTCGCGCCCAATGCCTATATCGCGATCGACCAGAACGGCCTCGTCACGCTCACCGTTCATCGATCCGAGATGGGGCAGGGGATCCGCACGTCGCTCGCCATGATCCTTGCGGACGAGCTGGCCGCAAGCTGGCCACGGGTCACGGTGCGCCAGGCTGACGGCGACGCGAAATATGGCGACCAAGACACCAACAAGTCGCGCAGTATCCGGCTGTTCTACACGCCCATTCGGCGGGCCGGTGCGACTGCGCGCCAGATGCTGGAGGTCGCGGCGGCGCAGACCTGGCATGCTTCCATCCGCGACTGCCGCGCCGTCGATCACGAAGTGATTCACATTCCCACCGGCCGCACCCTGTCCTTCGGGCAATTGGCCAAAGGCGCCTCCATGCTTCCGGTGCCGACGCCGGAGAAGGTTCGTCTGCTCGATGCGAGCTCTTATCGCTATGTCGGCCATACGATACCCAGCATCGACCTCGTGCCGATGCTGCGCGGCAAGGCGATCTTCGGCGCCGACGTCGCCGTCCAGGGCATGCGCTTCGCCTCGATCGAGCGTTGCCCGGTCTATGGCGGCAAGGCAGTGTCGTTCGATCCCAAGGGCGCGCTCGCCGTGCACGGCGTCGAGCGCGTGATCGAGATCCCCGCCGCCGCGACGCCGACCGGCCACTTGCCCCTGGGCGGCATCGCGGTCATCGCCAACAACAGCTGGAGCGCCGAGCAAGGGCGCAAGCAGCTCAAGGTGCAGTGGGATTTGGGACCCAATGCCACGCATGATTCCACGGCCTATCGGGCCGAGCTCGAAGTGGCGGTGCGCAAGCCGGGGCACGTGGTTCGCTCGGCTGGTAATTTCGATGCGGCCTTCGCTCTGTCGGCCAAGAAGCTGACGGCGGAATATTTCACCCCCTATTTGGCGCAGGCGATGATGGAGCCGCCCGCGGCTTTCGCCGAGGCTTCCGGAGGCAAGCTGCTGGTCGTTGCGCCGACTCAGGATCCGCAAGGAGCCAAGACCGCGATCGTCCAGTTCACCGGAGTCCCGGAGAGCGACGTCACCGTCCGGCCGACGTTGCTCGGCGGCGGCGCGGGCCGTAAGGCGATGCACGATTTTCTCTGCGAAGCCGCCTGGCTCGCGAAGACGCTGAGCGCGCCCGTCAAGGTGACCTGGTCGCGTGAGGACGATCTGCGCCATGATTACTATCATCCGATGTGTGTTCAGCGACTTGAGGGCGGCCTCGACAAGAATGGCGGTCCGATCGCGTGGCGCCATCGAACCGCCTTTCCGTCGCTCGCCGCCACCTTCCAGGCGAACGCGACCACGCCCGACGCCGATCAGCTGGGCGAGGGCTTCACCGACATGCCCTATTTGATTCCGAATCTTCGGCTCGAAGCGGCGAGCGTGCCGGCGCATATGCGGCTTGGCTGGTTTCGCTCGTCGATGAACATTCCGCACGCTTTCGCGATCTGCTCTTTCATCGATGAGATGGCGGCGGCGACCGGCAAGGATCCCGCCAACTTCATCGAAATCTATCTCGCGGGGCCGCGAAAAATCGATTTCAAGGCCTTGCAGGTCGACTATCCAAATTACGGCGGGTCGATTCAGGATTATCCGGTCGATGTCGGCCGGATGCAGTCGATCCTGCAGCTCGTGGTGGACCGGTCCGGCTGGGGCGAGCAGTTGATGCCGCGGCAAGGCCGCGGCATCGCGGTCCATCGCAGCTACCTCTCCTATGCCGCGGCTGTCGCGCTGGTCCAGGTCTCGCCGGAGGGCGAGCTCGCGGTTCAGCGAATCGATATCGCCATCGATTGCGGCGTCACGGTCTATCCCGATCGCGTGAAGGCGCTCATGGAGGACGCGGTTCTGTTCGGAATCAACCTGACGCTCGGGAGCGGCATCACGGTCAAGAACGGCGCGGTCGAGCAGGCCAATTTCGACACTTACCGAATTGTCCGCGCCCATCTGACCCCGGAGATCCACGTCTACATCGTGCCCACGAGCGCGCTTCCGACCGGCGCCGCCGATCCGGGCGTTCCGGTCGTCGCGCCGGCTATCTGCAACGCCATCTTCGCCGCCACCGGCAAGCGGATACGGACGCTTCCGATCGACGTCACCGAGCTGCATGGTTGACGCGACCCGCCGGTCTTTCGGGGCGATCTTCAAGTTTCGTTAACCAAGATCTGCGCCAATGTGGCTCGAGGATTTGGGGCGCCGGGCCTCATATCGAACCAGCCGGAATCAAGGGTATGGATCGAGTTTCTGGTATCGCGCTTGCGATCGGGCTGGCTTTGACGCTGCCGGGTTGCTCCGGCAACACCAAGACCGCCGGGAATGCCGAGAATTACGACACGATCATGCATATTGCCGATGCGACGCGCGGCGCAGGCGATGCCGCGGGGTCGATCGCGCTCTATCGAAAGGCCGCGGCCGTGGCGCCGAACCACGCCGAGCCGCAACTGGCGCTCGGGCGGATCTTTCTCGAAATCGGTCGAGCGGACGACGCGGTCGAGGCTTACCGCCAGGCGGTGAAGCTGTCGGACGGCAGCATCGAAGCGCTGCGCGGCCTAGCCAACGCCTATCTCGCCGCCAAGCGGCCGGAGTTGGCGGCCCAGCCCTTGGCCGAGGCGGTGGAAAAGGATCCGAAGGATGCCAAGCTTCTGCAGGCGATGGGCGTCACGGCCGACCTCTCCGGCGATCACCATAAGGCTCAGGAATTCTACCGCCGAACGATCGCCGCCGACCCGATGAGCGACGGAGCCGCAAACGACCTCGCGCTATCGCTGGCGCTTACCGGCGACTACGCCCAGGCCATAACTCTCCTCAGGCCCCTGGCCGACGGGATGCGCTCCACCGCTCGCGAGCGCCAGACGCTCTCGTTGATCTACGGGCTATCGGGCGACCGCGACCAGGCGGCGCGCTACGCGCGGATGGATTTGAACGAGGCGGCGGTCGACCAGAATTTGACCTATTTCGAGACGCTGCGCGGCCTCGATCCCGACGCGCGCGCCCGCGCGATCATCGCAGCGAGCTGGAACGCCACGCCCACCGCCCGAGTGGCCGGGATCAATTAGATCGGCGAGACCACAGCCTTCAATGGTTGTGCATCATGTCCATGACATTGAGAGCCGCCGGTCCTAGAAGGACGATGAACAGCGCCGGCATGATGAAGCCGATCATCGGTAACGTCAGCAGCACCGACAGGCGCGCTGCTTTCTCCTCGGCTTTCATCATCCGCTGATCGCGGAATTCGGCCGCGAGCACCCGCAGCGACTGAACCAGCGGCGTGCCAAACTTCTCGGTTTGCTGCAGCGTGCTCACAACGCTCCGCATCGTCGCCAGCTCCACGCGCTGGATCAAGTTGGTCAGCGCCTGCTTGCGATCGGGAAGGAACGTCAGCTCGACCGCAGTCAGCGTGAACTCCTCCGCGAGTGCCGGCCAGGTCTTGCCGAGCTCGCGCGCGACGCGCTGCAGGCTGCCGTCGAGGCTGAGGCCCGCGCCGGCGCAGATCACCATCAGATCGAGCCCATCGGGCATCGCGCGGGTGATCTCCTTGTAGCGCTTGTCGGTCGTGTTCTTGAGGTAGAGCGGTGGAGCGTAGAAGCCTAGCAGCACGCCGCCGAACGAGGCGACCGCGCGAAAGGCGTCTGGAATCGCGACGATCGGAACCCAATACGCGTCTATCGCGACGGCCAATCCGAAGATTGTCGGGAGGATCAGCCGAAAGAAGAGATAGCGAACCATCGCGTCCTGTGAGCGGAAGCCTGCCCGAGCAAGAAGGAGCTGCGCTTCGGTCGCGTGCTTTGAGCGCAGGAGGTTGAGGCGCTGCACCAGCTGGTGCATGGCGCTGGTCGAGCGCCGTCTGGCCTTCGCGCGACGGCGCGGTTCCAGCATTTGGCTCCTGAGATCGGCCTGGCGCTGCCGGATGCTCTTGAGACGCCGTTCGAACGGATGTCCGACGCGCAGGCTGAGCAGCGTGGCGAGCACCGCCGCGAAAGTCGCAGCGGCGGCAAGAATCGCGACCAGGTCGGGCAGCTTCAGGCCGAAGGGCAGGTAGTTGAGTATGCCCTGGAATGCGGCGGCGGTGCTCATCGGGCCGTGCTCCTGATGGCGCTCATATGTCGAAGTTGATGATCTTGGCCATGACGAGCGACCCGATCGCCATGAGCGCGATTCCGATGCCGGCAAGGATGAGGCCGCGTGGGTCGGTGAACAGGCGGCCGATATAGTCCGGCGAAGTGAATGTCATGGTCGCGGTGACTCCGAACGGCAGCAATCCCAGAACGAGCGCGCTCGAGCGGGCTTCGGAAGAGAGCGCCTTGATCTTGAGCTGCATCTGCCGCCGGCGCCTCAACATGTCGCCGAGCGTTGAAAGCGTGTCGGCAAGGTTGCCGCCGGTCTCGCGCTGGATGCCCATGCTGATCACGAGAAACCGGAACTCCGGCACATCGAGGCGGCGGGCCATCTCCCACAATACGTCCTCGAGCTCGCGGCCGAGCTTCATGGCGTTTTCGACTTGGCGGAACTCGACGCCGACGGGATCGGCAACCTCGTGGCCGGCATTGATGATAGCCTCGCTGATAGGCAGGCCCGAGCGCAGCGCGCGGACCATCAGCTCGATGGCATCCGGCAGCAGGTTCATGAAGGCGTTGACGCGCTTCTTCGCCATGCGGCCGACGACCAGATGCGGAATGCCCAACCCGATCGCGCTGCCGAGCAGCACGCTCGCGAGCGGTCCCAAACCCAGAAGGGCATCGGCGGTCATGGCGATTGCCACGAAAATGCCGCCGCAGAGCGCGATGTAGCGACCGACGGTGATCGGGCGGCCCGTCCGCTCGAGTCTGAGCCTCAGCTGTTCGCGCCAGGGTACGACCTTCAAAAGCGTTCGATCTAGGCCCGCGCCCGTGCCGTTTCGCGCCAGCTTTTGGGTGCGCGTGTCGCGCATCTGGACCGGCATGCGGCGCCGGCCCACGGCGGTCAGCCTTCGCTTGATCTGGCGTTGCCGCCGGAGCGTGGGGCCGAGCGCCACCAGCGATCCGACGCCGCCGATCACCATGAAGGCGAGCGCCATGAAGGCGAGCGGGAAACCGTCGGAACCCATGTCAGATGCACTCCAACAGCGCGCGGTCGAGGCCGTAATATTCGGCGCGCGGTAGGAAATGCGGACGAACGCCGCCGCTGCGGAAATTGCCGCGCAGCTTTCCGTCGGCGCTTTCGCCCTCATAGTCGAAGGTGAAGAGATCCTGCGTCGTGATGACGTCGCCTTCCATGCCGACGATCTCCATGACGTGAGTCACGCGCCGCATGCCGTCACGCATCCGGTTCACCTGGATAATCATGTTGACCGCGCCCGCGATCTGAGTCCTGAGCGCGCGCGCCGGCAGGTTGATGCCGCTCATGCCGATCATGTTCTCGAGGCGCGTCAATGCTTCGCGCGGGCGGTTGGCGTGAATGGTGCTCATCGAGCCGTCATGGCCGGTGTTCATCGCTTGCAGCACGTCGATCGCTTCGTCGCCGCGAATTTCGCCGAGGATGATGCGGTCGGGACGCATGCGGAGCGCATTGCGGAGCAGGTCGCGCATCGTGATCTCGCCTTCGCCTTCGAGATTGGCCGGTCGCGTCTCGAGGCGGACGACGTGCGGTTGCTGGAGCTGCAGCTCGGCCGCATCCTCGATCGTGACGGTGCGCTCGGCGGAATCGATCATGCGCGACATAGCGTTGAGCAACGTCGTCTTGCCCGAACCGGTGCCGCCCGAAATCAGGATGTTGAGCCGGCAGCGTGCCGCGATCTTGAGCAGCGTCGCCATCTCGGGCGAGATATTTCCCTGCTCGGCCATCGTGTCGAGCGTGATCGATTTCTTGGAGAATTTCCGGATCGAGATCGAAGGACCGTCGATGGCCAGCGGCGGAACGATGATGTTGACGCGGCTTCCGTCGGCGAGGCGGGCGTCGACCAGCGGAACAGATTCGTCGACGCGGCGGCCGATGCGCGTCACGATCCGGAGCGCGATGTTCATGACATGCGCATTGTCCCGGAAGGTGACGTCGGTGAGCTCGAGCTTGCCGCGACGCTCGACATAGACCTTCTTCGGTCCGTTCACCATGATGTCGGTCACGCTGTCGTCGGCCAGCAGCGGCTCGAGCGGACCCAGCCCCAGCATGTCGGCGATCAGCAGTTCGATCAGATCCCGCTGTTCGGCGAAATTGAGCTGGGTCTTGGTCTCCGAGAGAAGCTCGTTCACCCAGCCGAACAACTGCCGCTCGAACTCTTCGCGCGGCAGCTCGGCGGCCGCGGTCACATCGATGCGGTCCATGATCAGCGGCTGGATGCGAGTCTTCGCGGCATCCACGCTGGCGCGATGCGAATCCGCCAGGCGCTGCACGAGTTCGGCTGGAATCGGCGTCTGCACGGGGCGCTGCGGCGGCGCCGGAATTTCGAGTTTGAGCGGCGGCGTCCTCAGCGTCTCGATGGTGGCGTTGGACGGAACGGGCGCCGCCTGAGACGGCGGCGCTACATCCGGGAAGCCGGTGGGCCGGCCGCCCCGGCGGGCGGTCAGATCGGTGACGCGCGACCCGCGGGGGCCATCCGACGCGTCGCGGCGAAACATGCTCATGATTTGAAGAAGGGCAGGGCCAGGCGGAATTTTCGGCGACGCGGCGCAGTGCCGTCGAGCTTCGTCGCGATTTGGCGAATCGCCAGCGCGACGGGACTCGATGGTGCCGCTTGGGGAAGAGCTTGTCCGGCGTTCGCCGACTCCATCGCCGCTTTGGGATCGCTGGGGATCGCGGCGTCGAGGGGCCGGCCGAGCTCCTTTTCGAACTCACCGCGGGCGACGCCTCCGCGACCGCCGAGCGCCCCGCCCTTGAGGACGATCAGACGCTGCTCGGGATTGCTCGCTGTGGCGAGCGCGTTGAGGCGGATCGTGTCGCGCAGCCCGGCGAGCGTACAGTCGGCGACGATGATGGCGTAAGAGGATTGGGCCAGCACCTCGCGGGCGAGATCCGGCATGCCGCGCGGTACATCGACGACGGTCCAGTCGAATTTGCGTTTGAGCTCTCCGATCAGCGTCCCCGCGGCGCTGGGCTCGAAGGCGAGCGTGTCGTCGACCGGCTCCTCGGCAGAAAAAGCGTAAAGGTTCGTTCCGACCTTAACCGCGGCGCGATCGATATAGAGCCCGTCGACGCGCTCGGGTTGTTCCAGCGCGTCGCGAAGGCCGCGGCCGGGATCGACGTCGAGCGATAACGCCAGGGTGCCGAACTGAAGATCCAGATCCAGCAACGCCGTGCGCTTGCGACCTTCCTCAGCCAGAATCCAACCCAGAGTGACGGCAACGGTCGAGGCGCCGACACCGCCTCTAGTGCCGATCACCGCGACGGCTTGGCCAATACCCGGGGTACTGGCCGCCGGCTGCGCCGACGCGAGAAGCTTGTCGATGGCCGCGGCCAACGTCTCGCGCGCCACCGGCACCGGTACATAATCGGCAGCGCCGGCATCGAGCAGCGCGCGAAAGACGTGGACATCGTTGACGCGGCCGAAGACCAGAAGCTGCGGCACCGTTCCCACGGCGGCGCGGATCGCCGCGACATCGGCCGCGGGCTCGATCGCCGTACAGATATCAAGTAAGAGGATCCGCGGTTTGGCTCCGCCGGAGAGGCGATCGAGAATATGCGCGCGATCGCCGACGAGCGCCGCGTAGTCAGCCCCGCGCTCGGCCAATAGCGCGGAGGCCATCGCCAGATGGTCTCCGGAGTCGGCATCGCGTGATGGCATCAGCATGGGGCGCGTTGCAGTCATTGCGATGTTGTTTCGGTCGCGTAGAAATCGGTCGAGTACGGCGACGGGGCCTGCGGCGCCCCATAAGCTTGATGGTCGTGGTAGCCTTGGACGGCGCCGGCCGCCACGCTGCCCTCCGCGCGCGCGTTCGGCTGAGCGTGCAGCAGATCGGTCGGATCGGCGGCCATCGCCGCAAGATTGCTCGCGGTCGCGCAACCGAAATTGCTCGAAACCTGCGCCGAGTAATCGATCGGGGGCTTGCTCCAATCGGGGCAAGGCGGTGACGCCGCCACACCGCGCTCGATCTCGATCACAACCCGATCGCGGCCGACCTTGGGTACCATGGCGACCGACGCGGCGGCGCCCACGCCATTGGTCCTCAGCGCCTTCAAGAGCGCGTCACGTCGCCGCTCGGCGAGCTTGCCCAGCGCATCGGCTTGCTCGAGCGCTATGCGATCCTGCGGCCGGATGCCGCCGGTCTCGACAAAGCGCGCAAGTCGGGTCGTCTCGGCGGGCCCGAGGCTCGCGGATCCCGCCGCGAAGCGGACCTCATAGCTGCTACGCGCGACATCGACCCGGATCGCCTTCGGCGAGTCGTCCGGCGTCCATTGGGTCGTGAAGTCGGCGCATCCGGCGAGAAGGGCGAAGAACGGAAGGAGGAGCTTGGCGCGCATGATCTTCAGTTCAGTTGGAAGCCGGCGGGGCCGATCAGAACCTGCTCGCCGCCATGGCTTGGCGATCCAGCCGGAGTCTGAAGATAGGGGGCACCGGTAACTTCGCGGTTGACATCATCAGGGCGGGTGAGGCCGTCGAGGGGCGTGGAGCCGGCGACGGCGGTCGGCTGCACGAGAACCGGCGTCACGAGGACCACGAGTTCGGTTTCCTGGCGCTGATAGCGGTCGGATCGGAAGAGCGGGCCCAATACCGGCAGATCGCCCAGCGCCGGGATCTTGGAGATATCGTGCTCGCCATTGTTCTGGAGCAGACCGGCAATCGCGAAGCTGTCGCCGCTGCCGAGCTCGACCGAGGTTTCGGCTCGGCGCACTTGGATCGCCGGGATGGTGATGCCGTTGCTTTGGATTGCGCCCTGCTGCGTCAGCTGGCTCACTTCGGACCGGATGCGGAGACTGATCCGGTGGCTGTCGAGAATGGTCGGCACGAAGTCGATCGCAACACCGTATTTCTTGAATTCGATGGTCACGGTCGGGATGCCGTTCGAGGTGGCGGTCGCCACCGGGATCGGGAATTCGCCGCCCGCGAGGAAGCTCGCCGTCTGGCCGGACATGGCCGTGAGGTTCGGCTCGGCCAGCGTCGTGATCAGCCCTTCCTGCGCCATCGCGTCCAGCTGAGCGGTAATGGGATTCGCAGCCGGACCGAAGAGGCCGACCCGCAGCAGATTTTCCTCGAACTGGTTGGGCAGCAGAACGGGATTATCGGTGCTGAAGGTGTAGTGGCCGCCGACACCCGAGGTATGGTTCCAGTTGATTCCCAGCTCGCGGAGCGTATTGCGAGCGACTTCGGCGACACGCACCCTGAGATTGACCTGGTTGGGCGCGATCACCGCCAGTCGATTGATCACCGAGGGCGGTGTTGCCGCCTGGGTGTTTTGCGATCCTTGTCCGTTGCCGCCGTTGCTCTGGCCGCCGCCGTTCTGACCACTGTTTCCAAGCGGAGTCATGCTGCTCTGGACGTTGAACTGCATACCGCTCTGGTTGGTCGTGCTCGCCTGCCCCTGATTTTGCTGTTGCGCCTGTTGATTGGCGAACAGCGCGGCGATCGCTTGCGCGTCGGCCGAATGGGCAGGGCTGGAGACAGCCCCGGTCAGCACGATCGCGCCCTCGATCGAATCGACCTTGATCGGCTCGCCGGGCAGCAGCTGGTTTAGCGTGGTGCGCAGCCGCGAGAGGTTGAGCGTCACGCGGATAGGGGCTTGAAGCAGGATGTGGTCGCCCGCGTCGGACGCGAAGAGCGATGTCTCCCCCGGCGCCTTGGCCATCACATAGATCAGCGTCGGCGATTTCACCTGAACGTCGGCGATCGCCGGATTGGCGACGAAGACGGTCGAGGCGGCGCGACGAAGCTGGATCACCGTGCCTTTGCCGATTTCGAGCTCGATCCCACGCTGATCGGCAACGACGGTCGTGGGCTCTGTCTTGATCGGGCGCGCGGGCTCGGGCTGAGGCCGCACGGGCGCCGGGACCGGTGCCGGCTGAACCGAGGCGATCGGAGCCGCGGCAACGGGAGTCGACGCCGCCGGCGCGACCGGGGCCGGAGCCCGAGCCGGCGGCACAGCCACGAGCGCGGCCGGCGCGGGCGCGGTCGGTGCCGGTGCCACGGCGACGACCGGGGTAGGCGCGGGCGGCGCGGCGGGAGCCTGAGCCGGAGCAACCGGCGTCTGAGCCGATTTGATCGGCGTGCGCACGGCATGAACCGGCGCCACCGAAGCCATTGCGATCGGCTTTGCCTCGGGCTGCTGCTCGGGCGCCGCGGCGGTGATCGGTTTGGGCGCCGCCTCGGCCCTGAAGGGTGGCGCCTCGCTCGATTGCGTGCGCGCCGCGTCGCCCAGCTCGTGCGCGTCGATCGGCAGATCATGCTGGACGATGCTTTTGCCCATTGTACCGACGAAGGATTTCTCGGTTCCGTCGACGGAAACGCGCAGAGCCTTGATGTTGCCCGTGTCGAGCATGACGCCGGGGCGATCGGGGACACGGTAGGAATCGCCGGGCTGAAGCGTGCGCGTCCAGGTTTTGCCGTCGGCCCAATGAACCCGAACCCAGGCTGCGTCGGTCGCGGTGACGACGACATGGGCGGGAGCGCTGTCAGGCGCGCCGTAGCTCTCGGCAAAAGTCGGAGCTGCCGCGGTTAGCGAGAGGGCGAGCGCGGCGCGCGCGATGGTGTGAATTGGGCGGCTCACTTGTGGAGGGCTCCGAATACGACTTCCTCGGTTTGGGCGCCGTGGAGCACGGTGACATGTGCCGGCACGAGGTCGTCAGTGGCGCTCAAGAGGCGGCTCGCTTGCGTATCGAGCGTGTAGGTCTGGTGCTTGCGATCGGCGATCGGCATGGGCAGCGGATCGGTGGCGGGCGCGAGCTCCTCGTCGTCTGCGGCTTGCGCGATGCTGCGAAGGCTGAGCGACAATTTGCCCATCGCCGTCGCAACGGCGATCATCTCGCTCTCCTTGGGCGTCACTTCCACCGTGACGTTGTGGACCAGCACCGGTTCCGACGGCTTGTTCGAAACCCGCTGATCGATTGCCAGGACGCGGACGTCCCTGAGGATGGTTTCGGTGGCCTTGTGCGGTTGCGACGAATCCTCGGCGGGCAGGGTATGCGTGAGCAGGATGTCCACCTGGTCACCGGGGAAGACGAAGCCCGCGATGCCGGAGGTTGCATCGACGCCGATCGATACCGCCCGCATGCCGGTCCTCAGTACGGCGGCGAAGAAACCGCGATCGCCCGGCGCCACGATCTTGTCCGTGGTCACAGGTTCGCCCTTGCCCAGGGGCGAACGAACGACCCAGCCGGCAAAGTCGGTCGGCGCCTTTGCGCCCTGGACGATGTAGCTGTCATTGACGTCGCCCTCCGGCCAGGCTTGCCAGACGAGGTCGGACGGCTTCAGGATCTGACCCAGCGGCATTTGACCCTTAGCGACCAGGACCTGATGCGCGGCCGGGGGCGGTGCGGCTGTGACGGGAACGGCCGTCGGCTGGTTCGACAGCCAGGCGCGGGCCAGGATGAAAGCGCCGATTGCGAAAAAGAGCGCGAGAACCGTAAGGACGAGGCTTCTTGACTGCATCTTTCGCCCCTATTCCAAAAATGCCGGTTGGAGGAGCGTCAGGAGCGCTCCGGCGCTGATCGCAACGCCATAGGGCATCGGACGCTTGAACCCCCAGGCCCTGGCCGTGACGCCGGCGCTCTCGGCGCGCATCCAATCAAAGAGTTTGCGGCCAATGCCGGTCAGTAGGACGAGACCCAGGATCCCCCCAATTGCAGCCGTGTCCGTGACGAAATCGAAGCAGTGTCCAGGGCCGATCCAGAGGCTTGCGGCGGCGAACAGCTTGACGTCGCCGGCGCCCATTACGCCCTTGGCGAAAAGGAGAATGCCGATGCCGAGGATGAGCAGTGCGACGATTGCGGTCGTAAACATTGGAATTTCGGTTTTCGACGTGGCCGCGAACAGGGGGAAAAGGCCGAGCAACGCCAGCGGCGCCGCGTTCGGGATTTCGAAGCGCCGAACATCGCAGTACGCCGCATAGAGGAGGAGACAGACGAACATAAGTAGGAGAATTGTGTGCAACACAGTCATCGGCCCGTCTCCAAGCAGCCGGGAAGCGGCTTTCGCCGCCCCCGGTCCGCGGGGATTAGAGAGCAGCGGCGATATTGTTGAAGGTGACCTTGATGTTATTGCCGACAGCGCCGACGGTCGCGGCGACGGCTACAACGATCGCGGCGGCAATCACACCATACTCGAGCGCGGTCACGGCCGAATTGTTGCGGAGGAAGGATTTAAGCTTGCGGAACATGTCTGACCCCCAGGGTTAGGATTGATACCGTGGGGATAATCGGGGGCAGCGCTTAACGAAGGCATAACGAGAGAAATAAATATGGGGTAATTCAAATGGTTCTTCTGTTAAATTTTATGGAAATCCGAATTTGATCGACGGTTGAGATGATACAGCCATTTACCATTCATATTTGAAGAAAGTTGGTAAAAATTACCTCTAAAGTTTCGTGCAAGTCCTTGCGATTCTTCACGTGAAATTAGCAAGTCGCGACTTAATCGGAGTCCGGTAGGTCGACTGACGGCCATATCGGATACGGAAACCATGTGCATGCGGTGGTCGAGCTTTGCCTTCCGGCGTCTGCTAGAGGTCGTTCAGCGCGTCATTCGCGACACCAGCGCCGTCTCGGCTTTGGAATTCGGGCTTCTCGCACCAATGCTGATCGCCATTCCCATCCCGGTGCTCGATATCGGGCTCGGCCTTTATTCGCAGATGCAGGTCAAGGAGGCCGCCCAAGCCGGCGCCGAATACGCGCTGCTCCACGGCTATGACAGCGCGCAGATTCAGGAAGCGGCGACCAGCGCCACGCCCGTTTCACTCGGCGCCGGCGCCGTGAGCTCGCAGGAAAATTGCGGCTGCCCGAACGGAACTTCGCTGACGCTGGGCGGCGCGCCGGGAAGCTGCGCCACCTGTGGGGACGGTGCGACCCCGGGCAATTACGTCAGCGTCACTGTCACGACGACCTATACCCCTCCCGTTGCCTTTCCGCCCCTCATTCAAAGCTCGTACACTCTGACAAGCAAATCGGTCCTCAGAATCCCATGATCGCCTGGCTCCGCCGTGTCGAAGGAGTAACCTCCCTCGAGTTTGCCTTCGTGCTCGGCCCCCTTCTGCTTTTGCTGATGGGAACCGTCGAGGTGGGCGAGGTCGTCTGGACGCAGAACGTTCTCAATTACTCAGTCGAAGAGGCGGCCCGTTGCGGGGCCATCGATACAACCATTTGCGGCACGCCCGGCCAAATCCAGGCTTATGCATCCAGCGCGGCAGGTTCCGGAATTTCTGCAACCTATGTCGCCAGCACGCAAAGCTGCGGCAGCGACGTCGCGGCCAACTATACCGCCGCCATCAGTGCGCCCTTTCTCAACTTCTCCATCCCATTGAGCGCCCATGCCTGTTACCCGAAGTGAGAATGCGCGGCGCTGGTTTGGCGTCCGCAACATCGTCACGATCGTCCGCCGGCTCGCTACCGACCAGGGCGGTGTAGCGGCACCTCTCACGGCCATCTCTATGGTGCTCCTCCTGGGCGTCGCCGGCCTCGGGACCGAGGCTGGGTCTTGGTATGTCACCAAGCGGTCGATGCAGGGCGCAGCCGACGCCGCCGCCTTCAGCGCCGCAGTTGCGGGGTCGGCAGGCGCAAGCTACAGCGCAGATGGCAATGCGGTTGCCGCCAACTTCGGTTATGTGAATGGCGCGAACCACGTGACGCTCCAGGTCAACAATCCTCCGAGCATGGGCGCCTATGCCGGTGCAGCCTCAGCTTACGAAGTCATCATTAGCCAGCCGCAGCCGCAGCTTTTCTCGAAGCTTTTCATGGCCTCTGCTACGACCATCACGGCGCGCGCGGTCGCGAACACTACCGGAGGCATCGAGTCTTGCATTACGACGCTGGGAACCCAAAACGGCGCGGGTGTAACCATCAACGGTACTGACACGATTACGCTGGGTAATTGCAATCTCGTGGATAACGCCACCGGCTCTCGCAGCTTGACGATGAACGGCAATGCTTCGCTGTCGGCGAATCAAGTGAGCCTCGGGGGCAATGATTCCTTGACCGGGCGCGCGACGATAACGGCCAGCCACGGCGTTCTCACTAATCAAACTCCGGCCGTCAATCCGTTTGTTGCCCTGGACCGGCGATTGAATTCCGAGGTCCCCGCTTCGTGCGGCAGCCATCCCACAACCACTGTCCTCAGCGGTACCGCGACGATCAGCCCGGGCAAATATTGCGGCGGCATCGTCGTAACCTCCGCCACCGTGACCCTGAACCCCGGCGTCTACTACATCAATGATGGCTCCTTCACGATCAACGGCAATTCCACCGTTACTGGCAACGGTGTGACGATCATGTTCACCAGCGATAACGGCACTTACGGAAGCCTCACGGTTAACGGCAATAACACGATAACGTTGTCGGCGCCGACGACCGGCGACACTGCAGGATTCGTATTTTTCGAATCCGCAGACGCGCCCGAGAACACTGTCTCAATCAACGGCGGCAATAACCTCAACCTGACCGGAATGCTCTATTTTCCGAGCCAAGATCTTAAATACAATGGTGTGGGCACCTCCGCGTGCAGTCTGATCTATGCCAATACGATCACTTTTAACGGCAACGCCAGTCTCGGGGGCGATTGCAGCGGCGTTGCCGGAGTGCCCGATGCCCACCCGACTGTCACGCTCGTCGAATAGCCCTCAGCCGGCTGGGCTGATCACCCGATAGAGCACGTAGCCGCTCTTCATTCCTGCCGGCCAGGCGCGCCGCTCGAGCCAGGCGGGGGGATGGCCTTCGACCAGCCGCTTGTAAAGCGTGTCAGGCGCCGGGTTTCCTGCCTTGGGCGCCTCGCCGTCGGCTGTCATGAAGATGTTCGCGGGCTCGCTCGCGCAGACGAGGAAGCCATCGATGCCGCGGGCCGCCACGATCCCCTGCGCGGCGGCGTCGCCCGTGTCGCGGAACAGCGCCAAGAGATCGCGCAGGCCCTGGGCGTTGCGGTGATAGGGGCCGAACACCGTTCCGTGCCGAGTCCAATAGAGCAACGCCGGCGCGCTGCCCGGGTCCGTCGCGATAATGCCGGCTTTTCGACCGTACCAGGCGGGATCGGAAAGCGCGTTTCGCACGGCATAGACCGAGCAGGGTTCGCGCCCCTCAGCTGCGGCCGATTCGTCTGTGTCCGGCAGGAAGATGGCCAGGAGAGGAACGATGAGGCCCAGGGCCAGAACGATCGCGCGAATGTAACGCGCCGCTGATCCTTGCCGGGTCGCCTGGGCCTGCTCCACCAGCGCAGCCAGAAGAAAGGCCGCGGCAATGTCGGGATAGGGCGTGAAGCGGACATGGGCGAGCCCGAGGCCCGTCCAGACCGCGGCGAGCACGCCGAGCACGGTCCAGGCAAAGGCATTCGTTCGCCGCCGCCCATCCCATACGAGCATCAGCGCCGCGATCAGCCCGAGGCAACCGACATAGCCGAATTCCATGAACTGCTTGAAACCCGTCCAGACCGGTTGGGTCTCTTCGACCTTCGCGTTCAGCTCGCGTTGCACGAGCGGGTCGATGGACCCGTTCACGCCGCCCAGTATTCCGGGATAAGCCAAGATCAGCGCGGTCGCAGCCGTTGCTCCGGCGAGCACGATTGCTGCTGCGCGGCTTCGCCGGCTGCCCATGCGCCGATAGCGGTCGACCAGGCCCAACCCCATCCACATCGCGACGGTCGCCCAGGCGAAAGCGACATAGGGCGCCGACAGTCGGTCGAGGACGAAGACCGCCATGCCGCCATGCGGCGGATCGATCGCGAGCGCTGCGCTGGACGCGACCGCGAAGCTACCCGCGAAAACGAGATTTTGTCGAAACCGCTCGCCGCCGTCGCGGACCCAGAGCAAGCCCAGGACAATGAGCGCCGGGAAAATCGCCATGGCGACGAGTTCGAAGCTCAGCCAGAGCGCGACGGCGGCCGCGACGCCGCCCGCGATGGGAGGCGCCAGTCGGCGAGGATCGAGCCAGCTTCTCAGCACCAGGCCCGCTATCATCATGGCCGCGAGCGCCAGGGCGACATGGTGGTTGGCGCGACCGACCGCGCCATAGGCGATGATGGGCGGGCTCAGCAGAACGACGAAGCAGGCAAGCTCCCGTCCGCGGGTCGAAAGCACCGGCCGTGGAATCCACCACGCAGCCCAGAGGATCGCATAGGCGAGCAGCGGGCCGGTGAAGGCGCCGGCGACGCTGAGCGCCGTCGCGAACGGCATGACGAGCGACAGAATGGCCGCGAGCGCCACGATCGGCAGGTCGAACAGGATGCTCCAGTGGAGCACCATGCCGTAGGGCGCGTTGTCGCGCGCAAAGGCACCGCCCTGCCAGCCATGTCCCGCCAACGCGTCCTTGATGCGGGCCAGCCGCATCAGCGTGTCGGGATCGCCGATGCCGGCGAAAAGTTCGCCATGCAATTTTACGATCTCGCTCGCTTGGATCGCGATCAGCGCGATCACTGGGAGAAGCCAAAGCGGCGGCCGCGCGGCTGGCTTGGACCGCGGGCGAGCCTCGTCGAGGGCGGTGGCGCTCATGGCGAGCGGCCCAGCGCGCGGCGGACGACCAGACACATCGCCATGACAAGGATCGGTGGCCCGAGCGGCACGATCATGCCGAAGTTCAGCAGCCAGAGCGGCAGGAGCCAGATCGCAGCCTGCACCGCTTGCTCCCATCGGCTCGGCCGAGGCGCCGCGGAAGCGAAGGCGGCAATAGGGAGGGCCAGCAACGTGAAGTCGTAGAGTCGTGTATAAGGTGTCGCCAGCAGGATCGCGATGGCGAGCGCCGCGCCGCGCCAGTGCAGGGCCGAAGGCCGCATCCAGATCCGGATCAAGGCCATGACGGCGAAGAGCGCGACGGCAGCGTGAATCGAAACGGCCAGCATGTCGTCGCCGCCGAAGTCCTTCACCATGACCAACGCGCTGGGAATCGCATGCCAATCGGACGAGCTCGAAACCGCAACCCCGCCGGGATCGGCGGCTTTGCGAAGGAACACGAGCCATGCTTCCGTGCCCAGAGCCGCGGCGCTGAGACCGACGAGGCCGACGGCGGATGCCGCGGCGCCGGCCAGGGCGCGCCATTCCCGCCCGACCAGGAGCGCCACCGGCACCAGCACGGCCAAGTGCGGCTTATACGATAACAACCCGAGCACGAGCCCGGCGAGGAAAGGCCGCGTCGGCAGAAGCGCCATGCCGGCGCCGAGCAGAGCGAGGCTCAGTAGGCCGTTCTGCCCGAACAGCAGGTCGAGCGCGGCGGCCGGCGCCAGCATCAGCGGCCAAAAGATCCCGAGCGGCCAAATCGCGCGGGCGAGCGCGGCATGGGCGGCGACGGTCGCTCCCGTCCACGCGACCCAGGCCCAGGCGTAGGGAAGCGCCGCGAGCGGCAGCAGCAAGAGGAGAAAGCTCGGCGGGTAGTTCCAGGGCAGGCGGACGATGCCGCCCGGGAAGGCGGCGCGTTGGGCGGCGATCATCGCCTTGTCGTCATAAGTCGTGGCCGCCTGACCCTCGGCCGCAAGCCGCGCGGCCGTATGGAAGGCGGTGAAATCATAGCCGAGGGGCGTGCCGGCAGGGTCGAGGCCATTTTTGGCGTTCGTCAGCAACAAGCCGGCGAAGGCGAGATAAATCCCGAACAGCACGGCGCAAGCAAGCCTTAGGCCCGCTGCGACTCGGCGGTCGGATGGCCCCGCCAATTCTGCATAGGAGACCGAGGCGCTCATCGTTGTCGGAACATCGCGGGAGCGGATTTAAATATCGTTAGCGATGATTTCCCGTCGCGCGCGGAGGCCGAATGCGTGTGGGCAATCAGACAAATGCGGGGAGGCCGGCCGCTGACGAGGCTGAAGCAGGGTTTACAAAACGTTACGGCGAATTGTTACGCCGAGAGACCGCTGATACATTGCCTCGCCTCCTGACCGACCCCGAGACGCTCAGATGATGAAGAGATTCGCGATGGCCACCGTTGTGGCCTTTGCAGTGCTGGCGTCCGCGCGCGCTGCGCCCTCCGAGTTCGGCGACAATGGGGCTCTCCCCGAGAGCGAGCGCAATTTCCTGGATTTATTCGCTGCGTCGCAAAGGCAGCTCGATGAGCCGAGGTCGCTCCAATCGATCAGCGCGCTGCGCGTGGACATGCAGATCCGCGTGGCGCGTTTCATGAACCAGAACCCTCTGGCGCACGGATGGGTGGGCGTTGTCGAGGACAGTCACGTGAACCGGGACGGAACCGCCTGGGTCAGCATCAAGATTTCTCAGGACGTGGCGCTCGTAACCACCAAAGACAGGGCCGCGGATCCCGATGCGCTGTCGCTCATCGTGAATACGTCGCCGATCTATCCGCTGGTGAAAGGACTGAAGTCTGGCAAGCAGGTCGTCTTCGACGCCCGGCTTCTAGGCGCGCAGCTCGATACGGACGAAGGCATGATCAGACGGCCGCAGATCCTCGTCGCGTTCAAGGACATCAAATACGCCGAAACCGGCGGAAAATCAGCTCAGTAGGGTGCGAATTCAATTCGCGCGCGGCGCGTCGACGATGCGGCCATCTTCCAGCGTCACGATCCGATCGCCGTACGAGATGACGCGGGGGTCATGGGTAACGACGACAACGGCACGCCCTCGCGAGCGCGCCAACCCGGCCAGTAGAGAGATGGCAGCCTGGCCGCTGGCCGCGTCCAGCGCCGCCGTCGGCTCGTCCGCCAGGATGACCTGGGGCTCCGTCGCGAGCGCGCGGGCGATCGCAATCCTTTGTTTCTGGCCGCCCGACAATTCCCCTGGGTAGGATTCCGCCTTCGCCGCAAGCCCGACTTCGCTGAGCATGTCGCGGGCCCGTGTCTCTGCCGACGCGCCGCGGATGCCGATCAGGTCGAGCGCGATCGCCACATTCTCCCAGGCATTCAAGGTCGGAAACAAGTTGTAGCTCTGAAACACGAAGCCATAATGCTCGAGCCGCAGCCGGCTGAGCGCTTTGGGATTGCGCGACTGCAACGGTCGATCGAAAAGGCGGATGGAGCCCGAATCCGGCGGAAGCAGGCATCCGAGGACCTGCAGCAGCGTGGTTTTCCCGCTCCCCGACGGTCCCATGAGCAGCAGGACCTCGCCCGATCGGACTTCGAGCGACACACCGTTCAATGCCCGGCAAGCGGCCGGCCCGGCACCATAGGTCACATGAACGGACTGAGCTTCGAGAACAGGAGCGCTCATCGGAACACGCTCGTCGGCTGCAGGCCGTTGATTTTCCGGACCGACAGAAGGGCGGCGCTCGAGCACATCATGACGGTCACGAGGCCCAGCGCCAGCGCCATCCAATGCGGCAGCAGCAGCGCGGCCGAGCCGTTATGTCCGAGGAAGACCAGCGCCTCGGCCACAGTGATGCCGATGCCGTAGCCGATCCCGGCAGCGATGATCGCTTGCGTCAAGATGACTCTATGAAGGTATGAGGCCGGGGCACCGATTGCGCGAAGCGTCGCAAATTCGGAAAGCCGGTCCATCGTCGTCGCGTAAAGCGTCTGGCCGGTGATCACGATCCCGATGATCAGGCCGAGGCCGGCTCCGGTCAGCACCGCGACGCCTGCACCGGTGGTGAACAACCAAAAGAACTGTGTTCGCCGCGCAAAATCGTGGGCCTTGATGACGTCGAGATCGGGTAGGGCGGCCTGGAGCCGAGCGGCGACGGCATCGCGATCCGCCCTGCGCGCCAGCGACACCAGCACATAGCTCGTCTGGTCGGCGTCAAGCCCGGCATAGGTCTGTGCATTGCTGAACTTCGTGAAAACATAGGGCGATTGCGTGAAGGTGCGGATACCGCGCGTGAAGCCGACGACGCGGGCGCGATGGCCGTTGATCTCGACCGACTGACCGAGCGTCGTGATGCCCAGCTTGTCGCGGTAGAGCTCATCGATGATGACGGCGTCCGATTGGCGCAAATCCTCGATTCGCCCGGCGACAAGGTTCCAAGGACCTCCGATGCCGGTCTCGAGGTCGAATCCGACGACGAGCACGCTCGTGGCGCCGCCGTCAGGTCGCCGCCAATCGGCGAAGTGGACCAGGTAATTCTCGGCGGCGGCAACGCCGGCGATCCCGAGAACTTTGTAACGATTGCTCTTTTCGATGGGCACCGTCTGGTCGACGTCCTGCACCTGCGGGGCGCTGACCCAGAGATCCGCATCGGCGTGAGCGATCAGGCTCGAGGCGGTGGTTGCGAAGCCGTAGAGCAGGCCGAGCTGCACGCCCATCAGCACCACCGCAAAAACGATTCCGACCAATGTCACGGTGAGCCGCACCCGGTCCCGGGTGAGGTTGCGCCATGCCAGGCGCGGGATCATTCCTTGGCGCAGACCAGAACCGCGTCCAGCGGCCTGGATTTCGAGGGCCGGATCGGAGGTCGTCACGCTCATTGAACCAGCTCAGATCTTGGGACCCTTGGGGGCGACATCGGCAAGGATTCTGCCGAAGACCCTTTAACGCATCATGAACCATTGGCGGCCGCGGGCGCCTTCATGAAAATCCATCGTGCGGAGAGGATCGGGCTATACCGGCGCGCCGGTCTCGATCAGCTCTTCGAACGGAAGTCGGACTGAGCGGACCTTCGTAATCTGCGGCTGCCGATACCCGATCCTTCCGACGAACAAGAGGCCGTCCGGCTCGGAACCGGTGACGGCCCTCAACCGGCCTGCCAAATTGGCCGCCTTGCTGCGCAAGGCCGGATCGGAGGTAAACATCCGGCCCGTCGCTCCATAGTGCGCGAGGCCGAGAATCGCCAATGCCGGCTGCATGGTGAGCCCGAGACGCGTCGCCGACAACCAGAAGCGCAGGATCCGACCGCCGCATTGGAGCAGCCGCTCGGCGCGATCAGTTCCATTTTGCGGCACCGACGGATCACGGATCGCAAAATACCCCGCGCTGAAGACGCCGGGCAGGTAATCCAATTGGAGCGCAGCGCTGGCCGTCCCTCCGAGCCGGTTGAGGAAGCGCATTCGTTCCCAGCTCTTCATCGCCCATCGCATCGCCATTCGGCTCGGGAGATTGAGCCCGACCGCCTTGGCCGGGATGCCGGTGGGGCTGAAGCTGCGATCCCAGTCGATCATGCGTTGATGGACGGAGAAAGCCTCCCGCATCCGCAAACGAATATCGGTGGCCGCGGCGCTGAGACCGGCCCAGCGCCAGCGATCGGTTGCGCTCTCCCACCAATCGATCCGCAACTCTTGGCCCAGCGCTTCCGTCAGAGCCGCCTTGGCCTGCGGGCCCAAAGCCTTGAGCCGATACGGGTAGCGATTGGTCGAGCGAAGTGTCAGATAGCTGTACAGCGGATCAGCTTTGGCCGAGAGGTCGACCGGGAATCTGGCGGTAATGCGATAGTCCCGATCACTGTGGCCCTCATAGCGCCAACTCATGCCGCTTCCGAACGCCGTCGCCGCGATCCGCAGGCATTCCAAGAGCATTCCGCCGGCCAAAAGCGAAGGTTCGGCCTCGCGATATTCGTAGACATTCTCATCGCTCGAATCTTTGAGGCGAATCTCGATCGTGTCCTCGCCCAGGATCCGGAACCGCCAGGACTGCACGTTGTCGCCGCTCGGCGCCCATCTCGCGATATTCAGGATCTCCTCGAGGCGGGATGCGGGTCGCCTCGGCGTTGGCGGAGCCGGCGTGCTCGCGGCTTGGCGCGCCATGGCGCCGTAAATGCGATCGCCGATCGCGAGCTTCAGACGCTGAACGGGCCCGGCATTTCCCCAGCCCAGACGCGTGACGACCAGCTTTCCCCGGTAGGCGTCGAAATGATGGTGATAGGGAGCGGCCCGAATCCCGCCTCGCCCGAGCAGAAGTTTGACGGCGGCGACTCCGGCGACTCCCGCGCACAACTCCACGCCGGCGACCGTCGAGGGCCCGCGCCTGTTGCGCAGATCGATTCGACTGGGATCCACAACATAGGGACGGTGCAGCCCACGCGGCGACAGCCCCATGAGGAAACGAACATATTGCTGCGTTTCGCCGCGGCCTTCGAAACGGAAATACTCCTCGAAGCTCATCCCCCCCGGAAGGAAGGCGAGAAAGCCCGCGCCCATGCCCAGAGGAGCGGCCGTAATCGCCGGGATGCCCAGCTCGGCGCAGCGGGCGAACATCCGGCGCCGGATATCCAGCACGAAGAAGTCGAGCCCATCGACGAACAGGTCGACCCCGTGCAGGAAGGCGTCGAGATTGTCACCGTCGATCCCTGCCGGGAATCGCGTGATCCCGAGCTCCGGATTGATGGAGAGCGCCATCTCGGCCATCACGTCGACCTTCGGCCGCCCGAGCGTCTCGATCGTTGCGCCGACCTGCCGGTTGAAGTTCTCGACGCCGAATCGATCGAAATCGGCAATGTGAAAATTGCCGATGCCCAGGCGCGCCAGCGTCAGGAGATGAAAGCCTCCGACGCCGCCCATGCCCGCGATGGCGATCTTCTTTCCGCGAAGGGCTTGCTGCTCCCAGTCGGTCAGCAGCCCGAGGTTGCGGTCGAATGCCAGTTGATAGTTGAACGCTCCGGCGTCCGGCATCCGCCCACCCTCGATCTTTCGCTAGCTGCTAGCTAGCCTCCAGCCAGAGCGGCTCGGGCTTCATCCAGCCCATGCCCTCGCAGAGCGAGCCGCCGATGGTAACGAGATCAAAGACCTCGGGGTTGCACGCTCTGAGCCGCGTCAGGATGCTGCCTATATCGCCGTAGCAGGGCTGGCGCAATCCATGATACTCGACCTTCGGCCCAATCGGCGTGAACTCGATGGCCGTCGCGGCCAGGATGCGCAGCAGCGTCGGCTCCATGACGGCGCACCAATGTGTAATGCCGAGCGTCCGGCTCATCGAAAGGATCGCCTGCATCAGTCCAAGACGCATCAGCGGCCCGCTTCGGCGCCCGGCCTCATCCGCCTCCGGCGTCTGGGGTATATTCTCGCCATAGAGCGTGTCGCCGGCGCGGCGGCGGAAGGTTTTGGAGATACTGAATCGCGAGATTTCAGCCATCGATCGAATCGGAAAATCCGGGACACGCTCCAGGAGCCCGGGCTCGACCAATTGCTGCAATGAAAAGCTGCCCTCGGGCCGACGCGGGTCCGGCCGGATGAGACGAACCGTACCGGCCGGGTCGCCGGTCGCGCGATGGAGGATCAGGCTGTGAATGGCGCGGTCGTCGAAAGCGTCGACCTCGAGCTGGTCGGGATGCTCGGCGCTTTTTTCGAACGGATGCTCGACGCAATAGACTTGGTAACGGATGCGGTACGCTTGGCGAAGCAACTCCGGCGTGTTGGCGGTAACGATCTCGAAATACCGATCGAAGCGCTCACGGAGCATGAATGCATCCCCCCGGCTGCCAGGCGCGCCCGAAGCCGGGGCACAAAGCGCCGGAGTTGCGGGATCACCGGTCGAAAGAGTTTTCGGCATATCGGCCAGATTAGCATTCATTCGTTAAGCAAGGGTGTAGGCCGGCCACCGGAAGTGGCTTCCTCGCGCTCAACCATTAAAGGAAGTGGTGTCAAAAAACTTTACAACTCGGTCGCTTTAGGACGGCAATAACTGTTAATATGCCCCCTAATCGATTGAGATAGCGCGATTCCCAAAAGTTGGCATGGAATGTGCTTATGAGTTTCATGAGGGCAGGTCCGTACGATCACTCGCCCGAAGGATTTTTGGTCTCTGAGAAACGGAGCTTTAGATGAAGATGAAATTGGGTTTGAGCGGGGCGATTGCGGGCGCACTGCTGGCGAGTTCGGCCATGGCCGCTCCACTCTCATTTACCTGGGACCCGAAGGCCCTGGTTGCCGCAGCGGACGGTGCCTTCACGGCCGACGTCGGGACCATGACCGACTATGATGACATTATCGTGCAGAATAATGGCGACTTCACCGAGTCGGGCCTGATGAATCTGGTGAGCTTCACCAATGGCGGGAGCTCGGTGACGCTTCCGAATCTCGGCCCCAACTACGCTCTGTACATTGCGTATTCGGGCGCAGGCCACCAGAGCGGGCCGATTGGGCCCGGTCTTCAGACGGGAAGTTTCACGTCGCTCACCTACACCATGTATATCGCGCCGACGTCGACCCCGGGCACACCCGCGACCTTCAGTGTAGCGCCCTCGCCCACCGGCGCCACTGTGACGGGTCTCGGCGGCGCCATCGCGCTTGCGAACGGCAGCCTTACCGCTGGAACGGACATCGTGACCGTATTCGATGGCGGGCCCGGCGGCAGCTTCGCCACTGCGAACGTTACCCTGACGTTCAATCAACTGTTCCCGACCGGTCCGAGCAGCTTCTTCGAGGCGCCGGATGTGCTCAATCTGTCGTTTATTTCCGCCAACAATACGCCCAATCAGGTTTCGTTTCCGAACGCGAACGAAATTTTGATCACGGCGGGCGACGCCAGCCTTACGTTCCTCCCGCCCGTGCCCGAGCCGGCTTCGCTCGGCCTCCTCGGTGCTGGTCTGGCGGCTCTGGGCGGCTTCGCTCGCAAGCGGCGGAATCGCGCGTAAATAACCTGCTGGGCTCCGGCGCCGCCGGAGCCCGCGAAGATCCGATCTTGAAGGCGCCCGCTCTAAGCGGGCGCCTTTTTCGTGCGCCTGTGGGGATGTTGCCTTAAGAGCCGGTTAACGGCTTGAATGCTGTACTCCGGGAGGGATGCTATAGGATAGCGGTGGCTTCGCGCCGGCTGCGACTTTGGTGCGACGGGCGGGCAGTTACGCCAGGCGGCGGCGTCACGACAAATTCTCCAAGAGGGCGATCATGGCAAAACCCATACCGAAGATGCTTTTGATTCCTCGGGAAATCTCCCTGAATCACATCGTCAGCCGTGTGATACCGGCGTTCGAGACCCACGGCGATGTGTTTCAGCTGGTCCTGCCGGTGCCCCTCAAAATCTTCTGTCTGAGAAAGCCCGATCACATCAAAGCCGTGTCGGCTCGCGAGGAATGCGCCACACGAAAGCCGCCTCACCTGATTCCCAAGGCGGACTATTTCATGGGTAACGGCGTCTACAACGACCTTGGCGGGAACGAGTGGAAAGCGAAGCGCCGTGTCCTCAATCCGGCCTTCACGATGGAAAGCTCGATCCGCGTGAGCGAAAGGTTGCCCGGCTGCATCGACAGGATGCTGTCGCGCTGGGGGGCGGGGCCCGAGACGCCGCGCGACCTTTATGCCGAGCTGCAGAGGATGGTCTTGGACTTCGGGGCCGCCGCTCTGTTCTCTACCCGGTTCGAGGATGATGAGTTGGGGTGGATCGTCGAGGCGACGACCTTCTCCGAGACGATGTTCACCACGCTTACGCCCTATTGGATCCCGACCCCTTCAAACTTGAAATTCCAGCGGATCAAGGCGCGATATCACGCGATCATGGACCGCATCATTTCCGCCCGTCGGATGTCGGGGGACCATTATCCCGATATGCTGCGAGTCCTGCTGGACACACCCAATCTCACCACGAACCGTCCGCATACCGACGAGGAGATCAAGTCCCAGATCCTGTCAGCCTATTTCGGCACGCCGGCTGTGACGCTCACGATCCTTTGGGGTTTGTTTTTCCTGTCGACCCGTCCCGAGATGCTTCGAAAGCTTCGCATCGAGCTGAACTCGGTTCTCGGAAGTCGGTCTCCGACAGCACAGGATCTTCGCAGCCTGCCCTATCTCGGAATGATTATAGATGAGGTGCTGCGGTATTATCCGTCCTTTTGGGGCTCGCTTCGATACGCCGAACAGCCGATCGAGATCGACGGCTATGCCTTTCCCGCCAAATCGCACTTCGCGATGATCCGCTATGCGGCGCACCGCCATCCGGATCATTGGGAGAATCCCGACGCCTTCATCCCTGAGCGGCACGAGCAGCGCAATGCCTGCCCCCACGCCTTGTTGCCTTTCGGCTTAGGGCCCCGCACCTGCCTCGGAAATTCCCTTGCCCGGATCGTGGCGCCCCTTGCCGTCGCATCGATTATCCAGAATTTTGACATCCGCTTTCAGTCGGAGGACGTGCGGCTGAAATATGGGTTTGGCATTTACCCGGCCAACCGGATGTGGGGAACGGTCCGCCCGATCAAATCGGCGGCCGCAGACCCTGAGGCTTCATTGAAAGAACCTGTTCGCGCCGGTCAGCATGCATGACGCCTATTGCTGAATACGGCCAGCCCTTCACGAGAATGTCGCCTGAGCTGCCGAGCGGCGCCCGGAGCTGACACCGCCATTCACTTCAGGCGGCGGCGATCGACTGGGATTCCTTCTTGGCGTCCAGCGCCAAATGAGACGCCTGGAAATCGAGAGAATTCAGCTCGAGCGTGAATTTTCGCTTTTCCCGCACGCCGCCCACGACGCGATATCGATCCCAGCTCGCTCGCGCAAAACCATGGCGCTTCAAACAATGGATGATGGCGCGTTTGTGATGGACAGTGAAGCGACGGTCGTCCATCCGCAGCCCCTTCAGAATGGCAGTATCTTCGTCTCCGACCACAAATAAAGCGAAATCGAAAACATCGCCATAACTTGCATGATCGGGAAAGATACGGATAACCGCAGATGAAATCTCAAGATATGCTTTCACGAAGACCCCCTGATCGTTAACCGCATCGCCAGCACATCTGCACAGGATAAACCTAACAAATTACTGCAAAAATTAAAAGTCTTACCTTAGTCACAACAATATCCCTTTGGGATTAGGCGCGGGAATATCCCTTCGGGTCAAATAATTCGCGTAGACACCCCAGTCCTCTCCTCTGGGTAGCAGCTTTATGGCAAGTCTAAGGGTAAGCCGCAGATGCCTGGAATCCGGCCGGCCTGACTGAGCGATTCTCAATCGGAACCGCTTTCCGTGCGAATCAGTATAGATGAACGCGAGGGACGTTCAATCGGAACGTATACAGATTCTATACACGGACCCTCTGCGCGCGCCTGGAATTCGCAAATGATAAAGCCCAACGTTAACCAACCTATTCAACCGCCTGACCTGACTGGTTTTATCGAATCACAACACGCCGAGTCGGTTCAAGCGCCGTCTCGCAGTTGAAGGATTCCTCCCGGCTGAAGGTCGGGCTCTCGGGTCGGCGGCTCCGAAATCAGTCATTGCATACGGATCACCGGCAGGAGGCTGCGTCCGACCACATTGTCGGCCGGCGCGAGTCCCGAGCACGGTGTTCGGGCGCGCCGCACTCGAAATCGGCAGGCTTGCCAGCACTCTTTTGGGGATCTTCTCGTGATAATTGTCACGAGCTGTGACAATTTTTGCGCGTTATCCGAACCGAAAATTCCACCGAAATGGTGTCTTTTTTAACTATACAAAGCGGTGGGTTCCATTTAACAGCTCTATCGGTGACAAGATTATATTTTTATGCTATATCAATTACATAGATCGAATTTTAACGAGAGTGGCATGGTCTTTGCTTGGAAAGGGCGGGGGAACCACTTCCATATGGAGCACACTTCATGACACCGCTTCTCAAGGGCTCGGCTCTGGCAGTAGCGTTAACGCTAGGCGCCTCAGCTGTGGCATTTGCCGGACCATTCACGTCGGGTTCACTTGTTCTTTCCGCGTTGACGAACACGACAAGCGATTTGTCGACGACGACGAGCTTCACGTTGAGTCCCGCGAGCTTCACCCTCGGCGGGGGCACCGGAGATTTTTCGGGATTGACCGTGACGCAGAGCGATTCGGCCTTCGACCTAGCGTCGATTTCCTCGTTCGATTTCAGCAGCGCGACCGTCGGCAGCTTCACCGCCAGCAGCCTTCTTGCTGCGCCGAGTTTCAACGCAGCAACTCATACGTTGAGCTTCGTCGTGCTCGGCACCTTTGCCCCGGGAAGCGATTTCACGGGGCCGGCGTCGCTGACGGCCGACGAGGCTTTCAGCTTGAATCAGGTGGGCGGCGCCAATACGGGCATCGGCATAACCGCCACCTTCTTCTCGCCGCAAGTCATCCCGACGCCTCCGTCGTCGCCGGAGCCGATGACGATTTCGCTGTTCGGCGCGGGCTTGGCGGCGCTGGGGGTAATGCGGCGCCGTCGGAAGTAATTGCACAAACAGAGAGAGTCCTTGAGAAAAGGGGGCAGCAGTCGCTGTCCCCATTTCTCATCCCTGTATGCCGGGCCGATAGTGCGGCAGTCCGGCCTTCGCTCAGTGTGCCACCGGGCAACGGTCGACAGCTGCCTTCGAGATCGGCGCGGCCGCCGCCGACTTGGGCTGTGCCGCGCGCCGGCGCCAGGCGAGGCGGCAGGGCGATCGCGGCCAGGGCGTGGTCATGCCTTTCACCTTCACGGCCGGATCCAGAAGTTCGAGCTCGTAGCGCTGCACCAGCATCGCGATGATGGTCTTCATCTCCAGCCGGGCGAAATTGACGCCGAGGCAGCGATGGAGCCCGCCGCCGAACCCGATCAAGCTGTCCATATTGGCCGGGCATTCGCCGGCCGGATCGAAGCGATCAGGGCGGAATTGCTGGGCTTCGGGGAACTCGCGCTCATCCAGATGGGATAGGCGCGGCACGATGACGACGCGATCGCGCTCGGGAATTCGATAGCCGCCGACGATGATGTCCTCATTGGCGACCCGCTGCAGGAAGGTGGCTATCGGGTGGATGCGCTCGGATTCGCGCACCACCATGTCGATAATCTTGAGCTGGCCCAGCTGCTGCCAGGTGATCGCCTCGGGCGGCGTGTCGCCCAGCACGGCGTCGACTTCGTCGCGGACTTTCGCGAACCACTCGGGACTTTTGAGCATGTCGGTGAGAGCCCAGGTGGTCTGAGCGGTCGTCGTCTCGTGCCCAGCCCAGGTCATGAACATGATCAGCTGGAAGATGACGTCGTCCGGCACCGGCGTTCCGTCCTCGTATTTCGCGGCCAGCATCTCCTGGAAGAAATCAGGCGGATCGACCGGGCGAGCGCGGCGCTCGCGGATCCAGGATCCGAGCTCGCGGCGGAAGAAGCGCTTGCCTGCCCGGCCGCGGCGCAGATGCTTCAAAGGCAGCCAGTGCAGCCAGAGCGGCAGCAGCCCCTCGATGCCCAGCGAAAACTCGCGGAACATGTCGAAGTACTTCTGCGAGAATTTCTCGCGGAACGCGCGGCCGAGGAAGGCGTGGGCGGCAATGTACATAATTGTGGGGCCGATCGACGGCGCGATATCGAACTCGCCCTCTTCCCCCATTGCCCGCATCAGGCGCGCGACCTCTTCGGTCATCACGCCGGAATAGCGCTTCATCTCGCCGACTTTGAATTTCGGGAACACGACGGCGCGCTGCCGCAGATATTCCTTGTGGCCCGCCCAAATCCAGAATTTCTTCGAGAAGAGCGGCCGCAGGAACTGCATTCCGCGGGCCATGTCGAGAGCCTTGTCGGTTTGCTCCCAGAAGAGCTTGTTGAATTCCGGCCCGATCAGCACGTCGAAGGTGCGGATACCGAGGCGGAAGGAGAAGACCGGTCCATGCTCGCGATAGCCGCGCTCCATCAATCCATCCGGATCTTTGGCGAATTCCAACGCGTGGCCCAATAGGCCGCCGCCGCCACTCATCATGGGCGGACGTTTGAGCGGCGCATGGTCGGTGGCCGCAGATGAAATACTCACCATGGCTTTCTCCAATGAGCTTTGACCGCGCTGATCATAATGCACTGAGTGGAATGACGTTCCAGTCCCGCGAAGATACAGCGGGCTGGTTAACAAAATCCACCGCTGATATGAGGAGGCGCGGGGCGGCGGTTCGTCCCATCAAATCCGGAGACAAATCCTGTCCGAATTCGCAGTCACATCGAGCGGGCTTCGCTGCCGCGAGGACCAGGTTGGCGAGGGCGCCGAGGCCAAGGGCGGCGAGACGGCCGTCGTCCACTACACCGGCTGGCTCTACAAGGACGGGGAAAAGGGCAGGAAATTCGACAGCTCGGTCGATCGCGGCGAGCCGTTCAAATTTCCACTGGGCAAGGGCCGCGTGATCGCCGGCTGGGACCAGGGGGTGAAGGGGATGCGGATCGGCGGCAAGCGCACGCTCATCCTGCCGCCGGATTTGGGCTATGGCGCGCGCGGCGCCGGCGGAGTCATCCCGCCCAACGCCACGCTGATGTTCGAAGTCGAGCTGCTGGGGCTCGAATAGGGCCTAGCCCAGCGCGGCGGCGATGGCGTTGACCAGCGGCTTCAGGTGGAAGCTTTTGGCGGGCTCGGCGGCGATCTTGCCGCCGATCCGCTCGACCGCCTCGGCGACGATCGGTCCGACGGCGGCGATCCGGGTGCGCACCAGGCCCATTTTGAGCTCGGCCTCGAGGCCCCGTTCCTTGGCGACTTCCTGCAGACGATCGATCTGCGGCGAACTCGTGAAGGCGACGCAATCGATCCTTCCCTCGGCCATGGCGCGGATCGCGCCGGCGACGGCGCCGGCATCGGCATCCGACGCGTAGCGGTAGGGCACGACCGCCGCCGGCGTTGCTCCGGCCGAACGCAGGAAATCGAGCAGCAAATCGTTCGGGTTGCCGGGATAAAGCTGCACGCCGACGCGACGCCCTTTCAGGTCTTCGGCGGACAAGGTCTGGATCACGCCCTCGGTGGTGGGCGCGACCGCCGTGAGTCCGGGCGCAAGCCCGATGTCGCGCAGCGCCTTGGCCG
Organism: Alphaproteobacteria bacterium; assembly: GCA_035293565.1. GTDB lineage: Bacteria > Pseudomonadota > Alphaproteobacteria > BOG-932 > Roseiterribacteraceae > DATGMP01. Next base: position 23,981 of record DATGMP010000101.1, on the reverse strand, counting down.
GCTTGGGTCCGCGAATTACGGTCCGCAGCTTGCCGATCGCCTCGACCGCGGCGTCTTTCGCGCCGATATGGTCGGCGACGATAAGAATGCGCCGCAATCCCTCGCCGGTCAGCAGAATCAGATCATCGAATTCGCCCGCAATGAGCCGCTTGATCCATCTCTCGACCGGCTTCGGATCTTCGAGGTCGAGGATTGTCACCAGGGGGCAGCGAATCGCGGTCGCGCCCTCCGCTTCCAGCATATGCGCGAAGATGTCGAGCTCGCGGCTCTCGGGGACCAGAATACGGCGATTGGCGAGACGTGCGGCCATGCGGGCAGTGTCGCAGAGACCCCCGGCCGCGGCAACGCTCCTGGAGCGGCGGGCCGGTGTCCGCTTTGCCGGCGGGTTCCGGAAATCGGGTCCGGGATCCGTCAGCTTTCCAGCACGGGCGCGAGGGCCTGCCGCCTGCGCGCCGGCTCCTCGACTCGGATCAGCAGGACGAAGCCCAGCGCCAGCAGCGCCATGATCACGCTGAGACCCGCGCGCTGACTATGCGTCGTCGCGGTGACCCAGCCGAACAGCGCCGGCCCGACGAAGCTCACTGCGCGTCCGGTCAATGCGTAGAGGCCGAAATACTGGCCGACGCCGGCCGGCGGCGCCAGACGAACCAGCAGCGACCGGCTGGCCGACTGGGCCGGACCAATGAAGATTCCGAGCGCCAGCGCGGCGTCGAAGAACCAACCCTTGTCGTGCACCAGAATGATGAGGGCGCCGAAGACCAGCAGCCCGGCCAGCGAGAGCGCGATCGTGCTCTTCGAGCCCAGCCAGTCGTCGAGCCAGGCGAACCCCATGGCGCCCAGGCCGGCGGTGACGTTGATACCGATCGCGAAAAGAATGATTTCGGTGAAGCCCATGCCGAAGGTGCCGCCGGCATAAACTCCGCCGATGGCAAGGATCGTGGAGATGCCGTCGCGATAGATCGCGCTCGCGATCAGGAAGCGCGCCATCTGCGGCAGGTCGCGAAGACCCGATACGGTGCGGCGAAGCTCCGCCATGCCTTCGCGGAGCGCGCGCCGTGCGGGGATTCCCGTTGGCGGCAGGTCGGGGACGAAGGCGAAGAGCGGCCATCCGAAGAGCAGCAGCCAGATGGCCGCGAGCGGACCGCAGGCGCGGATGTTCGCCGCTTGCTCTTTGCCGATCCCGAAGGCCGGCTGGTCGGGCTGAATGAGAAAGACGAGCGCGATTCCCAGGCAGGCGAGCCCGCCCGCATAGCCGAGCCCCCAGCCCCATCCCGAGACGCGCCCGATCAGCCTTTTGGGGGCAACCGTCGGAAGCAGCGCATTGAAGAACAACACGCCCAGCTCATAAGCGACGATTCCGGCGCCGCAGAGGATCAGCACAATGGTCGCGAGCGAAGGATCGGGTCGCGCGAACCAGATCAGCGCGGAGGCCGAGACCGTGACCAGGGCGCCGATCGCGGCCCCGCGCTTGGCCCTTCCAAGCCTGTCGGCGATCGCGCCCAACGGCGGCGACAGGACGGCGATCACAAGCCCCGTGGCGGCGATCATATATCCCCAGCGCGCGCTTCCCAGCGTCGGATCCGCCGCGAACGCATGGGTGAAATAATTGCTGATGACGAAGGTGACGACGATCGTCGGAAAAGGCGTCACCGCCCATTCGAACAGGCACCAGGAAGCGATGATCGAGGATCGGCCCATGAAGTGCTGCTTATAGGAGTCGCGCCCGGTCGTCGACCGTCGCGAGGCGGGACGCTAGATTGTCCGCGTATTTCATTGGAGGACCTGATGGACGATCCGGACCCCGAGACCGACACGGACTGGTCGGTCCTGCAGGCGACGTTGGCGCCGGGGCAGGTGATGGTGACGGCGACCGAGGCGCAGCCCTGGGGGCAGGCGCTGTTGACGCAAAAGCATGTGCAGTTCGCCGACGAAACTGCCGAGCACAACGGCGCCGACACCGGCCCCAATCCGCATGAGCTGGTGCTGATGGCGCTCGGGGCCTGCACGGCGATCACGGTGCGCATGTATGCGGCCCGCAAGGGATGGGCAATCGACAAGCTCGACGTCCGGCTCTCGTTCCGGAAGGCGCCGGCCGGCGCTCCGACGCCGGCGCGCGAGCAGATCGAGCGCCAGATCGAAATCGAGGGGCCGCTCGACGCCGAGCAGCGCGCGCGCCTCTTCGCCGTCGCGGAGAAGTGCCCGATTCACAAGCTGCTCACCGGCGGTGTCGACATCCATTCGGAGCTGGTCGCATGACGGTCAAGGTGAAGCTCGATCATACGGTGGTCCATGTCTCCGACCGGGCGCGGTCGGACGCCTTTTATCGCGACGTGCTGGGCGCCGAGCCGATCGCCATCGCCGGAGTCCATTTCTATCGCTTCGGCACCGAGCAGCTCAGCGTCCACGGCCCTGGTCTGGACGCGAAGCCGGTAGCCCGCATCCCGGTGCCGCCGGGCGGCAGCGACATCTGCTTCGAATGGCCGGGCCCGGTCGAGGAGGCGGCCAAGCACCTCGAGCGCTGCGGGGTTCCGGTCGAGCTCGGCCCCAAGCGCACGTTCGGCGCCAAGGGGCTGGGCAACAGCGTCTATTTTCGCGATCCCGACGGCACCCTGCTCGAATTCATCTCTTATGTCTGACTGCTACCTCCCGACGCAGTTGGAAACATCGGGCTACGAACATCATCTTTAAGATGGCCGCCGGAGACTGCGTGCCCTTCGGCGCGCCCGGCGGCGAGCGGCGCGCGGAGGAATGAGCATGCCTGCGGTTCAGCCTATCCCGATGAAGTATCGCGTCCCCGAAATCGCCTTTCCGCGAGGGTGGTATTGCGTGGCCGAGTCGGCCGAGGTCGCCCCCGATCAGCTTTTGCCGGTCAGCTATCTCGACGAGCAGATGGTCGTGTATCGCACGCGCGAAGGGGATGCGCAGGTGGCGGACGCCTATTGTCCGCATCTGGGCGCGCATCTCGCGTCGCATGACGGCTGCATAAAGGACGGCGAGATCACCTGCCCCTTCCACAAATGGCGGTTCGACGGCGAGAGCGGCCGCGTTGCCGCGATTCCCTATTCGGACATATTGCCGCCAGCCAACGTGGCGCTGACGCTCCATCCGACCCGCGAAATCGACGGCATGATCATGCGCTGGTATGACCCTCACGGCCGGCAGCCCGACCACGAGCCCCGTCCTGTGCCGGCGCTTCATGAGGATAGCTGGGTGCTCTATGGGCTGAAACGCTGGACGACCACCGCGCCCTTCCGGGACATTCTCGAGAATCTCTTCGATACGGCGCACATCATCGAGCTGCACAACGGCCACAGCATGCCGGAGGTGCGCAACGTCAAGCGCCAGCCTTATGGGCTCTCGGTCGACTATGTGATGAACCCGGAGGCCGAGGAGACGCAAATCCATGGCATGCGCTGCGAATTCACGGGGGTGACGCTGCTTACCCAGCATTTCGCGGGCGAGGGCTTCGCGACCTTGAACATCCACTCTTTCACGCCATTGGACGATGAGCGTTTCCTGCAGAAGAGCCGCCTCTATCTCAAGGACATGGGCTCGCCCGAGCTGACCGACCGGGTCGGCCGGCCGTTCCTCGACCGCTTTTGCTACGAGGTCGAGCAGGATTTCAAAGTGCTCGACTTCAAGAAGCATCTGAAGCGGCCGCGGCTCTGCGCCGGCGACGGGCCGATCATGAAGTTCCGCGAATACGCCGAGCAGTTCTACACCTGACTTCGATCTGATCCCGCCCTAAGAAAGCCGCGGATGGACGCGAGATTGATCCTCCGCGGCAGGCGGAGCAGATTTCGAAGTCTCATGTCAGCGATTCGCCAAATTGATGGTGGAGGGGGTGCGCCTGCGAAGGCCGATCCTGCGCCGCACGCCCTCGTTTTCGACTCCGGCGTCGGCGGCCTCAGCGTGCTGGACGAAGTCAGGGCGCTGATGCCGGGCGCGAGGCTTACCTACGCTGCCGACAATTTCGCCTTTCCCTACGGTCCGAAGCCGGTGGACGAGCTCGTCGGCCGCGTCACCTCCGTGTTGCGCAAGCTGGTCGAGGAGACCCAGCCTGATGTGCTGGTGATCGCCTGCAATACCGCGAGCACGCAGGCGCTCGACGCCGCGCGCGAGATGCTGCCGATGCCGATCGTGGGTGTCGTGCCGGCGGTGAAGCCGGCGGCCAAGGCGAGCTTCAGTCGCACCATAGGACTTCTGGCCACCGCGGCGACGGTCGCCTCGCCCTACACCAAATCGCTGATCGAACAGTTCGCCGATGGCTGCCGGGTCGTGTGTACGGGCGCGCCGGAGCTGGTCGAGGCCGCGGAGCGTAAACTGCAGGGCGAACCGCCCGATCCCGCGATACTGTCGGGCGCGCTGGACCGCATGCTGAATGCGCCCGGCGGCGATGCGATCGACATCGTGGTCCTGGGCTGCACCCATTTCCCGCTCCTGAAGCCCGAGCTATCGGCGATGGCGGCTGAGCGTGGCCGCAACATCGCTTGGATCGACTCCGGCGCTGCCATCGCGCGGCGGGTGCGAACGCTGTTCGAGAGAGCGGGCTTGACGCCGCCGACTTCTTCGGCGTCGGCCCATCGCGCGATTTTCACGGCGGATACGCCGGCCGTCGAGCGGATGCGGAGCGGGTTGGCCGGCTATGGGCTCACTGAGATCGGGTTCCTGAGAGTCTGAATCTCCCTCCCGTGTTGGGAGGGGATCTGAAGGTCACAGCCAACGCCGCAGCCGGAACCAGATGAGCGGGCCGATGCCTGTCGCGAGCGCCAGCAGAAGCGCGTAAGGATAGCCGAAGGACCAGTCATATTCGGGGATGTTCTTGAAGTTCATCCCGTACCAGCTCGCGACCAGGGTCGGGCCCAGCGCGGCGACGGTGAAGACCGTCAGCACCTTCATGATGTTGTTCTGGTCGATATTCACGAGCCCCAGCGTCGCGTCGAGCAGGAACTGGACCTTGGCGGTGAGGTAGGCGTCGTAATCGTTGAGCGAGAGGATGTCCTGTTTCAGCGTTGCGAAGCGGGCATGTACTTCGGGGGGCACCCAGTCCGCGCCTCGCGTGTCGGCATAAGGGACGATCCGGCCGATGCCGAGCAGCGAATCGCGAACCTTGGACGTGAAGTCGCCCTCGCGTCCGATCATGCGGATCGTCTCGCGCAGACTCATGCCGCCCAGGCCTTGGCCGGTCTCGTCGCGGAAGATCATGTGCGATGCCTGATCGAGCTTGGCGCCGACGCGTTCCAGATGGTCGGCGTAGCGGTCGACGATCGCTTCGAGCAAGCCGACAAAAGCGCCGGGCGCGCTCGGATGCACGCAGTCGGGCTTGCCGATCTGGCCCTTGTAATTTTGAAAGACGGTGATCTCCTCGAAGCGCACCGTGACGAGCCGGTCTTTGGATAGGATAAGCCCGAGGGGCGTCGCCCGTGGCTCGCCGAGCGCTGCGCCGAACAGGACCGGCGTGCTGAAATAGAGCGCGCCGTTCTCGCTTCTCAGCCGGCTCGACGCCTCGATCTCGCCGATCTCGTCGCGCGTCGGCACCTTGAAGCCGGTCACGCGCTCGACGAAGGCGATCTCCTCGGGCGACGGGGTGACGAGATCGATCCAGACCTGGTTTTCGGCGATTGCGCTGCCCGACAGAGCGGGGCGGGAGTCTTCGGCATGCGGGTCGCAAGAGTGGAGGGCGATCGTCATGCGGTCATGACCTCGTCTGCTGCTGGTCGCGGCACGGGCACCGGAAGTCTCGGAATTTTACACCCGTCCCAGGGACCGCGATAGCGCGATCGTCGGAGCTATCTTTCTTCCCTTGCTGCGGCGCGGGCCAGCGCGATCAGGGATTCGGCTGCCAGCAGCAAATCGTTGGCGCCCGTCCGCTTCGATGCGGCTTCCGCCTCGACCAGCCGGTCGAGCGCCGCCTTGAGCCGTCGCAGAGGCCAGCGTCTGACCTGGCGGCCGAACCCGTCTCTGACCTTGAAGAAGAGCGGCGGCTGAAGCTGCGACAGGGCCTGGGACAGATCGGCGCCCGCGTCGAGCCGCGCGCGGGTCAGGTGGAGACGGCGAAAATAGATCTGAGCGGTTCGAAGAATCGCGACGCCGCTGGTACCTTCCGCAACCAGGCGTCCAAGGCAGCGATCGAGCGCGGGGAAGTCTCCGTCGGCTGCCGCGCGCGCGGCGTCGTCCATTCCCATCGCAGCCGTATCGACGACGGTAGCCTCGACATCGGCAATGCCGATCGCCGACTCGTCCCCCATATAGAGAAGCAGCTTTTCGACCTCGCCGCGCGCCAGCATGCGGTCGCCGACCAGGCTGCCCGCAAGGAGCCGCTCGGCATCCGGATCGATCGATTTGCCGGCATTCGCGATCTGGGCGTGAAGGGTCCGCGCGAGGCCGGCCTCATCCTCGACATAGCAGGGAATCGCGGCGGCGTTGTCGGCGCTTTCAGCGGCTTTTCGCAGGCTCGAGCGCGGCGTGAGATCGCCGGCCTCGATCACCGTCAGGCTGTCGCCGGCCGCGCCCTCCAGCATGGTCGTGAGCGCGCGGGTCATCTTATCGGAGCCGTCGCGGATCCGGACCAGCCGGCGGCCGCCCATCAGTGAGAGCGATGCCGCCTCGTCGGCGAGCAGGGACGGGTCGGCGGCCAAGGCGTCGGTCGCGAGCTGCGCGACGCGGAATGGGTCGGAGAGATCCTCGACCACGCTCCTCCCGAGCACCGCGGCGCGTTCGCGGACCAACCCTTCGTCGCCGCCGTAAAGCAGCACCGCGCGAATCGCGGGGTCCGGGCGCTGGAGGAATTTCTCGATCGCGGCGCCCTGCAGCTTCACCGGGCGGGCCTCATGTCTTCTTCTGATCCGCCTGGAAATAGAGCGCGAGATGGAGGGCCATTTCGTCGGCGATCTGCTGCAGGCCTCGGTTTCGCGCATCGTCCGTGCTCAGCACCGTGCCGAACTGGTTGATCAGGATGTTGTAGCCGGTCGACGTGCGCACGGTCTCATGGACCAGCACCTTCCCGTTCTCCGCGTCGGTGAGCCAATATTCGGCAGTGAGGCGCACCTGGCCGCGGGTGGCGGTGGCGTTCTCCTGAAGGCCGAGATTGAGGTCCGCTTCGCGCAGCGCGACTTTCAGCGTGTATCTGTAGTCGTCGGCCGGACCGCCTGGATGGAGCTGGTCGATCAGCATATTGCGCAGCTCTTGCCCGGTCTCGTTGGGGAGCGGCGGGATCTCGATCTGGGCGAACTGGACTGCGGTCGCGGGCGCATGCGTCGCGCTGTTCGTGCCGTAGAGCGGCTTGAACCCGCAGCCGGCAAGGAATGCGAGCACGACCGCGGCGGCGGCGCGAGAGACCCTAGACGACGACATTCGCGATCCGATTCGGCACGACGATCACCTTCTTCGGAGATTTACCGCCCAAAGCGGCCGAAATGCGAGCGTCGCCGAGAACCGCGGCTTCGACCGCCGCACGATCGGCGTCTCGCGGCAGATCGATCGTGCCCTTGAGCTTGCCGTTGAGCTGCATCGCGATCGTCACCGTATTGCTGACCAGCAGCGCCGGGTCGGCGACCGGCCAAGGCTCGTCGGCCAGCAGGCGCTCATGGCCGAGCACCTGCCAGAGCTCCTCCGTCAGGTGCGGCATCATCGGGTTGGCGAGGCGGATCAGGATCTCCACCGCCTCGCGGAGCGCCTGCGCGAGCGCAGGCGCGGCAGGCTTGCCCTGGTTCTGCTCCGGCAGAGCGGCGAGCTCGTCGCCGATCAGGTTCGACAGAATGCGCACCTCGGCGACCGCGCTGTTGAGGCGGAAGGCGTCGACATCGGCGCTGATGCGATGGATCGCGCCATGCGCGGCGCGGCGGACCGCCTCCGCCTTATCGGCTCCCGGCGCGCCTTCGACCGCATGAACGGTCTGGTAGTCTTCGATCAGACGCCACAGGCGGTTGACGTAGCGCCAGGCACCCTCGACGCCGGCCTCGGTCCATTCCATGTCGCGTTCGGGCGGGCTATCCGAAAGAATGAACAGCCGCGCGGCATCGGCGCCGTAGCCGCCGATGATGACAGCGGGGTCGACCGTGTTGCGTTTCGATTTCGACATTTTCTCGACACGGCCGATGGTGAGCGGCGCGCCGTCCGATGCCCTGACCGGGCCGCCCGTCTGGTCGCGGCTGATCTCGGCCGGAGAGACCCAGGCGCCATCGGGCGCGCGGTAGGTCTCGTGCGTGATCATGCCCTGGGTGAACATGCCGGCGAAGGGCTCCGCCAGATCGAGATAGCCGCAGCGCGACAGCGCGCGCGTAAAAAAGCGCGCGTAGAGCAAGTGGAGCACGGCATGCTCGATCCCGCCGATATATTGGTCGACCGGCAGCCAGTATTGCACGGCATCCCGCTCGAACGCCTTGTCCTGCGTGTGCGGCGAGCAAAAGCGCGCGAAATACCACGCGCTCTCGAAGAACGTGTCGAACGTGTCGGTCTCGCGTCTGGCCGGCGCGCCGCATTTCGGGCAGTCGACATTCTTCCAGGTCGGATGATGGTCGAGCGGATTGCCCGGGCGGTCGAACGTCACGTCTTCCGGCAGCAGGACCGGAAGCTGCTCCTTCGGCACCGGCACGATCCCGCAGGCCGGACAATGGATAACCGGGATCGGGCAGCCCCAATAGCGCTGCCGGCTCACCCCCCAGTCGCGCAGGCGGTAAACGGTTGAGCCTTTGCCGGTGTCGAGCTTCTCCAGCTCCTCGATCGCGCGGCGCTTGGCGGCCTCGACCTCGAGCCCGTCGAGGAAAGCGGAATGGGCGATCTTGCCGGGTCCGGTGTACGCTTCGGCGCCGATCGTGAAGGTCGCGGGATCGGCGTCGGGCGGAATCACCACCGGCTTGACTGGCAAGCCGTATTTCCGGGCGAAGTCGAGGTCGCGCTGATCGTGCGCCGGGCAGCCGAAGATGGCGCCCGTGCCATACTCCATCAGCACGAAATTCGCGACATGGACCGGCAGCTGCCAGCCGGCATCGAAGGGGTGGAGCGCGCGCAGGCCGGTATCGAAGCCGCGCTTTTCGGCGGTCTCGATCACGGCCTCGCTGGTTCCGGTGCGGCGGCATTCGGCGATGAACGCGGCGAGCGCCGGATCCTTTTCGGCAAGCCGCGCCGCCAGCGGATGGTCGGGGGAGATCGCGATGAAGGCGGCGCCGAACAACGTGTCCGGTCGCGTGGTGTAGACCTCGATCCCCTCCGCGCCCCCGGTAACCTTGAAGGTGAGCCTGGCGCCGGATGAACGGCCGATCCAGTTCTCCTGCATGATCCGGACCTTCTCCGGCCAGCGATCGAGCGTCGGGATCGCGTCCAGGAGCGCGTCGGCAAATTCGGTGATCTTGAGGAACCATTGCGAGAGCCGCCGGCGCTCGACGGGCGCGCCCGACCGCCAGCCGCAGCCGTCGATCACCTGCTCGTTGGCGAGCACGGTGTTCTCGACAGGATCCCAATTGACCCAGCTCTCGCGGCGATAGGCCAGGCCATGCTCGAGGAAGTCCAAGAACATCGCCTGTTCGTGCTTGTAATAGTCGGGCTCGCAAGTCGCGATCTCACGGCTCCAGTCGATCGACAGCCCGATCGATTTCAGCTGCTCGCGCATCCCGGCGATGTTCTGCCGGGTCCATTTGGCGGGATGCACCTTGTTCTCGAAGGCCGCGTTCTCGGCGGGCAAGCCGAACGCGTCCCAGCCCATCGGATGCAGCACATTGTAGCCCTGCGCCCGGCGGACGCGGGCGAGCAGGTCCCCCACCGTATAATTCTTGACGTGCCCCATATGGATACGGCCGGAGGGGTAGGGAAACATCTCCAGCACATACGCCTTCTTGCGGCCGGGCTCCTCGACGGCGCCGAAGCAGCTCCGCTCCTCCCAGATCCGCTGCCACTTCGCCTCGGTCTCGCGGAAATTGTAGCGCGCCATCAGCGAGGCTCCCCGGCTGGGAGGCCGGCGCGGGCCAGCACCGTCCGCTGGAGACGATCGGCGACGCCGTCCGAAACCGGCGCGTCGCGCCATTCGCCTTCGGCGCGGATCTGCCGGAAGACCGAGACACGCAGATTGTCGGCGCTCGCGGCCGAGCCCCTGACATGAATGTCCACCTTGAATCGCTCGGCCGAATTACCGGGCTGCGCGTACCAATCGGTCAAAATCACTCCGCTCGCTGGATCCGCCGAGGTGATCGGCATGAAGGCGACCGTGTCAAGCGCGGCGATCCAGAGCGCGTGGTTGGGCCGCCATCCCGAAGTGCCCGACATCGCGCCGTCAGCGACGTCGAAGCCGAACAGCCCGTTCTCGCCGCCGAGCCGACCATAGCGGTAGAGGCGCTCCCGCTCGCGGTCCGGATAGGCCGCGCCGCCGATGCCCGTGTCGGCGCAGCCGGTCAGCAATACCAGCGCGGCGAGGAGGGCGGCCGCGCCGGGACCGCAAATGGCAGATGCACGCAGCATGACATGTCGCGGAAGGGAGCTATCAGAAGCGCCGGCCCCCGGCAATCGGCGCGGGGCAAGCCCCGGTCAGTGAAGCTCGCTCACCGGGTGGAAGGTCAGCAGGCTTATCAAGATGCGGATCCGGCCATGATCGTCGAGAAGCGGCATCAGGAGGTGCCGGTAATAGAGATAGGGCTTACCGAGCCAGCCCATGGTCCGTTCGGCAAAGCTCGCCAGTTCGCCGTCGCGCACCGCATCGAACTCATCCTTGGCTTCGCCGATCAGCGGGCATTTGATGTCGCTGAGCCGGCAGCCCTTCATGACCGTCCCCATGGACAGGTCGACTTCGGATCCCGACAGACGACATTCGTAATCGTCGTCCACCACGTCCCAGAGCAGGAGGTTCGGCAAAAGGCGTGGTATCTCCAGGGGTTCGATGTCGGCGCGCCGTGGGATGGTCCCGTCATGCCCTTTGCTCCGCCAATAGCGCAGAAGGGCGCGGTGGCGCTCGGTGAGGCGGTTTTCCGGCAGCTCGCCGGTGGGCCCGGAACTGCTGAAAATGGTGCGCTCGCCCCTGAAATCATTGGGAAGGCGCTCGATCGTCCTCGACATGCGGTGGCTCCGCCGGGTCACAACATCCGGTTGCGCAAACGCAACCGGGAAGCTGCGCTATGTGGTATCCAACGCCGCCGTTTCCAATTGCGCACCAGGGTGGCAGTCGCGCGATTTGCGCATGGAATTCCCGAAACGCGCCGCGAGCCGATATCGTTGAACGGGCGGTAACAGTCAGAAATGCAACGCGGACTCGAGAATGACGACATATCCGTCGGCGTCACCCTGTCCGCGGGGAACGGTGAAATAGACGAAGTCCGATCCGAAGGTGAGACCTCTTGCCGCATGAAAGACCGCGCCGAGCCCGCAAAGGTCGGTCGTGGGCAGGCCGGCGCGCGCGTCCCGGGCCCATGAGCCGCCGAGCCCCCATTTCCCGAATTCGTAGGTGGCGCCGAAATTGATCTCGTCGACCACGCTTTCAATGAAGGCATGGCCCGGCCTCGGATCGAGCGGCAGCGTATCGCGTCCGTCATAGACGTAGCCGCCGCCAAAAGTCAGTCCGCCCCACGCGATCTTGGCTCCGATTCCATAGCCGGACAGGTCGCGGACTCCGGCGTCGCGCTTGGCGCCGCCGAAGACGTAGGAGGCGCCGGCGGTCAGAGTTGCATTGCCGATGTCGCGCGTATAGGCGACCGCCGTCTCGGCGACGTCGCGGTGCGCGTCGATGCCCGACGCTCGGCGCGCTGCGACGATTTCGGTTCCGCTCGAGCCGAGTTCGGGCGTGTAGGAAAGGCCGAGTCTGATGCCGACGATCTCGGGCGAGAGATAGGTCAGCTTGGTTGAATCGTCATTGTCGAGCTTGTAGGGCGTGAGCAGCGCTGAGGGGCCCGCGAAGACATCGAAATCGCCGTCGATCTGGCCGATGCCGACGGTCGGCGCCGATACGGTGAGCTCCTTGGCCGCGCCGCCATAGTCGCCCAGGCGGAAGGCGCCCCAGGCCGTGTGCAGATGGAGATAGGTGCCGTTGTCCCGCGGCTTTGCGGCGCGCGCGAGCTGGATGCGGCCGCCATATTCGATGCCGGTATCGCCCGTGGCGGAGAGGTCGACATGCGCTTCGGCGTCGGTGCGAGCGCCGCGACGCTCGGAGACTCCGTCGCTCCGGTCGAAGAAGCCATATTGAAATTTGACGAAACCGCCGAGACTGGTCCGTATATCGGCCGCGCCCGCCGGCCGCGCGAGAGCTGCGAGCACCAGCACGGCGGCGGATGGGCTGTATCGGATGAATGGAATCATGGGCGCTGCCGGGACGGGCGAAGCGAGTGTCGCCGATTCGAAGTTGGAAGTGAACTGCCCTGCCGAGGACATCGCCGCGCGGCTCGCGGCGGTGCGCGCGGAGATCGCCGCGGCGGCGCGCGACGCCGGCCGAGATCCGCGCTCGGTCGCGCTGGTCGCGGTCGGAAAGACTCACGGCGCTTCCGCGATCGCCACGGCAATCGCGGCCGGACAGCGGATCTTCGGCGAAAACAGGGTCCAAGAGGCCAAGGCCAAGTTCTTGGCGCTCAAGGCCAAATACAAGGACATCGAGCTCCATCTCATCGGCCCCTTGCAGACCAACAAGGTGCGCGACGCCATCGCCCTTTTCGATGTCATCGAGACGGTCGACCGGCCCGCGCTGGCGGAAAAGCTGGTCCAGGAGATGCGACGGACGGGTCGGCAGCTACCCTGCTATATCCAGGTCAATATCGGCAACGAGCCTCAGAAAGCGGGCGTTGCGGAATCCGATGTCCCGGCCCTGCTCGCGCTCTGTCGCGACGAGTATCGGCTGCCGTTGGTCGGCCTCATGTGCATTCCGCCGGCGGGCGCGGAGCCCAAGCCTTATTTCGCGCGCATGGCGGCGCTGGCGAAATCCTGCCGGCTTCCGATCCTCAGCATGGGCATGAGCGGCGATTTTCGCGAAGCGATCGCCTGCGGCGCCACCCATGTGCGCGTCGGTACCGCGATTTTCGGAACTAGAGAGACACGCTGAGCATCGTCGTCGCGCTGCAGCGCTTCAGCAAGGCGAGGAGATCGTCGCGCGTGATCGCGACGCAGCCCTCGGTCGGCCGATAATCGGGGGCGGCGACATGGAGGAAGATCGCGCTGCCCATCCCGGGGATGGCCGGGGCGTCGTTGTACCCCAGAGGGACGATGAGATCGTAAAGGTGATCCTCGCGCCAGAGCCGCTCATGACTCGCCGGATAGGGCGCCCAGACCACACGGTTGTAGCCGCCGTCGCGCGGGTCGTCGCACCAGGCGCGCTCGGGTTCGATTTCGTGGGTTTCGAGCAAAGTCTCGGGCCGCGGCAGCCGGTCCGGCCGATACCAGAGCTCGCGCAACGGGAAGGTGCCGACGGGCGTCGCCCCGTCGCCTTCGCGCTTGTCGCGCCGGACTCCCGAGCGGCCGAGCGCGCAGCGGACGGAGCCGCCTGGCCACGACATCCGGCCGGCGGCGGAAACCTCGATCAATGCGATTGGGGAATTGCGATCAGTTAGTCTGGTCAACGACCTGGGCCTGCGGCGCCTTGTGCATGGCCTGATACTTGGCCAGCGCCTGCATCATCATCTCGGGGATCTGGGCCTTGGGCAAGGGCTGAATGCCGGCGGGCGTAGGCACCATCGGCTGCTGCGCGCGCGGGTTGATGGAGGTTGCGGCGGGCTGAGAAACGGCGGCCGAGGCGGCGGGCTGGGAAGACGAGATGATCGTCGCGGCGCCGTCGGAGGCCGGCCTGAGAATCGGCTGCGGCGCCGACGGCGAAGCTTGTGGCGCGGCCGAAATTTGGCCGCCGCCGGGGAGCGGCTTGGGCGGGCCGATGGTGACGACCGGCCGCCCGGCTGCCCCGTGCGACACGCCGGTCCCGCCGCGCTGCAGCGATTGCCAGAAGAGCGTGGGCCGGGCGACTCCCGCAGGAGCGGCATTTGCATGGGCTGCTCGATCGGCCTGCGCCTCGGCCACCAGGAAGGCGGGGACGGGGCTGGCTCCGGACGCCGCGACTTGATGCCCGCCGCCGGAATCGTCGGTCGAGTCATGGTGCAACCCCAGGGTCGCCATGACATGGGCGCCGATATCCTTTCCCGTCGTTTCCTGGACGATGGCGTCGACTGCCGAGGAGGCCAGCCCGATGACGCCGCCGAACAGCGCGCCGCCCAGAATATTGGAGATCGGCTTCAGCGTGTCTCCGGTGATCTCGCGATAGATCGTCGAGACGACGGGAATGTGCTGCAACGGATTGATGATGTTGAGGAAGTCGTGAAAGGTGAAGCCGGAACCGCTCGTCTTCGGCGGTGTCGACGCGGCGCCGGTCGGCTGGGGGGCGACAAGGTTAACGGGCTGGCTGACGGCGATCGCGTTGGGCAAGGGCGCGCTCCTTTCAGCCTCCTCCAAGCAATCGTCGTGCCAAGCCTGCAAGCCGCGGAAATGTTGGATTCCCGATCGGCAGGAGCCGGCGGACTGGGCAGATTCTGCCGCTTCCAGCCGGTCGGGAGGGACGGAATGGCCTCTCGCAAAATTTACGAAAAATACACCGTGCGGGAACATGTTCTGGTGGATGTACAAGCGCGACATTTCTACTTTGAGCGATCCCGGCGGCAAGCTGCCGTCCTTCGCCGAAGGGGGACTTGACGCGTCCGCGCTCGTCCGGCTTGCCGAGGAATATGCGAGCGAAGCGGTGACGATCACCGATTGCGACCTCGACGCGGGCGAAGGCCCGCGCATCATCCATGTGAACCGCGCCTTTGAGCGCGCCTCGGGCTACCCGGCGCAGGAGATCGTCGGCAAACGACTGGGCACGCTCTATTCGGGCCAGCTTCTCGCCCGGGCCCTGGAGCCGATGCGCGGCGCCGCCGCGACGGGGCACGAGGCGGAGATCCTGCTTCATGCACGCAAGCGGGACGGAAAGATCGCCTGGATCTCCGGCAAGATCGTCCCGATCTTCTCGGCCTCGGGAGACCTGGCGTGCTTCGTTCGCGTGACGACGGACATCACCAGCCGCAAACGCGCCGAACAAGAGATGCGCGCCGCGCAGCAGCTGCTGGGATCGATCTTCCTCGTGGTCGACCAGGGCCTCGCGGTCGTGGATGAGGCCGGACGGGTCGCGATGGCGAACCAATCCTTCAGCCGAGCGCTCGGGGTCGGTCTGAACGACATCCTCGGACGGGCTTTCGCGTCTTGGCTCGGCCAGGCCGAGGCCAAGGCGGTCGACGCCCTGCGTCGCACCGAGCCCGGCAAGAAATCCGGCGAACGGTTGAACGTCAGGCTGAAAAAGCCGAACGGATCGCCGGTGGAGGCGCAGATCGTCTCGAACAACGTCGATGCGCAGCATGAGTATTGCTATCTGATTGTCGCGGTCGGCCGCGAAGCCATGGCCGCACAGCCGGTCCCGGCGCCCGAACGTCCGGCAGTCAAGCCCGCGCCCGTCGCGCCTGCGCCGGCCCGGATATCGCAACCGCCTGCCGAACGGGCTGCCGCGCCGCCGCGTCCGAAAGAATTCGGGTCGGCGATCCGAGAAGCGCTCGCCAGTTCCGACAAGACGCCGGCCGCCGTGGTTACCGGCAAGCTTCAGCTCATCGGTCTCGACGAGGTCCGCGAGGCGCTGGGCGACCGCTGGGCCGAGTTCGAAGCCAAGACCTTCAACGCCGCCGAAGCCATCCTGCGTCGGCATATCGGACCGCGTGATGCAATCAGCCGAACCCAGGATGACGGCTTTCTCGTCTGCTTCGCGGATCTGAACGAACAGGAGGCGGCATTCAAGGCGCAGGCGCTTCGCCGAGAGATCGTCGATCGGCTGATCGGCGAGTCACAGGAGCTCATGGAGGCCAAGGTCACCGCGCATGTGAGCGAAGTGACGATCAACGAGAATGAAGCGGTGGCCGATTTCAACATCGCCGAGGCGGTCGAGAAGCGGCTCAAGTCGGACAAGGAACGACGCGAAGCCTTGGTGCGCCGCTCGCTATGGGACGAGATCACGGCCGGTCGCATTCGTCTGGACAAGGTGCGCACGAACACGGGCCAATTGGCTCCGCTGCTCCGCGTGCGGCTGCCGGCGGAACTCGAGACCGCAATCGAGAATCTCGATCCTCATCATGAGAACGGCCTGGCGCACGAAGCGGGACTCCTGCTCGTGACGGCGGCCGCCGAACGGCTGATGCAGGATCAGCTTTCGGCCAGTCAGGAGCTGGTCATCGTTCCCGTTCACATCTCCACCCTCATGGAGAAGCGGAGCCGCGAGGAATGGATGAAGGTGGCGCGCGGAATCGACGTGGTCGGCAAGGCGCGCATGGTTCTCGAGATTCACAGCCTGTCGAAAGATATCGGCCAGACGCGGCTGCAGGAGATCGTCACGCGTTGTGCGCCTCTGTTCCGTGCGTTGGCGATCGAGCTGCCCGAATGCGACACGCCGCTGATTAACGAGTTGCCGCCATCGGTCAGGATTCTCACGATGCCGGCGCGGCGGGCTTTGGCCGGTCAGGGACTGAGCGCCGCTTTCGGGCGGCTGATGCGCACCGGCGGAATGCGGATCCGGCAGCTGATGGTGAAAGACGTCGGGCGCCCCCTCGAGGCAAAGCTTTTCGCCAATGCCGGCGTCGCCCTCATCGCTGGTCGCGACAGCGCCTGAGGACCGGTTCCTTGCAAAAAAAAGCCGTCCCGAAGGACGGCCCTTGAGGTTGATAAGGGGGTAATCAGCAGCCGGCTCGATGGGTAGAAGAACCCGGCCGCCGGGCCGGAGTCTTAGGCTTCGACTCCTAAAATAACTCTAAATATGTGGGGAACATCGCGCCCTAATGGCGCGATCACTCCGAAGACTCCGCGGCGGCCCGCAGCGCGGCGCTGCAGATGGCGAGCGGCGCGGTCTTGGCCTGACCTTTGAAGCGCTCATAGCGGCCATTCTCGGGATTGCGACGCAGATCCATGCCGACGATGTGGACATGCTCGCGGCGCAGGAAGGTCATCTCCCAGCCCATGGTCTTGGGCACCAGCAGCAGCGCGGCGTCGGTGCTGGTCGTGTAGTCGGCCGGCCTATGCTTGGTGACCCGCCCTTCGGCCGTTCGGCGCAGCACCAGCCATTCGCCGGCGCCGACTTCCTGCGGCCGGTCGCCGTCCGTGACATAGAATGCGCCGGCTCCCGGCCAGGCTAAGGCCGCGATATTGGCATCGAGCTCGCGGCTCCCCTCGATCGCGCCCTCCAGGCGCTTGATCACGTCCTCCCGGTTCATGCCTTCCCCTTGCGCTCTCGTGATTTTGTTTTCTTTCCGGACCAGAATATACAGGCAATACCGAAGCGTGGAATCCTGCTTCGGGGCTTCTCGATCTCCGTTCGGCGATGCCTTCCATGTCCCGCAATCCCTGCTTTCTCTTCGCGCTCGTCGCCGCTTGCCTGCTGGCCGGCGCGCCTGCCTTCGCCAATTGCGCCAAGCCTTCGGTAAAGGCTCCCGTCATGCCGCAGGGGGCGACGGCCAGCGAAGAGGAAATGCGCGAGGGGCACGACAAGCTGCAGGCCTATGTGAAAGTGCTCGAGGCTTACCAGACCTGCCTGGAACAGCAGATCAAGAGCGCCCCGCCCGACACGAAACCAGAGACCAAACAGCTCTGGCAGGCCCAGGCCGACGCCGCTGTTTCGGCCGCCCAGGAAATAGCCGACGTTTATTCCGCCCAGCTCCGCGCGTACAAATCGCGGGATTGACGGACGATCGACCCGCTCTGAATCCTTGACGCGACACACCGTTGCATCGTACGTTGCGCCACCTACATAGAATGGGCGGGAGGAAGGCGCGGCTATGGATTTGTTGACCAGCATCGGCGCGATCGACACATCCGATGTCGAGGCATTCATGAAGTTCTGGTTCACGGGAACCGGGGCGATCCTGGGGCTGGTGCTCGCGGCTGAAATCCTGATCCGCTTGTTCTCCTGGATCGGCGACCGCAATACGCCGGGCCGCAAACGGCTGATCTCGAAGGATGCGCCGGCCAATTTCGTCTTGGCCCTGCACGCTTTCATCATCGAGGGCGCCGTGGGCCTGGCCGCCGAAGGGGGCGCCGCCTATGCCGGCGCTTCGATCTCGCACTGGCACATCCCGTTCAACGGCTACACGATCATCTTCTATTTCCTGGCCGCTGAGTTCTATCACTACATCTATCATCGGCTCGGCCACGAGGTGCGGATCCTGTGGGCCGACCATTCGATCCATCACAGCTCGCGCGACTATGAATTCTTCACCTCATGGCGGCTGACGCCGGGCACCTGGATCTACAAGGTCGCGACCATCATGCCGATCGCGATGCTCGGTTTTGGCCCCGTCGGCCTTCTGCTGATGGCCAAAAGCATCTCCTTCCAGACTTTCATCCATACGCAGCGCATCGGCCGGCTCGGGTGGTTCGATCAGGTCTTCTGCTCGCCCGCCAACCACTCGATCCATCACGCCTGCAACGCCCGCTACATCGACAAGAATTACGGCGGCGGCACGATGATCTGGGACCAGTTCTTCGGCACTTTCATCCTGCCGGGCGAGGAGAAGATCAAATTCGGCATCACTCGGGATGTCGGCTCGCACAACCCGTTCAAGATCTGGTCGTTCGAGTTCGGCCATTTGATCCGCGACGCGTGGCACGCGCCGACTTTGAAGGACAAGCTCGTCGTTCTGTTCGGCCGTCCCGGCGAGACCTATTCCTTCAAGCCCAAGGCGCCGACGGCCGACGATCTCTCCGATCTCGAGCCCGGGCTGGTCGCCGCCGAATAGGACTGCTCGTTCGATGGACCACAACGCTCTGAACCTGGCTTATTCGGTTATTCTGGCCTTCACCTTCCTCACCACGCTGCATTTCTCGGTGACGGGGCAGGTGGAATCGCCGAACCCGGTGATCCGGATCTTCACGAACCGGAATTGGTTCTATCCGCTGATCATCGCCGGCCCCTACATGCTGGGCGCCTTCTATTTCGGCGCCATCTCGCCGTGGCCGCCTGAGGCTTTCGAAGCCGCGCGGGCCAAGGCCGGCCTTTGGGCGGGCGTTGCAACCGCTCTCGCCGCTGCGACCGCAGACATCTGGCTTTTCTGGGCGACTGCGACCGTGTTCCGCCGGTTCGCGCCGCCGTCCGAGCAGCGCTTCGTGAAATATTACTACCTCGCCAATCTGGCGGTCGGCATCTATCTGATGGCGCGCTTCTCGCACTTGATCGACCTCGGCGCCGCGCCGGTGCGTCAGCATTAGGTGTCGGCGATGGCACGCAACCGCCTTCTGCCCATTATTCTTGGCGCGCTGCTGGCCGGCGGCATCGTCTGGGCCCAGTTCGTCCTGGCCTTCAGCGCGGAAGGTTTTTACATCTCGATCGGCCTCGGGATCCTGTTCTACTTCTGCTACGCTTGGTACGAGCGGATCGCCGCCGCCGAAGAGAAGCGGACGGAAGCCAACGGCTGACCGCTCCTAGCCGGGGGAGCGCCATGACTTTCGACAAATCGAAGCTGCCCAGCCGTCATTCGACGCTGGGTCCGCAGAAGGCGCCGATGCGCGCCATGATGTATGGCGCGGGCGTCCCGGCCGGCGGGCTCGACAAGCCGCTGGTCGCAATCTTCACCGCCTGGAACGACGGCGCGCCCTGCAATATGGGCCATCGCGAGCAGGCCCAGGCCGCGAAATCCGGCGTGCGCGAAGCCGGCGGCACGCCGTTCGAGTTCACCACCGTCAGCGTCAATGACGGCATCGCGAACGGTCATGCCGGCATGAAGGCGTCGCTGGTCTCGCGCGAGCATATCGCCGACGGGGTCGAGCTCGTGATGCGCGGCCATGCCTATGACGCGATGATCTGCATCGGCGGCTGCGACAAGACTCTGCCCGGCCTGATGATGGCGATGCTGCGGCTCAACGTGCCGGCGGTGTTCCTCTATGGCGGCTCGGTGCTGCCGGGCAACGACCACGGTCGCGACATCACGATCGTCGACGTGTTCGAGGCGGTGGGCGCGCATGCGGTCGGCAAGATCGACGACAAGCGTCTGGCCGAGCTCGAGCGCAACGCCGTGCCGACCGCGGGCGCCTGCCCCGGCCAATACACCGCGATCACGATGGCCTCCGTGTCCGAGGCGATCGGCCTGGCGCCGCCGGGGTCGGCCGCGCTGCCCGCGGTCTATGCCCAGCGGCTCGGCATGGCGCAGGAATGCGGACGGATGTTGATGACGCTGGTCGAGAAGCGGATCAGGCCGCGCGACATCGTCACCCGCAAATCCTTCGAGAATGCGGCGGCGGCCGTGGCTGCCGCGGGCGGCTCGACCAACTCGGCGCTGCATCTGCCGGCGATGGCGCACGAAGCCGGCGTCGATTTCACGCTCAAGGATGTCGTCGGGGTCTTCGCGCGCACGCCTTACATCGCCGACATGCAGCCGGGCGGTCGCTATCTCGCGCGCGACCTGCACGAGGTGGGCGGCGTGCCGGTGTTGCTGAAGGCGCTGCTCGACGGCGGCTATCTGCATGGCGATTGCCTGACCGTGACCGGCAAGACGATCGCCGAAAACCTCGCCGATGCGCGCTTGCCGGATGGTCAGGATGTGGTGCGATCAACTGCTGCGCCGCTCGACAAGCGCGGCGGCGTTACCGGCATGTCGGGCAACCTCGCGCCCGACGGCGCGGTCTGCAAGATCGCCGGACTGAAGCGCCGATCCTTCTCGGGTCCCGCGCGAATCTTCGACAGCGAGGAGGCATGCCTGAAGGCCGTGCTCGATCGCGCCTACAAGGAGGGCGAGGTTCTGGTCATCCGCTATGAAGGTCCCAAGGGCGGGCCCGGCATGCGCGAGATGATCTCGACGACGGCGGCGCTCTACGGCCAGGGCATGGGCGAGAAGGTGGCGCTCGTCACGGACGGCCGTTTCTCCGGCGGCACGCGGGGCCTCTGCATCGGCCATGTCGGCCCCGAGGCGGCGGTGGGCGGCCCGATCGCGCTGATCCGCGACGGCGACATCATCCGCATCGATGCCGACAACGGCCTGCTGGCGGTCGACCTGTCCGATGCGGAGCTCACAAAGCGGCGCGCCGCCTGGACGCCGCATCCGACCAACGCGCCGACCGGCGCGCTCTGGCGCTACGCCCAGACCGTCAGCGGCGCCGATCGCGGCGCGGTCGTCCATCCCGGCGCGGCGGAAGAGCAGCAGGCTTACGCGGATATTTGATCCATCTTCACCAGCCGCGCCGTCGGCGCTTCCGGCGGCCGGCCGTTGATGATGCGGAAGATCATCGATCCGCGATCGTGACCCAGAGTCGGAATCCAGTTGGGCCGGCCGGGATCGGCATGGGCGACAACGAGGCGCGCGCGGCCTTCATCGTCGACCTTTGCGCTCGATTTGTTGACGGCCGAGGGCTTCTGGTTGAAGCCCACGACCTCCGACCAGTAATTGTTGATCTGGAAATTCCAGAACTCGCATTCGAGTTTGGGGACATCGACCACCAGCGCCTCGTCGGCATGGAGCTGCCAATAGCCCTGGGCGTAAAAGATCGTCGGATCGCCGCCGGCCTTGAGATAGACGTCCTGGTCGAGCGGGTAGAAGCTGTTGGGCGCGGTCTGGAACATGCGGGTCCAGTTGCCCGACACGTCGAAATTCCCCTTCATGTATTTGAGGACCGCCATCAGCCGGTCGGGGAATTCATAGGGATCGAGGGGCAGAGGCTCGCGCCCGGGGTTGATGCACTCCAGCCGCATCTGCGCCGGCTTCTCGCGCTTCCGGTCGAGGAAGGTCTGGCGCACGATCAGGTTCGTCGTGGCCGGGCTCATCTGCAGCCAGTTGCCGGGCTGCGGCTTCTGGCTGAGATGGATCTCGAAATTGCCGTCGGCGTCGGTCTTCAGGATCGTGCTGTCGATGAAGCCCGACGGTGACAGCGCCGGCTCCTTCTCATAGCCGCCGGTCTTCGTGCTGATGCCAATGTAATGCACGCCGCCGCGATTGCCGCTGAGACAATAATCCAGCCGGCCGTCGATGAAGGACATGAAATACTCATTGTCCGGGCTGGAGCCGATCGACACCCAGGCCGGGTTGAGATCGTAGAGCACCGGGTAGGCGGGATCGATGAACTCGACCTGCCGCATGATCCCGTCGCGCAGCATGCGGGTGAGATAGCGATAGCCTTCGGCTCGGTTGAAATCGTCGGTCGGCGATTCGGCGCGAAGCACCTCGTGCCCGAGCGCCTTCAACCCGTCGCAGAAGCGCGACCAGAGCTCGCCTTGATACGGGGCGGACATGGCCGTCAGGCCTCGTTCGGCACGTTGAAATAGGCTTGATAGCGCTGGTATTTGCGCCGCTCATCGGAGGCGATTTCGTCGTCGTCGGTGGCGCGCTTGTAGCTGTGCTTGCCGTGCGATCCCTGCGGTGTGCCGGCGAGATAGTCCCGCATCAGCCGGAATGATTCGGGATTCACCGCGAGCCCGAGCGTGCGGTAGGCGCGCTCGATCGTCGCCATCGGATCGTCCATGAATTCGTGATATGCGAAATTGGCGTAGGCGCCGGGGCGGATCAGCCCGCTCTCGATCCAGCCGATCACGTCGTCCCACATCTTGGCGCGCTGATCGGCGTAGATCCATTCGTCGATCACCCGGCCGCCCCAAGGGTCGTCGGTGCGCCAGTAATAGATCGCGCCCATCACATTCACCATCGAATCGCCCGACTTGATCGGGTCGCGGTGCGTGAAGATGAACTTCGCGTCCGGATAGGTCTTCAGAAGCTGCGGTATGCGCGGAAGGTGAGTGGGGTTCTTCAGCAGCCAGTGCGGCTTTTTGTATTTCCATTGAAGGTATTGCAGCGTCTTCTTGTGCCAGGCGAAGTGATGCATGACATCCTGCTTCGCGAAGTAAGGCTCCCAAGACGGTATCTGGAAGGCGAGCTGCCAGACCTCCGACAGGAAGGCGGGGTAGGTGAACTCGATATCCTCGACCGCCTGGTTGCCGTCCCAGCCATGCATGCGCCGCCACTCGGGCGAGATGGCGTAAACGACGTCCGCTAGTCCCTGGGCCTTGGCGATTCGGGGATCGGTATCGTAGGTCTCGGCAACCGGCGGCGGGGCGGGGAAGAGGGCCTCCCATTTGCGGACCGAGCGGAATTGCGGGTCGTGGGACATGACGTCCTGCAGGATCGTCGTGCCGGAGCGTCCGAAGCCCATGATGAAGACCGGCTCGGTGATGCGCTCCTCGGCGATCTCGGGATGCTTCTTGAAGGCGTCGACGATCTGCAGCCGCGCCTGCAGATAGATCAGCAGGTCCGAGCGCGTGAGGACCCGGCCGAAGAAATGGAGCCTCGCCTCTTCTTCGATCAGGCGGATCAGCGTGCGGAAATGCGGCCGCCAGTCGTCATCGCCGAAATCGCTGAGGCCCGTGTTGCGCGCAGCGTGGCTGAGGAGGGATTCCTCGTCCAGGGGGACGATGCTCCTGACGTCCAGAAGCGCGCCCAGCCTGTTGAACTCGGCCAGCCATTCCGGCCGCTTCTCGGGCACCCAGTCGATTCGGCGATCATAGCCTTCACCGGCCATAACATTTCTCCCCCAATGTTTTTAGCTGCAAACTAGATCGGGCGAAAGTCCCTCCATCGCGGATGATCCATCGCCTCCGGGTTGACCGGAAAGGCCGGCTTCTGGCCTCGCGCCACGGCCGCTATCGCCCCGAGCGCGCTTTCGGCGCAGAGCCGAAAGCATTCGTCCGTCCAGCACAGCGAATGCGGGCTCACGATCACATTGTCGAGCGCGAGCAACGGATTGCTCCTGGGCGTGGGCTCCTGATCGAAGACGTCCAGCGCGGCGCCCGCGATCCGGCGCGCTCTCAGCGCGTCCGTGAGCGCGCGCTCGTCGACGATCGGCCCGCGGGCCGTGTTGATGAGGAAGGCGGTCCGCTTCATCCGCGAAAGCGCGGGGGCGCCGACCATACCGCGCGTCTCGGCGTTGAGCGGACAGTTGACGGTGAGGAAGTCGGAGGTTTCGAGCAGCGTCTCGAAATCGACCAGCCTGAC
>DATGMP010000100.1:0-46196 GCA_035293565.1 Alphaproteobacteria bacterium | reverse complement strand
GTGAGGGCGCGGTCGCCCCCGGCTGCGCCTGAGCGGCGGAAGCGTCGGTCGCGCTGGGCTGGTTGTCGCTCGTCGTATGAGCGTCGGACCGCGCCGAGTTCTGATTACCAGTATCGGAGGCATTCGGCGTATGGGAGGGCGCTTGCGGCAGGCCGTTGGTTTGGGTCGGTGCGATGCCGGTGTCGCGCGTGGGAGCAAGCGGCTGAGCCGCGTGCATTCCCGAGGCGGTGACCGGTGTCGAAGCAGCGGTTTGTGCGGCGCTCGACTGGGAAATCGTCGTCGTTTTAGTCAAGCCGCCACCTGCCTGCATCGGCCCTTGTCCGGTCAGCCGAGCCGCAGGCGAAGGCGGATTCGCGAGAACCGACTGCGCTCCAGGGGGCCGGGTCGACGGGTTCGCCGATCCGGCGTCCGTGGTCGTGCCGTTCGCAGCGGACTGCAGGTCGGCTGCAGCTTGGGGATTGGCGGCCGCGCTCGGCGAAGCTGCGCCAGGCGCGGGCGCTTGCGCGGTGCCCGTCGGCAGAACTCCCGTTGGCGGCGCGGCCTGCTGAGCGGCCTGGACTCCGGGCGTCGCAAGGAGAGCCAGCAGGTTGGGATCAGGGACGGTCGTCGTGGAATCCGATTGCGATGCAGTCGAGGCGTTCGGATCGCCCGATTGATCCGACTTTGCGTCGCCCGATCCCGATGTCGAAGTCGCAGGCGCAACGACCGCAACGACGCTACCGGTGAGGGTGGCGTTGGTTGCCGGTGCGGCCGATGAGGACGAGGCCGATTGGGCTTGCGGGTCCTGGTCGCCATTCGAAGCCGTGTTCGCATTCGAACCCGATCCGGTGCCCGAACCGGACGTCTGCCCCGAAAGGTCCCCCAGCGCCTGGATCAGCGCCGAGAAGGCGTCGGCTTCGGAGGAGCCGTTGATGGGAAGGCCGTTCGAAACCGGTGCGGCGAT
Source organism: Alphaproteobacteria bacterium (assembly GCA_035293565.1). Classification (GTDB taxonomy): domain Bacteria; phylum Pseudomonadota; class Alphaproteobacteria; order BOG-932; family Roseiterribacteraceae; genus DATGMP01. Next base: position 45,253 of record DATGMP010000100.1, on the reverse strand, counting down.
GCCGGCCTTGGCGGCGTTGGTGGCGTGAACTGCTCTCACGTGGATTGCCCCTGGGTGATCTCGTCAGGACCAAAGCAATCGGCGTGCCAGAGCGCGGGATATCCTTAAGCCGCTGAAAAGACGCCATAAATGATTCCCGGGATGACGCTGCGATAGAGCTTGCGGCAAAGTTTGCCGTGGCAAAGGCAGGGCAAATCCTGCAGGCCGGTAGAAGATCGCCATGCGGGCCGAAACCGGACTTTCCACGAATCGGCACGAACCGGGTGGACCGTTGTCCAACCGGTTGCGAGCTGCGATAGCGTCGAGTCTAGAAGGTTTGGTCGAGACTGACGGAAATTCGGCTCGCCGTGTTGCGCGAGCGCGCAAGCGAGGGCCGGGAATAAGGCATCGAGCGCGTGTCGTTCTGCTTGCGCACCGCCTCGATGATGTGCGTCACGACGCGCTCGGTCGCGCGCTGGGCGGCGCCGATCGCGACCTGATTGGTCATCGCAATCTCGCCGAAATAGCGGATGCCGGCGACGATCTTCTCGCGTTTTTCCGGCGGCAGCGGCGCCAGCGCGTCCTTGAGCGACCCGATCTGCTGCATGAGCCGCTCGAAGGTGCGCCCGAGCATCAGCTTCTGATCGACCGATCGCGCGACGATCTCGGGATGGTGGGCGGCGAGTGCTTTGTTCTCCGCCTCGAGGATCTTCGTGAGCTGGTCGATCGTATCCAGGAGCGCCGACAGCAGTTGTTTGGAGTCGCTCATCCTATTTCTCCTGGGCCTTGATCAGCGCGGCCGCGACCTTGTCGGCGATGCCGAGCGTGCCGGACCGGGCGATCGCCTGGCCGTACTGCTCGATCATCATGGATTTGTAGATTTCCTCGCCATTGCCGCCGCCGGTCACTGGATCGGCGCCGACGCCCTCGAACATGTGCGAAAGCATCTCGGTGGCAAATACGGCCTCGAACTCCGTCGCCGATTTCTTGATCTTCGCGATATCGACCGAACCGTTGCCCGCCTTGCCGGTCGGCGCGGCGGCGGAGCTGGCGGACTGGCGCATCTGCATCATCGCTACGTCCGCGCTCGGCGCGCCGATGCTGGTCCCGCTCATCTCAGATGACCTCGAGGTCCGCCTGGAGCGCGCCCGCAGCCTTGATCGACTGCAGGATCGAGATGATGTCGCGCGGACCCACGCCCAGCCGATTGAGCGCCGTGACGAGCTGCTGGAGCGAGACCCCGGCGGGAAGTATCGCGGTCTTGTGACCTGAATCCTCGTCGACCGTGACTTGGGTGCGCGGCACGACGGTTGTCGTCCCGCCTTGGCTGAAGGGCTGGGGCTGCGAGACCTGCGGCGTCTCGGTGATCTTGACCGTTAGGTTGCCCTGGCTGATCGCCACCGTGGAGATGCGCACCTTGTCGCCCATTACGATGACGCCGGACTTCTCGTCGATCACGACCCTCGCAACTTCGTCCGGTTCGATCGCGAGCTGCTCGATATCTGTAATGAGATTGACGATGTCGGTCCGCTTCGTGCCCGCGACCGAGACTTTCACATTGGCGGGGTCGGTCGCGCGTGCGACGGGTGAGCCGATCGAGCCGTTGATCGCCTGGGCGATCCGGCGAGCGGTCGTGAAATCGGGGTTGTGAAGCGAGAGGCGGACCTCCTGCATTTCGCCCAGGTTGAACGCGACCTCGCGTTCGACGATCGCGCCGTCCGCGATCCTGCCGCCCGTGGGCACGCCCTTGGTCACGGTGCTGGCTTCGCCTGAAGCCGTGAATCCACCGATTGCCACCTGTCCCTGGGCGACCGCGTAGACCTCGCTGTCGGCGCCGAGGAGCGGGGTGACGAGAAGCGTGCCGCCTTGGAGACTCTTGGCGTCGCCCAGTGCTGCGACGGTCGTGTCGATGCGTGTGCCTTGCCCCGCGAAGGGGGGGAGGGTCGCCGTGACCATGACGGCCGCGACGTCCTTCGTCCGGAGCTGCTCGCCCCGAACGTTGACGCCGAGACGCTCGAGCATGCCGACCAGGCTCTGCTCGGTGAAGGGGATGTTGGTCAGCGTATCGCCGCTGCCGTTGAGGCCGACGACCAGACCGTAGCCTACGAGCATATTGTCCCGTACGCCCTCGACGCTCACGATGTCCTTGATTCGCGTCGTCGCGGCCAGCGCATCGACCACCGGCGCCACAACCAGGGCGAAGGCGGCAACACCGCATGACAGAAAACGAAGAGTCAGGGCGCGGAACGGGAGCATGAAAGGCAGGCGGACGATCGGCTTGGCCATCGGGCCCTCGGTCGGTGAATCGTTCGATGTCGGCTTCTAGGCAGTTTGCGTTAATGCTTCGCTACCGGGACGCCGCTGTCACCAGTCCATGCGAGAATCGTGCCAAAACCAAAAGCGAGGAATTCCGCGGCATAGCTGAGGACGGGACTCGGTCGATCATTGCCGCCTAGGCAAAATCTGCCCGGCACGTTAACCGCGACTTAAGGGTGCGAGCCCCAAGGTCGATCGTCGAAAGGGTCGGTCAGCCTATGGATGTCTCACGGATCTCGCGTTCGGGCCAGTCGCAGCTCGGCAAGCCCACCAAGGTCACCTCCTCTGGCGGCTTTACCCAGATGCTGGACGCCAAGCCGACCTCCATGGCTACTGTCACCGGCACCGCGCCCGCGGGGGCGATCGATACACTGTTGGCGGTCCAAGAAGCCGAATCGGCTCTCGAACGGCGTAACCGCGCACGCCGTCGGGCCAGCGACCTGATCGATGGGCTGGACCAGATCCGGGACGGCCTGCTTGCCGGCGGGATCTCGCCCGACCGGCTGGATAACCTGGCGGCGATGGTGGCGGCTCGGCGCGATGAGGCCGATGATCCCCGCCTGAGCGAGCTGCTGGACGAGATCGAGCTCAGAGTTCAGGTCGAGCTCGCAAAGCTCGGTAGGCTGCCGCCCGGTTCGGTCTGATTAAAATATATTAGTTTTATCAATGCATTAGTTTGGTGTGCGTCGATCCTTGCGACGGGCAGGGACGGTTTCTATACTCCGGCCGCTTCAAAGTTCACTGGTCCGGCCCACGAGCATGACAAATCCCTCGCTTCCCTCCGGCTATAGACCGTCCGACGATGAAACTTTCATGAATCCCATCATGCGCGAGTATTTCCGCCTCAAGCTCTTGAAGTGGCAGGCGGAGCTCTTGCGCGAATCGAACGAAACCTTGAACAGCCTCCAGGTCGACGGGGGGATGCAGGAGCCCGATCTGGCGGACCGCGCATCGGCCGAAACCGACCGCGCGCTGGAGCTTCGTACCCGCGACCGCGAGCGCAAGCTCCTCTCGAAGATCGATGCCGCTCTGCAGCGGATCGAGGACGGCAGCTACGGCTATTGCGAGGAGACCGGAGACCCGATCGGCGTCAAGCGCCTGGAGGCCCGTCCGATCGCAACCCTTTCTCTCGAAGCCCAAGAGCGTCACGAGCGCATGGAGCGCACCCAGCGGGACGAATAGCGCGTCGGTTGACTGGCCTCGCCCCGCCCCGCATGAACCGAAACGATCCGCGATAGGCGCGTAAGCCTTTTCGGTCGTTCGGCCGGCCAGAGCTATTTTGGTCCAGAGCCGTCTTCGGCCCATAGCCTTTAGAACGGGAACAGGATGTCGATCAGCTGCTGGCCCCAGCGCGGCTGCTGAACGTCGTTGATCTGGCCCCGGCCGGCATAGGAGATCCGTGCTTCCGCGATCTTCTCGTAGCTGATCGTGTTGTCGGATGCGATGTCCTCCGGCCGCACGATGCCGTTGATGTCGAGCTCGCGGAGGTCGTAGTTCACCCGCACTTCCTGTTTGCCGGAAACCACCAGATTGCGGTTCGGCAGCACCTGGGTCACGACTGCGGCCACTTTCAGCGTGATCGCCTCGCTCCGGGTGATAACGCCTTTACCGTCGGCCGCCGAAGCCGAGTTCGTGCTGATCAGGGTGGTCGGGTCGACCGCCTTGGGCAGAATGTGGGGGAGATTCTGCTCCAGCCCCAGGAAATGCGAAGCTCCCGCATTTTCCGAGTCGGTCCGGGTCCGGTTGGTTTCGTTCGAGATGCTCGCCTGGTCGTTGATCGACACCAGCACCGTCAGGAGGTCGCCGACATTGGCCGCGCGCTGATCCTTGATGAAGGAACGCGCGCCCGAGCGCCAGATCGAATTGGCGGCGTGAATTTCGGGCGGCGGCGCCGGCATCGGCATGCTGACCGGCTGATAGTTCGGATCATCCTGCGGATTGACGATCGGGGAGAATTTCGGCTGCTTGCCCTCGCTGGCTAGGCGGTCTCCCACCTCGCATCCGCCGGCGAGAAGCATCGCGGGCACCAATCCGGCGACGGCGAGAAATCTGAGATAGCCGAACTTGGCGCTCATCGCGCATCTCCTTGCTCGTTCGAAATGGTTGGAAGGCCGTCGGATATCGCGACCAGGTTGGGCCCGGCGGCAACGCCTTCGACGACGCGGCTGCTCGATATGTTGATGACCTTGACTGGATCGCCCTTGGCGCCGTCCGTGAGCGCGCGGCCCTGGGTCGTGAGATCCATGCTCGCCTCGTCCAGCACCATCGTCACGGTCTGACCACGTTTCACGACCAGATCGCGGACGAGGTCGTTGGCGCGGAGCGGGCGCTCGGGCGCGAGTATCCGAGCCGCCGTCCGGCCAATGATTTTCTCGGGGTCCGTGATCGTATCCCGCGCCACGCGGTCAGCTTGCATGCGCACGAGATCGATGTCGGCCGCGCCCACGATTTCGCCTTGGTTGAGCGCGTGGCTAAGGACTGGGACCTGGACCACGGGGGCCACGCGGCCGCTGACCGGGACGGTGATCTCGCCGCTCGGCCCAGAAGCCGCGAGTGTACCGGAAAAGCGCTTCTGCTGAGGGTCGTAGCTCATATCGTGAACCGCAGCGGCGCCGGCGTTGGTCGGAAGCGCCAAGCGGATCGACTGTCGATCGAAGATGACGGCGAAAGGTCGAGCCAGCCCGTGGCCGGCCAGCCAATCCTCGACCAGCGATTCAATCTTGTCGCCGCCGACGATGATCGCCGAGCGCTCCACGACCGCACGGTCATGCGGGCTTGCCGGTCGCCAATCGAGGCCATGATCCTGCGCCAGTGCCGCCAAGGCGTGAGCGTCGAACACCATTCGCTGGCCGGGAGCTGGCGCCGCGGCGACAATGTCGTTGGCGGACGACCCGGCGCCGTCGAAGAGATCGCCGAGCGTCACGTTGGCGCCTACGACCGTCGCGTTCGGGCGATAGCTGGCGGCCGACGCGGAGACGACCATCGCCAGCATCGAAACAATGACGAGAAGCAAGCGAAAGGACAGGAACATGGCCGCCGTCCCTAACCTCAGTGCATCTGGTTGATGTCGTTCAGCATCTGGTCCGAGGTCTGGATGACCTTCGAGTTCATCTCATAGGCGCGTTGCGCCGCGATCAGATTGGTGACCTCGGAAACGATGTTAACATTCGAGCTTTCGAGCGAGCCCTGAGTGATGGTGCCGAAGCCGAGGGCACCGGGAGCGCCAGTCACCGGCACGCCGGACGCAGGCGTTTCGAGAAACAGGTTGTTTCCCGTTGCTTCCAGACCGGCATTGTTGGCGAAGGTCGCGAGCTCGACCTGGCCGACGGAGACCGGATTGGTTGTCCCGTCCACCTTGGCGAACATCTGTCCATCGGTGTTGACCGTGATCGCCGTTGTCGCCTTTGGAATGACAAGGCCCGGCTTCACGACGTAGCCGTCGCCCGTCACCACCTGGCCGTTGGCGTTCAGCTGGAACGAGCCGTCGCGGGTATAGGCGGTATCGCCGTTCGGAAGCTCGATCTGGAAATAGCCTTGGCCCGTGACGGCGAGATCGAGCTGATTGCCGGTTTGCTGAAGATCGCCCTGCGTGTCGACGCGATAGACGGCGGCAGCGCGCACGCCGCTTCCAAGCTGGATTCCGGAGGGGACGATCGTGCCGATGTCCGAGGACTGCGAGCCGGGCCGGGTCACGTTTTCGTACAGCAAATCTTGAAACGCGGGACGCTGCAGCTTGTAGCCGGTCGTCGTCATATTCGCGATGTTGTTCGAAATGACTTCGACGTTGAGCTGCTGGGCCTGCATGCCCGTGGCGCCGATCTGAAGTGCTCGCATTATCGTCCAATCCTTTGCGGTCGTTCGGTTACGCAGTCGTGTTCGACAGCTTCGAGATCATGTCTTTCTCGGTGTCGTTCTGGGTCTGGATCAGGTTGGCCACGGTCTCGTAGCTCCGTTGCAGGTCGATCATCTTGGTCATCTCGGTGATCGCCTGGACGTTTGAGCCCTCCAGCGCGCCCTGATGGATGGTCGTGCTGTCATCCGCCAGCGCCGGCTCGGTCGTCTGGTAGAGGCCGCCGCCGATCGGCTGCAGGAAATTCGGCCGATCGAACTTGAACACGCCGAGCTGAGCGATCTGGCCGCGCCGGGCCGAAATGACCCCGTCCTGGCTGATCGAGATCTGGTTATCGTCCTGCTGGATCACGATCGGGCTGCCCGATTGGTCGAGCACAGGATGCCCGGACTGGTCCACCAGCGTACCGTCATTGGCGATCGCCAGGCTGCCGCCGCGCGTGTAGAGCGTGCCGTTCGGGCCCTGAACGCTGAGAAATCCGCTGCCGCTCAGCGCGACGTCGAGCTGGTTTCCCGTGGTCGTGATCGGTCCATTGCTGAAATCGCGATAGGAGCCGACATCCGTCGGCATCACCAACTGGTCGCCAGGCGTCGTGCTGCTACCCTGCATCAGGTATTTCACGAACACCTGCCGCTCGGCCTTGAAGCCGGTCGAGTTGAGATTCGCCACATTGTTGGCGATCACGTCCATCCTGCGTTGCAAGGCGACTTGCAGGGATAGGCCGATATAGGAAGGATCCTTCATCCGGTGTCTCGAGCCCTGAGGGAGAGGTTGCTTCGTAACGATTGGCGGGGCGCTGCTGCTGCCGTCGCAACTCCCCCTGCAGGAACCATGCCAATCGCGAAAACAGGGTTAACGTCGCAGATAATCTAGGCTTGACCGTGAAGGACCCGTCGAGCCGCTAGGGCGCAGTTTCTTTAAAATCCGATCTTGCCCGGCAGAAATTGCCGACTAACGCAACTTGCCGTTAACCAGTCGCGGCTACTGTCGGCCTATCCGGATCGCGGATTTGGAAGGGTCGGTCAGCATGGCTGCAGGGGTGACGGCGGCAAACGCCGAGGACGAAGAGGAAGCACTCGCGGAAGGCGAAGCCGCAGAAGGCGCCCCGCGCAAGAAGTGGAGCGGCAAGCGATTGGTGCTGGTCGCCGGTATCCCGCTCCTTCTTATTCTGATCGGGGCCGGTGTCTATTTCTCCGGCCTCCTGGGTTCCGGCAAGAAGGCCGATGCGCCGACAGCCAAGGCGGAGCAGGGACCTGCGGTCTATGTCGATCTGCCCGAAATCCTGGTCAACCTCGAAGCCACCGGCAAGCAGCAGAGGTTCCTCAAGGCAAGCATCAGCCTCGAAGTCGCCAACACGGCCGATGCCGAAGCGCTGAAAAAGCAGATGCCGCGGCTCATCGATCAGTTCCAGACCTATCTTCGCGGGCTTCGGGTCGACGACCTGCACGGCTCGTCCGGCGTCTATCGCCTCCGGCAGGAGCTGCTCGCAAGGGTCGCGCAGTCCGCAGAGCCGACGCCGGTGGATGACGTGCTGTTTCGTGAATTACTGGTCCAGTAACCCGCGAGAACTCCCGACATGACCGACCAAGCAGTCGTAGACGACGAAGCCCTGGCAGCCGAATGGGCGGGCGCGCTCGAGGAAGAGGCGAACGCCACCGGCAGTCCCAGAGTCCTCAATCAGGACGAGATCGACTCTCTCCTGGGCTTCGACCGCGGCGCCGGTGGAGACAGCGAAAACTCGGGAGTTCTTGCGCTCGTCAATAGCGCGCTCGTCAGCTACGAGCGCCTGCCGATGCTCGACATCGTGTTCGACCGGCTGGTCCGAATGATGTCGACGTCGCTGCGCAATCTCACTTCGGACAACGTCGAGGCTAGTCTCGATCAGATTTCGAGCGTTCGGTTCGGCGATTATCTGAACTCCATCCCGCTGCCGGCAATGCTGTCGGTCTTCAAAGCGGAGGAGTGGGACAATTACGGCCTGCTGACCGTCGACAGCGCTCTCATCTACTCGATCGTCGACGTGCTTTTGGGCGGCCGTCGCGGCACGGCGGCGATGCGCATCGAGGGCCGTCCATACACGACCATCGAGCGCAATCTCGTCGAGCGCATGGTCCATGTCGTCCTGGCCGACCTCTCGTCAGCCTTCGATCCTCTGTCGGCGGTGACCTTCCGCTTCGACCGCCTTGAGACCAATCCGCGCTTCGCGGCGATCACGCGCGCGGGCAATGCAGCGGTTCTCGTCAAGATCCGTATCGACATGGAGGATCGCGGCGGCAGGCTCGAGATGCTGATCCCCTACGCCACGCTCGAGCCTGTTCGTGAGCTCCTCCTGCAGATGTTCATGGGCGAGAAGTTCGGCCGTGACTCGATCTGGGAGAGCCACCTGTCGAACGAGCTCTATTCGACCGATGTCGAGATCAGCGCCGTGCTCGGCGAGACGACGGTCTCGCTGAACGACGTGATCAATTGGGAAGTCGGCACCCAGGTCATCTTCGGCACGTCGCCCGATGCGCTGGTGCAGATGCGGTGCGGCGATCGCACGCTCTACTGTGGACGCATGGGGCGCCGCGGAAATCATCTCGCGATCAAGGTCGAGCGCGAAGCTCTTCCCGGCGAATGACGAGCGCATAACCCGAACTGTTTTTGTAGTCCTGACTGGTTTGCAAGTTCTAACGGGAGCGACAGACGTGAATTCCACCTTCGCGATTTTTCTCGATCTCCTCGTCATCGGCCTGATGGTCGCGACGATCGTCTATGCGGTGTCGCTCAACCGCTCGATCTCGAAGCTGCGGGACGGCAAGGCCGAGCTTGCGACATTGCTCGCCAATCTCGCCGAATCGGTTACCCATGCGGATGTCGCCATCAAAGGGATGAAGGCGATCGCCGGCGAATATGACAGCTCGCTCTCGCAGCGCATCGGCACGGCGCGCGCATTGATCGACGAGCTCAACGTCATCAATGAGACCGCCGACAATCTTGCGGCCAGGATCGAGAAGGCCGTCCAGGGCGGCCGCTCGGCATTGGCGCCGGTTCGCGTGCCGGAGCCGACCCGGCAGCTTGCCGCCGATCGGAGCGTGCGGACGTCGCGGCCGGAACCCAAGCTCGCCGAGCTACCGACTCAGCCAACGACGGCGCCTAGACCGGCTCCCGTCAAGGACCGAGCGAGCGCCGAACGCGAATTGGCGGACGCGATTGATCTTCTACGTCGGACCGCGTGATGCGCTTCGGTTTCAAAGTGAGGTTGCTGCCGGTACTGATCGCCGCCGGAGCGCTCATCATCGTGCTCCGCGGCGCCGACGTAGCGTCGCGACTGATCGATGGTTCGGGACTGGAGCCGGTGCACGCGGCGCGCGCCGATTCCCAGAAGGCAGACGCGGCCGCGTCTGCAAAGGATGATACGGCCAAGGACGCGCCAGCGGGCGCGGACGGCGCCGATAAGCACGCAACGCCGGAAACCAGCATGACTCCGGCCGAGATGGACTTGCTGCAAAATTTGCAGAAGCGGCGCGAGGAGCTCGATCAGCGCGATGCCGCGATCCAGCAGCGGGAAGCGACTCTCAAGGTCGCCGAGGGCCGGGTCGACCAGAAACTCGCCGAGCTGACCGAGCTCAAGGCCGGCATCGAGAAGCTCCTTGAGCTGCAGAAGCAAAAGCAGAATGACGAAGTCACGAGCCTCGTGAAGATCTATTCGGCGATGAAGCCTTCCGACGCGGCACGGATCTTCAATACGCTCGAGATGCCTGTGCTCCTATCCGTGGTGAGCCACATGAAGGAGCAGAAATCCGCCTCCATTATTGCGGCGATGCAGCCGGACCGGGCACGGGAGCTGACCTCTCGGCTGGCCGATCTGCGCCAGTTGCCCGACGGCGCCGCAGTTGCCCAGGGCTCGGCGGGCGCGCCGACCGCGCTCACGCCGACAGCGGCGCAGGCAGCACAGGGGGCAGCGCAGCTTCCGAACCCGCCCGCGCCGGTAGCGCCGTCTCAGGCGGCCGCAAAGCCGACGCAGCCGGAGGCATCTCCGCCCGCCGGGCAGAAGCCCGCTGCCAAGCCGGCCGGGTAAATGTAGGCGATGCGCGCCGGCGCCCCGATCGGACTCCTCATGCTTGGAGCCTTGCTCGCCTCGACGCCGGCAACGGCGGCGAGCAAGTCCAGGCATGTGCGCCCGCCGCCTGCGCAGCCCACGGCGCTACTACCGCAAGCGCCCGCTCCAACCACTGAAGCGACGATCATGCTGCCCGGTCTGGGCGGCGACGGTCTGGCCGTTTTCGTGCGCAACGGCATCCTCTGGATCGCAGCCGAAGGCGAAAATGCGGCGCTTCAGCCCAAGGTGACCGGCACCGGAGCGCGCGATCTGGGCACGGTCGAACGCGTTCAGGTCTCCGGCTCAACGGTCTTCCGGGTTCCCATTCCCGCGGCGCTTTCGCCCGTGGTGTCGCGTCCCGCCAAGGACTGGCAGATCGAGCTATCTCGGCAGGCGCCCGAGCTGCCGGTGCCCGATTCCGCAATCATGGACGATCGCGGCTATCTCGAGCTAGGCGTTGCTATGCAGGGGCTCGGCGCGCCGATCTCGATTCCGGACGCCGATGTGGGCGATACATTGATCGTTGCTCCTGCGCCCCTCGGCAAGGCTTACAGCCGCGCGCGCCGCTTTGCCGAGTTCGAGCTCCTGCCCGCCGCGCAAGGGCTGGTCGTCGTCCCGCACACCGAGGGCGTTGCGGTCGTCGCCGATGATGACCGTGCGACGGTCGCCACGCCCGCGGGCTTGAAGCTCTCGGCCATCCCGCTTCAGGCGGCAAGGAGCGCCGAAAAGTCGCCAACAGGTCCGTCGGCCACCGCAGCCATGGCGTTGGCGACCCCGGTCGCGACGGAAATTCACAACGGACGCATATTGCTGGATTGGATAGGCTGGCATCTGCCGATCCAGAAGCCCGACGAGCAGCGGCGCGATCTCGAGCATCAAGCCGCCGTCCTGGACAATGCAAGAAAGGCGCCGGTGCTTCTCGATCTGGCACGTCTGTCGCTCTCCCAAGGCAAAGCGCCCGAGTGTCTCGGCTATCTCTCCTTGGCGACCGGCCTGGTGCCGGATCTCGAAGCAAAAGACGATCTCCGCATGCTCCGTGCTGCGGCCCATGTGCTGCTGGGGCGTGTGGATGAAGCGCAGCCCGATCTCACTTACCGTGGCGTCGACGGCACTTCCGACGCGGTCCTCTGGCAGGGGCTCGCGGCCGCGCGCTCGGGCGATTGGCCGGCGGCCCTCACCCATTTCAAGGCTGCCGCCGAGCGTATGGCAGCCTATCCCACGGATCTATATCGGCCGTTGGCGTTGGCGGCGATCGAAGCAGCGATCCGGGGCCATGAGATCGGATTTTCCAAGCGCCTCCTGTCCGGGCTGCGCGGCCTTCCCGATCCGGCCAAGCTGACGACCGCCGCGACCGCCTATTTCGATGGGAAGATCGCAGAGCTCGAAGGCAAGGACGAAGAAGCGCAGGCGGATTGGAAGCCCGTTCTGGCAGGTCGCGATCAATATTATCGCACGCGCGCCGAGCTCGCTTCGATCCTGGTCGGTCTCAGATCGAAGGACGTCACGCCGGAAGCCGCGATCGATCGGCTCTACCGGCTGCAATTCACCTGGCGTGGCGACGGGTTCGAGACCGAGGTGCTGCAGACCTTGGCCGACATCGCGGACAGTGCGAAGGATTACGAGACCGCGCAGACGGCATGGCGGCGGATCGCCAACCTCTCGGGGCCTGGGCCGGTGGCCGATGCAGCCCATGACAAGCTGTTGGAAAGCTTTCGCAAGCTGTTCATCGAAGGCGGTGCCGACTCGCTTCCTCCGGTTCGGGCCCTCGCGTTGTTCGACATGATGCATGATTTGGCGCCCGCGGGCCCGGACGGCGACAAGGCGCTCGATCGGCTGGCCGACCGCATGGTCGAGATGGATTTGTTGAGCCAGGCGGCCGACGTCCTGGAAGGCGAGATGGGGCGCCAGACGGATGTCGCAGCCAAGGGGAAGCTCGGCGCGCGTGTCGCGGCACTGAGGCTGCTCGACGAGAAGCCCGACCTCGCTGTCCGCGCATTGGACGCGAGCGAGAACCAGCAAATGCCCGCCGATATGCAGGCCAGTCGCCGTCTCCTCAGAGCGCGGGCCTTCTCGAAGCAGAACCGGACGGACGAAGCACTGGCCTTGCTCGGAACCGATACTTCAAAAACAGCCGACGAATTGAGAGTCGACATCGCCTGGGCGGGACAGCGTTGGCACGTTGCCTCCGAGGCGTTGAGTAGGCTGGTCGGTCCGGCGCCGGCGCCGGCCACGATGGACGACGCCAAGGCTGCGCTGGTCATCCGACGCGCCGTTGCTCTCAATATGGACAATGACAAGGCGGGGCTCGCCGTACTGCGCCGAGACTTCGCCGCCTCATTCGCGCAAGGCAAGCATGCTTCGGAGTTCGAGGTGCTGACCCGTCCGAGCGGCGACGGGGCGCTGGCCAATCTGGAGATCATCAAGTCCGAGATTGCCGTCGTCGACATGTTCAAGGATTTCCTGACCGCCTACCGCTCGCACGCGAGCGGGGCTTGAGGCCCGGTCTATGTTGACGCGGCCTGCTGGGCGGCAAACTCCGCGTCGCGGGCCTTGACCTTTGCCAACGCCGGCCGAGCGTTGATGCGCTGGACGTAGGACATGATTTCCGGCAGCTCGGGGACGAGCTTAAAGGACGTTGTCCAGCCGAGCGCCGTACCCCAAAGCACATCCGCGGTCGTAAAGCGCTCGCCCAGCAGATAGGGGCCTTTAGTCAGCTGACTGACCAGTGTTCCCAGCATCGTGTCATAGTCGCCATAGGGGCACATGCGCTGCGGTGCCGGATCGCGCTTCAGCCCTTTGTCGACGACAGCGGGTTCGAAGGCGGCGCCATAGAAGGTCAGCCACCGGAGATAGGGCCCGCGGAGCGGATCCCCGATCGCGGGGGCGAGACCCGCTTCGGGGAAGAGATCGCCGAGATAGATGAAAATCGCCGGTTGCTCGGTCACCAGCGCGTCGCCATGCAGGATCGCCGGCACCTTGCCCATCGGGTTGACTGCCATATAGGCAGATTTGCGCTGCTCGTCGGCCTTCATGTTGAGCACGCGAAGCTCATAGGGGGCGCCTAGTTCTTCCAGAAGTGCGAAGGTTCCTGCAGAGCGCGTGTTGGGCGAATGGAAGAAGATGAGCTTGCGATCCTCGGCCATCGGAGTCCTCATGGGGTTCAGCGGAAACTGACTTGCGCAAAGAGATAGCACCTGTGGCGACCCAGTCCATACGTTCGGCGGTCGTCGGCGATGCGGATAGGATCGCGACCCTGGTGACGCGCGCCTATTCGAAGTGGATCGCCGTCATCGGCCGCCGGCCCAAGCCGATGCTGGCCGATTACCGGCGGGCGGTCGCGGAGCATCTCGTGGATGTCGTCGAAGACGTCGAGTCAGGAGGGCTCGCCGCTGTCATCGAGCTGGTCCCGGGCCCGGATCACATGCTCGTCGAGAATATCGCGGTCGATCCAGAATGGCAGCGGCAGGGTATGGGCCGGACTCTCCTTCGACATGCCGAAACGGTCGCGCGCAACGGCGGCTTGACAGAGATGCGGCTCTACACCAACGCGCTCATGAGGTCGAACATCGACCTCTATGAGGGGCTCGGCTATGTCGTGACCGAGCGCCGGCGCATCGAGAAGCTCGACACGACCGTCTTCTATATGTCCAAAATCTTGGATTAGCTCGTGTAGCTGCGGACCAGGCTGCCTGCGACGAGGTACCATCCGTCGACCAGCACGAAGAAGATGATCTTGAAGGGCAGGGAGATCGTGACCGGCGGTAGCATCATCATGCCCATCGACATCAGGATCGAGGCCACGACCATGTCGATGATGAGGAACGGCACGAACAGCAGGAACCCGATCTCGAAGGCGCGGCGAAGCTCGGAAATCAGGAAGCTCGGAATCACGATCCGCAGCGGTATGTCGTCCTTGCTGGCGAAAGGCCCCGCCTTGGCGATATCGGCGAAGAGCTTGAGATCGGCCTCGCGGACGTTTTGAAGCATGAATCCGCGGAGCGGGCTGGTGGTCCGGTCGAATGCCTGATCCTCGGTGATCTTCTGGTCGATCAGGGGCACGATGCCTTCCTGGTAGGATTTCTGCAGGACCGGCGACATGATGAAGGCGGTAAGGAAGAGCGCCAGGCTGATCATCACCGAATTGGGTGGCGTCGTTTGCATGCCGATCGCCGAGCGCAGCAGCGAGAGGACCACGACGATGCGCGTAAACGAGGTCATCACGATGAGAATGCCGGGCGCGAGCGACAACACCGTCATGATGGCGACGATCTGAACCAGGCGTCCCGTCAACGACCCCTCGCCGCCCGACGCTCCACCGCCGGTGCCGAGATCGACCGTGAGCCTCTGCGCCAACGCGTCATGGGGAAGGAACAGGGCGGCCAGAATGAAGGCGATGGCGCAGAGCGCGAGGAGTCTCATCTTGCTCATGCCGACGCCACCTGACTCTCGGGGAGCGTGAAGGGTTCGGGTGGCGCGATGCCGCGCTCGACCACGGTCTCCGCGGCCCCGCCCAACAGGAGAAGATGCTCCACACCGTCCCGACGCACGATCACAAGGCGGCGCTTGGGGTCGAGCGTGAGCGTCTCGACGACCGATAGCCGCCGGCGGCGCCCAAGCGGTTTCGCCATCACCGGCCCGAAACCCGACCGTCGCGCGATCCAAGCGATCGCGAAGATCAGCGCGACGACCCCCGCGAGCGCCAGAACGAATCGAACATAAATATCGAGGGTCATTCAGCGCCTTTGGCTTGCGCGCGCCTGAGTTCGCCGGCGCGGTAAAGGTAGGAGAGGATCTCGGCCACCGCCATGATCGCCTCGGTTGGAATTTCGGAATCGAGCTCGACCGTCGAGAGAAGCTGCGCCAATTCCCTGTCCTCGCGGACCTTCACGCCATTTGCGAAGGCCAGCGCCAGGATCCGCTCGGCGATCGCCCCTTTGCCTGTGGCGACGATCTTGGGAAGCGTCTCACCGCCCAATTCGTAGGACAGCGCAACGGCGATCTTGCGGCGCTCATAGGCGCCAATCGGGTCGCGATGATCGTCTCTGTAGGGCAAGTCTAGGCGCCTATGGCAATCGAAACGTCGAACTTGGCTTTCGTTAAAGGCCCCGTATGCTTAACGCTGGGTAAAGGCACGGTCAGGACCCGGTAAAATTTGCCGGGCTTCATTTTTCCTTAATCGTGCGAGTGCGAATTTCGCTTTCGGGCGGAGCGTTGGATCGCCTCCGTGGATGGGAGCGCTGGAATGGATCTCGGGTCCTTTGACCTGTTCAAGGGTATCGCGGCGAAGATGGCCTGGCTGACTCAGCGCCAGAGCGTCATTGCGCAGAATATCGCCAATGTCGACACGCCCAATTACCAGGCGAAGGATCTGACGCCTCTAGACTTCAAGAACACTCTGGCGCTGAAGCTCGCGCCCACGCGCACGAGCGCTCTCCATCTGGCAAGCTCGCAAGGTTCCGGTCCTGCCAGGGAGAGCGCCGAGCAGAAGCCTTATGAAGTGACGCCTTCGGGCAATTCGGTGTCGATCGAAGAGCAGATGCAGAAAGCCTCGACGACCGGCATCGATTTTCAATTGATCACCACCCTGTACCAAAAGAACATTGGTCTCATCAAAACAGCACTGGATCGCGGCTCGAATAGCTGACATCGGGGCTTGAGTGCCCCCTGGTCCGGTCGTTGGAGACGGTTATGGATCTCAAGGACACGCTTCAGATCTCCGCCATGGGGATGAAGGCGCAGGGTACCCGTTTGCGAGTCGTCGCGGAAAACCTCGCCAATGCGGGCACGACGGCAACCTCGCCCACGGAGGATCCCTATCGGCGCAAGACGGTCAGCTTCAAGAACGAGCTCGACCGGGCCTCCGGTATCGAGTTGGTCAAGGTCGACGAGATCGGCCAGGATAAGAGCGACTTCCAAACCAAGTACGACCCCGGCAATCCGGCCGCCGACGCGAATGGGTATGTGAAAGTGGCGAACGTCAATTCGCTGGTCGAGGTGATGGATATGCACGAGGCTCAGAACGCCTATGAGGCCAATCTCGGCGTCACAGAGATTTCGAAGTCGATGATGCTCCAGACGATCGCGTTGCTGAAGTAACAGGAGAAACCCAATGCCAATGATCAGCGACGCCATTTCCGCTTATCGCGCGACCGCAATGGCGACCAAGGACAGCTCAGGTTCCAACGGCGCTGCCGCGGACGGTCCTTCCTTCGGCAGTATGGTCAAGGACGCCATCCAAGGCGCGATCGATGCCGGCAAGCAGAGCGAGGCGGTTAGCAAGCAGGCCGTTATGGGCAAGGCCGACATGACCGAGATCGCCCAGGCCGTCAACAATGCCGACATCACGCTTCAGACCGTGATCGCTGTTCGCGACAAAGTGGTCTCCGCCTATCAGCAAATCCTTCAGATGCCGATGTAGGCCCGTCCTGTGAGTGAAGTCGACGTCTTCGACGTATTGCGCGAGGCTGTGATGACCAGCTTGCTAGTCGCCGGCCCGGTCATGGCGGTGGGTTTGGTGGTGGGATTGCTGGTCTCTCTCTTCCAGGCGCTGACCCAGCTGCAGGAGGCGTCGCTCGCCTTCGTGCCGAAGATCATCGCCGTCTTCGTGGCGCTGGTCGTCTTCGGCCCATTCATGCTGACCACGCTCATCGGGTTCACCCATAACATGGCCGACCGAATCGTTGCGTTGCACTAAAGGGAGGTGCTCGAGATGCCTCTCGACCAGCTCAACGGTCTTCTCACCGGCGGCGTATTCTCGCTGATTCTCGTATTCGCCAGGGTCGGGTCGGCGCTTCTGCTTCTGCCGGGTTTCGGCGACGGCTACGTCCCCGGCAGGATCCGTCTCCTTCTGGCGCTCGGTTTCTCTGTCGTCATCGCGCCCATCCTGGGCAACAAGCTGCCGGCGCCGCCGGGCGGCCCGGCAGGGTTGTTGGTGCTCGTGGGGATCGAGGTGGTCATCGGGCTTTTTCTCGGCACGATCGCCCGCATCCTCGTAAACGCGCTCGAGGTCGGGGGGCAGATCGTGGCGCAGCAGATCGGGCTCGCCAGCGCCGCTTTGTTCAATCCGCAAATGGCGACGCAGACCTCGCTTCCGGGCAATCTCCTGTCCATGGCTGCGGTGTTGCTCATCTTCATTACCGACCTGGATCATATGCTGTTGCGTGCGCTCATCGACAGCTATGACGTCTTTCCCGTCGGACCCGGAATTCCGGTCGACGATATGTCGAAGGTGGTCGCGCGCGCGGTCGGGCAAAGCTTCCTGATCGGAGTCGAGATCGCGGCGCCGTTCCTGGTTGTGGGCTTGCTGCTGTTCAGCGGTCTCGGCCTGCTCGCGCGGCTGATGCCGCAGATTCAGATCTTTTTCGTCGCCATGCCGCTCCAGGTCGGCATCGGCTTGGCCATCTTCGGGGCCGTGCTGCCGATTGTGCTTCTCTTCTGGCTCGAGCGCTTCCAGACGGGAATGACAGGCCTTCTGACGGTCGGACGCTAGCGGGTCATGGCCGAAGATTCCGATCAAAGAACAGAAGCCCCCAGCCATAAGAAGCTTTCGGAGGCCCGGCAACAAGGACAAATCGCGCTCAGCCGCGAGGTCAATACTTGGTTCGTGCTGGCGACCGCGACGGCGGTCGTAACGCTGGTCGCGCCGTCGATCATGACGCGCATAGCGGTCGTTCTACGCAGCTTCATCGAGATGCCGGATCAGATGCCGACCGACCGCGGCGGCCTTGGCCACATATTTTCCCACGCTTGCACCACCGTTGGCGTCATCGTCGCACTGCCTCTGGGTATGCTGACCCTGGCAGCGATCGCCGGCCCGCTGCTTCAGGCCGGCCTCGTCATCAGCGCCGCTCCGCTGATGCCGAGTCTGTCCCGCATCTCGCCTCTGGCCGGCATGACGCGGCTATTTTCACTTCGCTCTCTGATCGAGCTTCTGAAAGGCATGGTGAAGCTCATGCTCATCGGCGGCGTGATGGCGTTGGCGGTGCTGCCGATGATGCCAGGCGTCGATCACTTCGTCGGCATGGAGCCGATGGCGCTGTTGAGTGAATTGAAGGGGCTGTTGCTGCGCATGATCGGCGGCGCTCTGGGCGTCGTCACGGTCATCGCGGCGGGCGACTACTTCTTCAACCGGTTCGAATTCATGCGGAAAATGCGCATGACGAAGCAAGAGGTGAAGGAGGAGCACAAGCAGTCCGACGGCGATCCGGTGATCCGCGGCAGGCTGCGTCAGTTGCGCATGGAGCGCGCCCGCCGGCGCATGATGCAGGCCGTCCCCAAGGCCGACGTGGTAGTCACGAACCCGACCCACTATGCGGTCGCGATGAAATATGATCCTGCCGAAATGGCAGCGCCGATCGTCGTTGCAAAGGGCGCCGATCTGGTCGCCTTGGCCATCCGCAAGTTGGCCCAGGAGAACGACGTCGCGATCGTGGAGAGCCCGCCCTTGGCTCGTGCTCTCTATGCTGCCGTCGAGGTCGATCAGGAAATACCGCCCGAACACTATCGCGCTGTCGCCGAGATCATCTCCTACGTGTTCCGGCTGAAAGGCCGCGTAATCCAGAACTGACGACGCGCCGAAGACGGTGTTACGCCACCAGTTCGGTTTTCGAGTCGATGAAATCGTCGATCTTGACCGAGGTGAAAGCGAGCACGGCTTCGATCTCTTCGATCATGGCCGCAATGCATTTCCTTTCGGCATTGGGCGCGGCGGCTTCGAGCGCTCGGCAAGCCTCCCCGAGGCGGAGCGCACCAGCCGACAAGGACGATCCCGCGAGCTTGTGAGCGGTTCGGACAAGGGCTTCGCGATCGTCCTCGGCATGCGCGTGCTCCAGCGCCATGAAAAGCCGGTGCGCTGAGTGGACGAATTCGGCGAGCCAATCGCCGCCCCGGGGATCACCTGCATCAAAGAGCTCGCGGTAAGTGCTGTCGTCGAACACCAATATCTCTTCGGGTTCGTTCGCTTCCCGCGCGACGGCGCGTCGATCTTCTCCGAGCAGCACTTGCCTCAGCGCCGTTTCGAGACGCTGCAGATTGGCTGGCTTGCCGACGACTTCATCCATTCCGGCTGCCTTGCAGCGTGTCCGCGTGTCGCCCGTCACATCGGCGGTTAGAGCGATGATGGGCAAGCGCTTCGATTTCCGGCGGGCTTCACGTCGCCGGATCGCCTGCGCCAGCGCGATGCCGTCAATGTCAGGCATATGAAAATCGGTGATCAGGAGATCGTAGTTCTTGCTTTCGATGGCCGCGATGGCCGCTCGGCCATTTTCCACAGCCTCGACCGCAAGACCGAATCGCTCGACCTGTCGCTGGATCAGCCAGCGATTGGTAGAGGAATCTTCTGCAATCAGAACCCGCACGTCGCCGAACGGCCGCGCAGCGCCCACATTCGCTTCACGATTGTCATGCACGCGTTGCGGCGGCAGCGTTGCAGGAATCAAAGGAATGGTGAGCGTGAAGACGCTACCGGTGCCGGGTTCGCTTGCGACACGGACATCTCCGCCCATCAGGTGCGCAAGCCGGAGGCAGATCGACAGGCCGAGGCCGGTCCCCCCGAAATTGCGCGTCGTCGACGCGTCAGCCTGACTGAATGGCTGGAAGAGCCGCCCGACGACCTCCTCGGTCATGCCGATCCCGGTATCGCTCACGGCGAACCGCAGTATAGCCTTGTCGGCAGTGTCGGTGCTGTGACCGACCGTGAGCCTGATTCCGCCTTTGGGCGTGAATTTGATGGCGTTGTTGAGGAGGTTCGTCAGGATCTGGCGCAACCGCAGCGGGTCGACGGAGATGCATTCCGGCAGACCTTCCTCCAGCTTTGTCTCGAAGGTGAGTCCCTTGCGCGAGCCCACATGCGCGGGCGTGTCGCAAACTGAAGATACGAACCGCGACAACGGCACGGGTTCGGGCGCCAACGTGATCGCGTCAGCCTCGATCTTCGAGAAGTCGAGGATATCGTTCAGAACTGCGAGCAACGACGAGGCCGAATCATGGACCATTTCGACCATATGCCGCTGCTCGGGCGCGAGCGGCGTGTCGAGCATGAGCTCGACGATTCCGAGCACGCCGCTCATGGGCGATCGGATCTCGTGGCTCATGGTGGCGAGGAATTGCGATTTGGCGAGGCTCGCGGCCTCGGCGCGCTCCTTCGCCCGGGCGAGCTCTTGCGTCCGAGAGGAGACTTGTCGTTCGAGGTCCGCCTTGTGGTCGGCGAGCTGCGTATCGCGCAACTGGATCTGCGAGAGCATGTCGTTGAAGCCGCTGCCGAGCATGCCGAGCTCGTCATGGCCGAGTTGGGGGATGCGGACCGAAAAATCCTTGGTGTCGGAGACTCGCCGCATCGCGCCGAGCAGGCGGAAGATCGGCCTCAGGATGAAGCGCTGCATGAGATAAGCGACGCCGATCACGCCCAGGATGTTCATCGCAAGAATGATCGGCAACAGCATTTTGCCGCGCGAGAGCGCCGTGCTCGTCGCAGCCGTGGCGGATGCGGCAACCTC
The DNA here is from genome assembly GCA_035293565.1 of Alphaproteobacteria bacterium. Taxonomy (GTDB): domain Bacteria; phylum Pseudomonadota; class Alphaproteobacteria; order BOG-932; family Roseiterribacteraceae; genus DATGMP01. Next base: position 24,534 of record DATGMP010000100.1, on the reverse strand, counting down.
CTTGGCTTTTGTCACTTCCAGGCCGATATCGTAGGCGAGGCCGGCGGCAACATCCTGTGCAGCCAGGGACATCGCCTGCGCGGCGTGTTCGCTCGCGATCTCGTTGCGCCTAAGCTCGAGAAAGCTCGTTGGGCCGAGCGCGAAGGAGACGATTTTCTCGGCGGAGTCCCGTAGGGAAGGCCACGGATCGACGGCGTCGATGGTGTCGAGATCATTTTCGAGGTGATGCTCTGCCGCGATCAGCCGCTCTTCCAGCGGCGGCAGAAGATTGGGATCGTGAAGATTGCCGACTTCTTCCAGAATCCCGGTCATCTGGCTGGTCTGCGCAGCCAGATCGGTGAGTGCCTGAAGATATTCGAACTCCCGCGCCTTGTTTCGCGCATCGGAAGCCGATTGCTGTGTTTTGGCGAGCGCTTCGAGCGCCATGCCGAGATCGAAGCTGGCATCGTCGATCAGCGGAATGATTGCGGCACGAAAGCGTTCATTGACCGCCGACAGCTGCTTCACTGCCGTCTTATGTGCTTGCTCCAACTCCAGCCGTTGATCGAGCGCCCTGTCGAGTGCCGCGATGTCGGCGTGTATACCTGACCGATAGCTTTTCAGCTCCCGGAAATCGCGATCCTGCATTAAGCTGCCGAGAGCGCCGACGGACTTGTCGAGCGCTTCCTGCTTCTCCCGGAGTTCCTCGTTTTCGGCGCGCCTCTCCTCGGTGCTGGTCGAGGCGGCCAGCTTGGGGACCAGTGCCGCGATCTCGGCGCTTCGCTGCGCGACATCGAGCGACAGGGTGACCTTGACCATGTCGCGGCCGATGAGCTCGTCGACACTTCGTTCCACCTCCTTGAACGAGATCCAGGCAACCATGCACGCCAGCGCGGTCAGGACGGCGAGCAGCGCGACGCCTGAGACAAGCCGGTCGCGGATACCGAAATGGATCGCGGGCAGGCCGAATTGGCCGTCTGTCAAGGATGAATGCGTCCGCATGTGCGTTGAGCTCTATGGCCCTGATCTAGGAACGAACGCCGCACTATCCGGTATCGAGTTGATAATTGCGTTAACGCGGGCTTTCGGGGACCAGGGTTAAAAGATTTGAAACGGCACCCTTGCAATCTGATGGTGCGCCATTGGTGCTTTCTCGCTTTTGGGATGTTCCGCATGCGTCTTCGATTGCGTTCCCGGCTGGCTCTGGCCGTCTTGACGACACTCATGGCGTCGTCGCCGGCATGGGCCGAGGAGGGCGTGACCGCCGATCGGATTCTCCTTGGCCAGGTGGCGGCGCTCGATGGCCCCTCGGCTGCGTTGGGTCAAGCCATGCGGCAGGGGCTTCTCGCGGCTTTCGCGGAAGCGAATCGGAGCGGTGGGATCAAAGGGCGCCGGCTCGATCTCGTCTCGCTCGATGATGGATACGATCCGAACGAGTCGATCGCCGCCACGCGTCACCTGATCGAAGATGATAAGGTCTTTGCCCTGATTGGCGCGGTCGGCACGCCGACTTCCGTCGCAACCCAGCCACTCGCCGAGGAGGCCGGCGTCCCCTTCATTGGGGCCTTCACGGGCGCGCCGTTCCTGCGCGATCCGGGAAAGGCCAATGTCGTCAATGTCCGCGCCTCCTATCTGCAGGAGACCGAGACCATGGTCGAACGATTAACCAAGGATCTCGGCGTCAAGCGCATCGCGATATTCTATCAGGATGATACTTATGGAAGGGCAGGGCTCGCCGGATTGCAGCTTGCGCTCAGCAAGCGGGATCTGCATGTGGCGGCGGAGGGCACCTACGAGCGGAATACGACGGCCGTCAAGGCGGCTCTGCTTGCGATCAGGAACGCGCGGCCCGAGGCGGTGATCATGATCGGCACTTATCGTCCGTGCGCCGAATTCATCAAGCTGGCCAGGGCGATCGATTTCAATCCGGTATTCGTCAACATCTCGTTCGTCGGAAGCGAAGCGCTCGCCAAGGAGCTGGGCCCCGCCGGCGCGGGTGTTGTCGTGACGCAGGTCGTGCCCTTTCCAGATGACGTTTCGTTGCCCGTGATCGCCCATTTTCGCTCCGCGCTCAAGGCGGTTGAGCCGGATGCCGAACCGGGTTTCGTCTCGCTGGAAGGCTATATCGCCGGGCGGCTCATGGTGATGGCGCTCAATCGAGTCGAAGGCGAGGTGACACGCGAAGCGCTGCTCAACATTTTCGCGCGCGGTGCAGAATTCGATCTCGGCGGAATCGATCTGAAATACGGTCCCGGCGACAATCAGGGAAGTGACGAAGTCTTCTTGACGGTGCTCGGGCCGGACGGCCGATTCAAACCGATATCCAATCTGACCGCGGCTGCCGTCTGGGGTGGCTAGACGCCGGGACGAGAGGCCGGCAGGAGGCGCTCGATCGCGGCTTGGATCTCTGCGCCCGAGCAGGGCTTCGGCAAGGTTTCATGAGCGCCGAGCATCTTTGCCGTGGGTAGGAAGTTCATGCGATTGACGCTGCTCCCACCGGACATGGCGATGATCTTGATGTCGGGGTGCACCGACCGGAGCTCGCGAATCAGCTCCAGCCCGTCCATGTCGGGCATCATGATGTCGGTCATCACGAGGTCGGCTAGAGCCGGCTCGGCGCGTAGGCGCTTCAGCGCCTGCCGGCCATTTTCGGTTGCGGTCACGCGGTGTCCCTGGCGCTCGAGAGCGCGCCCAATGGTGCGGCGCGTGAAATCGTCATCATCGATCAATAGGACAGAGGCCATCGCATGCCTGCACCAAGTTGAACGCCGGCAGATTCCGACGCATGGCGCAGCTTCCGAAGAGCAATCTTTGGCCCGCGCGTGATCAAATTGCTCTTGAAATTTTTAAATATGAATGAACCGGCGCCGTACGGTTGTATGAGATGTGTTTCGGATTGGACGAATTGGGTGATCCGGAATTAACGTCGCGAATGATAGACGTTCCGGAGCGGAATCGCTCGGCGCAGAGGGAGACAGCGGGGTCGAATGGACGGTTCATCGCGCGGAAAGCCCGGTCGTGAGGTCGCCGTGTCTGGCTGGAAGCTCGGCTTGGCGCGGATGATCGGGCTTGCGCCCGAGCCACCATTGCGGAAGCGAAACTGGCCCGATGGCGTGCTCGACGATGCGCCGGTCGGGATCGCGATCACCAGTCTCGACGGCAAGATCCTCCAATCGAACCGCACGCTCGCGGCCTTGCTCGGGGTCGCCGTGGAGACCATGGCCGGGCGGCAGGTCGACGCGCTCTTCGCAGCCGCTTCGCGCGGCGCGGTGCAGCAGATGCGCGCATCTGGCCGAGGAGCCGACATGCCCGCCTCGATCGAGGCGAGGCTGGCAGCCGACGGGCGCGAACGCGTCGTGCTGCTCCATTGCCGGCCGGTGCCGCCGCCGGCCGAAAACGAGCCCGGAGCGCTGGCTCTCTATTTCGTCGACCTGACCGATCAGAAGAATCTGGAAGCCCAATTCGCTCAATCGCAGAAAATGCAGGCCGTGGGCCAGCTCGCCGGCGGCATCGCGCATGATTTCAATAACCTGCTGACGGCGATGATCGGCTTCTGCGACCTTCTCCTGCTCAGGCACAAGCCGGGGGATCCGTCCTTCGGAGATATCATGCAGATCAAGCAGAACGCCAATCGCGCCGCCAATCTGGTGCGCCAGCTTCTGGCTTTCAGCCGCCAGCAGACGCTGCAGCCGCGCTTTCTCGACATCACCGATGTTCTGGCCGAGCTCACCCATCTGCTGAGGCGGCTTATCGGCGAGAATATCGAGCTCGACTTGGTGCATGGGCGCGACATGGGGCTGATCAAGGTCGATCAGGGGCAGCTCGAGCAGGTGCTGATCAACCTCGCCGTCAATGCCCGCGATGCCATGCCCGACGGAGGCAAGCTTACGATCTCGACGGCTGCCCGCGATACCGAGGAGCCGATCCGGCAGGGCCTCGACGAAATGCCGCCCGGACGTTGGGTCTCCATCAGCGTGAAGGACACCGGGATCGGGATTCCCAAAGAAAATCTCGCCCGCATCTTCGAGCCTTTTTTTTCGACCAAGGAGATTGGATCGGGCACCGGGCTGGGCTTGTCGACCGTCTACGGCATCGTGCGCCAGACGGGCGGTTTCGTGTTTGTCGACAGTGCGCCGGGGCAGGGCGCCACCTTTACGATCTATCTGCCGCGCCACGAGGGTACGGTAACGACGGCGGAAAGCGAGGCCGTCTCGGAGCGCACCGTTGCGGATCTGACCGGGGTAGGCGGGGTGCTGCTGGTCGAGGACGAAGACGCGGTTCGGAGCTTCAGCGCTCGCGCCCTTCGCAACAAGGGCTATGTCGTCTGGGAGGCGAATAGCGGGGAGGCGGCGCTGGCGCTGTTCCAAAACGAGGCCGCCGGGGTCGACCTCATGGTCACGGACGTCATCATGCCTTCCATGGACGGGCCGAGTCTTGCCCGCAAGCTGCGCGAGGCGCGGCCGAATCTGAAGGTGATCTTCATCTCCGGCTATACCGAAGACCGGTTCAGCCGGCATCTCGATCTCGGAGCCGGTATCCACTTCCTGCCCAAGCCTTTCTCCCTGAAGCAGCTCGCAAGCAAGGTTAAGGAAGTCATGCAGGAGGACGATAAGAACGCCGCCTAGGGCTTGGCCCAATCGGACCGGGAGCAATGTCGATGTACGTGCCGATTGGTGGCGTCGAGCAGTGGATCGAGATCGAGGGGGACGATCCGACCAATCCCGTCTTGCTCTTTCTGCATGGCGGGCCGGGCGCCTCTTCCCGGCCTGCGGCCGCGGCCTGGCGGCCCTGGCAGCGGCATTTCACCCTGGTTCATTGGGATCAGCGCGGCACCGGACGGACGCTGGCTCGGAACGGCGAGGCCGGATGCGGCAGGCTCTCTCTCGATCGAATGATCGAGGACGGACTGAAAGTCGTCGAATTTCTGAAACGCGAGCTCCACAAGGATAAGATCCTGTTGGTCGCCCATTCCTGGGGATCGATCCTCGGAATCCATATGGCGAAACGGCGCCCGGATCTGTTCTCGGCCTATGTCGGGACGGGGCAGGTCGTCGATATGCGGCGTAACGAGGACATCAAATATCGCACGCTGCTGGAACGGGCCGAATCGGACGGAAACCGCGAAGCGCTGGAAGAGCTGACCAAGATCGGGCCGCCGCCCCATGCCGGGCTCGACGCCATGAAAATCCTGGTGCGGTGGGCGGACGCGCTGGCGCGGGGCGAGGGTGATCCGGTCAAGCCGCGTCCCAATCCTCGCTCCCCCGATTTCACCGCGGAGGACGGGGAATGGCTGATGCGCGGCATCGGCTTTTCCGGCGGCGAGCTGTTCCGGGAGATCGCCGCGATCGACCTGACGACGCTCGGGACCGAGTTCGATCTTCCGATATTCTTCTTCCAGGGCACTGAGGACCTGCTGGCGCCGATCGCGCTGGTCGAGGCCTATTTTTCAGCGATCGAATCGCCGCACAAGGAGCTGGTCCGATTCGAGGATTGCCACCACTTTCTGGTGATTAACCGGCCGGACGATTTCCTTCGCGAGCTCTTGGGCAGAGTCCGCCATGTCGTTGATTCCTGAAGAGTTCTAGCGGTGTTCTTTTTCCTTGCAATTGAGAACGAAACCTGTACATTGCGCTCCTGGACAGGCCATGGGGCCCTGTGGGAGAAGGTGGAGAAATCAATGACGACGCCGGCGTTGCGAGTGGTCGACAAGGATCCCATGGATAAGCAGAAAGCGATCGATTCGGCCGTTCTTCAGATCGAACGGGCCTTCGGCAAGGGCTCGATCATGAAGCTCGGCGCGCGGCCGGGCGTGGTGGATACAGAGGTCATCTCCACCGGCTCGCTCGGGCTCGATATCGCGCTGGGGATCGGTGGCCTGCCCAAGGGCAGGATCATCGAGATTTATGGACCTGAGAGCTCGGGCAAGACGACGCTTGCGCTGCATGTCGTCGCCGAGGCCCAGAAGGCTGGCGGCACCTGCGCCTTCGTCGATGCCGAGCATGCGCTGGATCCCGGCTATGCCCGTAAGCTGGGCGTCGATATCGACGAGCTTCTGATCTCGCAGCCGGACGCCGGAGAGCAGGCGCTGGAGATTGCCGATACGCTGGTGCGTTCGGGCGCGATCGACGTGCTGGTCGTGGACAGCGTGGCGGCGCTGGTGCCGCGGGCGGAGCTCGAAGGCGAAATGGGCGACAGCCATGTGGGTCTGCAAGCGCGGCTGATGAGCCAGGCGCTCCGCAAGCTCACCTCATCGATCGCGCGATCGAACTGCATCGTCATCTTCATAAACCAAATCCGGTTGAAGATCGGCGTGATGTTCGGCAATCCGGAGACGACGACCGGCGGCAACGCGCTGAAATTCTATGCTTCGATTCGGCTGGATATTCGCCGGATCGGCGCGATCAAGGATCGCGACCAGGTGGTCGGCAACCAGACCCGGGTCAAGGTCGTAAAGAACAAGATGGCGGCCCCGTTCCGGGTCGTCGAATTCGACATCATGTATGGCGAAGGCGTCTCGAAGACCGGCGAGCTCATCGATTTGGGCGTGCAGGCCGGTGTGGTCGAGAAATCGGGCGCCTGGTTCTCCTATGACAGCCAGCGCATTGGGCAGGGACGGGAGAACGCCAAGCAGTTTCTGCGGGAGAATCCCGAAATTTCCGGTGCCATCGAAGCCAAGATCCGCGCCAATGCCGGTCTGGTGGCCACTGCCATGATGGGCGCCCCCGAAAGCGACGCAGACGCCGCTTCACCGGAATAAAGCTCCGCAGTCGACCTTCGCGACGCGGTGCCGCGCGTCAGCGCTCGCCCTCCCGGCCCTTTCGGTCCGGGAGGGCGAAACGCTGGTTTGCGCCGGATTGACCCGATTGAAGCTGCTGCCATGGACAGGAAGCCGGGCCAGCGGCTAGAACCGGACCCTTGCTCAGGACCGGGCGCGGGTACACCTCTATTCCCATGATTACCGCCAGCGACATTCGCCGCACCTTTCTCGATTTCTTCGCCCGGCAGGGTCACGCGATCGTGCCGTCGAGTCCCCTCGTGCCGCGAAACGATCCGACCCTCATGTTCGCCAATTCGGGCATGGTGCAGTTCAAGAACGTCTTCACCGGGGCGGAGACGCGCCCTTATAAGCGCGCGACAACGGCTCAGAAATGCGTCCGCGCCGGCGGCAAGCACAACGACCTCGAGAACGTCGGCTATACCGCCCGGCATCACACCTTCTTCGAGATGCTCGGCAACTTCTCCTTCGGCGACTATTTCAAAGCCGATGCGATCGACTTTGCCTGGAAGCTGGTAACCGGCGATTTCGCGCTCGATCCCAAGCGTCTCCTCGTTACGGTCTTTGCGGAAGATGACGACGCGTTCAAGATCTGGCGCAAGGTTTCGGGGCTGCCGGAAGAGAAGATCATCCGAATCCCGACCTCCGACAATTTCTGGCGCATGGGCGACACCGGTCCCTGCGGTCCCTGCACCGAAATTTTCTACGACCACGGGTCCGGCATCCCCGGCGGTCCGCCGGGTTCGCCGGAGGCCGACGGAGACCGGTTCGTCGAGATCTGGAATCTGGTTTTCATGCAATACGAACAGGTCGATTCCGAGCATCGGATCGACCTGCCGCGACCATCGATCGACACCGGCATGGGGCTCGAGCGTCTGGCGGCCGTGCTGCAGGGCAAGCACGACAATTACGACATCGATCTGATGCGCGCGCTGATCGAGGCGTCGGCGACCGCGACCGGCACCGATCCGGACGGTCCGCACAAGGTCTCGCACCGGGTCATCTCCGACCATCTGCGCGCCTCGTCATTCCTCATCGCGGACGGCGTCCTGCCTTCCAACGAGGGGCGGGGATATGTGCTTCGTCGAATCATGCGTCGCGCGATGCGCCACGCGCATCTGGCCGGCAGCCGCAAGCCGCTGCTCTCAGAGCTCGTGCCGACATTGGTGCGCGAAATGGGGCAGGCCTATCCCGAGCTCGCCCGTGCCGAGCCGCTCATCCGCGAGACTTTGCGGCTCGAGGAGACTCGTTTTCAGACCACGCTCGAACGCGGGCTGCGGCTCTTGGAGGAAGAAAGCGACAAGCTCGGCGAGAGTGGCACGCTGGCCGGCGAGATCGCATTCAAGCTCTACGACACCTACGGCTTCCCACTCGACCTGACGGCCGATGTGCTGCGCGGACAGGGCAAACAGGTCGACTATGCTGGCTTCGAAGCATCAATGGCCCGGCAACGGGCGGAGGCACGGCGCGCTTGGGCCGGCTCGGGCGAGGCCGCGACCGAGCAGCTGTGGTTCGAGCTCAAGGATCGGCTCGGCGCCACCGAGTTCCTGGGATACGAAACCGAGACGGCGGAAGCCGAGATTGTCGCCATCCTGGTGAATGGCCGGGAGGTGAATAAAGCAACCGCCGGTCAGGACGTTCAGGTTCTCGTAAACCAGACTCCTTTCTACGGTGAATCGGGTGGTCAGGTTGGCGATACCGGCAGCATCGTTTCGCCGAGGGGCCGGGTGACCGTATCCGATACTCAGAAAAAGCTCGGCACGCTCTTCGTCCATATTGGCAAGGTCGAGCAGGGCGAAATCGTGCTCGGCGAGGGCGTCAGGCTCGAAGTCGACCATGCGCGGCGCTCCGCGATCCGCGCCAACCATTCCGTGACGCATCTGCTCCATGAGGCGCTTCGCCGCCGGTTGGGCGATCACGTTGCCCAGAAGGGTTCGCTCGTCACGGCGGAACGGATGCGCTTCGACATCAGCCAGCCTACGCCGCTGAAGGACGAGGATGTCGCCACTGTCGAGGCCGCTGTGAATGACCGTATTCGCGCGAATGCGCCGGTGACAACGCGCTTGATGGCCGTCGACGACGCGATCGCGGAAAGCGCGATGGCAATGTTTGGCGAGAAATATGGCGACGAGGTGCGGGTCGTTTCGATGGGCGGCCGCGATCCTGGCGCCAACAAGGATTATTCGGTCGAGCTCTGCGGCGGCACCCACGTGGCGCGGACGGGCGACATTGGATTGTTCAAGATCGTCGGCGAAAGCGCCGTGTCGGCGGGCGTGCGCCGGATCGAGGCGCTGACCGGACAGGCTGCGATCGACTATCTCGAAGGGCGAGAGAAGCTGCTGGAGGCGGCTGCGGCGGAGCTTCGGACGGGCGCCGCCGACGTACCGCAGCGGGTTCATGCGCTAATCGAGGAGCGCAAACGCCTCGAGCGCGAGGTTGCCGAGCTCCGTCGCAAGCTGGCGTCCGGCGGCGGCGCCGGCACGGGTCCGGAGCCGGTCAAGATCAACGGCTTCGCCTTCCTTCCAATCGAGACCGAAGGCATGGCGCCGAATGATCTCAAATCGCTGGCGGATGAGCACAAGAAGAGACTCGGTTCGGGGATTGTCGCCATCGGCAACAACTCGCCTGACGGCAAGCTCGCGATCGTGGTCGGCGTCACGCCCGATCTCGCCGGCGCAAACAGCGCCGTTGATCTCGTTCGCGCCGGCGCAGAGGCGGCAGGCGGGAAGGGCGGAGGAGGGCGGCCGGATCTAGCTCAGGCCGGCGGTCCCGACGGCAGCAAGGCGAAAGACGCGCTAGCCGCAATCAGAAGGAAGATTGAAGAACGTGCCTGACCAGACGCCCCGCTTCTCGGGCACCGCGACCTATGTCGCGACGCCCGATCTGAACGTCGCCGTCAATGCCGCGATCGCGCTCGAGCGGCCGCTTCTGGTCAAGGGCGAGCCGGGCACCGGCAAGACCATCCTGGCACGGGAAATCGCTGCTTCCTTGGGCGCCCCCCTTATCGAATGGCACGTCAAATCGACCACCAAAGCGCAGCACGGCCTTTACGAATATGATGCCGTCAAGCGGTTGCGCGACGGCCAGCTCGGCGATCCACGAGTCCAGGACATCGCCAACTACATCGTGCGCGGCAAGGTCTGGGAGGCCTTCACCTCCGATATACGGCCGGTATTGCTGATCGACGAGATCGACAAGGCCGATATCGAGTTTCCAAACGACCTGCTGCTCGAGCTCGATCGGATGGAATTCTTCGTCTACGAGACTCGCGAGACGGTGCAGGCGAAGTACCGCCCCGTTGTCATCATCACCTCGAACAACGAGAAGGAGCTGCCGGACGCGTTCCTGCGCCGCTGCTTCTTCCATTACATCCGCTTTCCCGACCGCGAGACGATGCAGGCGATCGTGGACGTGCATTTTCCGGGGCTGAAGCGCGAGTTGTTGCGCGAGGCGTTGACGCTCTTTTACGACGTGCGCGAGGTACCGGGGCTGACCAAACGGCCCTCGACCTCTGAATTGCTCGACTGGATCAAGCTATTGGTGGTGGAGGATATTCCTCCCGAGGCGCTCCGAGCCAAGGACGCCAAGAATTTGGTGCCGCCGCTCTACGGGGCGCTGGTCAAGAACGAGCAGGATGTCCATCTGCTCGAAAGGCTGGCCTTTCTGGCCCGCCGCGAGCGGGGCTAAATCTCGATCTTCGGCCCGCGCCCGCCGGCGGTCTCGGCCATCGCCATTTTCAGTGACCCAGCAAACTGTAGGCCCAGACGGTGCACGCAAAATACAGAACCGTAAACAGGGCGGCCTCTAGACCGGCCGGGAGCCCATGCTGTTTGAACATCGCTCTTTCCTCTCGCGTCGACGATCCGACACAATGTCAGATCGTTCTATAAGTGAAATATTCATTTCGTGAAATAAAATCAAGTCCGCGACGGATGGTGATCGCTTTTGTCGCAGCCGGCGCGAATATGCCGGGTCCGCACGGACCGCCAGAAATGGCGGTTTCCCTAGGCTTGCGCGCGATCGAAGGCCCCGATCTGCGACTGGTCGCGCGGTCGCGGCTCTACGCCAGCAAAGCCTGGCCCGATCCCCGCGACCCGGATTTCGTCAATGCGGTGGCGCGCATCGAGACCGACCTCAACCCCCAGGCGTTGCTCGCGCGACTTCATGAGGTCGAGGCTCGATTCGGCCGGGAAAGGCGCGTTGCGAATGCGCCTCGAACTTTGGATCTCGATGTGATCGACTATGACGGGCGCATTTCACGCGACGACGAAAATCCGGTGCTGCCGCATCCTCGAATGGCGGACCGCGCCTTCGTCCTGCTGCCCCTGGCGGAGCTTGCGCTGAATTGGCGACATCCGGCGACAGGGCGGACGATCGGCGATCTTATCGCCGGTCTGAACGAACCGGCGGCAGCCTGGCCGATCGAGCCATGAAGCGCTATTTACGTCCCATTGGTATTCTTGCCGGGTCCGCGGCCCGCGCGGCGGTGGAGCAAGGTGCGGCTTTGCCGCTCGCCGGCGGACCGCTGGCGTTCTCTCTCGTCGAAATCATCGAACGTCGCAGGTCCGGGACCCGTCGGCACATTGCTGCTGCCCCGAGCATGCGAGATGCCCTCGCCCATCACATCGAGGCTCGCCCGGCGATCGGTCCGCTGTCGGCTGAGCAGCCGATCGTCATGGGAATCATCAACGCGACTCCCGACAGCTTCTCGGACGGCGGAATTTTCCTCGATGCCGACAAGGCGATCGCGCATGGCAGGGCGATGCTCGAAGCGGGCGCCGGCATCATCGATATCGGCGGCGAATCGACCAGGCCCGGCGCGCATGCGGTTTCGCCAGCCGAAGAGATCGCCCGCATCCGACCCGTCATCGCGGGGTTGCGTGCGTCGGCGGACGCCGTTGGCGCGTTGATTTCGGTCGACACGCGGAACGCCGAGACGATGCGCGCGGCGCTCGATGCCGGTGCAAAAATGATCAACGATGTAAGCGCGCTCACACATGATTCGGCAGCGTTGTCGCTACTGGCAAAAATCGAAGCGCCGACCGTGCTCATGCATGCGCCGGGAGATCCCGAGACGATGCAGAGCCGCGCTCACTATGAGGACGCCGCCCTCGACGTCTTCGACTATCTCGAAGCGAGGGTCGCGGCTTGCGAAGGGGCGGGCATAGGCCGGCAGAGGTTGATCGCCGATCCCGGCATCGGCTTCGGCAAGACCGGAAATCACAATCTGCAACTCCTCGGCCAGCTGAGCCTGTTCCATGGCCTCGGCGTCAATCTCATGGTCGGGCTCTCACGCAAATCGTTCATCGGCCGCTTATCGACGGGAGAGCCGCCGGAACGTCGGCTACCGGGATCTCTTGCTGGTGCCGTGATGGCGCTGGGCCAGGGCGTTCGCATCCTTCGCGTTCATGACGTCCCCGAAACGATGCAGGCCCTCAAATTCGCCAAGGCCGTCTCAGCCTCGGGCTGAGAATTTCATGAGGGCGGATCGATCTTGGTCTTGCCGCCGGTCGAATGCGCGGACAGGGTCGGCCTGGACAGATCCTCTATCAAAGCTGGAGGCAGGGCGAACTGACCGCGCGAAGCCGCCCGTACGACGAAGGCGAATTTGAATTCGTGGCGGTCGCCGGCGATCTCGGGCACTGCGACAAGTTGGTGGGCATCGGCGCTTACGTGGCTCGCTCCGGTGAGGTCCTTGAGCCAAGGATATCGCGCCGCCGGATCGACAATCTCCGTCGCTTCCAACCTCCAGCCCGCAGGGAGCGGTGCGACCACGATCGGGCGCGGATCGCCCTGTGCCGTGAAGCGGCCCGTCAGCACGACGATAGCGAGGTCGTTCTGCTTCAGCGCGGCGGGATCGGTGGGCTTGCCCTGAAGGTCGAAGAACGAGCGCTGCATCTCATATCCGGCACCTTCATGCTGGTCCGGGGCGGGCTCGCCGCTCACCACGATCGTCGCCCGCAGCGGCTTGCCGGTGATGTTCTTGATTACTGGCGCATGCGGCGCCGATCCCGCGGGCGACGACCAGGTGTAGGGGCCGCGATGCTGCACCGATTGGCCGTCGACGTTGAGCTTGACCAAATTTTCCGGCGTGCTGACGGCCCGCGCCGCCCTCAGTAGCCACGCCTGTTCCTGCGGTGTCAGCTGACGCCGGGCGGCGAGGAGGTCACCGATCTTCTGGGCAGCCTTGGCGAGAGCGGCCGATTGATCGCCGCCACCTTCGGCTATCGTCGCGGCGAGCGCCGCCTGATCGCGCAGCTCGGAGGCGAACTCGTCGCCGGCCACCGGCGGATCGTTCACGGCAAGAGCCCGCGCGACGATCATGGCCGCCGTTGACTTGTCGTCCAGCGCCGCGAACCCGGATGCAATCCATGCCATGGCGAGCGGGGAGCGGAGCTGCGGTAGAAAGCGGTCGGCGAAATAGCGAAGGGCGGCAAGATCGATTCGTCCGGCCCGAGCAAGCACCGCATTCGCATAGGCGGATGCTTCGAGCACGGGTTGACTCGGACCGTCGATCGCATCGTCACGGCCCGGGACCGGATCGGCCCTTGCAGACAAATAATCGAGACCGAGACGATAAGCGCCTTCGGGAACGACCGCGCCCGCTGCTTTTGCACGGCCGAGAAAGTCCATCACATAGGCCGAAAGCCAAAGGCTGCTTTGCCCTTCGGACCACTGGCCGAAACCGCCGTCGGCATGCTGCCCCGCGAGGATGGCATCGACCGAGATCGCTCCACTCGACGTCAATAGGCGCGTGGCTGCGCTTACGCGCTGCTCCGTCGGACCGAAGTCGCTCGCCGCAAGATTACGCGCGATCGCCGCCGGGTCGGTCGGCGTCGCGCTGTCGATCGTGATCGACAGTAATGTCCCGTCTGGCCGTAGTCCCTCCAAAAGGGACGGATCGATTGTAAGCTGCCCCTCGGGTTTGATGGTGATCGCCGCTCGCCGCGTCACCTCTGGGGAATCCCTTCGAACCGGCAATTCGAAGCGCCGTTGGAATTTGATTCCCCCGGGGCCTTGAACCGCGACCAATATCGCGCCTGCGCCGGGAGCGTGTGCCTGGAGGGAGATGCTCTGGTTGCGCTGCTCGTGCTCTGCGAGATTGGCGACGATCTCGCCCCCGGCGATGAGCGCGACCTGCCCCTCGGTCGTCACGTTGACGCGGTATTCGCCCCGCGGCCCATCGACATTGTCGAGCAGAAGGTCGAGGTCGAGACGATCGTCAGGTGCGAGAAAGGACGGTAGTTCGAGCGTCACGGCGAGCGGTCTTTGAACGGTCGATACTGCGCTCGCCTCGCCCAGACGATTGTTCGACCAGGCGGTGGCGCTGATGCGCAGCTTGCCGGTGAAGCTAGGAGCCGCGAGCGGTACGACTGCCTTGCCTGCCTTGTCGAGCGCGACGACACCGGAATAGAGCGCGAACGGTCCGCTGGGCGGAGCACCGTCCGATTTTGGCGCAACGATCATTTCGGATTGCGGTGTTGCATCGATCGGCAAGGCCTGGCTTGCGCCCCCGCCGAGTGCCTCAAGGAGGGCGGCCTGGCGTGTTTGTTTCGCGAATAGGAAGTCATTCAGCTTTCCCGATTGAGGCGGCAACGATGCGTTGGCGTCGACCGCCGAGACCGCAACGTAGCTCGGCTCATCGCCTGCTCCGCTAACGGCCACGCTCACCAGCAGCGGTTGCTCGGGTTCCGCCTTTTCGGGGACGTCGAGCTTCACACCGAGCTGCTGCCCAGCCGGTTCGATTTTGATCCGGGCCAGCCCGTTCGCGATGCGGGGGAGGCCCGAAGCCGAGGCAGAGCCCGGCGCTATCGCCGTAGCGGCCAGCCCCAATGTTGCGTCCGCATCGCGCGGGATATCGACATGCATCGTCGCGCCGGCTGCCGGGATGTGCTGAACCGCGGTGCTTCTGAGTGTCCGGTCCGCGGTTGCCAGCAGCACATCCGACTCGAACGGAGGCTTGATCTGAACGTCGACGCCTTCACCGGGCGCAAAGCTCGGTTTTGGAGCCATCAGCTCGACGCTGCCGTTTGGACGGCCGACATGGAAGCGAATGCTGGTCGCGGCCTCACTCTTTGGGTCGAATATTTCCAATTCGTAGCTGCCGGCCGGCAACGCCGATTCGATGGATGCCGGCGAGGTGGTCGAGATCGAAGTGACGCCGCCGGCGACGCGACTAGCGTGTTCCACTTCGCGATCGTGCCAACGATCACCCGACCAGACCCAATCGGGGATGCGCTCCAGTCGGCGAATCTCCCATCCGGCATCCGCTTTTTCCATGCGTGCTCCGTCGGGGCCGACGGCGATTGCATCGAAATGGACAGGCTGTCCTTCGGTGAAATCGGGTTCGCCGCGCGGCTTCAAGCCGAAATAGATCGGCTGGTTTGCGATCAGCGCTTCGGCGACGCTGGCGGCATCGCGGCCGTTCACGTCGAGAATCTTGCCGTCGATCTTGGCTTCGGTCGGCCGCGTCAGAAACGGCTGAGCAGGGATATGTACAGTCTCGCTCGCCCTTCCGGCCGCGTCGGTCGTAAAGCGTACGGGGTCGATATTGACCGCAGCAGCTTCTTCGTCCGCCAGCCCGAATGCGAAATCGGCGAAGGCGGGAAACGGATTTTCCGCCGGACCGATACCGACATCGACCTCTCCCGGCGCGAAGCTGGCGGGCGTGCCGAAGGAATATTGGCCGCGAACATCGACCGTGTTCGCCTGGCTTGGATCCATCAATGCCGATTCGATCGAAGCACTCGCGGTTAAACGGGCGGGTTGCACGTGATGAACATCGATATGAGCCTCACCGACCGGCGTTGTCCCTGCGCCGGCATAAACGCGGATCGGCCAGGTCCCTTCGTTTCCGCCTGTCGGCAGCTGGAAGGTTGCGGTGTAGCCGCCGGCATTTCCGCCGTCGCTCGTCTTCACGTCATAAAGCGCGCCGTTGGGACGAAATAGCTCAACTGTCGCCGGCAGATTCGCGGGCGCGCGCCCTTGCGCATCTCGGAGCAGGATCGTCAGTGAAACCTTCTCGCCCGGCCGATAGTCCAAGCGCTGAGGAATGACGATTGCCTCGAGGGCGCTCGTTTGGGACTCTTTCGCGTCCAGGTCCAGCCAACTGAACTCGCCCGCCGCACCATAGGCGAATATCGCGCGGGGACGATCGCCGCCCGTGCCTTTGAGTGCCGTCGGATCGAATCGCGCATAGCCGCTACCGTCTGTGCGGACGCGCGCCAGCTCGCGATTGTTTTCGCCGATCAGCGCAACGTCGACGCCGGCAGCGCCGGCGGCAGACGCGAGCGAGCGGACGGCTACCGTCATGCCATCTGTCGCTCGGTAGGCGACCAGCCCCAGATCGGAGACGACGAAGTATCCGCTCGCCACTCCTTGGACCGTATTGTCGGTCGCCGATATGCTCGGCGCCGCCACCGCTTCATAAACGCCGGGCTGCAACGCGCCGATCGTCTTTTCAATCGGAAGCTTTGTGGCGGCCTCACGGTTGGGCTGCGATTTGACCTCGATCGTGCCCTTCCATACGGGATCTCGGCGTTCGGGTTCATGCAGGCCGTCCGGCCGCGATGGGTCGAGCAGCGGGACGAGATCACGGTCGGCAATATGGAAGAGCTCGACGCGAAGCCGTGAGATGTTGACCGAGCGCAGTTCGATCGATTGCGGGCCGAGGCGAGGGACGATCCGGCCCGGCGGCGTGAAATCGAGCTCAGGCGGACGGCCGGGCACGGAGAACTGCGTCCGCCAATCTGCGGGAAGTATATGAACCGTGCCTGGCAGTCCGGCTTTCAGCGTGAGCGTGTAGGCCGTGCTGAACGCGAATCCCGTGATGCACAGGCGCTGGTCATGTGCCGCGGCGACGATGTCGGCAGCCGGCTCGACGGCGAGGTAGGATTGGAGCGGAATGCTGGGGCGATGCCCAAGCGCCTCCGAAAATGTGAGGCAGAGCTCGGGTACGTCGCGGTTTGCGGCAAGGGAGACGGACCGAATCTCGAGTGGTGGCGAGGGATCAGCTGCGAGCGAGACAGGGGCGACAATGGCGGCAAACAGGGCTCCCCATCGCCCAACCATCCGCGCAAATCCCATTCCTTCGCATCCTGCCGACCCGCTGCCGGCCGACTGCGAGCTGGACCCGTTCGAATCGTGACCACAGGCCGGGCGGCCTTATTAGCAAGTCCCGCGCTCAGCTCCAATATCAGGTGTGGGATCTATTGGCCCGGACCGAGCCGCAGACGGGCCCTCCCTTCCGGGGACATCTTGCCGGCGATCTCCATCATCGTTTGTTGGAACGTCGTCCGGAAATCCATGATGCGCTCGTTCCATTTTGCAATGTCCGCTTTGGCCTCGTTGGCATCGAACGGGGTCGCCCTCATGGAAAGAGCCGCCCGCTGGCCGGCGTTGCGCGCGGCGTGCCATTTCTCGAGCAAGACGTCGTGATTCTCCTGCAGAATGTCCTGGGCTAGTTTGTGGTCGGGTTCCGGGACGTCGCGCAGCACGGCCTCTAGCCGTGTCTCGAACTCCCGGCCGGGAGAGGGCCTGTGGAATTGTCTGCCCAGCAAACCGCCGGCCAAGAACAAATTGAGCGCGATCGAAACCACGGCAAGTATGCCGAGAAGAACGACGCCACGCGGCACGATCACTGGCTCGATCCGTCGACCGGGAACTCGAGGGAAGAGACGAGCGTGGAGTCTTCCGGATCGTGGCTGGCATCGGCCTGCATCAAGCCGTTAAAGCCAACCGCGAAGCCAAGTCCCGTCATCAGAGCGAGGCCGGCCGCTGAAGGCCATAGCTGCGCGGGCCGAAGATCGAGACCGAACCAGTCGAACAGCCAGCTCCTCGGGCGACGACCGGCGGCCGCCACGATGCGTGCCCTGAGAGCGGCGTGCCGGGCGGAATGGACGGACAGCTCCGGGATGTTCCACGTGCCGAGCGCGGCATCCAGCCGACGGGCCTCGGCGAGAGCGCGTGCGGCGTCAAGCGAGGAGCGTGCGAGTTCGAGCGCATCCGCGCGCTCGCCCTCGGGCCATCGGCCCGGATCGGCGCCATACGCGTCGAGAATGGCCTCGAACCGACGCAACTTCATCGATCAGTCCTCCGACAATTCCTGATACGTTCCCCCGAGCTCAGCCCTCAGCGTCCGGCGCGCGCGCACCAGAAGCGATTCGACAGCTCCG
The DNA here is from genome assembly GCA_035293565.1 of Alphaproteobacteria bacterium. GTDB lineage: Bacteria > Pseudomonadota > Alphaproteobacteria > BOG-932 > Roseiterribacteraceae > DATGMP01. The sequence continues at coordinate 6,606 of DATGMP010000100.1, read as the reverse complement.
ACACTCAACGTCATGATCTTCCCCGCTTCAATATTGCTCATTCCTTCGAAAAAACACAGCGTTAAAGCCGTCCTCTGACGCTCCGGCAGCCGCATCACGGCAGCTGCCACCGCGTCGGTTACCTGGCGATGATGGATCTGCGCGAACCCGTCATCGGCCTCGTCAGCTGGCTCAACCACATCCTCTATCGGCGCAAAAGCCGGGCGGCGCTTTCGATCGATCGCCAGGTTGACGACGATCCGGTAGAGCCAGGTCGTAAACCGCGCATTGCCGCCGCCGCCGATCGGGCGCCATCGCGCCGCGTGCGCCCAGACGCGGGCAAAGGCCTCTTGCGCAATCTCCTCGCCGTCCGCCCGCGAGCCCATCAGTCGCGTAGCCAGTCCGACGGTGCGGGCGAGGTGACGCTGGACCAGCTGGGAAAAGGCAAAATCGTCCTCTTCCGCGATCGCAGCCATCAGGGCTTCGTCCGAGCGCGGTTCGATCATCATCGCGCGCCGAGACGGCGCGTCACGGCTCTCGATACGCTTGCGGGCGGCATTCCCTTCCATGGTCGCTGCTGGTTGAACGACCTGTCGACGCTAACCCTGCGCACGGTCTAAATCCGCAATATCGTGATCGTCATTTCCTATTGCCTACTATATCTAGCAGGCTTACGATATGTTGAGGGTGGTTCACGGGCAGAGCCAAGCGGAGGGAGGCACGACATGGACTGGAGCACCGAGCGGATCGAGCAGCTTCGCAGTTTGTGGCGCGACGGGTTGAGCGCGAGTCAGATCGCTACGGTGCTGGGTGGCATCACGCGGAATGCCGTCATCGGCAAAGCGCACCGCCTCGGCCTCACCGGCAGGCCGTCGCCGATCAAGAATCGGGGCGCTGGCCCCGCGCGTCCGCGTCCGCCTCGGCGTCCGCGCACCGAGAGACTGCCGGCGGTGCCGCGGGCCGCGGCCGCACCGGTCCGCCGAGTGATCGAGCCGCCGCCGCCACCGGTCGAGCTCGAAGACATGCCGGGCGCGACGATACTCACCCTGACCGATCGCATTTGCAAATGGCCGATCGGCGATCCGCGCGATCCCGAGTTCCATTTCTGCGGCCGCGTCTCGGCCGAAGGCCTTCCCTATTGCGCTGAGCACGCCCGGCGGGCGTACCAGCCGCCTGCTCGCCGCACCGGCGAGCGCGATGAGCAACCGCATCCGCATCAACATCGCCTTGCGATGCGGCGTTGAGACGAGGGAGCGCCGGTCCCGATCTGCAATAAAGATCGGACCGGCTGCTCGTCGCAGTCAGCCGAGCGCGCTCGCGAGCCGCTGGGCCAAGGTATCGAGGAATTGCTCGGTCGTTAGCCACGCTTGGTCCGGGCCGATCAGGATCGACAGGTCCTTGGTCATGGAGCCTGCTTCCACCGTCGAGACGCAGACTTTCTCCAGCGTGTCGGAAAAGCGCACGACCTCGGGCGTGTTGTCGAACTGCCCGCGATAGCGAAGGCCCTGAGTCCAGGCGAAGATCGACGCAATCGGGTTGGTCGACGTGTCCTTGCCCTGCTGCCAGAGCCGGTAATGGCGTGTAACGGTGCCGTGGGCAGCCTCGGCCTCCACGGTCTTTCCATCCGGCGTCAGGAGCACCGACGTCATCAGCCCCAACGAGCCGAAGCCCTGCGCCACGGAGTCCGACTGCACGTCGCCGTCATAGTTCTTGCAGGCCCACAGGAATCCGCCTTCCCATTTGAGCGACGCAGCGACCATGTCGTCGATCAGACGATGCTCATATGTCAGGTTCGCCGCAGCGTATTTCTCTTTGAATTCCTTGTCGAATACATCCTGGAAGATATCCTTGAATCGGCCGTCATAGGCTTTGAGGATCGTGTTCTTGGTCGAGAGATAGACCGGGTATTTGCGCTGCAAGCCGTAATTGAGGCAGGCCTGGGCGAAGCCCTTGATCGACTCGTCGACATTGTACATCCCCATGGCGATGCCGGAGCCCTGGAAATGGAAGACCTCATGCTCGATGGGCGCCCCTCCGTCATCCGGCTGGAACGTGACCATCAGCTTGCCCTTGCCGGGGATCAGGAAATCGGTCGCCCGGTACTGGTCGCCGAACGCGTGTCGTCCGATCACGATCGGGCGGGTCCAGCCGGGAACATAGCGCGGTACGTTCCGGCAGATGATCGGCTCGCGAAAGACCGTGCCGCCCAGGATGTTGCGGATCGTGCCGTTGGGCGACTTCCACATCTTCTTGAGCGAAAACTCCTTCACGCGCGCTTCGTCCGGGGTGATGGTCGCGCACTTCACGCCGACGCCGTGTTTGAGGATCGCATTCGCTGAATCGACAGTGACCTTGTCGTCGGTCCGGTCGCGCTCTTCGATCCCGAGGTCGTAATAGTGCAGGTCGATGTCGAGATAGGGCAGGATGAGCTTGTCCTTGATCAGCTTCCAGATCACCCTCGTCATCTCATCGCCGTCGAGCTCTACGACCGGCTTCAGCACCTTGATCTTCGACATTTGACTTTCGTTCTCCAGATAGTGACGGCCGAAAGCCGTTCGCCCGCAATTGTTTGCCGCACCATAGCGGCGACGGAAGCCTTCGGCGAGGGCCCCATTCGTTAAGTGAGTTCCGAGGCGCTTTCGCCTCCGCCTGGCTCCGCCATGAGCGCAGGAAGCACCTCCTCGACCTTCGCGACAGCGCGAAAGAGGTGAGCATGCTCCGGGCGGACGAAGCCTTCGGCGGCGGCGTGACGGATCAACTGCAGCAACGGATCCCAATAGCCGTCGATGTTCAATATGACGACCGGATGGTGATGCAGCGAGAGTTGCTTCCAGGTCAAGATCTCGAATGTTTCGTCTAGGGTACCCAGGCCGCCGGGAAGCGCCACGAAGCCTTGAGCACGGTCGACCATCATCCGTTTGCGCTCGTGCATCGTCTCCACGACGATGAGTTCCGTGAGCTTCTGATGCGCGACCTCCATCTCCTCGATATGTCGCGGAATGATGCCGACCACGTCGCCGCCGGCCGCAAGCGCCGCGTCGGCGACCAGTCCCATCAGGCCGACTCGACCGCCGCCATAGACGACCCTGATTTTACGATCGCCAAGAAGCCGCCCAAGCTCGCTGGCCGCGTGACGGTATCGCGCCGCTACATTGGCCGCGGAGCCGCAATACACACAGATGGACGACGGCATATTCATCGGGATTTCGCTTGTTATGCGCGCGTCCTTCGGCGAGTGTGCGCCCGGACTCGCGGGGCCGGTTGGGCGGACGCGAAGGGATCACGCCATATCGTCCGTGCGTCAAGTGTTCGGAGAACGATATCGAAAGGAATAATGATGCGGGTTGGATTTCGTGCAGCGCGCCTGGCTCTCCTCGGCGCTGCCCTCATGCTTCCGGTCGGATTTGCGGCCGCCGAGGATCCGGGCGTTGCCGCCATCATCAAGACTCGGCAGCACAAGTTGAAGGATATCGTGGGCAAGGACGCAAAGGAGATTTCCGATCAGTTGAAGTCCGGTTCGCTCGACAAGGCCACGATCCAATCGGATGCCGGCGAGATCGACAAGACCTTGAAAGATCTCCCGACGTGGTTCCCGAAGGGATCGGGGCCCGAGGCCGGGATCAAGACCGCGGCCAAGTCTGAAATCTGGGAACAGCCGGATCAGTTCCACAAAGCCTATGAGGACGCGCAGGCGGCGGCCGACAACTTCGCCAAAGTGGCCGAAACCTCGGGCGGCGATCCGAGCGCGGTCGGGCCTGCCTTCATGACGCTGGGAAGGGCTTGCGGGGGTTGCCACAAGCCGTTCCGCGTGAAGCAGGAAGGCCAGTGATCGGAAGATGAGCAGCCGGGAAGCGGCGGCTCAGGGGACACGGCGGCCGCCTTTCCAATCCGAGGGCATACGCGTTCGAGTCTGGGACCTCCCGGTTCGGCTGGTCCATTGGACCGTCGCGGCACTGTTCGTCTTTTCCTGGTGGGCTGCCGAGGAGGATCAGATGGCTTGGCACAAGCTGTCGGGCTACACGATTCTCGGGCTGGTGCTGTTTCGGATTTACTGGGGCTTCGCCGGCGGCTCCACCGCGCGATTCACGGAATTCGTCAAAGGGCCGCGGGTTTTCTGGGCTCATGCGCGCTCGTTGTTTCGCCGCACCGGCAGCGTCACGCTAGGCCATAACCCGATGGGCGGGTGGAGCGTGCTCGCGCTGCTCGCGTTGCTCCTTGCTCAATGCGTTCTTGGCCTCTTTGCAACCGATGTCGACGGGATTGAATCCGGGCCGCTGGATGACCTCATGAGCTTCGAGACCGGTCGGCGAATTGCCCATTGGCACGGGCTGATTTTCGACGGGCTGCTCGCGCTGGTCACGCTGCACATCGCTGCCGTCCTCTTTTACGCGCTCTACAGGCGCGACGATTTGCTCGGCGCGATGATCCACGGCCACAAGCGGGCTTTCGAAGAGGGCTCAAATCCACGATTCGTCGGCATTGGCAGGGCAATCGGTGGGCTTCTCCTAACCGGATTGATCGTCCTCGCCATCATCACTCGGCTCCGCTTCTGACCGCCAAGACCGCTTGCGGGAAGCCCGGCCGCGGAATATTACGCAATGACGGCTCCGGGAGGGCTGCCGCGCTCGTGTCGCACGATTCCAAGAAAAAAGGTCGACGCTCCATGCATGATCATCAGGGAATCATCGGACGGTCCGTCTGGGGGGTTGCGCTCGGCTTGGCGGCCTGGTTCGCCTGGAGTGCCGGCGCCTCTGCGCAGGAGGGCGCTGCCCCTGCGCCGGCATCGCCGCCGCCTGCCGCTTCGGCTCCCGCTCCCGAAACACCCGCAGCCCCTCCCACGCTCGAGGAGAAAGGCCGCTATCTCGCGACTGCCGGCGACTGCATCAGTTGCCACACGCGCCCGGGCGGGGAGCCTTTCTCGGGCGGGCTGGCGCTTAAGACGCCGTTCGGCACGCTCTATACCCCCAACATCACGCCGGACAAGGACACCGGGATCGGCAACTGGACCGAGGAGCAGTTCGGTCGGGCCATGCATTCGGGCGTGGACGACGACGGCGACCAGCTTTATCCGGTTTTTCCCTATACGGCCTACACCAAGGTGACGGACGAGGACGTCCACGCCATCTTCGCATACTTCAAGTCGCTGAAGCCGGTGAGCTACACGCCACCCAAGAACGACATGAAGTTTCCCTACAACATTCGCGCGCTGCTGTTGGGCTGGAAGAAGCTCTATTTCCACGAAGGACGCTACACGCCCGATCCGTCCCAGTCGGCCGAATGGAATCGCGGCGCTTATCTAGTCCAAGGCCTTGCCCACTGCGGCACTTGCCATACGCCACGTAACTCGCTGGGCGGCGAGGATATGAGCATGGCGTTCACCGGTGGAACTTATATCGACGAGATCCGGGATGTGGTCGAGGATCAGCAGATCACGCCACAGGAAGGCATGTTCCGCCCCTGGTCGTCGGTCAACTTGACGACGGCGCCGAGCGGCATCGGCAATTGGTCTCTCGACGAGATCGTGCAGTATCTGAAGACCGGCCATACGAACTATGCCGGCGCTTTCGGCCCGATGAGCGAGGTCGTCAACAACAGCACCAAATATCTGACCGATGCCGACCTGCACGCGATGGCCGTCTATCTGAAGAGCCTGCCGGCCAAGGCGGCCCCGGTCGACAAGATCCCCGATGACAAAATCAAAGCGGGCGAGATCGTCTATACGACTCGCTGCGGCGATTGCCATCTGCCGACCGGGCTCGGCATCGCGCCGGGTCCTAATGTCGATCCGACCAAGGTTTCGCCGCCGCTAGTGGGCAATGCCATCATCCAGGCGCCCGATCCGGCCTCGCTGATCAACGTCATCCTCTATGGCGCCCACGAGGCGAACCTGGGGCAGGGCTCATGGCCCAAGATGCCGGGCTTCCAGAACGAGGTCGGCTTCGACGACGATCAGATCGCGGCGCTCTGCGACTATCTGCGGGCGAGCTGGGGCAATCAGGGCGGTCCGGTCACGGCCGCCCAGGTGACGAAACAGCGCTAAAGAGCGGACCGCAGGAGGCCCAAACTCCGGGACGTCCTAGGGGAGGATGTCGACTTCGGTTCCGTCGTCGACGAGGCGCCAGACCTCATCGATCTCGGGATCGGTCAGGGCGATGCAGCCGGCGGTCCAGTCCTTGTTGAGCTGACGCTGTTCGGCAGGGGTTAAATAGACCGGCAGCCCATGGATCATGATGCTGCCGCCCGGCTCAACGCCGAGGGCGGCGGCGCGGCGGAGATCGTTGCTATCCGGATAAGAGATGTGCAGCGCCAGATGATAGTCGCTGAACATATTGCGCCGATCGATGAAATACCGGCCTTCGGGCGTACGGCCGTCGCCGGCCTCCATCTTCTGGCCGAACGGCTTGCGACCAAGCGCGACATGGTAGGTCCGCAGCACTTCGTTGCCGCGCAGCAGCTGCATCTTTCGAAGCGCCTTGTAGACCACGATTCGGTCGGCCTTGGGTGTTGCGTATTTCTCCCAGGCGGGGGCGGGCGGGTTGCCCGCGTTACGCGGAATCGCGGGATTGCCTTCGGCGTTTGCCGGAACGATATGCGCCGCAAGCGCCAATCCGAGCGCCAGCGGGAGTG